>NZ_MSXV01000036.1 GCF_001945395.1 Pseudomonas sp. PA15(2017) | reverse complement strand
CACCGTTGTCCTTGCGAAAGTCGGCAATGGTCTTGAAATCCGGCGCCAAACGGCCCAGCAGCCACATCACTTCAACATTGCGCTGGCACTCAGCCTCCAGACGGCGCGATGAGCGGATACGCTGAAAATAGCCATACAGGTAAAGCATGAGCAGATCGGCCGGGTCATAGCCAGGACGCCCCGTGCGATGAGCCTTGGCTTTGCTAAAGCCCAATGCCTGAAGATCCAGCCTCGCTACATAGGCTTCGATCACCCGAACCAGATGATCCTCGGCGATCAGCTCCTCCAGCGTGACCGGAAATAGACTGCTTTGCCCGCGACCTTCGCCCTGGATATAACCCATAAACGACAATGCCCCTATCAACCGATAGAGGCATTGTCTTCAACTCACCCTCGGACTGCTAGGTTTTCACACAGTCTGCCAGGGCGCCGTTTTTCATTGCGGCCCGCCGATCAGTTGCCAGCCCAGCGCTTGAGCACCAGGGTGGCGTTGGTGCCACCGAAGCCGAAGCTGTTGGACATGATGGTATCCAGCTTGGCGTTTTCACGGGTCTCGCGCAGGATTGGCAGGTCAGCGACCGCCGGGTCCAACTCTTCGATGTTGGCCGAAGCAGTGATGAAGTTGCCTTCCATCATCAGCAGGCAGTAGATCGCCTCATGCACGCCTGCGGCGCCCAGGCTGTGGCCCGACAGACTCTTGGTGGAGCTGATGGCCGGGGCGTTGCCGGCGAACACTTCACGAATACCCTTGATTTCCGCAACGTCGCCGACCGGAGTCGAGGTGCCGTGGGTGTTGAGGTAGTCGATCGGGTCCTCGACGGTGGCCAGCGCCTGCTGCATGCAACGCACTGCGCCTTCGCCGCTGGGGGCAACCATGTCGTAGCCATCGGAGGTCGCGCCGTAGCCGACGATTTCAGCGTAGATCTTCGCGCCGCGCGCCAGTGCGTGCTCCAGTTCCTCGACCACGACCATGCCGCCGCCGCCGGCGATGACGAAGCCGTCACGGTTGGCATCGTAGGCGCGCGAGGCTTTTTCCGGCGTGTCGTTGTATTGGGTGGACAGGGCGCCCATGGCGTCGAACAGGCAGCTCTGGCTCCAGTGCTCCTCTTCACCGCCACCGGCGAAGACCACGTCCTGCTTGCCGAGCTGGATCTGTTCCATGGCCTGGCCGATGCAGTGGGCGCTGGTGGCGCATGCCGAGGAGATCGAGAAGTTGACGCCCTTGATCTTGAACGGGGTCGCCAGGCAGGCCGATACGGTGCTGCCCATGGTGCGGGTGACGCGGTACGGACCAACACGCTTGACGCCTTTCTCGCGCAGGGTGTCGATAGCTTCCATCTGGTTCAGCGTGGAGGCACCACCGGAGCCGGCGATCAGGCCGGTACGCGGATTCGATACCTGCTCTTCGCTGAGGCCGGAGTCCTTGATCGCCTGCTCCATCGCCAGGTAGGCATAGGCAGCGGCATCACCCATGAAGCGGAACAGCTTGCGGTCGATCAATTCTTCCAGGTTCAGGTCGACGGAGCCCGACACGTGGCTGCGCAGACCCTTCTCGGCGTATTCCGGATTGAAGCGGATACCGGGGCGGCCAGCGCGAAGGTTGGCGGAGACGGTTTCTTTGTCATTGCCCAGGCAGGAAACGATGCCTAGACCGGTAATAACGACGCGACGCATGGAAAGGATCCTTTAGAAACTGTCGGTGGAAGTGAACAGGCCGACGCGCAGGCTTTCGGCACTGTAGATCTCGCGACCATCGACACTCACAGTGCCATCGGCGATCGCCAGGATCAGCGAGCGGGTGATGGTGCGTTTGATGTGGATGTTGTAGGTGACCTTCTTGGCGGTGGGCAGAACCTGGCCGAAGAATTTCACTTCGCCCGAACCCAGGGCGCGACCACGGCCAGGGTTACCCTGCCAGCCGAGGAAGAAGCCGACCAGCTGCCACATGGCATCGAGGCCCAGGCAGCCTGGCATCACCGGGTCGCCTTCGAAGTGGCAACCGAAGAACCACAGATCAGGATTGATATCGAGCTCTGCGACAATTTCGCCTTTGCCGTACTTGCCGCCCGTTTCGCTGATGTGGACGATCCGGTCGATCATCAACATGTTGGGGGCGGGCAGTTGCGCATTACCCGGGCCGAACAGTTCGCCGCGGCTGCAGCGCAACAGATCTTCCTGGGTGAAGGCGTTTTGTTTGGTCATGCGAGCTCCTCAATAATCCCCACGCGCCTCGGCTGGGTAAATCGTCCTGGCCGGCTGCGCATGAGTCATGCGACTGCCAGCAGCCTAGTCATAGACTGTTGCGTTGTGGTGAAAGTCACAGTGTGGTGAGTACAGTTGTACTCTGCAGGCGGCAATGGTGTCACAGATGCCCCTTTGATGCCCACTTCAACCAGCAAGCGTGCAGCATTTTCGCCCATCTGACTAGAGGTTGCGAGTGTTGCGCGCCGGCGCGAGGCACGATTTCGCGCGGCTACGACGCAACGGCCGTCAGTGCGCGGTACCGTCGGCCGACAGCCAGCGATCGAGCACGTCCTGCAATTCAATGCGTTTGAACGGTTTTGCGAGGTAATCGTTCATGCCGGCTTGCAGGCAGGCCTCGCGGTCGCCCTGCAATGCATTGGCGGTCAGGGCGATGATCGGCAGGCGGCCTGACGGGCCGAGATCGCGAATACGTCGGGTGGCTTCGTAGCCATCCATGACCGGCAGGCGGCAATCCATCAGGACGGCGGCGAATTGTCGTTCCCTCACGGCCGAGACGGCCTGGGCACCATCGCCGACCAGTTCAACCTGATAGCCGAGACTGCGCAGCATGGCTTCGATCACGGTCTGGTTCACCGCGTTGTCTTCCACCAGCAGCACTGAGCGGCTGGCCTGTGCGGCAGGCGTGCTGGCGGTGTTCGGGGCGGGCAGTTGCGGTTGCTGGGCGGAGAACGGCAGGGGAATCTCCAGGGTGAAGCAGGAACCGCGGCCTGGTTCGCTCTGCGCCTTGAGCGTGCCGCCCATGCATTCGGCCAGGGTACGGGCGATGGGCAGACCCAGGCCGGTGCCGCCGTAGCGCCGGGAAATGGAATTGTCGGCCTGCTGGAACGCGTCGAACATGGTTTCCAGGCGTTCGGCGCTGATACCGATCCCGGTGTCGTGCACCTTGCAGGTGAACCACAGCACCTGATTGTCCAGGGCTTGCCAGTGGGCTTCGATGCGCACTTCGCCGCGTTCGGTGAACTTCAGGGCGTTACCGATCAGGTTGACCAGGATCTGCCGCAGGCGGGTCGGGTCGCCCTGGACCTGCGGGGCCGGCAGGCCATCGTCCAGTTGCAGGCGCAGTTGCAGGCCGCGCTGCTGGGCGCTGTGCTGGAAGGCCTGTTGGGCGGCCTTGAGCAAGGCCGAGAGGTTGAAGCTGATCAGTTCGAGTTCCAGGGCGCCACGTTCGATACGCGAGAAGTCGAGAATGTCGTTGATCACCTTCAGCAGGTGCTCGGTGGACTCCATGGCCAGTGCGGCATATTCGTGCTGCTCGTCGTTCATTTCGGTGGTGTCGAGCAATTGCAGCATGCCGAGCACGCCATTCATCGGGGTGCGCAGTTCATGACTCATCATGGCCAGGAAGTCGGACTTGGCGCGATTAGCCAGGTCGGACTCCTCGCGTGCCTTGATCAGCAGGGTCATGGCCTGCTGCTGTTCCTGGGCGGCGTTGTTCAGCCCGTTGGCCAGGTTGTTGATGTGTCGGGCCAGCGTCGCCAGTTCGCCGTCGCCGACTTCAGGAAGCGTGGCCTGGTAGTTGCCGGCCTGGATGGCGGTAACGGCGTCGCTCATCTCGCTCAGCGGTCGGGACAGCCGGCTGGCCAGACGCCGGGCCAGCAGGAAGGTCAGTAGCAGGGCGAACAGCACCAGCGCGGTGACCTTCAGCAGGATTTCCTGCTGCCGGGAATTGAACGCGTCGCTGGACATGCCGACCACCACGCGGCCCAGATAGGCGGCCCCAGGCTCAGCCGCCCGCGCAGGTGTTTCGCCGAAGTCCGTATCGAGGTCGATCTGCTGTTGCTGGATGGACGCCTGGAAGATGTCCAGATGGCCGTTACCGGCATGCGGATGATCGGGCTGTTCGAGGTAGGCCAGGATGTTCTCGTCACGGTCGCGCACTTCGATGAAGCGCACGTGGGGCGTTTTCAAGGTAGCCAGAAGCAGGGACTCCAGCACGCGCCGATTACCGGAAATGACGCCGTATTCGGTGGCAGGCGCCAGCTGGCTGGCGATCAACTGGCCGGTATGGTTGATCTCCGCACGCAGGTCCTGCAGGCGATTGAAGGTCAGGAAGCCGGTCAACAGCAGGGTCAGCAGCAGAGCGGGGCCGACGCTGATGAGCTGGGTACGGACATGAATGTTCCAGCCTCGCCACAGTTTCACGGCGTGTCTCCTTGCAATAGATGCCGGGCGAGCTCGGCGTCACTGGGCAGCGTGATGCCCAGTGTACGCGCCACCTGCGGGTTGCCGAGCACCTTGAACGTGTTCGAGTAGGTTCCTGCCGGCCACTGCGCTGGCGCCTGGTCGAGCAAATGGTCGAGGGTAACGAGCCAGTCGTTCTGATCACTGTAGGTGCTGGCCAGGCTGCCGGCGCGCACGAAGCCTGCGCTGGGGCCGATCAGCGCATGCTGCTGGCCGTAGCTGGTCAGCAGCAGAGTCTTGGCGGTCAGCGTGTTGTAGAGGTCGTCATCGGCAACGGCGAGCAGCACGTCGCTGGCGCCGAGCAAACGGATCACCGCTTTGTTGTCACGGGTGTCCGGCCAGCCTTGGGGCACGATTTCGAGGCCCAGCGTGCTGGCGGCCTGACGCAATTCCTGGATCAGGAATTCGCTGTGCCGGTCATGCAGCACTCCCACGCGAGTGGCGTTTGGCAACAGGTGCTTGAGCAGGCGTAGTTGGCGGCGGGGTGCCGGGTCCTGCCAGAGCACGCTGAGGTTCGCCGGCCGGCGCTGGCTGAGCGTGCCGTGCGCCTGGGTCTTGTTGACTTGCAGCACCAGCGTAGGCGGACCATTCGGCGATTCCAGGCGCCACGCCAGCGCGGCCTGGCCGAACAGGATCAGGCGCGTATCGCCGGGCATCTGGTCGAGCGGCGGCATTTCGTTCAGTGGCACGACGCGAACGCGGTCGGCCGGGCGTGCCGCTGCCAGCGCATTGGCGAAATGTTGCAGGTTGCTGGTATCGCCTGCGGTGCTCAACAGCAGTTCTGCAGCCTGCACGGCGGGTGTCAGCAGGCACAGTGCGAGCAGGGCACGGCGCAGCCAGGCGCGGCAGTGCGCGATGGCGCGCGGGAGGGGAGCGGTCATCAGGGCAGCGGATCCACTAGGCAGCATGAGACCCGGCCGGCCCAGGTGAGCGATGCCGCCAGCACAACATATCGATGAAGGACAGTGATGGAAGTCACGCAACGGCCCTGTTCGCGCAGAGCGCGCATGTTAACCGAGCCGCGTGGCAATGAAAGCCATGCTCCGCAAAATTGCGACTCTCTTCAGATGCTCGGGACGCCACAAGGCTGGTCGTAGAACCTGCTAACCGTATAATGCCTGCCACTTGCACAGCATTCAAAACGGACTGGTCATGACTCAACAGCAACCTATCGCGGTACTGGGTGGCGGCAGCTTCGGAACCGCCATCGCGAACCTGCTGGCACAGAATGGGCATCGCGTTCTGCACTGGATGCGCGACCCCGTGCAGGCCGAAGCCATCCGCACCCAGCGGGAAAACCCGCGCTATCTCAAAGGCGTGAAGGTGCTCGACGGCGTGGAGCCGACCACCGATCTGCCGGCAGCGCTCGAGGCCTGTGAGCTGGCGTTCGTGGCGCTGCCGTCCAGCGCGCTGCGTCAGGTTTTGCAGCCGGTGTCGGGCTTGTTGGCCGGCAAGCAACTGGTCAGTACCACCAAAGGCATCGAAGCGCAGACGTTCAAGCTGATGAGCGAGATCATCGAGGAGGTCGCGCCCCAGGCGCGCATCGGCGTACTGTCGGGGCCGAACCTGGCCAAGGAGATCGCCGCGCACACGTTGACCGCCACCGTGGTGGCCAGCGAAGACGAAGCGCTCTGCAGCGCCGTGCAGCAAGTGCTGCACGGGCGTACATTCCGTGTTTACGCCAGTGCCGATCGCTTCGGCGTCGAGCTGGGCGGTGCGTTGAAGAACGTCTACGCCATCATCGCCGGCATGGCGGCGGCACTGGGCATGGGCGAGAACACCAAGAGCATGCTGATCACCCGGGCGCTGGCGGAAATGACCCGCTTCGCCGTGCATCTGGGCGCCAACCCCATGACGTTTCTGGGCCTGGCGGGAGTCGGCGATCTGATCGTGACCTGTTCCTCGCCGAAAAGCCGCAATTATCAGGTCGGTTTCGCCCTGGGCGAAGGTTTGAGCCTGCAGGAGGCGGTCGAGCGCCTTGGCGAAGTGGCCGAGGGCGTCAATACCATCAAGGTGCTCAAGGCCAAGGCCGAAGAGCTGCAGGTCTACATGCCGTTGGTGGCGGGGCTGCACGCGATCCTTTTCGAAGGGCGTACCCTGGATCAGGTGATCGAGGCGCTGATGCGCGCCGAGCCCAAGACCGATGTCGACTTCATTCCAGCTACCGGCTTCTGAGGACAATGACCATGAATGATCACACCAAGGGCGAGCCCATCGGCTTGCGCATCGTCTGGATGCTGCTGTTCCTGTTTGTCTGGCAACTGGCGGAACTGCTGCTGGCCGGCGTCGTGCTGCTGCAGCTCATCTATCGCGTGTTCTATGGTGCGCCGAATGGCGGCCTGCTGAGTTTTGGCGACAGCCTGAGCCAGTACCTGGCGCAGATCGGTCGCTTCGGTACGTTCAATAGCGAAAGCAAACCCTGGCCGTTCGCAGACTGGCCGACGCCGCGGCCGCCACAAGGCGAGGCGGCGCATAGCGTGTCGCCCGCACCTCACCCTGCGAGAGATGAGGAACCAAAACTATGAGCCAGCCAGTATGAGGCTGTGGTTACTGCGCCACGGGCAGGCCGAGGCCGAGGCGCGTACCGATGCGGCGCGTGAACTGACGGCCCATGGGCGCGACGAGGTTCGTCAGTCGATCGAGCACCTGCGTGGTCGCTCGCTCGCCATTTATGCCAGCCCGTACGTACGTGCGCAGCAGACGGCTGGGTTGGTGCACGACGCCCTGGAAGTGGAGCGCCCGCTGCAGACCGTCGCCTGGCTGACTCCCGACAGCGATCCGCGCGACAGCCTGACCAGACTGCAACACCTGGCTGGCGATGAAATCCTGCTGGTTTCCCACCAGCCCTTCATCGGCGCCCTCGGCGGGCTTCTGGTACATGGCCATCGCCAGCAGCCGCTGGCCATGCACACGGCCAGTCTGGCACTGCTCGACGGCGACGACCTGATCGCTGGTTTGATGTCCCTGCAACTGCTGGCGCACCCCGAGGTGCGCTGAGCGAGCCGCGTCGCAAAACAACAAGGATCGACCATGAGTATCTGGCGCCAGACACCCAACCTTGATGAACTGAACGCTAGCCAGCGCAACACCATTGGCGAGCTGCTGGACATCCGCTTCGAAGCTTTCTATGACCAGTCGCTGACGGCCAGCATGGTCGTCGATTCCCGCACCCACCAACCCTATGGCTTGCTGCATGGCGGTGCCTCGGTGGTGCTGGCGGAAAGCCTGGGCTCCACGGCCAGCTACCAGTGCATCGATACGCAGAAGTTCTTCTGCGTGGGCCTGGAGGTCAATGCCAATCACCTGCGCGGGCTGCGTAGCGGGCGTGTCACCGCGGTGGCCAAGGCGGTGCACCTGGGCCGTACCACCCACGTCTGGGACATCCGTCTGCGCGGCGACGACGGCAAGACCTGCTGCATTTCCCGGCTGACCATGGCCATCGTGCCGCACGGCAGCCAGGCGTCGCAGCGCTAGGGCAGGTGACCATCACGCCGTCAGATGGCCGGAGCGTCGTCTCTCCTGACCGTTACGGACGTTGCCGCCTGCCGGGTGCTGCCTGACAATCCATGCATTGCCTGCCAACAGTGCGACCGCCATGCACCAACTGATCTTCTTCGCCCATGCCAACGGATTTCCCTCGGCCACCTACCGCAAGCTGTTCGCGGCGCTGGCGCCGGAATATCAGGTGCACCATCTGGCCCAACATGCCCATGACCCGCGCTTTCCGGTGAACGACAACTGGAGCAACCTGGTCGACGAGTTGCTCCATCACCTCGAACAGTGCGCCGAGCCGGTGTGGGGCGTAGGTCACTCATTGGGCGGGGTGCTGCATTACCATGCGGCGTTGCGTCGGCCCGATCTCTATCGTGGTCTGGTGATGCTCGACTCGCCGGTGCTCAGTCGCGTCGACCAACTGGTGATTCAGGCGGCCAAGCGGCTCGGCCTGATCGACCGTCTCACGCCTGCCGGGCGCACCCTGGGGCGGCGCGAGGCTTTTTTCGATGGGCTGGAGGCGCGGCGATATTTCGCCGCGCGCGCGCTGTTCAGCCGCTTCGATCCGGAGTGCCTGGATGCCTACGTGGAGCATGGTCTGCTTCCACACGAAGATGGCCTGCGGCTTAGCTTCGAAGCGGCGACCGAAATCAGCATCTACCGCAGCGTGCCGCACACCAGCCCCGGCCGGCCGCAGCAGCTGCAAGTGCCGCTGGCATTGGTCAAGGGCGCCGAAAGTCGCGTGGTGCTGGCTCATCATGGACGCATGGCGCGGCGCGCACCGCGGGGTGAGTTCCTGACGCTACCGGGCGGGCATATGTTTCCGCTCGAACACCCGGACGCTACCGCGCAGCTGATACGTCGCCTGTTCACCCGCTGGCAGACGCCTGCCGAGGCCGTGCGGTGAGTCTCGTGCCCGAAGAAATCAGCCTGCGCCTGCCGCATATCGAACTGGCCGCTCAAGTGTACGGCCCGGCCGACGGTGTGCCGGTGATCGCCCTGCATGGCTGGCTGGATAACGTGGCCACCTTCGCCCGCCTGGCGCCGAAGCTTCAGGGCCTGCGCATCGTTGCGGTGGATTTCGCCGGCCACGGCCATTCGGCGCATCGCCCGGCGGGCGCCGGCTATGCCCTTTGGGACTACGTGCACGATGTGCTGCTGGTTGCCGAGCAGCTCGACTGGCCGCGCTTCAGCCTGCTTGGCCATTCCATGGGCGCGATCGTTTCGGTGTTGCTGGCCGCGACCTTTCCCGAGCGCGTCCAGCGCCTGGCGTTGATCGATGGGCTGGTGCCGCCGACCATCGAGGCCGACGCCGCGGTCGCCACGTTGGCCGAGGCGCTGCGTGGGCGCCTGGCGCTCTCGGGCAAGCGCAAGCCGGTGTATCCCAGCCTCGAACGCGCCGCTCAGGTACGTCAGCGCGGTGTCGGTCATGTCAGCTTCGAGGCGGCTCGCCTATTGGCGCAGCGCGGGCTGATGCCGGTGGCGGATGGCCTGACCTGGCGCACCGACAGCCGCCTTACCCTGACAACGCCCATGCGCCTCACCCTGGCCCATGTACAAGCCTTCGTCACGGCACTGCGTTGCCCGACGCAGCTGGTTCTGGCCGAGCAGGGCTTGCTGGCGCCTCGCGAGGGCTTGACCGAGTTGCTGACGCAGACGGCGATCAGGGTCCACCGTCTGCCTGGCGGGCATCATCTGCATCTGGACGACGAGGAGGGCGCGCAACTCGTAGCAGACTGTTTCAAAGCATTCCTGAGTGCGCCTTGACGCCCCGTTACAACTGGGGAAAGGTGTCGGGTACTGCCATGGAGAACTGCATGACCGACCTGTACACCCTAGCGCCGGATGCGCTATCCGCCCCAGTCTGCCCCTCGATTCTTCTCGCTCGCGCGGTAAGCGGGGCTACATGCGTCTGAGTTACCTGCTTGCACTGCTGGTGGTAAGCCCCCTCGCCAGCGCCGACGTGGCCGGTAGCCGAGATCTCGAGGTGTTGCCGCGCTTCGCAGGCAGTGAAATCGTCACCTACCAGGAGGAGGCCGACCAGGAGCGCCTCTACCCGCAAGGTACCGTCCGCCGTATCAGCGGGCGCCTGCGTTACGAGCGCGAAGTGCTGGTTCAGGGCGCCTTGACCGCAGTCACCTACGAGTTGCCGCGTACCCACAGCGCCACCGAAGTGTTCACCCAGGCGCGCGAGGCCCTGCAGGACAAGGACGCCCAGATGCTCTACTGGTGCCAGGGCCGCGAGTGCGGCTCCAGCAGCCTGTGGGCCAACTCGGTGTTCGGCAATTCGACGCTGTACGGCTCCGACGACCAGCAGGCCTATGCCTTGCTGCGCCTGGCGGAGCCCAACGAGAACAGCCTGGTGGCGCTTTACAGCATCACCCGCGGCAACCGTCGCGCCTACCTGCACGCCGAGCTGCTGGCGGCGGATCAGCCGCTGGCGAAGGTGCTGCCAACCCCGGCCACGCTGTCGCGACAGCTCAAGAGCGCTGGCGAGCTGCGCCTGCCGGGCCAGGGCGAGCCCAGGCCGGAGTGGACGGAACTGTTGGCACGCAGCCTGAATCTGGACAGCACCCTGCGCGTCAGTCTGTCCGGCGCCAATGCCGAGGCCTGGCGTGAAGCGCTGATCGAAGAGCGCGTCAGGGCCGCGCGCCTGGAAATCGGCGAGAGCAGTGGCGACGGTTTGCGTATCGACGTGCTACGTTGAGCCAGCCCGTGCCACGGGCCTGAGTCTGGTTTTCTGGAAGTCCTGATAAATGCCGAATAACGACCGCTTGCTGGTGCAGATTCTGCTACTGGGGTTGCTGGGTGCGAGCCTGTGGGTGCTCGCACCATTCTGGTCCGCGCTGTTCTGGGCTGCCGTGCTGTCTTTCGCCAGTTGGCCGGTCATGCGCTGGCTGACCCGCGTACTGAAAGGTCGCCAATCGGTGGCCGCCGGTCTGCTCACCGGCGTGTGGATCGTGCTGGTGGCGGTGCCGCTGGTGATGCTGGGCTTCAACCTCGCCGACCATATTCGCGATGCCACGGCGATGCTCAAGGACGTTCAGGTCGATGGCCTGCCGCCACCGCCAGCCTGGCTGGCGTCGGTACCTCTGGTGGGCGAACGCCTGGTGAGCATCTGGGAAACCCTGGATCAGCAAGGCTCGGCGCTGTTCGCCACGGTGCAGCCTTATATGGGCCAGGTCGGTAATTTCCTGTTGGTGCGCAGCGCCAAGATCGGCGGCGGCATTCTCGAACTCGCCCTGAGCCTGATCCTGGTGTTCTTCTTCTATCGCGATGGCCCGCGCCTGGCCGCTTTCGTCGAAAGCCTACTCGAGCGACTGATCGGCGACCGCGCCCAGCATTATCTCGAATTGGTCGCCGGCACCGTGCAGCGGGTGGTCAACGGCGTGATCGGCACTGCCGTGGCGCAGGCCCTGCTGGCCTACATCGGCTTCATGATCGCCGGCATTCCAGGCGCCTTGCTGCTGGGCCTGCTGACCTTCGCCTGCAGCCTGATCATGGTGCCGCCGCTGGTATGGGGCCCGGCCGTGGGCTGGCTGATCTGGCAGGGCGAGATCGGTATGGCGATCTTCCTTGGCGTGTGGGGCTTCTTCATCATCAGTGGCGTGGACAACATCCTCAAGCCGTATCTCATCAGCCGCGGCGGCAACCTGCCGTTGGTGGTGGTGCTGCTCGGCGTGTTCGGCGGCATCCTGGCCTTTGGCTTCATGGGCCTGTTCCTGGGGCCAACCTTGCTGGCCGTGGCCTACAGCCTGCTCAGCGACTGGGTCGCGCACAAGGCACCGGCTGGCCTGCCGCCGCGTGAGGAGCGCCGGCCACCGTTGTGACCGGAGCGGCGACTCAGCGGTCGCCGCGTTCGTACCTGTCCAGCGTGTCGCGGGCGATCTGCCGGCCCAGCATGATCAACTCCGGCGCTTTGTAGAATTCGAAGAAGCGGCACACCCGTTTGGGCACGTTGATCAGGATGTCCGGCGGGTAGCCGGCGATCTTGTATTGCGACAGCGACGTCTGCATCACCTCGAAGCTCTGGTTTATCAACTCCAGCAGCGACGCCGGCCCGGCCATATGAGCGACCCGCGAGCCGCTGGCCGACTTGGGCGCGCTGTCGTCCTGTGGGGCGGCGGCCGGTTGCTGGCCATGGGGGCTCAATGGTTCCTGCAGCCACAGATCGGCCTGCTCGAGTGCCTTTGGCGACGAGCCGCGTTCGAGAAGCAGCAAGGGATCGTCCTCGCCACCCTTGCGGCGCAGCGAGGGCAGGCGCGAGCCAAGGGAAGCCATCAACTGGTCGAAACGTCCTTTGATCGCTGCCGGGCGCTCGACCACGGGCAACTGATAATGCTGCTGATGGGCCGAGTTGAGGTTGACGGCGATGATCAGGTCGCAGTGGCTCGAGACCACCGGCACGATGGGCAGTGGATTGAGCAGACCGCCATCCACCAGCATGCGTTTGCCTTGAATAACCGGTGTGAACAGACTGGGGATCGCTGCCGAGGCGCGCATGGCCTGGTGCAGACAACCTTCCTGGAACCAGATTTCCTGCTGGTTGGTGAGATCGGTGGCCACCGCCGTGAAGGGGATATTCAGCGACTCGATGTTGATTTCGCCGACGATCTCGCGAATCCGCCCGAAGACCTTTTCACCGCGTATGGCACCCAGGCGAAAGCTGACATCCAGCAGGCGCAGTACATCGAGGTAATCCAGGCTCTGGGTCCAGTCGCTGTAGTCCTTGAGCTTGCCGGCTGCATAGATGCCGCCGACTACCGCGCCCATGGAGCACCCGGCGATGCAGCCGATCTCGTAGCCACGCGCTTCCAGTTCCTCAATGACACCAATGTGCGCATAGCCACGCGCACCGCCCGAACCCAGCACCAAGGCCACTTTCTTGCTCATTCAGCTCTCCCTGATTCGTGTCGCTCGTCCATGCGCATTCTGCGCCTTGTCGCACGTGGATAGTGGCACTTTTTCACTCGTCTATCGTCCTACACAACACCGGTTACCTGATTGCCGGCCAACCCCTGGAGTATGCGACATGAAAGCCTGGATTCTCTTACCGATTGCGCTGTTGGCGGGCTGCTCAGCGACCACTTCCTACCGTGACAGCTGCGCGAACCAACTCGATGCGGCCTGGCAGGAACTCGACCTGGCCAAGGCCGAAGGTTTCGCCGGTACGGTCAGCTATTCCAAGGCTGCCTCGCTGATGACGGCGGCGAAAACCCAGCAGCAGTTCGAGGCCTACCGCGGCTGCACCAACAAGTCCGAGAAGGCGCGTTTCTACATTCGCGAGTCCCGAGCGGGCCGCTGAGTCGCGCACTGGAGTAAGCTTGCGGCAACCTGAATGCCGGAGATCGCAATGCTGCTCGATTTCGCTGACCTGACCCCGTTGGACCGTTACCGCTGGCTTGCATCGACCGTGACGCCCAGGCCCATCGCCTGGGTGTCGAGCATCTCCAAGGAGGGCGTCACCAACCTGGCGCCATTCAGCTTCTTTCAGGTGATCAGCGACGAGCCGGCGACGCTGATGGTCAATGTCGGCACCCGGGACGACGGCGCATTGAAAGACACCCTGCGCAATGCCCAGGAAACCGGCGAGCTGGTTATTCACCTGGTGTCGTTCGCGCAAGCCGAAGCCATGAATGCCAGCGCGGCGATCCTGCCGCGCAGCACCAGCGAATTCGTCCATTGCGGTATCGACTCGGTCGCCAGTAGCCGCGTGGCGCCGCCGCGGGTCAAGGGCGCCGCCGTGGCGTTCGAGTGCCGGGTCGCGCAGATCATGGGCTATCCGGATAAACAGCCCAACCATCACCTGATCTTCGCCGAGGTGCTGTTGGCGCATATCAGCGATGAGGTGCTCAACGATAAAGGACGGGTCGACCCGCAGCGCCTCGATCTGGTCGGGCGGTTGGGCGGTACGGCCTATAGCCGCACCCGGGACACCTTCGACCTGCAGCGCCCGTCGTGATCCACCCGTACAGCTCGATACGCGGGAAGCGCTCGTCGCTTCCATGCTTGTGCGGCGAGGCATGGGCCTGGCGCACAGTTTCGTCAGCAAACATTACGTAACGCTTTGCCCACTGCCATCAGGTCAGTAGCATCGAGCCACTTGCATGAGGAGTGGACGATGCACACGAAACTGGACGCCTGCCTGGATTCCATCAACCAGGTGCTGCTCGGCAAGGAGGCGCAGGTGCGCCTGGCGCTGACCTGCCTGCTGGCCCGCGGTCACCTGTTGATCGAGGACCTGCCCGGCATGGGCAAGACCACCCTCAGTCATGCCCTGGCCAAGGTGCTGGGGCTGAGCTTTCAGCGTATCCAGTTCACCTCCGACCTGCTGCCGGGGGACATTCTCGGCACCTCGGTATTCGACAAGGACAGTGGGCAGTTCCTGTTCCACCCCGGCCCGGTGTTTACCGAGCTGGTACTGGCGGACGAGATCAACCGCGCCACGCCGAAAAGCCAGAGCGCGTTGCTCGAAGCCATGGAGGAGGGGCAGGTGACCATCGAAGGTGCGACGCGTCCGCTGCCCGATCCGTTCTTCGTCATCGCTACCCAGAACCCGATCAGCCAAAGCGGCACCTTCGCGCTGCCCGAGTCGCAGCTCGATCGCTTTCTGATGCGTCTGTCGCTGGGCTATCCGGCTCGCGCCGCCGAGAAGGCGCTGTTGCTGGGCGAGCCCCGGCGCTCGGTGTTGCCGACCCTGGATGCGGTGCTCGACCACGCCGAGTTGGCGAAGCTGCAGGCCGAAGTGCCCAAGGTGCGCGTCAGTGATGCGCTGGTCGACTATGTACTGCGCCTGGTCGAGGCCACGCGTACCCAGCCGCAGTTCGCCTGGGGCCTGTCGCCGCGTGGCAGCCTGGCATTGCTCGCCGCAGCGCGCGCCTGGGCGCTGTTGGCCGAGCGCGATTACGTGATTCCCGAGGACGTCCAGGCGGTACTGCCGGCCGTGGCGGGGCACCGCCTGCGTGATCAGGCGGACCCGGCCGGGCATGGCGGTGGCGCCCTGGTGCAGTGGCTGCTGCGCGAAGTGCCCGCGCTTTGACGGGTGCCTTCAGGCAGCGCTGGGATCGCTGGCTGGCCCGGCGCATACCGGCGGCGGCCAGTGTGCAACTCAACCAGCGACGGATATTCATCCTGCCGAGCCGGGTGGGTGTAGCGTTCCTGTTCGCCTTGTTGGTGATGCTACTGGCGGCCATCAACTACCAGAGCAGCTTGGCCTACGGGCTGACCTTACTGCTCGGTTCGGTGTTCGTGGTGACCATCCTGCATACCTACCGCAACCTGGCCGGGTTGGTGCTGCATGCCGGTGGCGCTGGCGCGGTATTCGCCGGCGAAGCGGCGCGCCTGCGGGTGCGCCTGGAAAGCCGCAGCCGCGCCCATGAGGCCGTCGCCCTGGGTTGGCCGCCTGCCGACCTGCAGCAGCAGGATGTGCCACCGCGAGGCTCGGTCGAGTGCGAGCTGGGTCTGCAAACCCTGAGGCGTGGTTGGCTGCAGCCCGGGCGCTTGCGGGTGGAAAGCCGCTTCCCCCTGGGCCTGCTGGTCGCCTGGAGCCATGTCGATCTGGACCAGGCGGTGCTGGTGTACCCGCGGCCACTGGAGGGCGAGCTGCCGCTGGCGCCCGGCGGTAGCGCGGACGACGAGCAGGAAGGGTTGGTCAGCCGGGGGCAGGGCAGTGATGACTTCCAGGGCCTGCGTACCTATCAGCCAGGCGATTCGCGCCGGCGTCTGCACTGGAAGGCCTATTCGCGGGGCCAGGGGCTGCTGGTCAAGGATTTTGCCGCCCAGACGGGCCGTGACCTGTTGCTGGATTTCGACGCGCTCAGCGGCGACCTGGAAAGCCGACTATCGCTGCTCTGCCATTGGGTGCTGGTGCTCTCCGAGCGTCAACAGCCGTTCGCCTTGCAGCTGCCGAGCGAGTCACTCCCGGTCGCCATCGGTGAACGGCACCGCGAGCAGTGCCTGCGAGCGCTGGCGTTGTATGGAGGCCGCCCATGAGCAGCGTCGCCGGCATCCCGCGTATCAGCCTGACCTGGCTGTTGGTGGCCCAGGCGCTGGTCATCCTGCCCCATGCCTTTCACCTGCCGATGTGGGTGATCGGCCTGTGGCTGGGCTGCGCGGCGTGGCGTATTCAGATTTTCCGCATGCGCGCCGGCTATCCCAGCCTGGTCGTGCGTATCGGCCTGATCGTCCTGGCGGCGGCTGGGGTGTTTCTGTCCCGCGGCACGCTGGTCGGGCTGGATGGCGGGGTGGTACTGCTGGTGGCGGCGTTCACCCTCAAGTTGCTGGAAATGCGTACCCGCCGCGATGCATTGGTGGTGATCTTTCTCGGCTTCTTCGTGGTGGTGACCGCGTACCTGTTCGATGACAGCATCCTCGTCGCGCTGTTCAGCCTGCTGCCGGTCTGCGCCTTGCTGGCTGCACTGATCGGTTTGCAGCAAAGCGGCACGGCAACCCGGCCCTGGCGCACCCTGCGCCTGTCGGCCAGCCTGCTGCTGCAGGCATTGCCACTGATGTTGTTGCTGTTCCTGTTCTTTCCGCGGCTGGGGCCGCTGTGGTCGCTACCGGTGCCCAACGAGCGCGGTGCGGTCACCGGGTTGGCCGACAGCATGGCGCCCGGTGACATCGCCGAGCTGACGCGCTCCGGGGAGCTGGCCTTTCGCGCCAGCTTCGAGGGCCGGGTGCCGGCGCGCAGCGAGCTGTACTGGCGCGCGCTGACGCTCGACCAGTTCGACGGCCGGCGCTGGTCGCAATCGCCGGGTGAGCAGTTCTCGCCAGCGCCGCAATGGCAACCCCGTGGTGAAGCGCTGCGCTACAGCGTGGTGATGCAGCCGACCACCCGACCCTGGTTGTTCGCCCTCGACGTGGCCCAGACCGAGCTGCAAGGCACGCGGCAGATGGGGGATTTCCGACTGCAGCGCAACCGCCCGGTGGATCGTGCGTTGCTCTATGATGTCGCCTCCTGGCCGCAGGCACTACGGGAACCGCAACTGTCGTCGAGCAGGCGGCAGGCTCTGTTGCACCTACCCCGTGAGGGGGATGCGCGCAGTCGCGCCTGGGCCCAGGAATTGCGTCGCCAGTACCCGCAGGATGGCGAGCTGGTCGCGGCGCTGCTCGCTCATTTCAATCGCCAGCCCTACATCTATACCCTGACGCCAACCCCGCTCGGCGCCGATTCCATCGACGAATTCCTGTTCGACACCCGCAGCGGCTTTTGCGCGCACTACGCGGGCGCGATGACCTTCGTACTGCGCGCAGCGGGTATCCCCAGCCGCGTGGTGGCGGGTTACCAGGGCGGCGAACTCAGCAACAATGGCCGCTACGTGCAGGTTCGCCAGTTCGATGCACACGCCTGGATCGAGTACTGGTCGCCGGAACAGGGCTGGACGAGTGTGGACCCGACCTTCCAGGTCGCCCCCGAGCGAATCGAGCAAGGCCTGGAACAAGCCCTAGCCGGCGAACAGAGCTTTCTCGCCGACTCGCCGTTTTCGCCGTTGCGTTATCGCAACCTGACCTGGCTGAACGAGCTGCGCCTGGCCTGGGACGACCTCAACTATGGCTGGCAGCGTTGGGTACTCGGTTATCAGGGGGCGCAGCAGTTCGAGCTGTTGCAGCGCTGGTTCGGCCAGGTCGACGCCAGCAAGCTGATTCTGGCATTGGTCGGCGGCGGTGGCGTGCTGCTGGGCTTGCTGTCGCTGTGGTTGTTCAAACCCTGGCGAGTCGAGCGTGACCCCTCGTTACACCTCTTCCAGCGCTTCGAGCAGTTGCTGGCCAGGCATGGCGTAAAGCGCCTTGCAGGCGAAGGCCTACGTGCCTTCGCTCGACGCGCAGCCGAGGCGTTGCCCGAGCAGGCGGACGCCATCGGTGCCTTTTTGCAGACTTTCGAAGCGCAGCGCTATGCGGGGCAGAACATTTCGTCCAAGGCGCTGCTCCAACAGCTGAACGCGCTGCGCCGGCAGCTACCGTGGCGCTGGAGTCGATCCCCTTGAACGGTTTCCCAGGAGTTCTGCAATGAGCGGTTTTGTCGGTAAGTTGCGCAGCGAAGTACTGCGGTTGCAAGTCGCGCTTTATGCCTGCCGCGAGCGCCTTCAGGCGCAAACAGATGGTGAAGCGCTGCATGATTTGCGCGTCTGCCTGCGCAGACTGCGTAGTCTGCTCAAGCCCCTCAAGGGTGCTGCTGGCAGCGATGCCCTGCAAAAGCGTGCGGCTGAACTCGGGCGCCTGACAGGCCCGCTGCGCGATCTGGAAGTGCTGATCGAAACCTTGCACGCGCATGGCGAGCACGCTGCGGCCGACCGGCGCATGGTGCAACGCCGTAAAGGCGATGCGATGGTGCTCGCCAGTCGCGCTTTGCCAGCGCTGTTCCATGCGCTGGATGAATGGCCGCAGGAGTTGGCCGCCCAGCAGGCCAGCGGTGAACTCGATGACCTGCAGAAAAGCGTCAAACGCTACCTGCGCAAGCAGCGCAGCAAGCTGATCGCCGCGTTGGGTGATGCAGAGCATGATCGCCACCGGGTACGCCTGCGGATCAAACGAGTGCGTTACACCGCCGAGGCTTACCCACAGCTTTCACCACTGTCGGCCGCGCAATTGAAGTTGCTCAAGAAGGGCCAGGCGGTGCTCGGCGACTGGCACGACCATTCGCAGTGGCTGGCAACCGCCGAGCACGAGCCCGATCTGAAAGGCTTCATTCCGGCCTGGCGCGCGTCGATGGAGGCCGCCGAGCGTTCGGCGCAGGCAATCCAGTCGCGTTTGCTGGCAGCGCTCGAGCCCCAACAATGACCGATCTGTCGTCTGCGCCGGGCTCGCCGTAGCGTGGCGCGTCTCTTACCATCCATACGATGACAGGAGAGGTGACTATGAATTTCTTCGAGCTACTTGAGCAGGTGCAGCGCACACCCGAGGCGCTGTCGATTCCCGCCGACTGGGGCCAGGGCCGTGCCACGTTTGGCGGCGTCGTGGCGGCGCTGGTCTATGCCGTGATGCGCAGCAAGGTGCCCGCCGATCGCCCACCACGATCCCTGGCAATCAGCTTCGTCGCCCCGGTCCCTCCTGGCGTGGCCACCTGTTTCGAGGCCGACGTGCTGCGCGCCGGCTCATCGGTCAGCCAGGTGCTGGGGCGTGCCGTGCAGAACGGCCAGGTAGTGGCGTTGATACAGGGCAGCTTCGGCACGCCGCGCCGCTCTTCGATCAGCGTGCAGGCACTATCGGCGCCAGTGATCAAGGCGCCTGAGCAAAGCCAGGAGTTGCCTTACATTCCGCAGGTCACGCCGGAGTTCACTCGCCACCTGGCGCTGCGCTGGGGGTTGGGCGGCCTGCCGTTCAGTGGCAGTCAGTCCCGGGAAATGGGCGGTTGGGTGCGGTTTCGCGAGCAGCAGCGCATCGAACCACTCGACGAGGCGCACCTGCTCGGGCTGGTCGATGCGTGGCCGCCGGCGGTGTTGTCGCTGCTCGACAAGCCGGCGCCCGGCAGCTCACTGACCTGGACCATCGAATTCATTCAGCCACTGCGCCATCTCACCTCTGACGGGTGGTGCCTGTATCGCGCCGAAATCGAGCATGCCCGCGAAGGCTACGGGCATGTGGCGGCGGGGCTGTGGAGTGCAGAGGGCGAGCTGCTGGCCATCAGCCGTCAGACGGTAACCGTCTTCGACTGAGCGCCACCCAGCAGCGCCTGGCGTGCCAGACCGTAGGCGGCCATGGCGCCCAGGCCGGACAGCACCAGCGAAAGCGCACCTGTGCCGCTGCCCGCCAGCACCAGTGACACCAGCAACAGCGGCAGGGCGATGGCCAGCATCGGCGTATCCAGCGATTCGGTTTGACGGGCGAGGGTAGCGGTATGCGTGCTCATGGACGGTCTCCTGCATCAGATGGGACCAGTCTATGGCCCGCGGCGCGGGGCCGCGAATTGATCCGTCCTATACGGCAGATAGGCTTTCTACTATCTGCCGCAATGGGCCAGCCGTCAGGGTTTGAGCTGGCGTATGGCGCGTGACAGCTCACCCGCCAGATCGGCCAGCTGGCTGCTGGTGGTGGCGGACTCCAGGGTCTGCTGAACGGTCTGCTCGGTAACGTCGCGGATGCCGATCACCGAGCGAGTCATCTCTTCCGCCACCAGGCTCTGCTGTTCCGCTGCGACGGCGATTTGCGTGTTGCTCTCGCGCATCTGTGCCACCGCGCCAGTGATAGCAGCGAGCGCATCGCCGGCCTCATGGGCAGCACGCACGCAGTCGTCGGCCTTGAGTGAACTTTCCTGCATGAATTCCACGGCATCACGGGTGCCGGCCTGCAGCGTGCCGATCATGCTGGTGATCTCGTCGGTCGAGTCCTGTACGCGCTTGGCCAAGTTGCGCACCTCATCGGCCACCACCGCGAAACCACGGCCCATTTCGCCTGCCCGCGCCGCCTCGATGGCCGCGTTGAGGGCCAGCAGATTGGTCTGTTCGGCGATGCCATGGATCACGTTGACCACGCTGCTGATCTTCTGGCTGTCGGCGGCCACCTGCTCGATCATGGTGGCCGTCTGCTGCACGCCGCTGGAGAGGCCGGTAATCGAATCGACCACACGGGTGACCACGGTCTGCCCGGCGCCGGCGAGCTGGTCGGCGTTCTGCGACTGGTCGCGGGTGGTGGCCGCGTGCTCGGCGATATGGTGTACGGTGGTCGACATCTCGTTGATGGCAGTGGCGGCCTGGTCGGTTTCGCTCTGCTGGCCGAGCATGCCCTGGCGCACGTCGTTCATGCCTTGCGCCAGGCGCCCGGTGCCCTCGTCGAGCCGTGAGGCGGCCTGGATGACCGCGCCGACCACCCGCTGGTAGCCGTCCTGCATGGCATTGAAGGCGCCGGCCATCTGGCCGACCTCATCACGGCTCAGCAGGGGGGCGCGCGCTGACAGGTCGCCGCTCTTCTCGACGTGCAGCATGACGTCCTTGAGGGTGTTGAGATGGGTGAGCAGAAAGCGGATCAGCAACTGCGAGGCGGCGAGCAACGCCAACATCAGCACGGCGACGGCCAGGGCGTAGCTGCCGGCACGCTCGGCAAACACCTGGGCGAGGCTGCGGCCAACGGCAAGTATGGCGACGCGCTGGTCGGCAGCACGCTCGACGATCTGCGCGCCAAGCAGCGGATCGCTGCCGAACAGGCCGTCGTGTTCGAGCGCGACCCAGCCGCGCCCGGTACTCAGTGCTGCGTCATGGGCATCACCAGGCAGCCTGGGCGTTTCCCCGGCCTTGAAAACGATCAGGCTGGCGCTGGCGGGCAGCGCCTGGGCGGCTGGCCAGGCAGCGACCAGCTGCGCGTGCTTCTGGACCTCGGCGCGGGCCGCCTGGGCAAAGGTGTCCTGTTCCTGAAGCATGGCAAACAGCACGAGCAGCAGGGTGGTGACGAAGGCGACGGCATTCACCGCCCAAAACTTGTGTTTCAGGGAAATATCGCGAATCCAGACGGGCATGTTGTTTTGCTCTCGACATGAATGAAGTGCTGGCAAGGCGCCATTATTCTTTCATGGGCAAAATGATCATCCCTTGATATGAGTCAAAGGCAGCCGATGAATCGGCTGCCACGGCTCAGAAGCAGCGCGGTTGCATGGAGGTTAACGGCGGCGATACGACTGGCTTGAGGGCTCGCGATCATCGCTATGATCATCGGCCTGTTCGACGATGCTTGGCAGGGCGAAGAAGGCCCTGGCGCAGGCCGTCGTGTGCCGGGCTACGGATTCAGGCGACTCCTGGCGGTGCAGGGCCACTTCACGCAGCACCTCGGGCAGAAATGCCGGTTCGTTGCGGCCGCCCTTGGGCTTGGGGCGCAGGCTGCGCGGCAACAGGTAGGGCGCGTCGCTTTCCAGCATGAGACGGCCGGCGGGAATCTCCTTCACCAGGGGATGCAGGTGCGCGCCGCGGCGCTCATCGCAAATCCAGCCGGTGATGCCGATATGCAGGTCCAGGTCCAGGTAATCGAACAGGGCCCGCTGTTCGCCGGTGAAGCAGTGCACCACGGCGGCCGGCAGGCGATCACGGTAATCGCGCAGGATCTGCACGAAACGCGGGTGCGCGTCGCGTTCATGGAGAAACACCGGCATCTGCAAGTCGGCGGCCAGGCTCAGTTGCTCCTCCAGGGCCTTTTCCTGTTGCGCACGCGGCGAGAAGTCGCGGTTGAAGTCCAGGCCGCATTCGCCCACCGCCCTGACCTGCGGTTCGGCGAGCAGGGCGCGCAGGCGCTTGCTGTCGTCGCTGCTCCAGTGCTTGGCATCGTGGGGATGAACGCCGGCGGTGCTGAACAGTCGCTCGCCGCGCTCGTCCAGCTTCCGACACAGGCTCAGTGCATGGTCGCTTTCCGGCAGGCTGGTGCCGGTCAGCATCAATTGGCAGACGCCGGCGGCGAAGGCGCGTTCGAGCACTGCCGCGTGCTGATCGTCGAAGCTTGCGTGGGTCAGATTGACGCCGATGTCGATGAGTTGCATGGTGTGACCCTGTGAAACGGGAGGGCGCAGCATAGCAGAGCTTTTTGTTACCAATAAAAAGCTAACGATTACAAAAACTTGTGGTCGATTCGTAACGTAAATAAAGAGCTGACGCTGTCGGTATGGCGAGCTTGCCGCACCCCGCGATCCGCCCTTGGATCACCACCGCTGGCCATCAGCCGGTTTCCGCTATCGGAGCATCGATATTGCGCGTCCTCGTCATCATCTGTCTGCTGCTGTGGCTGCCCCTGCCGGCAATGGCCCGTATCGCCGGTCCGGTCGAGGTCACTGGCACGGCCGCGCCGCGCGACCTGCCGGGCATTCGCAAGAGCGGCGAGCTGCGCGTGCTGGTCAACCAGAGTCGTAACAGTTCGGGTGAGGTGAAGGGGCAGAGCATCGGCGTCGAGTATCAGCGTCTGCGCGCCCTGGAGCAGTACCTCAATCGCAACGCCCGCGATGGCCGCAATCTGCGTCTGAAACTGATCCCCAGGGCCAAGGACCAGTTGCTCGCTGCCCTGCAGCGCGGCGAGGGTGATCTGGTAGCGCCCGGTGAGTTGCTCGACAGCAAAGGCGGCAACGTGCTGGCCAGCGAAGCGATACGCCGTGACGTGCCGGTGGTGATCGTCGCGCGGCAGGGTAATCGGCGTTATCAGCGGCTCGAGCAATTGGCCGGGCGCAGCCTTTCGCTGCCGGCCGGCAGCGTGGCCAAGGAAGCGCTGCACGACATCAACCGCCGGCTCGAGGGTCGCAAACTGGCGCCCATCGTCGTCGAGTGGGTGGACCCGACCCTGGCCGTCGAGGACGTGCTGGAAATGGTCCAGGCCGGCATCTTCGATTTCACCGCCGTGGAGCTGCACATCGCCGAGCGCTGGGCCAAGGTGATGCCCAGGTTGCGCGTCGACCGCCATCTGGTGCTCGACGACAGCGGCGACATGCGCTGGTACATGCGCCGCGACGCACCGATGCTCAGCGCCAGCGTCGACCGCTTTCTGGAGGGCTATCGGGTGCCCGACGATCAGGATGCCGCCTTCCAGCGCGTCTACCGTCGGCTCTATAAAGTGCACTCGCCCATGGGCCGTACCGAGCGCCAGCGCCTGGAGCGCGTGCGCCCGGTGCTGCAGCGTTACGCCGAGCAACACGATTTCGACTGGCTGGCGCTGGCCGCGCTGGCATTCAAGGAGTCGACGCTCAACCCGGCGGCGCGGGGCAGCAGTGGCGCGACCGGCTTGATGCAGATTACCCCGGCGGCGGCGCGCAGCGTCGGCGTCAGCGACATCTCGCGGGTCGACAACAACGTGCAGGCCAGCGCCAAGTATCTCGCCAAGATTCGTCGCGGCTTCTTCAACAGCCCGCGGCTCAACGAGCGCGAGCGCATGGCATTCGTGCTTGCCGGTTACAACCTCGGGCCGCAGCGGGTGCAAAGCCTGCGGGCTGAGGCACGGCGACGCGGCCTCAACCCTGACCAGTGGTTCTTCCAGGTCGAGCGGGTGGCCATGGAAGAGCTGGGGATGGGCGTGGTCAGCTACGTCAATGCGGTGAACAAGTACTATCTGGCGTACGCGCGTGAGCGCTATTCCCTGGAACCTGGGCAAAAAGTGAGTATGCGCAAGTGATCGACTAAGTCGATCATGGTTAGCGGTTTTATTCGGTATTCGTATTCGATATTTAAATTAATATGGCGCCATCTCACTCACACAGCAAAGGATTCGCCCCATGAACGCATTCATCAAATCCCTGGCAAGCACCCGCGCCGGTTTCGGCCTGACCATCCTGCGCGTGTTGGTCGGCATCACCTTCATGGCCCATGGCTCGCAAAAGCTGTTCGGCTGGTTTGGCGGCTACGGCCTGGCGGGTGTCGCCCAGTGGATGGAAAGCATCGGCCTGGCGCCGGGCTACCTGATGGCGCTGATGGCCGGCAGCGCCGAGTTCTTCGGCGGTCTGGCGCTGGTCATCGGCCTGCTGGTGCGACCGGCATCGGCGGTCCTGGCGATCACCATGCTGGTGGCGATCTTCTCGGTGCACATCGGCAATGGTTTCTTCATGGCCGACAACGGCTATGAGTTCGCTCTGGCCCTGCTGGCCGCCACGCTGGCCCTGCTGATCGAAGGGGCCGGGCGGCTGTCGCTGGACAAGCGCATCGCCGGCTAAGCGCCGGATTGCCAGAAAAGCCCGCCGATGCGGGCTTTTCTGCTTGTTGACAGGCTGATCGGCAACTCTCTAGGATTGCCACTTGCGCCGATTTAGACAGCTACTTGCGGGGCGCCTAAGGGGTTCTTCATCGAATCCTGAAATTCCGCTAAAGCGCTGGTTCGGTGTGCCTCTCACCGCTGCCCAGCGGGATTTTCGAGGCGGAGACAAACACCCATGACCTGCTCCCAGGCTGCACAAATTCGTATCGTCCCCATCACCACCCGACTGGTTCGCCGCAACCCGCGTATTTTGCTGGGTGGCGTTCATCAACCAACGCTGCTGCGTTACCTGGACGGCTGGCCGGCGCGCCGCGAAGGTCAGCGTGCCTTTCTCGTGCAGTTCGCCGAGCCGGGCGAGTCGCTGCAGCGTTTCGCCGCTGACAGTTTCGACTTCGCCGTGCTGCAACGGCCGAGCGCCGAGGCACTTGGCCAGTTGACGCGTATCGCCCGGCAGGGGTTGATCATCCTGCGCTGAGCCTGGCTTAAGGGTAATCGACGGCGACGATGTACCAGTACTTGTCGCCGGTCGGCGTCTGCACCCGCACTTCGGCGTCCAGGCCCTTGCCGACGAGGGCGCGGGCCAGGGGCGAGTCGATGCTGATCAGGTTCAGCTTGAGGTCGAGTTCATCGGGGCCGACGATGCGGTAGCGCGCCTCGACGCCATCTTCGTCTTCGACGCTGACCCAGGCGCCGAAATAGACCTTGTCCGGATCGCTCGGGCGGGTATCGACGACTTTCAGCTTCTCCAGGCGCTTGGTCAGAAAGCGCACGCGGCTGTCGATCTCGCGCAGCATTTTCTTGCCGTACGTGTACTCCGCGTTCTCCGAGCGGTCGCCCTGGGCTGCCGCCTCGCTGACCGAGCGGGTCACCTCGGGCCTGCGCACGTGCCAGAGCTCATGCAGTTCGGCGCGCAGGCGCGCCTCGCCTTGCGGGGTGATCAGGGGCGTTCCCGCAGCGCGGGGAGGGCGGTATCGGCTCATGCTGGGCTCGGTCTGGGGCGGATGCGCAGTCTATCAACCCTCGCGCAGAACGGTGAGCGGGCTGGCGTTGAGCGCGCGCCGCGTGCCGAGCACGCCGGCGATGCCGACCAGCAGCGCGCCGATCAGCGGCAGCACCAGCAGCCACGGATGGGGTTGCCAGGTCATCTGGAAGGCATAACGGTAGATCAGGAAACTGACCAGCTCGCAGCCCAGGGCCGCCAGCAAGCCGCTGGCGGCGCCGAGCAGGCCGAACTCGGCACGCCGAGCCTGTACCAGCAACTTGCGCTCGGCGCCCAGGGCACGCAGCAGCGCGCCCTGGTGGATGCGTTCGTCCAGCGTCGACTGCAACCCGGCGAACAACACTGCGAGGCCCGCAGCCAGCACGAACAACAGCACGAACTCGATGGCGATGGTGACCTGGGCCAGGATGCTGCGCAGCTGGTTGAGCAGCGCCTCGACCTGCAGCAGCGATACCGAAGGGAAGGCGCGGGACAGCTCCACCAGCTGCTGCTCGTGCTGCGGCGGCAGGTAGAAGCTGGTCAGGTAGGTCACCGGCAAATCCTTGAGGGTGCCCGGCTCGAAGATCATGAAGAAGTTGGGCTGGAAGTTGTTCCAGTCCACTTCGCGCAGGTTGGTCACCACGGCATCGCGATCCACGCCGCCGACACTGAAGGTCAGGCGGTCGCCGAGTTTGATGTGCAGGCTCTGCGCGAGTTCGTCCTCGATGGATACGCCGGGCAGTTCCCGTTGTTCGCCCGCTTTCCACCACTGGCCGGCGGTGAGGGTGTTGCCGTCGGGCAGGTCGGCGCTCCAGGTCAGGCTCAGGTCGCGGCGCACTGCGCGCTCGCCCCGTGAGTCCTCGGTGACGTACTGGCGAACCGGCTCGCCGTTGACCTGGGTCAGGCGGCCCGGCACCACGGGGTACAGCGGCGCAGGGTGCGGGGAAAGCTGTGCCAGCCGCTCGGCGAAAGCGTCGTGCTCGGCGGGCAGGATGTTGAGGGCGAAATGATTGGGTGCGTCGGCCGGCAGCTGCTCTTGCCAGTTGTCCAGCAACTCGCCGCGCAGCAGAGCGATCAGCGCCATGGCCAGGAGAATCAGGCCGAACGCCAGGGATTGCCCCGCCGCGGCGAGTGGCCGGCGCAATAGCTGACCCAGGCCCAGCCGCCACGGCAATGCGGCTCGTGCCAACAGACGACGCAGGCTTTGCAGGCCTAGCAACAACAGGCCGCCCAGCAACAGGGCGGTGACCAGCCCGCCGCCGAGCAACGCCAGGGTCAGCGGCAGGTCCAGGCTCAGGCGCCACATGATCAGCCCCAGGGCGAGCAGGGCCGTACCGTAGACCAGCCAGGAGCTGGCCGGTACCGGCAGCATGTCACGGCGCAGCACGCGTAGCGGTGGTACGCGGCCCAATGCCGCCAGTGGCGGCAAAGCGAAGCCGGCCAGGGCCACTAACCCGGTGGCGATGCCGGCCAGCGCGGGCCAGATACCGCCCGGGGGTATCTGTGTGGGCAGCAGGCCCTGCAGCAGGTGGAACAGGGTCTGCTGGGCAAGCCAGCCGAGCAGTGTGCCGGCGAGGCTGGCGAGCAAACCGAGCATCGCCAGTTGCAGGCCGAACAAGCCCAGCGCCTGCCGGCGTGACAGGCCCAGGCAGCGCAACAGCGCGCTGGCGTCGAAACGGCGGCTGGCAAAGCGCGCGGCCGAGAGTGCTACGGCCACGCCGGCCAACAGCACGGCGGCGAGGCTGGCGAGATTGAGGTAGCGCTCGGCCCGATCCAGCGCGCCGCCGACGCGGCGACTGCCATCACGGGCGTCATCGAAGCGCTGGTGGGCCGCCAGGCCGGGCTCCATGGCCTGCCGATAGCTGGCCAGGGCATCGCTCGGGCCGTTCCATTGCTCGATGTAGCGTACCCGGCTGCCCGGCTGTACCACGCGGGTGGCCGGCAGGTCGTCGAGGTGCATCAGCACATGGGGCGTCAGGCTGTAGAAGTCGCCGGCCTCATCCGGCAGGTAGGTCAGCACCCGGGTGAGGCGCAGTTGCTTGGCGCCGACTTCGATTTCGTCGCCGGTTTTCAAATCCAGGGCAACCAGCAGGCGCGACTCTGCCCACACCTCGCCGGGCCCAGGCCCGGGGCTGACGATTTCTTCGGCGTAGGGTGCAGCAGCGCTCTTGAGCTGGCCGCGCAACGGGTAGCCTGGGCCGGCCGCCTTGACGCTGGCCAGCTGGATGCCAGCGTCGCTGGCAATCACGCTGGAGAACTCGACGACCTGGGCATGCTCCAGCCCGCGTTGCGTACCTGCCTCGATCTGTTCGGGTTCGGCCGGGGCGCTGCCGCGGAGAATCAGATCGGCACCGAGAAACTCGGTGGCACGCAAACTCATGCCTTCGTTCAGCCGGGCACCGAAATAGCCGATGGCAGTGCTGGAGGCCACGGCGATCAGCAGGGCGAAGAACAGCACGCGCAGCTCACCCGAGCGCGCATCGCGCAGCAGCTGGCGGCCTGCCAATGACAGCAGGGCCGAGAAGGACAGGGCGCGCATCAGGCGCTCACCGCTGCCACCAGGTGGCCGGCCTCCAGGCGGATTATGCGTTGGCAGCGCGCGGCAAGGCGCTCGTCATGGGTGACCAGCACCAGGGTGGCGCCGCGCTCCTGATTGAGCTCGAACAACAGGTCGCTGATGCGCTCGCCGGTGTGGGTGTCCAGGTTGCCGGTCGGCTCATCGGCGAACAGCACGTCGGGCTCGGCCGCAAACGCCCGTGCGATGGCGACGCGCTGCTGTTCGCCGCCGGAGAGCTGGCGTGGGGTGTGGGTCAGGCGTGCGTCCAGGCCGACCCGCTCGAGCAGCTCGGTGGCGCGCTGGCGGGCATCGCTGCGGCCTTCGAGCTCCAGGGGCAGCATGACGTTTTCCAGGGCATTGAGGCTGTCGAGCAGCTGAAACGACTGGAACACGAACCCGACGTGCTCGGCGCGCACCCGGGCGCGGGCATCTTCATCCAGGCTGCCCAGGTCGTTGCCCGCCAGCACGATGCGCCCGGTGCTCGGCAGGTCGAGGCCGGCCAGCAGGCCGAGCAGGGTGGATTTGCCGGAGCCCGAGCTGCCGACGATGGCCAGGCTGCCGCCTTTTTCCAGCTCAAGGGACAGGTCATGGAGGATGGTCAACTCGCCTTCCGCGCTGGAGACCACTTTGTTAAGGTTCCGCGCAGACAGAATGCTTGAGCTCATGAGGAATCCGATGCGTGCGATAGTGATGGGGGCCATTCTGGGCCTGCTGCTGATGGGGCAGGTGGCGCAGGCGGGGACCGTGCTGGTCGTCGGCGATAGTATCAGCGCCGCTTTTGGCATGGATACCCAGCAAGGCTGGGTTCGCCTGCTCGACGAGCGTATGCGCAACGAGGGTTTCGAGCACCAGGTGGTGAACGCTTCGATCAGCGGCGACACCAGTGCCAGCGGGGCGGCGCGGCTGCCGGCGCTGCTCGCCGAGCACCAGCCGCAACTGGTGATCGTCGAGCTCGGTGGCAACGACGGCCTGCGCGGTTTGCCGCCGGGCCAATTGCAACAGAATCTTGCATCGATGATCGATGCCTCACGAGGCGCTGGTGCCAAGGTGCTGCTATTGGGCATGCGCATCCCGCCCAATTACGGCGAGCGCTACACCACGGCTTTCGCCAAGGTGTTCGATGACGTGGCCGCGGAGAAGAATGTGCCGCTGGTGCCCTTTCTTCTCGAGGGCGTGGGTGGCGTTACCAATCTGATGCAGGATGACGGCGTGCATCCCGCCGTGGCGGCCCAGCCGATGCTGCTGGAGAATGTCTGGCCGACCCTCAAACCATTGCTGTAACGGGCTTTTCCGCTGACGGTGTTTCGGCTAATGTGGCGCCCCCGCTCTGGAGCCCCCAATGTTGCGACCCGTCTGGTCCTTGTATGCCTATCAACTGATCGAGCCGGACGAGCAGCTGGATCTGTTCGCCTGCCGTGAGGTGAAGGTGCATCTGGTCGCTCGTCAGTTGGAGCTCGGCGGCTATGCCGATCGTACCCTGTGCGGTGGTCTGTTGCCCGCACAGCCGCTGTGGCGCGACCTGGAGCGACCCATGTTGCAGGACCGTCGCCTGTGTCGCGCCTGCCTTGCGACGCTCGAGGCTCAGCGCCGTGGTGATCGGCCCGCGTGGCCGGGGCGCTGAGGGGCGCCACGGTATACAATCAACCCCATCATCATCTCCACCTCGAAGGTTTTCTGCATGTCGCCGCGCGTTTCAGCTCTTGCCCGCTGTCTGTCGTTGGGTGCTGTCTGTCTGGCAGGCTCCGCTGCCGCACTGGAGTTGCCGTTGCCGCCGCCCGGCGAGGACATCGTCGGCGAGGTTCAGGTCATCAAGGCGCGCTACGAGGACACCTTCGCCGATATCGGCACGGCGAACGATCTGGGCTATCTGGAAATGGTCGCCGCCAACCCGGGGGTGGATGCCTGGTTGCCGGGCGAGGGCGCCGATATCGTGCTGCCGACGCGTTTCATCCTGCCATCCGGGCCGCGTGAAGGCATCGTGATCAACCTCGCCGAGTACCGCCTGTACTACTTCCCGAAAGGCCAGAACGTCGTCCATACCTACCCGCTGGGAATCGGTCGTGAAGGCTGGAGTTCGCCGGTGACCCAGGCGCGCATCACCGCCAAGACGCCGAACCCGGGCTGGTACCCACCGCAGTCGATCCGTGACGAGCATGCGGCCGACGGCGACCCGCTGCCCAGCTACGTGCCACCAGGCCCGGACAACCCGCTGGGGCCCTACAAGATGACGCTGTCGGTGCCGGGCTACCTGATCCATGGCTCGAACAAGAAGTTCGGCATCGGCATGCGCGTGAGCCACGGGTGCTTCCGCATGCTCAACAACAACGTGCTCGAACTGGCCGACATGGTGCCGGTCGGCACGCCGGTGCGCATCATCAACGAGCCGTACAAGTTCGGTGTGAGCGGCGGCAACGTGTACCTGGAGGCGCATACGCCGCTGGGTGACGAAGACGCTCCGGCTGTCGATCATCACACCGAAGTGGTCAATGCGCTGATCCGCCGTCACGATCTCAGCGCTGACACCCTGGACTGGGACGTGGTGCGTGAGGTGGTGGCGGCCCATGACGGTCTGCCGGTGGAGATCGCCTCGCCGCGCGACAGGGTGATGCAGTCGTCCGCTCGCTGATGAACGCCAGGGTGCTCTCGTGAGCGCCCTGGCAGCTTTCAGGCAGACGTAAAAAAGCCGGCTCGAGAGCCGGCTTTTCATGGCCCGAAGGGCGATTACTTGCGGCTGGCTTTTTCCAGCATGCGCAGAGCGCGCTCGTTGGCTTCGTCAGCGGTCTGCTGAGCCTTCTGAGCGGCAGCCAGTGCTTCGTCAGCCTTGCGGTAGGCTTCGTCGGCACGAGCTTGAGAACGAGCTGCTGCGTCTTCGGTTGCAGTCAGGCGAGCTTCGGTTTCTTTGGTAACGCTGCTGCAACCGGTAGCCAGAACTGCGGCCAGAGCCAGAGCAGAGAATTTCAGAGCGTTGTTCATCGTGTTCCCCTTGGGGTCAGTTTTTTGCTTATTGAAGCCCTTTCCCAAACCCGGAAAATGGCCGGCGTACATACTACCTGTAACTTTTAGTAAGTAAACGGACAGCAGGCAAGGGTTCCGAATTTTTTCTCTGAAATTAACGTGCTAGAACCGAATAGTTGTACAGGTAGTAAGCGTGTACCGGGTTGGACGCCGTGATTTTCGCACTTGAGAATTGCCAAATGATGTCAATTGCTCGGCTAGCGGATTTTGCCTTGCCCTTTACGTTCTACAGTGGCTTTATAGCCTATTGTTACCGGATGTACGCAGGCCCTGCCGGGGATGTCGTGCCTGGCCCAATCGAGAGGAGTAGTAATGAGCGAGCCACTGTCCATTCATCATGACCTTGCCGGTCACCAGTTCGAGACCACAGTGGATGGTGATCGCGCTTATCTTTCCTACATGGATCTGGGCAAGCAGACGCTGGATATCTATCGCACCTTCGTGCCCAACTCCCTGCGCGGTCGCGGCATTGCGGCAGCGCTGACCCAGACGGCGCTGGATTACGCCGATCGAATGGGCTACACGGTGATTGCGTCCTGCTCCTACGTGGAGCGCTACATGGCGCGGACCGAAGGCGCTGCCGACCAGGACTGAGACAAACGCCGTGCAAAAAAACGCCAAGCATCTGCTCGGCGTTTTTCATGGTGGCGGTCTTAAAACCTGTTCACGATCTTCACGCGCCTGCAGCGGCAACTACAAGGCAGAAGCGGACACCGTTGCTTCACCTGTGCGGACGGGCGGGGACGCCCAGTCCATGCCCGTGATTTTTCGCGGGCATGGCCCGCTCCCACAGATAGTTACCAGTCCATCCTATGGGAACAATCGGCCGCTCCCGCCACCTAGCGGCCAAAATCGGCGAACCTGGGCCGAAAGATTTTAAGCGCGCTGACGTTTGGGCAGCACGTCCTTGAGCTTGGCATGCATGCCGCGCAGGGTTTTCTCGGTGCTTTGCCAATCGATGCAGGCGTCGGTGATCGAGACGCCGTACTTGAGCTGCGAGAGATCCTTGGGAATCGACTGGCTGCCCCAGCCCAGATGGCTTTCGACCATCAGGCCGACGATCGACTGGTTGCCTTCGAGGATCTGGTTGGCGACGTTGTCCATCACCAGCGGTTGCAATGCCGGATCCTTGTTGGAGTTGGCGTGGCTGCAGTCGACCATGATGTTCGGCTTGATCGATGCCTTCTTCAGTTCCTGTTCGCAGATGGCCACGCTGACCGAATCGTAGTTCGGCTTGCCGTTGCCACCACGCAGCACCACGTGCCCATAGGCGTTGCCCTTGGTGGTGACGATGGAAACGCCACCTTGCTGGTTGATACCGAGAAAACGGTGCGGGCTGGAAACCGATTGCAGGGCGTTGATGGCCACGGTGAGGCCGCCATCGGTGCCGTTCTTGAAACCGACGGCCGAGGAAAGGCCCGAGGCCATTTCGCGGTGGGTTTGCGACTCGGTAGTGCGCGCGCCGATCGCCGACCAGCTAATCAGGTCCTGCAGGTACTGCGGAGAGATCGGGTCCAGCGCCTCGGTGGCGGTGGGCAGGCCCATTTCCGCGAGGTCGAGCAGCAGCTTGCGGCCGATGTGCAGGCCGTCCTGGATCTTGAAGGAGTCGTCCAGGTACGGGTCGTTGATCAGGCCTTTCCAGCCGACGGTGGTGCGCGGCTTCTCGAAGTACACGCGCATGACCAGATACAGTGTGTCGGACACTTCCTCGGCGAGCACTTTCAGGCGCTCGGCGTATTCGTGAGCGGCTTTGATGTCATGGATGGAGCAGGGGCCGACCACCACGAACAGGCGGTGATCCTTGCCATCGAGAATGTCGCGTACCACCTGCCGGCCAGCCGATACGGTGCGCTGCGCGCGCTCGGTCAGCGGGATCTCGAGCTTGATCTGTTCCGGGGTGATCAGGGTTTCGTTGGAGGCGACGTTCAGGTCGTTGATCGGTAATTCAGCTGTCGTGCTTTTCATCGGGTGGGTCATCGGGTCACGGGAGCCGGCCGCCAGCGATCCCCGTGCAGCGGGCACAGCAGTATGGGCACAGCGGGGAAGCCGAACCTTAGCGCGTTAGCGCCCGCTGAGACAATGGTAATTAGAGCCCGGACAGGGGAAAGATGGCCAAGCGCTGCTCGCGCCATTCCTCGGCGATCAGTTCCAGGGGCAGTACCTGGCCCGCCTGCTGTTCGCGATGCTGGCGATAGCGCTCCAGGTTGCAGATGTCTTCGACCATGCGCGCACGCAGTTCTGGTGCGTGTTCACTGAAGGCCACGCCAAGCAGATAATGCTCCGATTGCTTCGTGCATCAGGCAACCTTGCCGGGATAGGCTACCTGTTCACCCAGCAGCGGGATGTGCAGCGTGACCGGCGTGCCCTGGAGCAGCGGTTGGCTCGACTGGCAGGCGGCGCCGCCCAGGCTGATGTTGTCGAGGCGCTGGCTGGCGCTCGGCGAGTAGCGGCGCAGCCTCAACTCCACGGGCAGATTACTGCTATGACGAAGAAAGCGACGCATGACCGACCACCTCAGTTGCCATCAGAATGATATTGCCCTGGCGAGTATAGCCATGCAATTGGAATTGACCGATTTTGATGCCGATCGGCGATTGCTCGACCTTCCCGGCGCATCGCTGGTGATCTTCACCAGCCAGGGCTGCGCGAGCTGTCGCTACGCGCGCCAGCAGCTTGCGCAGATGGAGTTGCCGGTCCAGCGCCTGGTCTGGATAGATGCCGGGGAGAATTCTGGCCTGGTACAGCGCTATGAAGTCTTTCAGTTACCAGCGCTTTTCGTGGTCTGCGATGGCGAGTTCCTTGGCGCGCTACACGCCAGGCTGTCGGCTGTCGAGCTACGTCATGCGTTGCTCGAGGCGCTTGCCAGAGCGCCTGAAGACCTGCCTTGAGCGATGGCAGCGCGAGGCTGCTGGCCTTTTGCGATAGCTTTTTGCGCGGCGCTGCTAAGCTCAAGCCAGGCCCCGCCGTGCCGGCAGTCGAGGAGGCCGTATGATCCGTTCGATTCTCTACGCCACCGACCTTGGTCTATATGCGCCCTACGTGCTGCAACACGCGCTGGCATTGACGCGCAGCTTCAAGGCGCGCCTGCACGTGGTGCACGTGGTGGAGCCCATGGGCTTGTTCGCCGAGTCCGTGTTGCAGACCTACGTCGATGAAGCCCGTCTCAAGGAACTACGCAGCACGGGCCTGGATACCGTGATGAGCAATATCGAATTGCGCGTACTCGAGGGCTTTCGTGACGAGCTCGGTGACAGTCAGGACGATCTGGAGCTGATCGGCTCGGTCAGCGTTCTGCGTGGCGATCCGCCGATTTCCATTCTCGAGCACGCCCAGAAACTCGCCGTGGATCTGCTGGTCGTAGGCAGTCATAGCCATGGCGCTGCGCTCGAGGTGCCAATGGGCCGTACCGCTGCCAGGCTGCTGCAGTTGTGCGATGTGCCGGTTTATCTGGTGCCCATGCTGCAGCATCGATCACGCCACGAATAAGCGAATCGACCCAGATAAAAAATCTATATATACCGCCTTTACCATTAATATGGTTATATAGCTGATCGACGATCAGGCGGCGGCCTATCCGCTTTGAGGGATTTATATGAAGCTTCAACAACTGCGCTACATCTGGGAAGTCGCGCACCATGACCTCAACGTTTCCGCCACGGCGCAGAGCCTGTATACCTCGCAGCCGGGGATCAGCAAGCAGATCCGCCTGCTCGAGGACGAGCTCGGCGTCGAAGTCTTCGCCCGTAGCGGCAAGCACCTGACCCGCGTCACGCCGGCAGGTGAGCGGATCATCAATACCGCTGGCGAGATCCTGCGCAAGGTCGAAAGCATCAAGCAGATCGCCCAGGAATTCTCCAACGAGAAGAAGGGCACGCTGTCCATCGCCACCACGCACACCCAGGCACGTTATGCCTTGCCGCCGGTGATCAGCAGCTTCATCAAGCAGTACCCGGAAGTCGCTTTGCACATGCATCAGGGCACGCCGACGCAGATCGCCGAAATGGCCGCCGACGGCACTGTCGACTTCGCCATCGCCACCGAAGGTCTGGAACTCTACAACGACCTGGTGATGATGCCGTGCTACCGCTGGAACCGCTGCGTGATCGTGCCCCAGGGCCATCCGCTGAGCAAACTGCCGAAACTGACCCTCGAGGCCTTGGCCGAGCACGAGATCGTCACCTACACCTTCGGTTTCACCGGTCGCTCCAAGCTCGATGAAGCGTTCAGTCACCGCGGGCTGACGCCCAAGGTAGTGTTCACCGCCGTCGATGCCGACGTGATCAAGACCTATGTGCGCCTCGGGCTGGGTGTCGGCATCGTGGCGGGCATGGCGGTCGATCCGAAGCTGGATCCGGATCTGGTGGTGCTCGACGCCAGCGAGCTGTTCGAGTCCAGCGTGACGCGCATCGGCTTCCGCCGTGGCACCTTCCTGCGCGGTTTCATGTGCGACTTCATCGAGACGTTCGCCCCACACCTGACTCGTGACGTGCTGGCCAAGGCCGTGCAGTGCCACAACAAGGTCGAACTTGAAGAGCTGTTCAAGGACGTCAAGCTGCCGTTTCATTGATCGACGCAGCCGAACGAAAAATGGCGCCTGAAGACAGACTGTGTGAAAACCTAGCAGTCCGAGGGTGAGTTGAAGACAATGCCTCTATCGGTTGATAGGGGCATTGTCGTTTATGGGTTATATCCAGGGCGAAGGTCGCGGGCAAAGCAG
>NZ_MSXV01000004.1 GCF_001945395.1 Pseudomonas sp. PA15(2017) | reverse complement strand
GTCACTTGCTTGACCGCTTCGATTTTGAATTCTTCGGGGTAACGCTGGTTGCTCATGGCACCTCCTAGTGGGCCTCATTATGAGGCTTGGAGGTGTCTACGAAACTAGGGGCGATTCAAGCCGGGCAGCAGTACGTTGCAGATGGCAATGCCAGAGCTGAGAAGCGCTGTACCAATCCAGATCGAGCCGTGAATGGGCAGCGATCGAAAAATTGTGCCTATGGAGATCAGCGCGAGAGCAAGACCGATAGCTCTCGCAATACCCAGCGTGCGTCCCAGGCCGGGCGCTACGAGCGATATCACAGCAAAGAAGATCAGGGGTAGAGCATGGAGTAGCCCGGCAGCACTGGCGTTGAGACCCAGCGCATTCTGCACGTCGAGCAGCACTGGCCCGAGGCTGGTGATAGGTGCTCTTAGCGTGGCAGCCAGAAGGAGAATGCTGGCTAAAAGTAAGAACCCGCCTCGTTTGGTAGATCTTGAAGCTTGAGTCGATGAGATAGACACAGGGACCTCTTTTCTTCATGCGAGCGCGACCGCTAGCACGACTAGGGATGTGCCAAACTCAGAGTTCACCTGCACGGTTTAAGCGTTGGAGATCCAGCCTCAATGGGGGATCACAACGCAGGCCTTAACGGCAGTGGTAGCCAGCAACAAAATTGCTGCTTGGGGGGAAACACCACTACCAGTGGAGACTTCGAATGAAGTCGATCTGGATTATATCGACTTACCAAGGCCCGAATAACTGCACGGCGCCATTGTGTGTAGCTTTCACGCCAACGTTGGGCGTGGCAGAGCCTTAGCTTGCGGCAGCACTGAACAGCCAGTCGCGAAATGCCTTCAGTCTCGGGAGGCTCGAACATTCCTGCCGATACACCACGTAATAGGCCAGGTCAGACTCAAACCTGATATCGGGATACAACCGTACAAGCCGGCCGGCTGCCACATCGTCACGGACCATCACGCTGCGTGCGAGTGCCACGCCTTGGCCATCGATTGCCGCCTGCAGGACGGCAGCTGAGTTGTTGATCTTCATGCCTCGAGCAGTGGACACATCGGCCAAACCAGCTTTCTTAAGCCAGCCATCCCAAGTGGGAAATCCTGAGTGTCTGTCCATCGACAGATCGTGGATGAGGGTTTCTGACCTCAAGTCTTTCAGGTTGGCTAAGCGAGAGTTTCCACTCAAGAGGTGGGGCGAACATACCGGATACACCTCTTCCTCCATCAGCTTCTCGGCAACCAAGCCGGGCCAGATACCGATCCCATAGCGCACACCAATATCGACCCGCTGAGTTACGAAGTCTACAGGGCGGAGGTTGGTATCCAGGCGGACGTCCGTGTCTGGCCAAGCGCTGTGAAAACTATCAATCCTGGGCAACAACCATTTGGCAGCAAATGCCGGACTCACGGTGACAGTGAGTAGTCCGTTAACAGAGCCTTCTTTCAGTCTCTCTAGGCCGAGGGTAAGCCGGTCGAAGCCGGCACGAATATCAGGTAGCGCCCGCTCTGCGGCTTCGGTAGGAACCAGGCGTATACGGCCACTCGGTGCTCGATGGAAAAGTGGAGTACCTAGCCAGTCCTCAAGGGTCCGTACCAGCTGGCCAACGGCTGCAGGTGTGACGTTCAACTCTTCCGCAGCAGCAGAAAAGCTTTGATGCCTAGCGCTAGCTTCAAAGGCTCGTAGGGCGTTGAGATGTACTGGAGCGCTCATAACGATAAAGATTTTCTTTAGATGATGGACACTTTATCTCGTTTGTCGAGGGTTTCGGAAGAGCTGAATATTTGCTCCAAGGCATCGGTAGCGAGATATGAACAGCGCCCTTGCTCCAATTCTTCCGTAACCGCCACTCGCCGAAGGTGAGTGCCAAAGGAGTCTTCAAATGAGCACTGAATTCAAAGGCAAAAAACTTCTCGTCGTCGGCGGTACCAGTGGCATGGGTTTGGAGACTGCCCGCCTGGTCCTTCAACAAGGCGGCAGCGTTGTTATCGTTGGGAGTCGCCAGGAGAAAACCGAGGAGGCTCGCAAGGAGCTGTCCGCTATTGGTCAAGTGGCCGCCTTAACTGCAAACCTGACTACCGACGAGGGCCTGACCGCATTGGTTGAGACCATCGCCAAACAGCATGCGGATGTCGACCTGTTGGTGAATGCTGCTGGCGTGTTCTTCCCCAAACCGTTCCTGGAACATCAGGAGGCAGATTACGACCAGTACATGCAGCTCAACAAAGCGACCTTCTTCATCACCCAAAAGGTCGCTGCGAACCTGGTTGCAGCTGGCCGAGCTGGCGTAATCGTGAACATCGGATCGATGTGGGCGAAGCAGGCAATTGCTGCTACCCCATCGTCTGCGTACTCCATGGCGAAGGCTGCTCTGCATTCGCTGACCCAGAATCTGGCGATGGAGCTGGCGTCGAAAAATATCCGCGTGAATGCTGTCTCTCCGGCTGTCGTACAGACTCCGATCTACGAAGGCTTCATCCCCAAAGCAGAGGTCCATAGCGCCCTGCAGGGTTTCAACAGCTTCCACCCAATCGGGCGTGTGGGCACGCCGGTAGATGTCGCCGAAGTTGTAGCCTTCCTGCTCTCCGAGAAAGCTAGCTGGGTCACTGGTGCAATTTGGGATGTGGATGGTGGCGTGATGGCGGGTCGCAACTAAGCCTTCGGTTCAACCATAGCTGCAGCTTGTACATAGCGGGCGTAACTCACGCCCGCTCATTTTGGGTGCGCGAGGCGCACCTAGCTTCCCGCTTACTCGGAGTCACTGTGATGATGAACGACTGGAATGCCTATCGTGAAGCTCTGTTGGACAGAGTTGGCGACCTTGCCAAGCAAAGTCCGGATGTGGTCCGCGGCTTGACCACCATTGATGGCGCAGCAGCAAAGACAGGGCATCTCGAGCCTAAAATTCATGAACTGATTGCGCTGGCAGTCGCTGTAACTACGCGCTGTGACGGGTGCATTTCGGTCCACACCAAGAAGGCGGTGGAGCACGGCGCAACACTTCCGGAGATCACCGAAGCCCTGGGTGTAGCTATTGCTCTCAACGCGGGCGCTGCACTGACTTATTCGGCCCGAGTGATTGAGGCTCACGCTCAACTTGCTGGTTCGTAAAACCAAGATTGAAGGCCGACTCACCCCCGGTCTTCCTTCGTATCTTCCAAGAGATTCGAACATGCTCATCAACGCCGACTTTTCCCGCAAAGCCGTAGTCGCACCCCAGGATTACCAGTGGGTAGCTTCCCCGCAGGCGGGTGTGGAGCGAGTGATGCTGGATCGGCTAGGTGGTGAGCGCGCTCGTGCGACCAGCATCGTGCGATACGCACCTGAGTCCTACTTTCCGCAGCATGCACATCCAGGCGGAGAGGAGATTCTTGTTCTGTCCGGAACGTTTTCAGAAGGGGATGAGCATTGCCCTGCAGGCTACTATCTGCGCAATCCACCTGGCTCTGTTCACCAGCCCTCCAGTCGCGAGGGCGCCGTCATTTTCGTCAAGCTTTGGCAGATGAAGACGGACCAACAAGCTCGAATTCGCATTGACACCCATGACCCGTTGGCATGGGTAAAGCAGGTAGGCCGAGAAATATGCCCGCTGTACAGAAGCAACACAGAATCGGTGTGTCTTCAGCGATTGGCATCGGCAGAACCGCTGTTTTCTGAGCCGGTCGATGGGGCCGAGATACTGGTGCTCTCTGGTGGGCTCATCGAGGGGAACACCACCCACGAGCGTGGCAGCTGGATACGTTTGCCAGAAGGCTGCTACCCCGAGATGAAGGCCGGGGCCGAGGGAGCCGAAATCTACCTAAAAACTGGTCGCCCTATCGGCTTGGGTGAATCTGCATGACCATGAATTCCGCACGTATCGCCATCATCGGTGGCGGCTTGAGTGGGTTGTACGCCGCCTATGCATTGAAGCAACAAGGCATCGACGATTATGTGGTTCTAGAGGCACGGAATGTGCTGGGGGGACGAATTGTTTCAGTGCAGACGCACGATACCATGGCATTTGAGCCACCCAGCTCCATCCTTGAAAGGGAGTCTTTCGACCTTGGCCCATCCTGGTTCTGGCCGGACTACCAGCCTCAGTTACATCGTTTAGTTCAAGAGCTGGAGCTGGCGTACTACGAACAGTATGAAAGTGGCCACATGCTGCTTGAGCAACATGCCGGCATGCCACCTGTTGCTATGTCTGGCTACGACTCCTCGCCAGCCTCTATGAGGATAGAAGGTGGCATGGCGGCCTTGATCACTGCCCTGAGCAGACATTTGGATGCTGGCCACGTGAAAGCTGGGTTAGCGGTCAAGTGTTTGAGCGTAGAAAGACAGAAGGTAGCAGTGACCTGCGAGGACTCCTTTGGGCAGACCACTATCTGGAACGTTGATCACGTACTCCTCGCTCTACCGCCTCGCCTCGCGGCTACCAGCATCACGTTTGTTCCTAAGCTGCCTGGAGAGGTTTCGCGTTCGTGGGAAGCGACAAGCACCTGGATGGCTCCTCACGCCAAGTATTTTGCCGTCTACGACAAACCTTTCTGGCGAAATCAGGGTTTGTCAGGCCAAGCGCGTAGCCGGGTTGGCCCGATGGGTGAGATTCATGACGCCTCGATACCTGGAGGTAAAGGGGCGCTGTTTGGCTTCCTCGGTATTCCAGCCACTACGCGTAGAAACATCTCAGAAAATCAGTTGAAAGACCTTTGTCGGGCTCAGCTCATTCGCATGTTCGGCGAGGCAGCTATCAAGCCTGAGGTGGAGTTCTACAAGGACTGGTCGCTAGAGGCCTACACCGCCACTGGGCTGGATCTCGATGCTAGCGGTCATCACGCTATCGCACCAATGGCAGCGCCGAACTCCGGCCCCTGGACCGAGAAAATTACTGGCATTGCCAGTGAGTGGTCGCAGCAGTTCCCTGGTTACCTCGCAGGTGCCATCGAAGCAGCCGCTCTAGGAGTGCAGGCGCTCCAGAGGCGAAAGCTGCCTCATCAGTTTGATGTTGATCGTTGAACCGATCTACGTGAAACAACGCAATCAGGGGTCTATCTTGCCTAACTTCGAACCTTCCACCAATGACTTGCTTCCCACACTGTCCGAGCGTGATCAGAGAGGAAACATCATCCGCCTCACAGTAGCCCAAGCGCTTGCTGGGGCGAACGCAGTTGTCGTGTACGCCACTGGGGCCATCATCGGCCACATGCTGGCTCCAACAAAAACACTGGCTACGTTGCCAATCTCGATCTTCGTCGTCGGGATGGCAGCATGCATCCTACCCATGGGCATCATTGCAAGACGCTATGGCAGGAGGCAGGCGTTCCTGGTGGGGACCGGTTGTGGGGTCCTGACAGGATTGTTGGCAGCATCTGCGGTAGTGATAGGGTCGTTCTGGCTTTACTGCCTGGCTACCTTCGTCGGTGGAGCATACGCTGCGGTCGTGCTCTCGTTTCGCTTCGCGGCAGCGGACGGGGTTGAATCAGGGCGGCGTGCACGAGCTCTGTCGTTTGTAATGGGCGGTGGAGTCGTCGCAGGCGTTGTTGGACCACAGCTGGTGACTCACACCATGTATATGTGGCCAGCGCACATGTTCGCCGCAACGTTTATTGCTCAGGCCGTCGTTGCAGCGATCTCTGCCGCCGTACTTTTCGGAGTACGGCTTCCAGCTCCCATCATCTCTGGGGTGGGAGATGGCAGGTCACTTCGTACGATTTGCCTTCAGCCGCGGTTCATCACCGCCGCTCTCTGCGGCTCCGTGTCGTACATGCTGATGAATTTCCTGATGACTGCCGCACCGCTGGCGATGCTGATGTGTGGTCATTCTCAAGAGAGCTCCAACCTGGGCTTGCAATGGCACGTCATCGCTATGTACGCGCCGAGCTTCATTACTGGACGCCTGATCTCGCGCTTCGGTGCGAGCAATGTCGTGGCCACGGGACTTTCGTTGACTGGATTGTCCATCGGAGTGGGCTTGCTAGGCGTCGATATTGCTCACTTCTGGCTCACACTGATCCTCTTGGGCTTAGGTTGGAACTTCGGCTTCATCGGAGCTTCAGCTTTGGTGCTGGAGTGCCACCGACCTGAAGAAAAAAATCGTGTGCAGTCTCTCAATGACTTCATCGTTTTCGGCACGATGGCCTTGGGGTCGTTTGCGTCTGGTAGCGTCCTTGCGGCGTACAACTGGGACATGGTGCTTTGGGCATCACTGTTCCCGATGGCCATAGCGCTGGCTGCGTTGGTTGTGATGACTACAACAGTGAAGGGCGATGTAATTCATAGACGATAGCGTCCAAAAGGCTGCTAATGAAAACTAATATCATATTGTCAGATTAGCGTTATTAGATGGCATTCTTGCTTAATTTGCACAATTAATAAGTCGATAAAATGGCGACGTGTAATAGTTCTTTCAGCAAATAGCGGGAGATATCGTGAGCCATTCCACCCCACAACCTCATCTTTCTACGCAGCCGGGTACTCTGGCGAATCCTGCCGCACACCTGAGCGGCGGAAAACGCGCTACCCGATTGGCCTTCTTCATCGCAGGTTTTGGCCTGTCCTGCTGGGCGCCACTTGTTCCCTTTGCTCAGCAGCGTATGAATGCTGACTCGGCGATGCTAGGAACAATCTTGCTCTGCCTAGGCCTGGGCGCAGTGGTTGGCATGCCCCTGGCCGGCATGCTTTCCGGTCGAATCGGAACCAAGCCGGTTATCACAGCAGGCGCGATCGGCCTGGCCGTTGCGCTGCCGCTGCTAGCGATCCTCTCCACTCCCATCGCGCTTGGGCTTTGCCTCCTGCTTTTTGGTGCTTCCCTTGGAGCTATCGATGTGGCGGCCAACATCCATGGAATTGAGGTGCAGGACGTTGCTAAGGCCCCCCTTATGTCCGGCTTTCACGGCATGTACAGCATTGGTGGGCTAGTTGGGGCGGGCGGAATGGCGTTGATTATTGCCTCGGGACTGGACGTAGTGACGTCGGCGCTTGTGGCCACGGCCGTCATCGTTGTCTGTATCGCCACGGCTTTTTCGGGGTTCTTCACTACGCGGTCTGCCAACAGCCATACGATGTTCGTTGTCCCCAAAGGCAAGGTACTGCTGATCGGATTGCTAACTCTGCTGATTTTCCTGGGTGAAGGCGCAATGCTCGACTGGTCTGCTCTCTTGCTGACGCAGGAAAAGCAGGTTGATGTTGCCCTGTCCGGTTCTGCATACGCAGTGTTCGCCTTCGCTATGACCATTAGTCGACTGATCGGTGATCGAGTAGTAGCGCATATCGGCGATCGCCTCATGTTGCTCGGCGGTTTTTTACTGACAGGCGTGGGCATCGCGCTGGTGGCCTATTTCGATTCGCTTCCGATCATTCTGGCTAGCATCGCACTAGCAGGTCTGGCCGCAGGCAACGTGGTACCTGTCCTGTTCACCATTGCTGGGCAGCAGCGCAGCATGCCAGCTTCTCAAGCCATCGCTGCTACGAGCATTCTCGGTTACATGGGGGTGCTTTTGGGCCCTGCTTTGGTGGGATATGTGGCCCATTTCATCGGTTTGATTCTGGCGTTCTTTGCATTGGCGATACTGATGGTGATTGCGATGGCCGTCGTTTCGGCAGTTCCTTTACAGCGCTCCGGCGAACAACAATAAGAAACATGAACGATGCCAACATCTAGTCGACCTCAGTCAGTTAGTGCCACCTTCGAGCATGATGATCCAGACGAGGCTAAAGCCCAGATTGTTGGCATCACTGAGAGTTGGCAGCCTGGCGGGCTAGACCTGCACTGCCACACGCGGCATCAACTGATGTACTCGATCAAAGGGGTGATGCATGTCGTCACCCCTTTTGGTCGGTGGGTGCTTCCCCCATCCAGAGCGATCTGGATCGCTGGAGGCGTTCAGCATGCATTCATGGCAAAGCGGCCAGTCGACCTGCATGCCCTCTACATCGACCCCGCTGTGGCTGATCTACCGAAGTGGGAAGGCTGTGTGGTGGTGAATGTAACGCCCCTGGTTCGAGAGTTAGTTGCCAGCACCGTAACGCTTCCTTGGGACTATCCGACCGATTCTCCTGCTGCAAGGCTCACCCGAGTATTGCTCGAGCAGCTGGTCGATTTGCCTCAGGCACCGGTCAACTTACCCGAGCCAGAGGATCCGAGAGCAAAGCGCGCTGTAGCGATGCTGCGGGCGGATCCTACGGCCAGATACTCGCTGCAGGAGCTAGCATCCGCATCAGCTGCCAGTGCCCGCACGCTTGAACGCATTTTTCACGCCGATACGGGGATGTCGTTCAGTGAGTGGCGCCACCGTTTGCGGCTGCTGATCGCACTTGAAATGCTCGCTGATGACGTTTCCGTCAACCGCGTGGCCAACGCAGTCGGCTACAGCAATCCATCGAGTTTCATCTCAGCGTTTCGCTCTCTCTTCGGAATGACACCGGGAAATTACTTTCGCTGAAGCAGCTGATGAGTCCCATTCTCAGAATGACGGATTGCCGTTATTCATTGGCGCTCTTGCATCACAGGGCCTGATCCCCACCGGGGATAATCGCCGGATCATTCGAGGGAAGCTTCGGCTAGGTGAGGAAATGCGTCGTATTGCGATTTGTGGGGGCGTTGTCGCGGCTATTTGTTTTGAGCCGGTGATGGCACAGCAGGCCCTGGCAACTAACCAGAAACACACGGCAGCCGAAGCGTTGGAACTCGATTCCCTGACGATATCAGGCGAAGCCGAGGCCTCTCTCGAAACGGAAGGCTCGCGCTCTTACACCACGGGCAAGACCAGTGCTGCGACGAGGCTTCCACTCTCGCTACGTGAGACGCCCCAGTCGGTCACTGTCATGACTCGACAGCACATGGATGACCAGAAGCTGCGGACAGTCAAAGACGTTCTTGAAAACACGACTGGAATGTCCGCGAATACGTTGGACTACCGCTCAACGTACTACGCACGTGGCTTTTCCGTTGATAGCTACCAGTTCGACGGCATCCCAACGACGTTCCTGAATGGCGCCAATTACCTTGATACAGCCTTCTATGATCGGGTTGAAATAGTCCGTGGCAGCACGGGCCTGCTCACCGGTGCAGGCAATCCCTCTGCATCGATAAACTTGGTCCGCAAGCGGCCCACCTATGATTTCCAGGGTGAGGTAACTGTTGATGCCGGCTCTTGGGACAACTACCGCAGTACTGTAGACCTGTCGACGCCGCTGACAGAAGACGGCCGTATTCGGGCTCGCGTGGTCGGCGTACGTCAGGACGCTCATTCCTATGTTGACGGCTTCACTGAAGACAAGAACGCCTTCTACGGAATTGTTGAGGCGGACCTCAGTGACGACACCACCCTCGGTGTGGGCTACGACTACCAAGAGATCATGCCTCGCGGAATGCTCTGGGGTGGCCTACCTCTTTTCTACAGTGACGGCAGCCGTACTGACTGGTCCCGGTCGAAGAGCCTCGCAGCTGACTGGAGCAAGTGGGACAACACGTTAAGCACTGCTTTCACCAGCCTCGAGCATCGTTTCGATAATGGCTGGAGTGTTCGTGGGGTTTTTAACCAGAGCCGTAGTCACAGCGAAAGCGAGCTCTTCGGGCCTGAGGGCTACCCCGACAAAGCGACGGGCATACAACAAGTGAACGCTCTGGCTAGCCGCTCCAAGGTCCGTCAGAACAGCTTCGATGTCATGGCCTCGGGTCCATTCTCGCTGTTCGGGCGAGAGCACGAGTTAGTCGCAGGCGCTATGCAGTCTCGCCGCATTTCAGATGATAAAAGCACGAGCCACCTGATCCGGAAGACCACGCTCGCGCCAATCAACGCACACAACTACAACGGCAATTACCCGAAACCAGATTTCGATGCTGCCGGCTATGACAGCCTAACGAACAGTACGATCAAGCAAAGGGGGATGTATGTCGCTAGCCGTTTCAGCCTGGCCGACCCCTTGACGATGATCGTGGGTGGTCGACTCAACGACTACAGCTACGAGAGCGACACCTCGGTCGTTTCCATTAAGAAGAACGACAAATTCATCCCCTATATCGGCCTGGTGTACGACCTCGATAGGGTTTACTCGGTGTATGCCAGCCACACGGGGATCTTCAATCCGCAGACCCAACGGGATCTCAACGGTGACGTTCTCCAACCTACCGAAGGGACCACCAACGAGGTAGGTATCAAGGCCGCGTACTTTGGAGGGAAGCTCAATACCTCCCTCTCGGTTTTTGAAACCAAGCAGGACAATGTTGCGCAGCAGGATCCTAACCATAGGACACCTGAAGGTGGAACCGCTTATGTAGCCGCAAGTGGTACGAAGAGTCGTGGTTTCGATCTCGATGTTCAGGGGGAAGTCAGCCCTGGCTGGAACCTGTTTGCGGGCATCTCCCACTTCACCGCTACTGATGGAGAGGGAGCACAGCTAAGTGCTGCTATCCCCAGAACTACCGCGAAGCTGTTCACTACCTATCAGCTTTCTGGTGCGCTCTCGCGCTTGACTGTAGGCGGCGGTGTGAACTGGCAAAGCCAGTTTTATCAGGAAGGTAACAGCCCACTGGGTCGGGTCAAGATGGCTCAGGAATCGTATGCCCTGGCGTCATTGATGGCTCGCTACGACTTGACCGAACAAACGACCTTGTCGATGAACGTGAACAACCTTTTCGACAAGGAGTACTACCAAATGGTCGGCTTCTACAGCCAGGCCGTCTACGGCGCCCCGCGCAATATTTTGTTCTCACTGAGCTACAAACTATGACCCTGGCAGGGTCTTGCTAAACATCCTGACAGAGGCATTGAGATGATCCGCAAATGTGGCGTTAAAGCATTCGCCCAGATCGCTGTACTACTTGGAGCACACTACATAGCTGTCGCCCATTCGGTTGAGATCACGCACAAGCAGGGCAGTCTTGATGTGCCTTTCGATCCGAAACCTACCTTGGTCTTTGATCCCGGCGCTCTGGACACGCTCGATACGCTTGGTGTGGATGTACAGGGTGTCGGTGAGGACAACTGGAGTGGCAGCCTGGAGAAGTACCGCAGCGACGCTTACCTCAAGGTGGGAACCCTGTTCGAACCGAACTATGAAGTCGTTTTCGGTGCCAAGCCCCAGTTGGTCATTGTCGCGGATCGCTCAGCTCCCAAGTTCAGGCAGCTTGCCGACATCGCTCCGACGATCGACCTCACCGTCGACACGCGCAATCTCGTCGGCCAGGTAGAAGACAACACCAGGTTGCTGGCGAAGCTCTATCAAAAGGAGTCGATGGCTGAGGCTAAGATCAAGGCGCTCAACCTCTCGATTGCCAAGCTTCATGAGCTCGCGACCAACAAGGGCACGGGGCTGATAGTACTCACCAGTGGGGGCAAGCTCAGCGCGTACGGCCCAGGCTCACGCTTCGGCGTACTCCACGATTCATTCGGCGTTCAACCGGCTGCAACGGATCTGAAGATCTCAATGCACGGCCAGGTCATCTCCTACGAGTACATCGCCAAGGTTGATCCGGATTGGCTGTTTGTCATCGACCGAGATGCAGCCCTCGGCACTGCTGGAGTAGCAGCACAGCAGCTACTCGACAACCCGATCGTAAGCCGCTCGAAGGCCTGGAAGGCTGGCCATGTCGTCTACCTGGATAACAACGACTGGTACATGGTGGGCGTTTCAGGGATTGGAGCGCTTCAGCGCACTGTAGACACCCTGAGTATTGTGCTGGGAAGCAAGTGACTTAGTCGCCCGAAAAGCCGGTTCCCTTCTTCACCTCCGAACGCGTTCCGTCATGGACGCGTTCTCCAGCTCGTGTGTCGCGTTCATGCTCGCCAAGTTCTTGATTACCACCCTATTGCTCGCGCTCTGCTTGGTCAGCATCAGCTTAGGGGCCGACAGCTTTTCGCTGTTCGACCTGTTCCACAGCCAAGAGACTGATCATCTTGCCCAGTTGTTCTTCGACAGCCGATTGCCACGAACTCTGGCAGTACTACTTTCGGGAGTATCGCTCGCGGTTGCTGGGCTGATCATGCAGATGCTGGTACGCAACCGATTCGCGGAACCGTCGACCACCGGCACCATGGAATCGGCGATGTTGGGCATGCTGCTGGTGGTAATGCTCGCACCAGGTGCATCGCCCTTTGTGAAAATGGCGTTTGCTTGCCTAGTCGCCCTGGCTGGCAGCGCGCTGTTCTTCCTCCTCCTCACAAGAATTCCCCTGCGCAGCACGTTCCTCGTCCCACTGATCGGCCTGATTCTCGGTGGGATCATCCACTCGATCTCCATTTTCCTGGCCTACCGCTACGGCTTGGTGCAATCGCTGTATTCATGGTCCATCGGAGACTTCTCTGGCGTGCTGCGCGGTCGGTATGAGCTGCTATGGATTGGCCTAGCTCTTACCGCCATAGCGTACCTACTGGCCAATCAGTACACCGTTGCAGGTATGGGGCGTGAGTTCGCATCGAACCTCGGTCTGAACTACGGCCGCCTTGCATTCTTGGGGCTGCTCACCGTTTCAGCAGTCTCCGCTGTAGTTATGGTCACCGCAGGAAACATCCCGTTTTTGGGTTTGATCGTGCCGAACATAGTCCACCTGGTGATGGGGGACAACATCAAACGCACCATGCCTTGGGTGGCGATGGTCGGAGGGTCGTTCGCGCTTTTCAGCGACGTGCTGGGCAGGCTGGTCATCTTCCCCTTCGAGGTGCCCATCGGCACGGTGATGGGTGTTCTCGGCAGCGTGATCCTACTGGTGCTTCTCCATTTGCGAGGTGCTCGCTTTGGCTAGTACCAGATGGAGATTGGCCCTGCTTGCAGGCATGGTGCTGCTCGCGATTGTCGGGTTCATGGTGATCGGTGTCCGCGGTAGCTGGGACTTCGCGCTGCAGTTCCGCGGCGGAAAGCTCGCGGTCATGCTGGTTGTTGCCTACTGCGTTGCCCTGTCTTCTGTGCTGTTCCAAACGATTACTCACAATCGAATTTTGACGCCGACAGTGATGGGCTTCGACTCACTGTTCATGCTGATCCAGGCGATCGCGATGTACGCCTTCTACGGTGCAGGCGGCCTCAGCCCGACGCTGACATTTATCGCCAACGTCTTGATCATGACCGGCTGCGCCTGCCTGCTGTTCCGATGGGTGTCGGCACGCGACGCCCGCAGCATTCACCTTCTGCTGCTGGTGGGCATTGTCTGCAGCATGTTGTTCCGCAGCTTGGCCAGCTTCGTCATCCGTCTGATCGACCCGAACGAGTTCCTCGTCCTTCAAGACCGCCTCTTTGCCAACTTCAATACGATCGATATTGCGCTGTTGCCCATTGCGATCGCAGTCATTGCGGCTGCCTCCACACTGTTTTGGAGGATGCGACGAGATTACGACGTGATGGCGCTGGGGCGCGACGCGGCGATCAATCTCGGGGTGAACTACACGCGCACTCTTACGCTCACGCTTGTCGGCATATCCATCCTGGTGTCGGCATCCACAGCTCTGGTTGGCCCCATCGCCTTCTTCGGCCTACTGGTCAGCAACATGGCCTACCAGACCATCCGAACTCACCAGCACACACACATCGTGCTGGCAGCCGTTCTCTACGCCGTTCTTTTTCTAGTCGGGGGGCAGATCGTGCTTGAGCACCTGCTTTCACTGAACGCCACTATCAGTGTGATCGTGGAGTTTCTGGGCGGCCTGTTGTTCCTATTTCTGGTTCTAAGGAGAGGTGCACGGTGATCGAGGCACGGGGGGTGAGTAAGCGCTACGGCAAGTCGATCGTGGTTGATAACGTTGAAGTGCAGATTCCATTGGGCGGTGTAACAGCCCTGATCGGTCCCAACGGCGCCGGGAAGTCGACCTTGCTATCCATGATGAGCCGGCTGCTGAAGCCCTCAGATGGGCAGGTTCTGATTGATGGTACCGACGTGATGCAAGCCAACGGCCGCGACCTTGCTCGTCGAATGGCCATCCTGCGACAGGACAACCATTTGCCGTTGAGACTGACCGTCAGAGAGTTGGTCTCCTTTGGGCGGCATCCCCACACCGGTGGCCGGCCCACGGTTCAGGACCAGGAGCATATCGAACGAGCTATCTCCTACCTCAATCTCGCAGCGTTGGCTGACCGCCACCTGGATGAGATGTCTGGCGGAGAACGCCAGCGAGCCTTTGTCGCAATGGTGCTGTGCCAGGACACCCGCTACGTGCTTCTGGACGAGCCACTCAATAGTCTCGATATAAAGCAAGCCGTGGGCATGATGCAGGTGCTTCGACGTGCAGCAGATGAGCTGGAGAAGACGATGCTTTTGGTGTTGCACGACATCAATTTCGCCTCCTGTTACGCAGACCACATCATCGCTATGCAGCATGGGAGAGTGGTATTCCAGGGGGCTCCATCAGAGCTGATGGAGCCGGAGATCCTGAGCTCAATCTACGGAATACCGATGGGTGTACATCAGATCGGACGAGATCGTATCTGCGTGTATTACCGGATCGAATAGTGTCCGTGTTAACGGAGTAGAACCCAGCACTAGCCTTTTGGACTTCTCTCTCCTTACGCTGGATACCGGGGGGGCGTGCCACTAAGGTAAGTTCCGGATTCACTACGACTTTCTTGGTCACAATCTAGCGATTATGGCGCGACACAATACGGACGCGGCAGCTCGCTACATCCTCGCGCGTTGGTCCGAATACACCTTGTACTTCTCTAGCACTGCCCGGCCAACGTGAAGGTCCTGCAGCGCAATACCAGAGCTATCAAAAATGGTGATGTCATCCGTGGCTCGGCGACCCTGCGCGCGCTGTTGCAGTACTTCGCCGATCGCCGTGATCGGCAGCGCTGCATCGGCGTGCTGAAACTCGCCGATGCGTCGCGACTGCTCGACCAGATCGCAAAAAAGATGAGCGCGTGCAAAGAGTGACGGCGGCAGTTCCTGTTTGCCAAACGCGTCTGAGCCCATCGAGGCGATGTGGGTGCCGGGTTGGATCCATGCCGCATCAAACAGCGGTGCTGTGGAAGTGGTCGCGGTGACAACGATGTCTGCCATGCCGCATGCCGTTTGAGCATCGCTTAATCGCGCACTTAGGCCATGTTCAGCCAGTGTCCGGATCATCGCCTCGCCGCTTTTTGGAGTGCGTGCGACCACCAGCACCTGCTCGATGGGACGCACGCGGGCCAGCGCGAGGCACTCGTAGTGTGCCTGATGGCCCGTACCGAAGATCGCGAGTATCTTCGCGTCCTCCCTCGCCAGAACGCTCGCCGCGACTGCGTCCGCCGCCGCTGTGCGATAGGCGTTGACCACGCCAGACTCGATGATAGTGTCAATTTTCCCCTGGTTTTGATCGAACAACAGAATCAGAGAGTTGTGGCACGCCAGCCCTTTCGCGGTGTTGCCCGGCCAATAGGAGCCGACCTTCAGCCCTGCAATGTCACTGCCCGCAGCTGATTTGATCATGAAAGTGTTCTGTTGATTCGAGCCGTGAGCGGCCAATACCGGAAAGATTCTGGCGTGCTCGTGGCAAGCAGCGATCAACGCTGCCCTGATAGCGCCAAAAGCGACCTCGTGGTCGATCAGACGTGTAGCGGTTGCTTCGTCGATGAACTGCATTATTTTTCTCCTCTTACCAGCCGCCGAAGCGCTGCCACGTTTTGAGGTCGCTTCCCTCTAACGGGATTACTGCGTAACGATCGAACTGCGCTGCGGTGGCGCATGCGTGGTTGGGCAGGATGCGCAGCAGGGTGCCTACCGGAAGATCTGGCAGTGCGCCATCACTGCCCGGACGAACCGCGATCACTCCATGTTCCTGATTGACGCCTGTGACGATCAAATCCGGGATAACGCAACCGCGCTCGTCGCACACTAAGCCGTAGCCTTGATCAATTAGCTGCCCAGCGGTACCGCGATCACGGGAGAGCGCCATCCAGCCCGCATCTGTGATGATCCAGCCTCGTTCGTGTTGATGGCCGATCACGCGAGTCAGCACTGAGAGCGCGATGTCATCAATCGAACAAACGCCAATACCGGCCATGACCAGATCAAAAAAGGCGAAAACGCCGGCGCGCACTTCGGTCACGCCGTCGAGGTTCTGGGCAAAGTGAGCGGTCGGGGTCGAACCAACGCTGACGATCGGGCACGGTAGCCCGCCCTGGCGTAAAGTATTCGCGGCTGATACGGCAGCCAGACGCTCGCGCTCCGCAAATTCGACCAACGCTGTGGGACCCTCAACTTCGTAACTTTCGCCAGCGTGCGTAAGAACGCCAACGAGCGCCGCCCCTCCGCTTTCCAGCGCGCGGCCGATATCGAGAAGCTTCGATGAATCCGGCGCCACACCAGAACGATGCCCGTCGCAGTCAATCTCGATCAGCACGGGGATCGGGTCACCGGCCTGACGGGACGCCTCGGCCACCGCCTGAGCCTGTTCAACCGAATCCAGAACTACCTTGAGGTCGCAGCCACTGCGACGTATGGCAAGCACGCGCCCCAGCTTTTGCGGCGCGATGCCTACCGCGTAAATGATGTCGCTGATGCCCGCAGCGGCGAAAATCTCCGCCTCCTTGAGCGTCGACACGGTTGCAGGACCTTCGCCCCCGGCCAGAATCCGACGTGCCGCTTCGACCGATTTCACCGTTTTGAGATGCGGACGTACGAGGACTCCAAGCGGCGTGAGGTGGCTGTAGAGCCGCTGGATATTGGCAGTGAAACGGGCCTCTTCAACTAAAAGCGATGGCGTGGTGAGTTGTTCAAGTATTGCGTTTGCCATAGAGCTGTCTCCTTTCCTGCAGTCTCGGAGTCCCAAAACGGGCTGGGGTCGATCGGGACCCCTGGTACAGGTCCTTACGCTATAGACCAGCCGGCAGAAACGGAATCTAATCGTGCTGAACACTCTATTAAGCTGTAGCTAAATGATCTCGTCGACGGATGTTGAATTCTTTCTTGCGCTTTCCCGCTCAATGTCGCTGGCGGCGGCTGCGCGTGAATTGGGTATCACGCCATCGGCGGTTACACAGCGACTGAAGGCATTAGAGAGGAAGCTCGCCGTGCAACTTGTCGACCGCTCAACGCGCCATCTGCAATTAACAACCGAAGGGGATCTACTCGCCTCGCAAGGAGCCTTGATACAGGCCTCATTGGAGGAGGTCAGTGACGCGCTGAGCGGACGGCGAGATCAGGTCTCTGGACACTTGCGCGTGGCGGCACCGTTCGGCTTCGGGCGACGTTATGTCGCGCCGGTAATGGCGTCGCTCCGAAAGAGTCATCCATCGCTAACGATGACGCTTTCGCTGTTCGACGACCCGGTGAGCATGCGTTCGCAAGCGTGGGATGTCCTGATCCATGTGGGGGAGCTCTACGACTCCGGGTTGACGCGCAAACGGCTGGCTCCCAATCGGCGAATTGTGTGCGCTGCCCCGGCTTATATCGAGCGTTACGGCACTCCGCAATCGCCGGCGGCACTGTCCCAACATGTCTGCGCAGTCATTCAGGAAAACGGTAGGGACGCATCACGCTGGGAGCTAACCCACCCCCGAGACGGGCGCGTAGCGGTAACGCTTTCACGTACTTTGGAAAGCAATGATGGAGAAGTAGCAAAATACTGGGGCCTGGAAGGCGCCTGCATCATCCTACGCTCTGAATGGAACGTCGCCGAAGAGCTCCGCGAAGGAAAATTGGTAGAGTTATTACCCGAATGGCGCGCACCGGATGCCGACGTCGTTGCGCTAATGTCCAATCGCACTGGAAGAGTGGCCAGGACCGTCTGCTTTCTTCAAACCATGGAAACCGCGCTATCGCCGGTACCATGGCATTTCTGATCTCTTTATTCGTCAAAGCCGCTGTCCAAACAAATGTTGACTTCGACGACAATGGATTGGGTGCCTCATATCTTTGTGTCCGCGGCATTGGATCGATAGGCAGTCATGAAGAATCGCCCTGGATTTTTGTAGAGCTATCCGGGTGGTTGCTGGACTACCTCCTCTCCTATCCATTCTCACTGGCCGCTTTTGGCCGCTAGCTGCCTTATTAGAAGAAGCCCCCGACTGGATCGCCCTAGCAATTTAGGTCTAGCACGTTCCCAGGCATAAACGGCGCCGGCCACGGAGGCGGTACTCGCGTAGCCTTCATTTCCTGAAGATTGGTTGGCCAACACCAGCTTTTGCAGCTCCGCCCGCCCACACCTGATGCACATCATGTATCGCCCGTGCGGTGACACGATTGCCTTGCATGCCACCCATGTGTTGACTCGTACTTAGATCTGCAAGAGACCTTCAGCCACTAGGGACGACCATGAGCAAGAAGAAGCACGAACTCATTCCTCTCCTCGACTATCTGCGAATTCATCGCGTTATCCGCAGCGTTTTAGACTCGGCCGGTGCAACAACTGACCGCGCATGCTGGTTCTTCAGCGTCGCAGGAGCAGCAATCCTTCGGCATCACTACGGAAAAGATGCGCAGCCACTTGCTGGAGCTGTTTGTCTTATGGTCAATGAAAATGGGGCTAATGTTTTGTGTTTCGCCAAAATCGATGGCCGCGAAATACATAGTTCCGGCGACGCTTTTCATGCAATGGTTGCCTGCGGTGACCATCTAATCGATTTCATGAGCCCGATTTTTAACGAGCACGCTATCTCTTCAGGACTCGAAATTATTCCCCCGCCAAAATCTTTCCAGCGCCTTATAAAGTCTATGGCTGGCTCTCATAATGAGCTGAAATTCGACGGAGATTTTTTCTTTGATCCAAATATCGAGTTGACTGAACACCTGAGAAACCAGATCGCCCAAAGCCAGGTTCAGAACGACTTGATACAGGCATGTATTGCTTGGTATCGAAGGCCCCCGAAGCCCATTCCATTAGCACTTACGGTAAGCGATGAGAAGGGGGAAATTCAGACAGTAAAACTCAAGGATGCAGCTGTCGAAGGGGGTTGGTAGCAGAAAAACCGGGGGAGCGTCGCCTTCGGGCAGAGGTACGGGCTCTGGCGGGTTCTACTGCAGGCAGAGTAAGGTGGCAACACGTATCGCTGGCTTTATTCTCCTCTCTAGCAGCATGCCCTTCACCGGGCAGCTAGTTAGTGGCGGTTTGCCGAATAAGAGCTTTGTGGCTCAGGGCCGTCTAAATAGTCTTTCATTTAGACGGTTCGGTTTGTGCTGCTTGAGCCCTGTAGCCGTAACCTCGAATGGTTTTAATATGCACGTCGCTACCAGAGTCCCGTAGCTCTTTTCGCAGTCGGGATATCAGAGATTTTATGGTTGCGTCAATTTTATTGATGGGCGCACCTTGCAGACCAAGAGTGTGGGCAAATAGTTCATTTCCCACTGCCCGCGGCGCATGACTGGCTAATGTAATTAATATCTGCATTTGTCTTGCTGGAATCTTCGAAGCGAGCCCGTCAATAGTAATTGTGCCTCGCTGACTGCATATGGTCGTGCTTCCTAGGCTCACCTTCGGTTTATTGTTGGTTTTTTTCAATACTCCCTTGATATTCCTAGCGAGCACCTCAATTCCAAATGGTTTGAGTAGATAGTCATCCAGCTCTGGGTTGAAACTATTATTTATGCTTGAGATCGTTCTGGCTTTTGTTAGAACAATGCTTGGAGTGCTGGCGTTTATTGTGGAGTTTCGAACTGATAAAGGGGATGCGGACAAAAAGTCAGGTGCATCCCCATCTATAATAATCGCCGAGACTTTGCGAGCGTGCATGATATTGATGGCTTGGATGCAGGTTTCAGCTTCTATTACTTCGTAGCCTAGCGCATTTAGAGCGGCTCGAAGATGCAACCGTAAAGCTGGGTGATTGTGAGCAACGAGGATTCGGATGGAGGAAAGTTTTGCAATAACTGTCATTTCAGCGTGGCACAAGGAGTCAAGGGGACTAGATAGGAGATGGCGAGCAGATCATGATTTTGATTGGATTTAAGCGCAATTATCGCTCAAAAATGAAACGATTTACTTGATAAAATTCGACGGCATCTGCATTTTCCTCAGAAATCATGGGGTATTAGTTGTCTCAAAAAAATGAAACATATTTCCTTAATGGTTATTTAAAGATTCGATCAACTGAGTCCGCAGGCCTGCTGAGGTTTCGCCCGGGGTTGCGCCGCGGCGTTGAAACCTCAGCAGACCTTCATCACCCGCCAGCACGTCCACCGTACCCGGCTGTCAGGCTTCGGGTAGATCGCTACAATGCGTGGCTCCTTCATTCGCGCTAATGGGCCATGCCATGAAATTTCGTTTTCTTCTGTGGATGCTGGGTCGTCTGATGGCCAAGGCCAGCCGTGACAATCCGGCGTTCCGCCAACAGCTGGAAGGTCGCGATCTGGTATTCCAGCTGCACACCCTGGACGGCAAGGTCGCCCGTCATTTCATCGTCGAGAATCAGCGCATCACCAGCAAGCGCGGCCTCGCCAGTGCACCGGCCTTCGCCATCGGTTTCAAGGATGGTGCCTACGGCTACGCCACGCTGACCGCCCAGAACAAGCAACTGGCGTTCATGCAGGGTATTCAGAACAAGGATATCCAGATTCAGGGCGACTCGACCCTGGTGATCTGGTTCCAGGGCCTGACCAAGTACCTGCGGCCCAGGAAACGCAAGGCCGACAAGAAAGCGGCCTGAGACAATTACCGCGGCCCGCTGATCGCAGGCTGCGGCGGCGGGTCAGTGCAGTGAGCCGAACTGCGTGGTGAGGCCGCGCAGGGCGACTTCGGCAGCCAGCACCTTGTTCAGCGCTTCTTCGGCCTTGTCGCGGGTGATGCCCAGGTTATCCAGCAGGCTTGCCGGAATCTCGCGCACCGGGCCGTTGCCGATGCCACGGTTGTGCAACAGGCTGACCGCCAGGTAGACGAGGTTCGGGTAAGTGGCATGGTTGCCGGCGTAATTGGGGTCATGCTGGAAGCGCAGGGCGACCGCCAGTTCCTCGGGCATGTCCCAGTAGCGCATCAGCCAGGAGCCGATCTGCTCGCGGCTGATGCCCAGCAGGTGCTGCTCGATGTAGCTGTGCGGCAGGTGTGGGTTGACCTCCAGATGCCGGCAGATCAGCGAGAAGTGCGGCGGGAACACGTGCGCCAGCACCAGATTACCGAAGTTGTGCAGCAGGCCGGCCAGGTAGGTCAGACCGGCTTCCGGGCGCTGCGCACGCGGCATGGCACGGGTCAGGCCTTCGATCACGGCGGCGGTGTAGATCGCCTGCTGCCAGTAAGGCGTGGCCTGCTGGGGCTGGTCTTTGGGCAGGCTGAGGGTCTTGCCCAGAGCCAGGCCGAGAGCCAGGTTGACCACCAGGTCGAAGCCCAGCACGCGCACGATGGCGTCCTCGACCGAGCGAATCTTGCCGGGCGCCGCGTAATACGGTGAGGCCGCCCAACTGACTACCTGAGCGGCCAGTGCCGGGTCGGTTTCCACGACGCCGGTGATGTCGTCGACCGTGGCATTGGGGTCGACCCGCAGCTTGATGATCTTCTGCGCCGTTTCGGCCAGCGGTGGAATTTCGATGGTCTCTTCCAGGCGCTGCTGGATGCGGCGTGCGGTGAACACCTGCACCGCCTGGCTTATTTCCTGGCGGTCATCTTCGGGGCGGCTGAAGTTGGGGCGTACCTTGCTCGCCAGCTCGCCGAAGCGCGCGGCGCTGGCTTTGCCCAGCAGGCCCTTGAAGGCCTCGGTGCCGATCTCCAGCAGCACGCCTTGTTGGCCGGACTGGATATACAGGGTCGGCACGTCGAGCAGGCGCTCGTCATACAGGCAGGGCGAGCTGGTCAGCGCCGGAATACCCGGCAGCAGGGCCAGGTCATGCTTGCCGAGCATGCGGTTGAGGCGCTCGGGCTTGACGGCCGTCAGCTTGCGGCCGGTCAGTTCGGCCAGGCGATTGAGGTCGAGCAATTGATTCTGCGGGAACAGCACCAGCAGAGCGCCCACGGCGTCTTCCAGCAGTACGGTCTGCACGCGTTGCGCAGCCGGTATGCCGGGTTGATGCTGGCGGGCCTGATAAGTCACACCGAGTTTCTCCAGCAGCTGACGGATTACCTGAGGCGGTTGGGGGGAGGTGTCGGCGATGGCGAGTTCAGTCATGACGTATTCCGTCTTCAAAGGGAGCGCAACGTCCCAAGTATAACCAGCAAGCTGACGACATAACCGTTCCAGGCGACCATCGTCCTGTCTCGCTCACACTTGCCCATATTGTTGTCCGTGGCGCAACCAGCGCTCCAGCAGCGGGCTGACATGCTGCGGCCATTGCTCCTGCAGCGCCTGGGCGGCATCGCGTACCGCCGGCAGCAGGTCGGCGTCACGCATCAGGTCGGCTACCTTGAACTGCAACAGCCCGGTTTGTCGAGTGCCGAGCATTTCGCCGGGGCCGCGCAACTCGAGATCCTTCTCCGCGATGATGAAGCCGTCACAGGTTTCGCGCATGATGCCCAGGCGCTCGCGGCCGATCTGCGACAGTGGCGGGTGGTAGAGCAGCACGCAATGGCTGGCCGCGCTGCCTCGCCCAACCCGGCCACGCAGCTGGTGCAGCTGGGCCAGGCCGAGGCGTTCGGGGTTCTCGATGATCATCAGGCTGGCGTTGGGCACGTCGACGCCCACTTCGATCACCGTGGTGGCCACCAGCAGTTGCAGGTGCCCCTGCTTGAACTGATCCATCACCGCGGCCTTTTCGGCCGGTTTCATGCGCCCGTGGATCAGCCCGACCTGCTGGCCGACCAGCGCGGCGGCCAGGTCCTCGTAGGTGGTTTGTGCTGCCTGGCAGGTCAGCTCCTCGGATTCCTCGATCAGCGTGCAGACCCAATAGGCCTGGCGGCCTTCGTTGCACGCCGAACGCACCCGCTCGACCACCTCGAGGCGGCGGCTGTCGGCGACCAATACGGTATTCACCGGGGTTCGGCCGGGCGGCAGTTCGTCGAGGATCGAGGTATCCAGGTCGGCATAGGCGCTCATCGCCAGGGTGCGCGGGATCGGGGTGGCGGTCATGATCAGTTGATGCGGGCTGAGCCGGCCGCCCACGCCCTTCTGGCGCAGGGCCAGACGCTGCTGCACGCCAAAGCGGTGCTGCTCGTCGATGATCGCCAGGGCCAGGTTGCGAAAGCGTACTTCATCCTGGAACAGCGCGTGGGTGCCGACCACCATGGGCGCGCCAGCGGCGATCTGCTCCAGCGCGGTGGCCCGCGCCTTGCCCTTGAGCTTGCCGGCCAGCCAGGCGGTTTCCAGGCCCAGGGGCTGTAGCCAGCGGGTGAAGTTGATGAAGTGTTGCTCGGCGAGAATCTCGGTGGGCGCCATCAGTGCCACCTGATAGCCGGCCTCGATGGCCTGCAGCGCCGCGAAGGCGGCCACCACCGTCTTGCCGGCGCCGACATCGCCCTGCACCAGGCGCAGCATCGGCTCGTGCTGGCTGAGGTCGTAGGCGATTTCCGCACCCACGCGCTGTTGCGCGCCGGTGGGCTTGAACCCGAGGTTGTCGAGAAAACGCTGCGGCAGGCGTTTGCCGAGCGGCAGCGAGGGTGCTTGCTGGGCGCGCGCGCTTTCGCGCAGGCGCTGCATCGACAGCTGATGGGTGAGCAGTTCCTCGAAGGCCAGGCGGTGCTGGGCCCAGTGACGGCCCTCGGCCAGCTCTTCGAGGTCGGCATCCGGTGGCGGACGATGCAGGTAGCGAATCGCCTGATCCAGCGGCGCCAATTCGTACTCCCTGGCCAGCTCCCGGGGTAGCCAGTCCGGCAGGCTGTGCGGGCCGAGGCGCGCTAGCGCCTGTTCGCTGAGCTGGCGCAAACGCTGCTGAGTCAGGCCTTCGGTGGTCGGGTAGATCGGCGTCAGGGTCTGTTCCACGGCTGGCGGTTCGTCACCGCTCAGCGCACGGTATTCGGGGTGGTAGATTTCCAGGCCGGACGAGCCGGGGCGGATTTCCCCGTAGCAGCGCACCTGGGTGCCGCGCTTGAGGCCTTCCTTCTGCGCATTGCTGAAATGGTAGAAGCGCAGACTCAGCGTGCCGCTGCCATCGTTCAGGCGGACCAGCAGGCTGCGGCGTTTGCCCATGACCACGTCGGCCCCTGACACGGTACCCTCGACCACTGCATCCTGGCCGGGGCGCAGGGCGCCGATGGGCACGATGCGGGTGCGATCCTGGTAGCGCAGCGGCAGGTGGAAGAGGATGTCCTGCAGGGTTTCCAGGCCGACCTTGGCGAGCTTTTCCGCCAGGGCTGCACCAACGCCCTTGAGGTCGGTAACGGAAACCGTCGACAGCTCGCTCATCGCGGTCCTCAGGCGTTACGTGGCAGTGGCTTGGCGACCGAGCACAGGCGAATGGAGTCGGCCAGCACTTCGATGGCCTTGGGGCGCGGGAAGCTGGCACGCCAGGCGATGGCCACGGTGCGAAAGGGCGCCGGCGGGCTGAGCGGGCGAACCTCGATCACGCCAGGCGCGTAATGGTGGCTGTCGACGGCCGAGAACGGCAGGATCGATACGCCCAGGCCCGAGGCAACCATGTGGCGAATGGTTTCCAGCGAACTGGATTCCACCGTGGTGTGCTTGGCATGCTCCTCGCCCTTGCGCAGGGTCGGGCAGGCCTCCAGCACCTGGTCACGGAAACAGTGGCCTTCGCCGAGCAGCAGCAGGCTCTTGTCGTTGAGCAGCTTGGTGTCGATGGTTTGCATGGCCGTCCATGGGTGATCCGCCGGCAGCAATGCATAGAAAGGCTCGTCGTACAGCGGCAGGGTCAGCACGTCGGCTTCCTGGAACGGCAGGGCGACGATGATCGCATCCAGTTCGCCGGTGCGCAGCTTGTCGCGCAGCACATGGGTGAAGTTTTCCTCGATGTACAGCGGCATCTGGGTGGCCACGCGGTGCAGCTGCGGGATCAGATGAGGGAACAGGTACGGGCCGACGGTATAGATGGCGCCGATCTTCAGTGGTGCGGCCAGCTGGTTCTTGCCGGCCTGGGCCAGTTCGCGAATGCCCTGGGCCTGCTCCAGCACCTTCTGCGCCTGGGTGACGATGCCCTCGCCGACGGGGGTCAGGCGCACGGCGCTTTTGCTGCGCTCGAAGATCAGTACGCCGAGCTCGTCTTCGAGTTTCTTGACGCCCACCGATAGCGTGGGTTGGCTGACGTGACAACGTTCCGCCGCGCGGCCGAAGTGTTGTTCCTGGGCGAGCGTCACGATGTAGCGCAGTTCGGTGAGGGTCATAGTCTTAATCCATTGAGATGGCGCCAAGCATAGCCGCTGTCTTCAAGGGAACCAACCATTCAGGGTGCTCAAGAGATGTCCGCAGCAGGCGGCTTGTAAAAGCGCTGCCCCGGCGGTTGCCGGGGCAGATGAAGACCTGCGGTCAGCGGCTGCGGCCACGCTCCAGCGAGTAGACGAACGGGGCGACGATTTCGATGCTGCCGTTCCTCAGTACGTCCGCGGGCGGCTTGGGCAGCGGCTGCGCGCGACGAATCATCTGCAGCGTGGCCCGATCCAGCGAAGCGCTGCTGGACTTGCCCACCAGCGTGTACGACAACACCTTGCCGTCGGCATCGACCACGAAGCGCAGGCGGTTGACGCCCTCGAGACCGCGACGACGCGCGTCTTCGGGGTAGCGCTTGTACTTGGCCAGGTGGGCCAGCAGTTCGCTCTGCCAGGTTCGTTCCGCCGCGCTCGGTGAACTGACCTGTGCCTGCTGCGGTGCGGCCGGCTTGGCTTCTGCCGGGGCGGGCGGTGCTGGCGGCGCCTCTTCTGGCGGCTGCTCCTGGGGCTCCGGTGGCTTGGGCTCGGGCGGCTTGGGTTTCGGCGGCTTTGGCTTGGGCTTCGGCTTGGGCGGCGTCACCGCGATCGTAGGCTTAGGCGCTTCGGCGATTTTCGGCTGCGGCTCGGGCTCCTCCGGAACCACTTCCGGTGGCGGCGGCGGAGCAGGCTTGGGCGCGGCTGGCGGCAAGGGCTCCAGCTCGACGATCATCGCCGCCGGTGGCGGCAGTTCGATAGGTGTCGCCTGGGGCTGCCAGTACATGGCCCAGAGGAACAGGCCAACGTGCAGCCCAACCACGATGACCAGGCTGGCACCCCAGGAGAACGTGCGGCTGGATTTCTTCATTGCGCGCCGACCGTCTCCAGGCCAACCAGGCCGATCTTCAGGTAACCAGTACCGCGCAGGGTGTCCATGACTTCCATCAGGTCGCCGTATTCGACGCCCTTGTCACCGCGCACGAAAATGGTTTTTTCCTTGTCGTTCTGGGTCAGTTTGTCCAGGGTGGCGCCGAGCATCGCAGGCTGTACTTCGTCGTTGTCGAGGTACAGCTTCTTGTCTTCCTTGATGCTCAGGTAGATTGGCTTCTCCGGCCGCGGCGCCGGCTTGGCGCTGGAGGCGGGCAGGTCGATCTTCACGTCGACGGTGGCCAGTGGCGCGGCGACCATGAAGATGATCAGCAGCACCAGCATCACGTCGATGAAGGGCGTGACGTTGATCTCGTGGTTTTCCTGGAGATCGTCGCCGCCGTTTTCGTTGAGATGAAGCCCCATGGTCTTAACCCACCTTGACCACGTGAGGCTGCTGGGCGCGATCATGGCCCGGCAGCGTGTCCAGGTCGCGGCTCACCAGCAGCAGCACCTGGGCCGAGGCATCGGCGACCTGGGCCTTGTAGGCACTGATCGAGCGCGAGAAGGCGTTGTAGATGATCACCGCCGGGATCGCCGCGACCAGACCCAGTGCGGTGGCCAACAGGGCTTCGGCGATACCGGGGGCGACCACCGCGAGGTTGGTGGTCTGGGTTTTGGCAATGCCGATGAAGCTGTTCATGATGCCCCACACGGTACCGAACAGGCCGACGAAGGGTGCGGTGGAACCGATGGTGGCGAGCACGCCGGTACCCTTGCTCATGTCGCGACCGCAGGCGCCGACCAGGCGCTCGAGGCGGAAGCTGACACGCTCCTTGATGCCTTCCTTCTCGCGGCTGGAGGCCGAGAGCTTCAGTTCTTCGCGGGCGTCCTCGATGAGGATTTCGCTGAAGCTGTGCTTGGCACGGGCCTGGTCACTGGCCTGGGCCAGGTTGCGTGCGCCCTTGAGTTCGACGATCTCGCGGCGCAGGCGGCGGCGTGCGGTAACCAGCTCGATGGTCTTGGCGATCCAGATGGTCCAGGTGAGGATCGAAGCCAGCACCAGGCCGATCATCACGCTTTTCACCACTACGTCGGCGCCTTGGTACATGCCCCACGGCGACAGGTCGTGGAAGACCTGCTCGGCTTCGGCGGCAGGGTCGCTATTCAGCGCCTGTGCGTCGGCGCTCTGCTCGGCGGCCAGTGCCTGGTTCAGCTTGTCTGCATCCTGCGGCGCGATGTTGTTCTCGCTGAAGAACTGCTGGCGTGCTTCGTTCAACTGCTCGGGCGTAGCCTGTGGGCCGAGTGCCTCGAGCTTGTCGCCAAGGGCATCGACCTGCGCCGCGGCCTCTGGAGACAGCGACTGTGCTTGCGGCTCGGCTGCTGCAGGCTGCTCGGTGGTCGGCTGCGTGGCGGCAGGTTGGGCGGGAGCCGGCGCCGACTGATCAGCAAAGCCCGCGATTGGGGCCAGCGTCAGGCTGAGCAACAGGGCAAGAGAGGCACCGAGGCGCTGCGGCCGTGCGGCGAGGTTGGTTGGCTTGGCGCTATGGGCGATAGAGTTCATGCTTGCCGGACCTAAATGTGAGGGCGGTGACCTGCGCAGCCACGGGCAGCGCGGAAAAAAAGGCTAAGCATTATTGCAAGTAATTCTTGTTCATGAAAGCGTTAGTGTAACTTTATTACGTTTGTGAGTGCTTTTTGAGTACTTGCCAGGCTGGGAGAGGTTTCGATGAGCAAAGTTGCAAGGGTGCTGATCGCCGGATGCGGCGATGTAGGTGGCCGGCTGGCCGTGCGCCTGCATGGCGCGGGCTGGGAGGTCTATGGCATGCGCCGCAACGTGGCTGAATTGCCCGCAGGCATCGCGCCGGTGGCCGGTGATCTGCTCCAGGCCGACTGCCCCGACCAGTGGCCCCGCGAGGAGCTGGATTACCTGGTGTACAGCGCCGCTGCCACGCAGCATGACGAAACAGGCTACCGCCAGGCTTATGTCGATGGGCTGCGCCACGTGCTGGGCTGGTTGCGGGAGCGCGGACAGCTTCCGAAGCGGCTGTTGTTCGTCTCCAGTAGCGGTGTCTATGGCCAGGCAGGTGGCGAGTGGATCGACGAGGCGTCGCCAGCCGAAGCGCAGAGCTATTCGGGTCGGATCATGCGTGAGGCCGAGCAGGTGGCCTGGAGCAGCGGCATACCCGCTACCGTGGTGCGCCTGACGGGTATCTACGGACCGGGGCGTGAATGGCTGCTCAAGCAGGTGCGCATGGGGTACCGCGTGTCGGTCGAGCCGCCGCTGTTCGGCAATCGCATTCATGCCGATGACGCGGCCGGTCTGCTGGCCTTTCTGCTGCAGGCCGATCTGGCGGGCAAGACACTGGACGATTGCTACGTCGGCGTGGACGACGAGCCTGCGCCCCTGCATGAGGTGGTCGGTTGGCTGCGTGAGCAGCTCGGGGTCGAGCACTGGGCCGAGGATGCCGCAGTGCGCCGCTCCGGCAGCAAGCGCTGCAGCAACGCCCGGGCCCGGGCGCTGGGCTGGGCGCCGCAATACGCCAGCTATCGCGAAGGCTATGCCGCGGTATTGCGGGAGCGCTGAAGAGCGGCCCGGAGCCGACGCTGCGGGCCTGCGGCAGCATCAGTCGATGACCAGGATGCCGTCCATTTCCACCTGGGCGCCTTTCGGCAGGGCGGCCACGCCAATGGCGGCGCGAGCCGGATAGGGCTGCTGGAAGTAGCGGCCCATCACTTCGTTGACGGTGGCGAAGTGGGAAAGGTCGGTGAGGAAGATGTTCAGCTTGACCACATCCTTGAAGGTGCCGCCAGCCGCTTCGATCACCGATTTGAGGTTCTCGAAGACCTGCACGGTCTGCGCTTCGAAGCCTTCCACCAGCTCCATGGTCTTGGGGTCCAGCGGGATCTGCCCGGACAGGTAGACGGTGTTGCCGGCCTTGATGGCCTGAGAATAGGTGCCGATGGCGGCCGGGGCCTTGTCGCTGTTGATGACGCTCTTGCTCATGGAGAACTCCTTGATAGGGCAGCTTCAGGCTGCAAGACGGACGCGGGCAGGCTACAGGCTGGCGTTCGCCGCCTCAAGCCAAGACCGGCGTCGTTGCGCCTTTTGGATAGGCGATGACGCTTCCAGGTAGTCATAAGAACCTGTTCATGATCTTGCAGACCAGATCGTCGATTTTGGCCGCTAAGCGGCGAGGCGGCCGGTCGCTCCCATAGGATGGACAGGTGATTGCATGTGGGAGCGGGCGGGGACGCCCAGTTCATGCCCGCGATTTTTCGCGCGCATGGCGCGCTCCCACGGTAGATCGGCGAACGGCAGCTTCTGCGTTGTAGTTGCCGCTTTATGCGCACAAAGATCGTTGAGGTGAGTGGTGCGGCGCGTCAGGCTTTCGTACGCGTGATGCGCATGACGCCAGGCAGGGTGCGCAGCTTCTTGATCACCCGGGCCAGGTGCACGCGGTCATGCACGCTGACCACCAGTTGGACGACGCTGACGCGGCCGTCACGCTCGTCCATGCTGATCTTCTCGATGTTGCCGTCGGCGGCGTTGACACTGCCGGCCAGCAACGCGATGAGACCGCGCTGGTGCTCCAGCTCGACGCGCAGTTCGACGTTGAATTCGCCCGTGACATCCTTGGCCCAGGCCAGCTGGATGCACTTCTCCGGGTTGTGGCGCACTTCGCTGATGTTCCGGCAGGTGTCCATGTGCACCACCATGCCCTTGCCGGCCGAGAGATGGCCGACGATCGGGTCGCCCGGAATCGGCGTACAGCATTTGGCGTAGCTGAGCACCAGGCCCTCGGTGCCGCGAATCGCCAGGGGGCCTTCGGCGTTCGGCAGTTCCTCGCCGTCACTGGCCAGCAGGCGGCGCGCCACCACGTAAGCCATGCGGTTGCCCAGGCCGATGTCTTCGAGCAGATCGTCGAAGGTTTCCAGGCGGTACTCGTTGAGTACGGCCAGCTGGCGTTCGGCAGGCACTTTGTCGAGGTGGCTCTCGAAACTCGCCAGTACCTTGTTGAGCAGGCGCTCGCCGAGGTTTACCGATTCCGAGCGGCGCTGCAGCTTGAGTGCGTGGCGGATATGGGTGCGCGCCTTGCCGGTGACCACGAAGTTCAGCCAGGCCGGGTTGGGGCGAGCGCCCGGCGCGCTGACGATCTCCACCGTGGAGCCGCTTTCCAGGGCCTGGGACAGTGGCGCCAGGCGGCGGTTGATGCGGCAGGCGATGCAGGTATTGCCGACGTCGGTGTGCACTGCGTAGGCGAAGTCCACGGCCGTGGAGCCTTTTGGCAGCTCCATGATGCGACCTTTGGGCGTGAACACGTAGACCTCGTCCGGGAACAGGTCGATCTTCACGCTCTCGATGAACTCCAGCGAGTTGCCGGCGCGCTGCTGCAACTCCAGCACGCCCTTGACCCACTGGCGGGCGCGGGCGTGGTTGCCCTTGGGCAGTTCGTCCTCGCTGGACTTGTACAGCCAGTGCGCGGCGATGCCGTTGTTGGCCATCTCTTCCATTTCACGAGTACGGATCTGGATCTCGATGGGCACGCCATGCATGCCGAACAGCGTGGTGTGCAGCGACTGGTAGCCGTTGGCCTTGGGAATCGCGATGTAATCCTTGAAGCGCCCCGGCAGCGGCTTGTACAGGTTGTGCACGGCGCCGAGCACGCGGTAGCAGGTGTCGACCTTGTCGACCACGATACGGAAGGCGTAGACGTCCATGATCTCGTTGAACGACTTACGCTTGCCGCGCATCTTCTGGTAGATGCTGTACAGGTGCTTCTCGCGGCCCACCACCTCGCCGCTCAGGCCTTCGCGTTCGAGGCAGTGCAGCAGCGATTCCTCGATCCGGGTGACGATTTCCTTGCGGTTGCCACGGGCGCGGCGCACGGCGGCGCGGATGCGCTCGGAGCGCATCGGATGCATGGCCTTGAAGCCCAGGTCCTCGAATTCCACGCGCATGCTGTGCATGCCCAGCCGGTTGGCGATGGGCGCGTAGATTTCCAGGGTTTCCTTGGCGATGCGTCGGCGCTTCTCGCCGGACAGCACTTCCAGGGTACGCATGTTGTGCAGGCGGTCGGCCAGCTTGACCAGGATCACGCGAATGTCGCGCGCCATGGCCATGGCCATCTTCTGGAAGTTCTCGGCCTGCGCCTCGGCCTTAGTCTCGAAGTTCATCTGGGTCAGCTTGCTGACCCCATCCACCAGCTCCGCCACGGACTCGCCGAACTGCGCGTGCAGGGCTTCCTTGGCGATGCCGGTGTCTTCGATCACGTCGTGCAGCATGGCGGCCATCAGGCTCTGATGATCCATGTGCATGTCGGCGAGGATGCTGGCCACCGCCAGCGGATGGGTCACGTAGGCTTCTCCGCTGCGGCGGCGTTGCCCGTCGTGCGCCTGTTCGGCGTAGAAGTAGGCGCGACGAACGAGGTTGACCTGTTCGTCGCCCAGGTAGCCTGAAAGCCTGTCGGCGAGGGCGTCTATGCTCGGCATGGGAAGCTCCCCTGCCGTGCATTGTCCACCTGCGACGTACGCTTTCGACCCGGCATAGGCTTACAGAGGCTCGTTCGCCTCTTCCTCGAAGGCAGCGAACAGCGGTTCCTCTTCGATGATGTCTTCCTGGGCGACGATCTCGGCGTCTACCAGGCCGCTGGCGATTTCACGCAGGGCGACCACGGTCGGCTTGTCGTTTTCCCACGCCACTTTCGGCTCTTTGCCGCCGGTTGCGATCTGACGAGCGCGCTTGGTGGCGAGCATGACCAGCTCGAAGCGGTTATCGACGTTGTCCAGGCAGTCTTCAACGGTAACGCGGGCCATGGTGTTCCTCGTAACGAATGCAAATTTAGCTGGGCCCGAATGGGCGAGCGGACTGGATAGTCTAACGCAGCTACAGGCTACAGGCTACAGGCTACAGGCGATCGCGCTTTGGCCTGCCGCCTGCCGCCGCTTTCAGGCCAGCAGCTCGCTCAGCAGACCGGCGTGGCGCTGTTGTTGTGCCGTCTGTAGTAGCTGGTTGGCGCGGAAAACGGCTTTCAGATCGCTGAGCGCGTGGCTGAAATCATCGTTGATCACCAGGTAATCGTATTCGACGTAATGGCTCATCTCGCTGACCGCTTCGCGCATGCGTTGCTCGATTACTTCGCCGCTGTCCTGGCCGCGGCCGGTCAGGCGATGGCGCAGCGCTTCGAGGGTTGGCGGCAGGATGAAGATCGACTTGGCCTGGGGCATCAGGCGGCGCACCTGCTGCGCGCCCTGCCAGTCGATCTCCAGAATCAGGTCGATGCCTTCGGCGAGGGTCTTTTCCAGCGCGCGCTGGGACGTGCCGTAGTAGTTGCCGAACACCTGGGCATGCTCGAGGAACTCGCTGCGCTCGAGCATGGCGGTGAACTGCGCGTGATCGACGAAGTGATAATGCACGCCGTCCTGCTCGCCCGGGCGCATGCCGCGGGTGGTGTGTGATACGGACACGCGAATCAGCGGTTCGCTGTCGATCAGCGCTTTCACCAGGCTGCTCTTGCCGGCGCCCGAGGGGGCTGAAATGATGTACAGCGTGCCGCTGGTGGTGCTCATGGATCTGTCCTGAAACGGTTGGAGTCGGGAAGGCGCGTGGTCGGGACCGGGCGCCGCTGTCTGGCTGTGTGCTGCGCCGCGACGGCAGCGCCGCTGTTTTCAACAGCTTGCTATTCGATGTTCTGCACCTGCTCGCGCATCTGCTCGATCAGCACCTTGAGGTTGACCGCCGCCTGGGTGCTGCGCGGGTCGAACGCCTTGGAGCCCAGGGTGTTGGCTTCGCGGTTGAGTTCCTGCATCAGGAAGTCCAGGCGGCGCCCGGCCGCACCGCCGGCCTTGAGTACGCGGCGCACTTCGGTGACGTGGGTGCTCAGGCGATCCAGTTCCTCGGCCACATCGCTCTTCTGGGCGAGCATCACCAGCTCCTGCTCCAGGCGCTGCGGGTCGAGTTCGGCGTGCATTTCGCGGCAGCGCTCGATGATCTTCTGGCGCTGGGCCTCGAGCATCTGCGGCACCAGCTCGCGCAGGGCGGCGACTTCCTCGAGCATGCTGTCGAGGCGCTCATTGAGCAGTTTGGCCAGCTCGGCGCCTTCGCGGCTGCGGCCATTCTTCAGCTCGTCGAGGGCGTTGCCGAACAGCTCCAGCGCGGCCTTGTTGAGCGCCTGGGGGTCGCTGCTATCGGCCACCAGCACGCCGGGCCAGCCGAGCACTTCCAGAGGGTTCAGTGGTGCGGGTTGCTTGATCAGTGCGGCGACGCTCTCGGCGGCGGCGATCAGTTGGCTAGCCTTGTCGCGGTCGACCTGCAGCGGCTTGCCGGTGCTTTCTTCGGTGTAGCGCAGGGTGCATTCCACCTTGCCGCGTGACAAGCCCTGGCGCAGCGCTTCGCGCACCGCGCCCTCGAGGTCGCGGAAGGCTTCCGGCAGGCGCAGGTGGGGTTCGAGGTAGCGGTGATTGACCGAGCGCAGCTCCCAGCTAAGGGTGCCGTTAGCACCTGCCTGCTCGGTGCGGGCGAAGGCCGTCATGCTGTGGATCATGCTGCTTACCTCGGCTTGCTGTAGGGCAAAGGCGGCGATTGTAGCGCACCGCAACGGTGGCTCCCAAACCCCGCGCGGCGCCATCGGGCGGGCGCGGTCGCGGCGCGGTGACAAGAGCCCTTATAATGCGCGGCAGATTCTACTCGAGAGCAGGTATTTGTTGATGAAACGTCCCAGTGGCCGCGCCGCCGATCAGTTACGCTCGATCCGCATCACCCGCAACTACACCAAGCACGCCGAGGGTTCGGTATTGGTCGAGTTCGGCGACACCAAGGTGATCTGCACCGTCAGCGTCGAGCAGGGTGTACCGCGCTTTCTGAAAGGTCAGGGTCAGGGCTGGGTCACCGCCGAGTACGGCATGCTGCCGCGTGCCACCGGCGACCGTAACCAGCGTGAAGCCAGCAAAGGCAAACAGGGCGGTCGCACCCTGGAAATCCAGCGCCTGATCGGCCGCTCGCTGCGCGCCGCGCTGGACATGAGCAAGCTCGGCGAGAACACCCTGTACGTCGACTGCGACGTGATCCAGGCCGACGGTGGCACCCGCACCGCATCGATCACCGGCGCCATGGTTGCCCTGGTCGATGCCCTGAAGGTGATGAAGAAACGCGGCGGCCTGAAAGGCGGCGACCCGCTCAAGCAGATGATCGCGGCGGTGTCCGTAGGCATCTACCAGGGCGAGCCGGTGCTGGATCTGGATTACCTGGAAGACTCCGCCGCCGAGACCGACCTCAACGTGGTGATGACCAGCACCGGTGGTTTCATCGAGGTGCAGGGCACTGCCGAAGGCGCGCCGTTCCAGCCTGCCGAGCTGAATGACATGCTGGCCCTGGCGCAGCAGGGCATGGGCGAGCTGTTCGCCCTGCAACAGGCTGCGCTGGCCGAGTGATGTTTCGCTGACCGAGGAGAGCCGTGATGGATGAGCATAACGCCGTAACGCCTGCTGACGAGCCCGATCGCGATGCGCGCCAGTGGGCGATGATCTGCCACTTCGCGGCCGCCCTCGGCTTCGTGTTCCCCTTTGGCAACCTGATCGGCCCGCTGGTGGTCTGGCAGGTGAAGAAGGATTCGCACGCCTTCATCGACGAGCAAGGCAAGGAAGCGCTCAACTTCCAGCTGACGGTAGCCATCGCCGGTATCGTCTGTCTGGTGCTGATGCTGGTACTCATCGGCTTTCTGCTGATGGGCCTGCTGTGCATCGGCACCGTGGTGCTGACCATCATCGGCGGCATCAAGGCGGGCGAGGGCAAGCACTATCGCTATCCCTTCTGCCTCAGATTGATCAAATGATCATTGCCTGATCAAAGAAAGAGCCAGCAGATGCTGGCTTTTTTATTGAAGTGTAACCAAGTGTTGATTCGCTCGAGGGCGACTTCTAAGCTCTGCCACGAAATCGGCTCATAGCGCTTACAAGGACACCCATGATCCCCATCGATCCACTGGCCATGATGCTCGGATCATTGTCCCTGCTGGTGTCGCTGGTTTGCGTCGCCGCGCTGCTGGCGCTGCTGGTCGCCTGCCTGAATGTCCGCTCCCGGTGGTTCATCCGCGCCCATCCCTGGTGGTTCGGGCTGCTCGCCGTGTTTCTCGCCAATGGCAGCCTGCCCGCCGTCGAATTCCTGCGCTGGCAAGCCAGTCACTGGTTCGAGCAGCGCGCGCTGAGCCCCCGGCTGGACAGCGAGCAAGCCCTGGGTGAGTTGCTGCTACCCGCTGGCACGCGGGTGTGGCTGAAACGCCTGGAGCCCGGCAGGAGCCTCGGTGGCAAGCCCTTGCCCCACGGTCTGCAAAGCCTGCAGCGCGCCGAATTCGATCGGCAGCCCGCGGTGATACAGGGCGCCACGGTGCGTCGCCTGATTCTGGACGACACGTTTGCCGAGGTCAGTCTGGTCGACGATGCGCAATTGGCCGGTTGGCAGTGCTCGGCACAGGCTCCGGTGACTTTCCGCTATGTTGATGGCGCACGTTTTGCGCCCGAGCAATGGCAACTGGAAGGTTGCACGCTGGCCGCCGGCAGCCAGGTGGCCGGCATCACCTGGCCCGGGCCGATGACCGTGCGCGCGGTGGAAGACGGCCGTTGGCAGCTTGAAACCACCGACATTCCCGTGCGCTTTCAGGGGATGACGCTGCGGCTGTGGAACCTGTGGCTCGACGGGCCTTATGGCGCGCTGCTGGACTGGCAGGCCGAGTTGACCGAGACGGTCGAATTCGGCCCCATGCAGTACCCCGCAACCACCCGGGTACGCGCCTTGCACGGCAACCTGCTGTTCAGCCCGCTGGTCGAGGCGCCTGGCGTCGAGCGCTCGAGTGGCAAGCCGATTGAGCCCGACCTGTCGGTCGAGCAGGATGCTGTCGGTCAGGTGCTGGGCACTCACCGCAATGGCGACGTGGGCGTGGTCGACTGGCTCAAGGTCGTGCCCTGAATCGGCTCAGCTACGATCCGCCAGTACACCGATCAGGAACATCACCACCAGCAGCACCGGCGCCAGGGTGTAGTTGTTGAAATGGCCCAGCAGTTGGGTGAGCAGTGGGGTCAGATAGACCAGCGCCAGGCCGTAGCCGACCACGCAGACCGCGACGAATATCAAGGTGCGCAGCACGAAATTGAGGCTGCCGATACGTCCCTGTATCCAGGCATTGATGGCCGGGCCGAACAGCACCAGCAGGGTGGCCATGAGCCCCAGGGAAATCTCGCTGAGGTGGCCACGGCTCCAGCGTGACACGGTGGCGATCAGGTCCAGCACATAATCCATGGTTGCTCCTCGGGCGTGACGATTGAATCCTGCTGCCTCGGATCATCCGACGCGCCGTTGGTTCGCAGGGCGCGGTGATTCAGGGCAGGAAATACTGCAGCAGATCATTGAGAAACAGCTGGCCTCCGCGGGTAGCCACCAGGCGCGTCGGGTCCGCTTGCAGCAGGCCGCGGCGGTGGGCCTGTTCGCGGGCCTCGGCCAGTTGTTCCAGGGGCAGCCCCGTGCGTTGGTTGAACAGCTCGGCGTTGCAGCCATCGCTCAGGCGCAGCACGTTCATCAGGAACTCGAACGGCAGCTCCTCGGCGGTGAGGAGTCGCTCACCGGCGCTGTAGCGCTTGGCAGGGTCGAGATAATCCTTGGGCAGGCGGGTTTTCCAGGTGCGGCTGATGCGGCCATCCGGCGTACTCAGCTTGCCGTGGGCGCCGGCACCGATGCCGAGGAAGTCACCGAAGGTCCAGTAATTCAGGTTATGCCGTGCCATGCGCTCGGGCTGTGCGTAGGCCGACACTTCGTACTGGGCGTAACCGTGCTCGGCGAGCAGCGCCTGGCCGGCCTCCTGGATGTCCCACAGGGTGTCGTCCTCGGGCAGCACCGGCGGCTGGTTCCAGAACACCGTGTTCGGCTCCACCGTCAGCTGGTACCAGGACAGGTGGGTCGGCGCCTGGGCGATGGCGATGCGCAGGTCGCCCAGGGCATCGTCGAGGGACTGATCCGGCAGGCCGTGCATCAGGTCCAGGTTGAAATTGTCGAAGCCGGCGGCGCGGGCCATGTCGGCGGCGCGCACGGCTTCATCGCCATCATGGATGCGCCCCAGGGCCTTGAGTTTTTCCGCCTGGAAGCTCTGCACGCCGATCGACAGGCGATTGATGCCCAGGCGCCGGTAGGCGGCGAATTTCTCCTGCTCGAAGGTGCCCGGGTTGGCTTCCAGGGTGATCTCGATATCGCCGGCGAACGGAATGCGCCGCTCCACCCCTTCGAGCAGGCGGCCCAGGGCCTTGGCGGAAAACAGGCTGGGCGTGCCGCCGCCGAAGAAGATCGAGGTCAGCGGGCGGCCGTGGGCCTGGACCAGGTCAGCGTCGAGATCGGCGAGCAGCGCGTCGACGTAGGCCTCTTCCGGCAGGTTGGGGCCGGCGGCATGGGAGTTGAAATCGCAGTAGGGGCACTTGCGCACGCACCAGGGAATATGGACGTACAGGGCCAGGGGCGGCAGCTGGAACACGGGCTTCTGGATCACGGCAGGGTGGTTGCGGGGCGCTATCGTGGCACGAGTTGGGCAAACTGCCAAAGCGCGTGGACGAAACGCCCCATTTGAAACCGCTTACAACCCCAGACGCTGCTTGAGCAACTTCATGGCAATGGCGCGGTGGCTGAGCTGATTCTTGTCGGCCGGCGACAGCTCGGCGCTGGAGCACTGGCGCTCCTCGACCCAGAACAGCGGGTCGTAGCCGAAGCCGTGCTCGCCGCGCGCCTCATGCAGGATGCGGCCGTGCCACAGGCCTTCGCAGAGAATCGGCAGCGGGTCGTCGGTGTGTCGCACCAGGGCCAGGCAACAGACGAACTGGGCGCCGCGCTCGGCGTCCGGCACCTCCTTGAGGGCCGCCAGCAGCTTGGCGTTGTTGGCGGCATCGCCCTGACCATCGGCGTAACGGGCCGAATAGATGCCTGGTGCCCCACCGAGAAAATCCACCGCCAGGCCGGAGTCGTCGGCCAGCGCTGGCAGGCCGGACAGGCGCGAGGCGTTGCGCGCCTTGAGGATGGCGTTCTCGACGAACGACAGGCCGGTTTCTTCCGGCTCCACCTGGCTGAACTCACCGACCGAGCGCAGGCGCACGGGGTCGCCGAGCATGGCTTGCAGTTCCTTGAGTTTGCCGGCGTTGTGGCTGGCGAGGACGAGTTCTGGGAAAGGCATCATGGCTCCGGAAAGAGTTCCTGGTTGAAGTCCAGACGCTGGCCGTTCACCTGCAGGTTGAACAGCAGCACCTCACGGGATTCGATGGGAAACTGCGCCAGGTAGGAAACGAATTCGCCCTCGCGCTGTTCGACGAAGGTCAGTGCCTGACCATGGCCCAGCACGTTCTTCACCTCGCCCCTGATCGCTGCTGTCGTCGGCTTGCCGCCGCGCAGCACGCTGATGTTCAACACCCCCAGCCTGGCGCTGCGCACCAGGCCGCTGGCCTGGGCGATCTGCGGTTGCAGGTAGTTGGCGTTGAAGGCGCTGTAATGCACCTGCAGGTCGCCAAGGCGCTGCATGCGGTTGTCGGCCAGTGCCGGCAGGCTCAGGCACAGGGCGATCAACATGGCGAGCAGGCGCATGGGGCGGCCTAGTTGGCGATGCGCACGTCGTGCGCATTGTGGCCGCTGATACGGTAGATGCCGATCTCGCCCAGCAGGTTCGGCCACGCGCGGCTGGCCCAGCCATGCCGGTGCTCGCGGTCCACGGCCAGGCGGTCGAGCACCCGGGCGCTCTGCTGGTGGCACAGGCGTTCGAAGTCCTCGAAGGTGCAGAAGTGGATGTTCGGCGTGTTGTACCAGGTGTACGGGAGGAAGTCGGACACCGGCATGCGGCCCTTGCTGGCCAGGTACCAGCGGCAGCGCCAGTGACCGAAGTTGGGAAAGGTGATGATGCAGGTCTTGCCGACGCGCAGCATCTCGGCCAGCACCTTGTCGGGAAAGTGCAGCGCCTGCAGCGACTGGGTCATGACCACCACGTCGAAGCTGTCGCTGGCGAAGTTGCCCAGGCCTTCGTCGAGGTTCTGTTCGATGACGTTGACGCCCTTGCCGATGCACTGGGCGATCTTGTCCGGGTCGATCTCCAGGCCATAGCCGCTGACCTGCTTGTTGGCGCCCAGCCAGGCCAGCAGTTCGCCGTCGCCGCAGCCCAGGTCGAGGACGCGGCTGCCGGCGGGAATCCATTCCTGGATGATCTCTAGGTCGGCTCGCATGCTTACACCTCGATCCGTTTCATGTAGCTGGCAAAACCCTGCAGGTAGCGGGGGATCGGCATCAGGAAGGCGTCGTGGCCTTGTGGCGCGTCGATTTCCAGGTAGCAGACGTTCTTGCGGGCGGCGAGCAGGGCGTCGACGATTTCCCGCGAGCGGGCCGGCGAGAAGCGCCAGTCGGTGGTGAACGACATCACGCAGAAGTCCGCCTTGGCCTTGGCCAGGGTCTTGGCCAGGTCGCCGTCGTGCTCGGCGGCCGGGTCGAAGTAGTCCAGCGCCTTGGTCATCAGCAGGTAGGTGTTGGCATCGAAGCGCCCGGAGAACTCTTCGCCCTGATAGCGCAGGTAGCTTTCCACCTGGAATTCCACGCTGTGGAAGTCGTAGTTGAGTTTCTCGTTCTTCAAACCGCGGCCGAATTTCTCGCCCATGGCGTCATCGGAGAGGTAGGTGATGTGCCCGACCATGCGTGCCAGCATGAGGCCGCGCTTGGGAATCACGCCCTGATCCTGGAAGTGCCCGCCATGAAACTCCGGGTCGGTGAGAATCGCCTGGCGCGCCACTTCGTTGAAGGCGATGTTCTGCGCCGAGAGTTTCGGTGCCGAGGCGATGGCCAGGCAGTGGCGCACGCGCTCCGGGTAGCTGATCGTCCACTGCATGGCCTGCATGCCGCCCAGGCTGCCACCGACCACCGCAGCCCACTGCCCGATGCCCAGCAGGTCGGCCAGGCGTGCCTGGCTGTTGACCCAGTCCTCCACGGTCATCACCGGGAAGTCGGCGCCGAACGGCTTGCCGGTGGCCGGGTTGATGTCGGACGGGCCGGTCGAGCCGTTGCAGCCGCCCAGGTTGTTGAGGCTGACGACAAAGAAGCGGTTGGTGTCCAGCGGCTTGCCGGGGCCGATGCAACTGTCCCACCAGCCTGGCTTGCGGTCATCGGCACTGTGGTAACCGGCGGCGTGGTGATGGCCGGACAGCGCGTGGCAGATCAGCACCGCGTTGCTGGCGTTGGCGTTGAGCTCGCCGTAGGTTTCGTAGATCAGCTGGTAGTCGGCCAGGCTGCGGCCGCAGGCCAACGCCAGTGGCTCGGAAAACCTGGCGATCTGCGGCGTCACCAGGCCAACGGAGTCTTGAGGAAAAACAGTCGACATCGACTCTGCTCGGCTAAGGAAGGTACGGGAAAGTGCAGCAGTCTAAAGAGCGCGCCTGTCAGCGGCAAGGAAACTGCCGGCCGCGCAGGCCGAGACCGTTGGCGCGGCGTATCGCGCTGCCGGCTACTCGAGGTTACCGATCGGGCGCGGCATGCCCTTGAGGGTGACCACCTTGGCTTGCCGCTGGATGGGTGCCGGGCGGCGCATCACGCGCAGCATGTCGCCGGCCTGGGTCAGTTGCTGCTTGAGTTCATCGGCATACTGGGCCAGCTGCCGGTGGCGCTGGCGACCGTGCTGGGTGTCCTGGGCCAGGGCCTTGAGGCGCAGCATGTGGCCTTCCAGCAACTGCTTGTGCTCGAGTGTGTGCTGCATCAGCGGCATCAGTGCCTCGTCGGCCCAGCGCTCGGCATCGCGGCGCAGACGGCGGTGCAGACCGATGACTTCCTGTACCAGGGTGGCGAAGAAGCGTCGGCCGAGGCTGCGCTGCTCGGTCAGCAGGGTCTTGAGGCGCAGGCGGAAGCGGTCGCCCTTCTTCTGCAGATGGCGCAGTTCGCGCACGTAGTCCGCCAGTTCGAAGCGCGGCGCATCGACCGCCTGCAGCGGGTTCTCCTCGTTGTGCCGGCGGTAGATGGCCTCGACCATGCGGTTGGCCATGTCGGCATCGTGGGACAGGCTGTGCAGGTCGTCCTCGACCGCGGTGAAGAAACCGAGGATCGCCTGGTTGATGCCCAGGGTCGTCCAGGCACCATTGAGCTGACGACGCAGCTGGGCGAGGTGCGCTTCGAGCTTTTCCGCCTGGGCCGAGGTCTTCAGGCGCTCGCCCTGGTTGCGCAGCAGGCGCTGATTGGTGCGCAGCGCCACCAGGCGCTTGTGGTGCAGGGTGTGATCGTCCTTGGTACGGCTGGTCAACTCCATGAGCATCTGGCCGTTGTCCTGGCGGCGCTCGTCGAGCAGCTCCAGCTGTTCGTTGACCTTGGCCAGGCGCAGGCCGAGCACGTGCTGGCTGTTATTGAGCATGGCCAGCACCTGGCGCACCACGCGCTCTTCGAGCAGCCGTTCCTTTTGCGCCACGATGCGCTCGCAGAGCAGCGTCTCGAGTTCGGCCATCTGGCTGCGCGCCAGCAATGCCGGGTCCTGACGCACCTTGGCGAGCAGCGCCTGCTTGGCCGACAGCGGCAGGATGTCCCGGCCGGCGATACCCAGGTGTCGGGCAGCCTGCATGCGTACCCGCTCGATGGCATTGGCCACGAAGGTGTCGCCGGCCAGGTCGTCCCACAGCACGTCGATCTTGTTCAGCACCGCGTACAGACAGCCTTGGCGTTCCTCGTCGAGGGGCTGTACGTGCTGCTGCCAGATATCCAGATCGCTGGCCGTCACACCCGTGTCGGCTGACAACAGAAAGATCACCGCCTGGGCGCTGGGCAGCATCGACAGGGTCAGCTCCGGCTCGCAGCCCAGGGCGTTGAGGCCGGGTGTGTCGAGAATGCGCAGGCCTTGGCGCAGCAGCGGGTGGTCGAAGTTGACGATGGCGTGGCGCCAGGCTGGTACCAACACCTGGCCGGATTTGTCAGTGCTTTCCAGGTTGTCCGGGTGAAAGCCCAGGGCAATGGCTTTCTCCACCGGCATGGCCTTGCTGGCGGCGACCTGAGCGAAGGCTCTGGCCATGCTGTCCGGGTCATTGGTGTCGAGGGCGACATTCACCCAGTGGCGGGGCGTGCGCTTGAACTGCGCCACGCTGGCCTCGGCAATGCGTGTCTCGATGGGCAGCAGGCGGATGTAGGGCTGCGTGGCGCCCGGGTCGAAGAGAATCTCGGTCGGGCACATGGTGGTGCGCCCGGCCTGGGACGGCAGCAGGCGCTGGCCGTATTCGGAGAAGAACAGGCTGTTGATCAGCTCGGTCTTGCCGCGGGAGAACTCGCCGACGAAGGCCAGGGTGATGTGGTCGGTGCGCAGCAGGCGCAGCGCTCGCTCCAGGCGTGCCTCGACGCCTTCGCTGCTCAGCCGGTTATGGGCCAGCCAACTGCGGTAGCGGGTGATCTCGCGGACCAGTTCGCGCTTCCAGGCGACATATGCATCGACCTGCTCACTGAGACGTTCCATGCTCATCGGTGGGTTCCCTGACAGGGCATCGGCTTCGATGCGGGCTGCCGAGCATTATGCGAGGGGCGCAGGCGGCGTCAATGGCGAGTGCGGCGCAATGGCACCTGATGGTCGTTCAGGATGGGCGAGCGGTCAGGCCGAGTTCGCCGGGCAATGTGCTGGGCGCCTTAATGCGCACCCGCTTCTGGCGGCTTTGCTGACCGCTTTCCAGGCTGACCTGGCTCTTGGCAACGCCGAAGGCCGCGGCCAGAAAGGCCAGCAGGTGGGCATTGGCCTTGCCGTCCACCGGTGGGGCGGTGAGGCGGATCTTCAGGCGCCCGCCATGCAGCCCGGCGAATGCATCGGCACTCGCCTTGGGCTGCAGGTGGCAGTCGAGGATCAGCGCGTCGCCATCCCAGCGAAAGAAACTCATCGATTTCTAGAACCTGTTCATGATCTCGCGAGCTAGAGCCCTACAAGGCAAAAACAGGCGAGGACGCGGAGTTTACAAGTTGTAAATGAGCAGTCCGAGCCTGATTTTAACGCAGTAGGGGCGACGCGCAGCAGCTCATGAGAGCTCAGATCGCCAGGCTCAGGCCGCTGAACATCCCTGTACTGACCGCCAGATTGCGGATTACCAGCATGTCGATCAGGTTGAGGATCAGGAACGCCACGATGGGCGACAGGTCCAGGCCGCCCAGGTTGGGCAGGATGCGGCGGATCGGCATCAGCAGCGGCTCGCAGATCTGATTGACCAGCAGGGCGGCCGGGTTGTGCGTGCCCTGGGCGACCCAGGAGAGGATCACGCTGATGATCAGGGCGAAGAAGAACACCTTGAGCAGCAGGGCGGTCACGCCAATGATCGACCACACCAGGACCAGCAGCGGGTCGCTGATGCCGACGCCCATCAGCATCAGGGTCAGGGCCATCAGCGCGAACTGGACGATCAGCGCCAGCACCAGCGAGGCCAGGTCGAGGCCACCGAGGCTGGGGATGATGCGCCGCAGCGGCTTGAGAATCGGGTGGGTGGCGCGCACGATGAACTGGCTGAGCGGGTTGTAGAAGTCCGCGCGAACCAGTTGCAGGATGAAGCGCAGCAGTACGATCAGCAGGTAGAAGCTGCCGATGGTCTGCAGGATGTAAACGGCTGCGGTGTTCAGACCGATCATTGATTGTCTCCTTATTGACCCAGTTGTTCGGCCAGCTCGGCCGAGCGCTGATCGGCAGCCTTGACGGCCTGCTCGACCAGGGCTTCGAAGCCGCCAGCCTGGAATGTGTTGATCGCCGCCTCGGTGGTGCCGGCCGGCGAGGTGACGCGGCGACGCAACTCGGCGGCGTCGACGTCGCTGTTCAATGCCATCTGTGCGGCGCCCAGGGCGGTCTGCAGGGTCAGCTTGGCGGCAACATCGCGGGGCAGGCCGAGCTTCTCGCCGCTGGCGGTCATCGCCTCGATCAGCAGGAAGAAATACGCCGGGCCGCTACCGGACACGGCGGTCACGGCGTCGATCAGCTTTTCCTCGTCCAGCCACACCGCCATGCCGACGGCGCCGAGCAACTGCTCGGCCTGTTGGCGCTGCGCGGTGCTGACCTGCGCATTGGCGTACAGGCCGCTGGCGCCCAGGCGCAGCAGCGATGGGGTGTTGGGCATGCAGCGCACGATGGCTCGCGCGCCCAGCCAGTTTTCCAGGCTGGCGCTGGTGATGCCGGCGGCGATGGAGACGATCAACTGGCCGGCCTGCACGTGGGGGGCCAGGTCCAGGCACACGTCCTTCATGACCTGCGGCTTGACTGCCAGAACGATCACGTCGGCATCACGGCAGGCCTCGGCATTGCTGGCCATCACGTCGATGCCGTGTTCGGCGGCGATCTTCTCGCGCTGTTCGGCGCCACGGTCGCTGGCGCGGATGGCGCCCGCCGGCAGGCCCTGGGCGAGCAGCCCGCCGATCAGGCTGGCAGCCATGTTGCCGGCGCCGATGAAGGCGATGCGGGGAGTGGTCATGGGGCGGTTCCTATCTGAAGAGTCGAGATCGGGTAATTCAAACCTTGCCGTAATCGCGTTCGCCGAACAGCGCCGTGCCGATACGCACCCAGCTCGCACCTTCGGCGATGGCCGCTTCGAGGTCGTGGCTCATGCCCATGGACAGGGTGTCTAGATCGAGGTTCAGCGCATCCCGCAGTACGCGCAGGCGGGCGAACGCCGCACGTTGCCTGGCCACGTCATCGGTGGGCGCAGGGATTGTCATCAATCCGCGCAAACGCAGGTTGGGCAGTTGTGTAACCGCCTGTGCCAAGGCAGCGAGTTCCTCGGGCACGCAGCCGGACTTGCTCGCCTCGCCGCTGACGTTGACCTGCAGGCAGATGTTCAGCGGCGCCAGCTCGGCGGGGCGCTGGGCGCTCAGGCGTTCGGCGACCTTCAGGCGATCCACCGAGTGCACCCAGGCGAAGTGCTCGGCGATGGGGCGGGTCTTGTTGGACTGGATGGGGCCGATGAAATGCCAGGTCAGCGGCAGGTCGACGAGCAGCGCCTGCTTGTCGAGCGCTTCCTGCAGGTAGTTCTCGCCGAAATCCCGCAGGCCGGCCGCGTGGGCTTCGCGAATCGCCTCGGCGGGCTTGGTCTTGCTCACCGCCAGCAGCCCGACAGAGGAAAAATCTCGCTGCGAGGCTTGCGCCGCCTCACGGATCCGCACACCGACCTTTGCAATATTCTCTGCTATCGTGGACATTACCTGCGCCTGCCGCCTGAGCGTTTCTGCGGGCCCCACGGTGTTCTGCCAAGGGCGTGCTCGCGCAGCCGCCTGGTGACCCCCCAAGGCCCCTATCCTTAAGTTACGCGGCATTCTACCGTCATTAGGGAGTCCCATGGATATCACCGAGCTGCTTGCCTTCAGCGCCAAGCAAGGCGCGTCGGACCTGCACCTTTCCGCAGGCTTGCCGCCGATGATCCGGGTCGACGGCGATGTGCGCCGGATCAACCTGCCTGCCCTGGATCACAAGCAGGTGCACGCGCTGATCTATGACATCATGAACGACAAGCAGCGCAAGGACTTCGAAGAATTCCTGGAAACCGACTTTTCGTTCGAAGTGCCCGGTGTGGCGCGCTTCCGGGTCAACGCCTTCAACCAGAACCGCGGCAGCGGCGCGGTATTCCGGACCATTCCGTCGAAAGTGCTGAGCATGGAAGACCTGGGGATGGGCGAGATCTTCAAGAGGGTCTCCGACGTGCCGCGCGGGCTGGTGCTGGTCACCGGGCCGACCGGTTCGGGCAAGTCGACCACCCTGGCGGCGATGCTCGACTACATCAACAGCAACAAGTACCACCATATCCTCACCGTCGAAGACCCCATCGAATTCGTCCACGAATCGAAGAAGTGCCTGGTCAACCAGCGCGAAGTGCACCGTGACACCCACGGCTTCTCCGAAGCGCTGCGCTCGGCACTGCGTGAAGACCCGGACATCATCCTGGTCGGCGAAATGCGTGACCTGGAAACCATCCGCCTGGCGCTGACCGCCGCGGAAACCGGTCACCTGGTGTTCGGCACCCTGCACACCACCTCCGCCGCCAAGACCATCGACCGGGTGGTCGACGTGTTTCCGGCCGAGGAAAAGTCCATGGTCCGCTCCATGCTGTCCGAATCCCTGCAGGCGGTGATTTCCCAGACCCTGCTGAAAAAGATCGGTGGCGGTCGGGTGGCGGCCCACGAAATCATGATCGGCACCCCGGCGATCCGTAACCTGATCCGCGAAGACAAGGTGGCGCAGATGTATTCGGCCATCCAGACCGGCGGTGCACTGGGTATGGAAACCCTCGACGCCTGCCTGAAACGGCTGGTTTCCAAAGGCCTGGTCAGCCGTGAAAGTGCCCGTGAAAAGGCCAAGACCCCAGAGAATTTCTGACCTTTTCACGATTCCGAGCCCAGGCGGGCGGAAGCAGCTCCGCCGGCAATTGAACATCGCGCCAGCGCATTTAGGTAAGCACCCATGGAATTCGAGAAACTGTTGCGCCTGATGGTCGAGAAGGGCGGCTCCGATCTGTTCATCACCGCTGGCGTGCCGCCGTCGATGAAGGTCAACGGCAAGATCATGCCGGTGACCAAGACCCCGCTGTCGCCGGAAATGACCCGTGAAACCGTGCACGCGGTGATGAACGAGCAGCAGCGCCGCGACTTCGCGGAGAACCACGAATGCAACTTCGCGATCAGCGCCCGAGGCATCGGCCGTTTCCGGGTCAGCGCCTTCTACCAGCGCAACCTGGCCGGCATGGTGCTGCGCCGCATCGAGACCAACATCCCGACGCTGGACGACCTCAAACTGCCGGAAATCCTCAAGAAGCTGGCGCTGACCAAACGCGGCCTGGTGCTGTTCGTCGGCGCCACCGGCACCGGCAAGTCCACCTCGCTGGCGGCGATGATCGGCTACCGCAACAAGAACAGCAGCGGCCACATCATCTCCATCGAAGACCCGATCGAGTACATCCACCAGCACCAGAACTGCATCGTCACCCAGCGAGAGGTGGGCATCGACACCGACTCCTTCGAAGTGGCGCTGAAGAACACCCTGCGCCAGGCGCCGGACGTGATCCTCATCGGTGAGGTGCGTACCCGCGAGACCATGGACCACGCCGTGGCCTTCGCCGAAACCGGCCACCTGTGCCTGGCCACCCTGCACGCCAACAACGCCAACCAGGCGCTGGACCGGATCATCAACTTCTTCCCGGCTGACCGGCAGAACCAGGTGTGGATGGACCTGTCGCTGAACCTCAAGGCCATCGTCGCCCAACAGCTGATCCCCACGCCCGACGGCAAGGGCCGCCGCGCGGTGATCGAGGTGCTGATCAACACCCCATTGGCCGCCGACCTGATCCGCAAGGGCGAGGTGCACGAGCTCAAGGGCCTGATGAAACGCTCTACCGAACACGGCATGCAGACCTTCGACCAGGCGCTCTACAACCTCTACAGCCAGGGTGAAATCACCTACGAGGATGCCCTGCTGTACGCCGACTCGGCCAACGACCTGCGCCTGATGATCAAGCTCGGCTCGGAAACCGACGGCGAGCACCTGACCAGCATGTCCCAGGGCCTGGCCCTGGAAATCACCGACGAAGATCAAGGGCGGCGGTTCCGCTGAGCGGCCCAAGGCACTGAAAAACAAAATCCGCTTCGGCGGGTTTTTTGTTGGTTGTTGGCAGGCAGGTTCTGCGCCTGGCTTAGAACCTATTCACGATCTTTATGCGTCAGAAGCGGTTGTCGGCGCAGTATCTGTGGGAGCGGGCGGGGACGCCTAGTCCATGCCCGCGATTTTTCGCGCGCATGGCGCGCTCCCACAGTGGATCAATGAACGGCCGAGCCCGCCACTTAGCGGCCAAATCGGCGAACCTGGGCCGAAAGATTATGAACCGGTTCTTAGGGCGCGGGCTTGTTTCTGAGCTGCCGCGTAGGCAGCTCAGAAACAAGGTCGAGCAGCCGTACTCCATCCGGCTGAGTTCACTGCCGCACAGGCAACACTTTCTCCGCAGCGGCACTGATTCGTTTTCCCGGCCGAGCGGCCACGGCCTCGGACTGGCCATCGACCTGGGCGCCCGCGCGGGCCTGGCTCATCAAACGGGGAATCAGCGGACCTTCCGGCAGGTTGCGCCAGAAGCGCACCGGCATATTGGTTTCCAGCACGCTACGATTGAGGCGTGCCGGGTTGAAGGTACTGCCGTAGTAGGCCAGCCACATCGCTTCGTTGCGGTCATCGGTGCCCTGGGCCAGGCGTTGCCAGTCGGGTGGGCAGGGACTGGCGTGCTGCAGCTTTTCGCCATCCCAGTACACCGCGTCGTCCGGCGTGGCGATCAGCCAGGTCTGCCGGCCAAGGCGTTCGGCGAAATGGCCCGAGGCGCTGGCGAGAATGTCGTGGGCCGGCTCGTGCCAGGCCACCAGCTCCGGCCCACCAGCGCTGGCGTCCCGCGGTTTGAAGCGCAGGAAAGCGTGCAGGTGATGCGCTTCGCGACGAACCGCCTTGAGGCGGGCGTGCAGTTCGCTGCCGTCGATATCGCCGGCCAGCATGGCGGCATGGTCGCCGTTCGCGACACGCCAGAGGATGCGGTACAGCAACGCCCAGCGTTGAGCGCAGCGAAAGCGAGCGGCGCTTTCCAGTTGTTCGATCAGGGCGCGCGGAACCCGCACGGGGCGGTCGGCAGCCGCGGCGGGTTGAGGCGCTTCCAGCGCGGCGAACAGATCCTGGTTTTCCTGGCTGTCCTGCACCCAGCTCAGCTGATGCGGCGCCATGCCTCGGCGCAGTTGGGCTCGGGCAGCGTCCCGCCAGCCGGCGAAACTGCCGTCGAAGTGCACCGCGTGCATCACCAGAGCCCCATCTGTTGCGGCGCTTCGCTCAATTGCTGGCGCAGCACCAGGGATTCCCGCGTTGCCTGAGCCGGGCGGTAATCCTGGGTGACGATGAACGGCTTGGCCTTTTCCAGTACGCAGCGCAGGCGGCCGACGTCCGCAAACCGGATGCGCTTCTGGCGGCGCAGGGCGACCAGGCGCTGGGCACTGAGTACGCCGATGCCGGGGATACGGGCGATCAGGGTCACGTCCGCGCGGTTGAGGTCGACCGGGAAATGCTGGCGATTGTTCAGCGCCCAGGCCAGCTTGGGGTCGATGTCCAGGGCCAGGTTGCCGGGGCCGTCGAGCAGCTCGGTGGCCTTGAAACCGTAGCCGCGCATCAGGAAGTCCGCCTGGTACAAGCGGTGCTCGCGCAGCAACGGCGGCGCCTCGAAGGGAACGCTCTTGGGGCTTTGCGGAATGGGGCTGAAGGCCGAGTAATAGACGCGCTTGAGGCGGAAATCGCCATACAACGATTGTGCGGTGTGCAGGATGGTGCTGTCGTCGGTGGCGTCCGCGCCGACGATCATCTGCGTGCTTTGCCCGGCAGGCGCAAAGGCGGGCGCACGCTTCTCGCTGTCCGCCTCCTCGACGCCGTTGCGAATGGTGCCCATCGCCTGTTTGATCGGCGCCACGCTCTTTTCCGGCGCCAGGCGGATCAGGCTGCTTTCGGTGGGCAGTTCGATGTTCACGCTGAGGCGGTCGGCGTAGCGACCGGCTTCAGCGATCAGCTCCGGTGACGCGTCGGGAATGGTCTTGAGGTGAATGTAGCCACGAAACTCGTGTTCCTCGCGCAGCAGCTTGGCGACCCGGTTGAGTTGCTCCATGGTGTAGTCCGCGGAGCGAATGATGCCGGAGCTGAGAAACAGCCCGCTGATGCAGTTGCGACGATAGAAATCCAGAGTCAGGGTGACCACTTCCTCGGGCGTGAAGCGCGCACGCGGCACGTCGCTGGAGCGACGGTTGACGCAGTACTGGCAGTCGTACAGGCAGAAGTTGGTCAGCAGAATTTTCAGCAGCGCGACGCAGCGGCCATCGGGGGTGAAACTGTGGCAGATGCCCATGCCGTCGGTGGCGCCCATACCGCTCTGGCCTTTCGAGCTGCGTTTGGGCGCGCCGCTGCTGGCGCAGGAAACATCGTATTTTGCGGCGTCGGCGAGTACCGTAAGCTTTTCGATCAATTGCATGGCGTGATCCGTTAGCTGTATTTATATACAGTATCGGGCGATGGCAGCAATCGCTCAAGGGCATCTTGTCGGGATGTTATGTTATGTTATCTTATGTTGTGTTAAGGCTCTGACGAGCGTCCGTGCCTTTGTATAGTTGAATGAGAGGTGCTTTTGATGCAGCGTGCAAACACCCACAGCAAGATCATTGGCTACCTACTGTGGATCTTCGGCTTCCTCGGTGCGCACCGCTTCTATTACGGCAAGCCGGTGACCGGCACCATCTGGTTTTTCACCCTGGGGCTGTTGTTCATCGGCTGGATCATCGACCTGTTCCTGATTCCGGCCATGGATCGTGAAGCCGACCTGCGTTTCACCGCTGGCGAGACGGACTACAACGTTGCCTGGATCCTGCTGACCTTCCTTGGCATTTTCGGCGCACACCGCATGTACCAGGGCAAGTGGGTCACCGGGATTCTCTATCTGCTGACCGGCGGGCTGTTTCTGGTCGGCGTGCTGTATGACCTTTGGACACTGAACAACCAGGTGTCGATCAAGAATGCGCGCAACGGGTAGGGCGGCTGCAATAACGTGCGCTGAAACGAGCCCGCATTATTACAACGCTGCCGGTCGGTGATTCAGACTCGGCGGCCGGGCGCACCTCAAGGTGTTTGATGGCTTTTGCCGAGTCCGTGGGAGCGGCTTTAGCCGCGATGGTGTTGGTGATCTGCAGACTGATCGCGGCTGAAGCCGCTCCCACGTTTTTGCGCCGTGCCTGACGACACGGCTTCCCAGAAGGTGAGCGCAGTGCACGGCGCAAATCAGCTCTGGAAGCTGATATGCCCGTCCACCAGGGTGTAGCGCACCCGGCCGGGCAGGCAATGGCCCAGGAATGGACTGTTGCGGCCTTTGGAATACCAGCTTTCGCCGGCCACGGTGGAGGCCTGGGGGTCGAACAGCAGCAGATCCGCCGCGCCGCCCTGCTTGAGTTGGCCGACCGGTAGGCGTAACGCCTGCGCCGGGCCGCTACTCAGGCGGGCGAGCAGGGTGGGCAGGTCCAGCAAGCCGTCTTGCACCAGCGTCATGGCCAGTGGCAGCAGCAACTGCACGCCGCTGATGCCGGGCTCGGTCTCGCCGAACGGCGCCAGCTTGGCGTCGAGCTCGTGAGGCTGGTGATGGCTGGAGATGGCGCTGATCACCCCGTTCTTCACTGCCTCGCGCAGGCCATCGCGGTCGGCGCGGGTGCGCAGCGGCGGTTGCACGTGATAGAGGCTGGAGAAGTCGATCAGCGCCTCGTCGGTCAGAATCAGCTGGTACAGCGCTACATCGGCAGTAACCGGCAGGCCGCGAGCCTGGGCATCGGCGATCAGCTGTGCGCCGCGGGCACTGGTCAGTTGGCTGAAATGCGCCCGTACGCCGCTCTGCTCGACCAGCAGCAGGTCGCGCGCCAGGGCCGCGGTCTCGGCGGTTTCCGGAATCCCCGACAGGCCCAGGAAGCTGGCGGTGGCGCCTTCATGGGCCAGGCCGCCCTCAGCGAGGTCGTGATCCTGGGAGTGGAAGATCACCGTGAGGTCGAAGGTGGCTGCATATTCCAGGGCGCGGCGCAGGGTGCGCGCGTTGCGGAAATTGTTCAGGCCATTGCCGAACGCCACGCAGCCGGCATCGCGCAGAGCGACCAGTTCGGCGAGCTGCTCGCCATCGAGTCCCTTGCTCAGGGCGCCGATGGGAAACACCTTGGCGTGGCCAGCTTCGCGGGCACGGTCGAGGATCAGCTCGGCCACCGCCGAGGTGTCCAACACCGGCTTGGTGATCGGCGGGCAGCACAGGCTGGTGACGCCGCCAGCAGCGGCGGCCAGGGTTTCGCTGGCGATGCTGCCCTTGCGGCTGTAGCCGGGCTCGCGCAGGGCGACGGACAGGTCGACCAGGCCGGGCGCCGCGATCAGGCCGCTGGCATCCAGGGTCTGATCGGCTTCGAAGCCTGCTGGCGCCTGGCCGATGGCGCTCAGCTTGCCACCTTCTATATACAGATCGGCAACCTGATCGAAGCCGCTGCTCGGGTCGATGACGCGGGCGCCGAGGATACGGGTACGCATCAGTTTTGCTCCTCAGCGTTGAGTTGGCGTTGCGCATTCTGGCCGCTCATGGCCATGGACAGCACGGCCATGCGGATGGCGATGCCGTAGGTGACCTGGTTGAGAATCACCGATTGCGGGCCGTCGGCCACCGCCGACTCGATTTCCACCCCGCGGTTGATCGGCCCCGGGTGCATGACCAGGGCATCGGGCTTGGCCAGCTTGAGGCGCTGTTCGGTGAGGCCGAACAGACGGTAGAACTCGCCCTCGCTGGGCAGCAGGCCACCGGTCATGCGCTCGCGCTGCAGGCGCAGCATGATCACCACGTCGACATCTTTGAGGCCTTCATTGGCATCGCTGAACACGCGTACGCCGTAGCTTTCTGCCAGGCCGATGGGCAGCAGGGTCTTCGGCGCGATCACGCGGATGTCGGGGCAGCCGAGGGTCTTGAGCGCCAGCATGTTGGAGCGCGCCACCCGCGAATGCAGGATGTCGCCGACGATGGCCACCGAGAGGTTCTCGAAGCTGCCCTTGTGGCGACGGATGGTCAGCATGTCGAGCATGCCCTGAGTCGGGTGCGCGTGGCGGCCGTCGCCACCGTTGATGATCGCCAGGTTCGGGCACACGTGCTCGGCGATGAAGTGCGCCGCACCTGAGCCGGCGTGGCGTACCACGAAGATGTCGGCGGCCATGGCTTCGAGGTTGCGCAGGGTGTCGAACAGCGTTTCACCCTTGCTGGTCGAGCTGGTCGACACGTTCAGGCTGATCACGTCGGCGGACAGGCGCTGGGCGGCCAGCTCGAAAGTGGTGCGGGTGCGCGTGGAGTTCTCGAAGAACACGTTGCACACGGTCTTGCCGCGCAGCAGCGGAACTTTCTTCACGGCCCGGGCGCCGACCTCGAGAAAGGAGTCGGCGGTGTCGAGGATTTCCGTCAGCAGCTCGCGGGGCAGGCCGTCGAGGGACAGGAAATGGCGCAACTGGCCTTGGTCGTTCAGTTGCAGCGGGCGCTTGGCATCGAGTGCGGTCATTGCGGACGGCCTTGGTCGGAAAGCGTCTGGAGTTCAAGGGTGAAGGGCGCGGAGCCGGACAATTTTACCCGCTGATCGGCCGCCAGCGACAGCGTCGCACCCACCACGTCGGGGCGGATTGGCAGCTCGCGGGCGTCCAGGTCGAGCAAGCTGACCAGGGTCACGCTGGCCGGGCGGCCGTAGTCGAACAGCTCGTTCAGGGCGGCGCGGATGGTACGCCCGCTCATCAGCACGTCGTCGATCAGCACCAGATGCTGGCCTTCGATCTCGAACGGCAGCTCGGACGGTTGCACCTGTGGGTGCAGGCCATTCTGGGTGAAGTCGTCGCGGTAGAAGGATACGTCGAGCACGCCCAGCGGCTCGTCGCGGCCCAGTTGCTCGAGCAGCGCCTGGGCCACCCACACACCGCCAGTGCGGATGCCGATGAAGCGCGGCGTGCTGATCTGCCGACGGCTCAGGTGGCTGCTCAGCGAAGTCGCCATCTGCGGCAACAGTTCGGCGGGGTTGGGTAGGCTCATCTAAAGCTCCTTGTGAACGGGTCAGCCCAGGCAGTTTTCTTCCAGCCAGCCCTGCAGCAACAGGGCGGCGGCCAGCGCGTCGACCGGGCGCTGGCGATAGCCGCCGGTCTGGCCCTGCTGCAGGCGCTCGCCCTTGGCGGCATAGGTGGTCAGGCGTTCGTCGTGGGTGAATACCGGCAGGTTGAAACGACCGTTGAGGCGACGGGCGAACTTCTCGGCCCGTTCGCTCATGTCGCTCGGCGTGCCGTCCATGTTCAATGGCAGGCCGACGACGATGGCATCGGGTTGCCATTCCTTGATCAGCGCTTCGACCTTCTGCCAGTCCGGCACGCCATTCTGCGCCTTGAGGATGCACAGCTCGCGGGCCGAACCGGTGATCGGCTGGCCGACGGCGACGCCGATCTGCTTGGTGCCGTAGTCGAAGCCGAGCAACAGGCGCAGCGATTGTTTGTCGATTTCGGCCATCAGGCGTGGCCCGCCTGGGCGGTGAGCAGGTTGAGGTCGATGCCGAGCAGTGCGGCGGCGGCGCCGAGGCGCTGGTCGTAGGGCGTTTCGAACAGAATCGCCTGGTTCGCCGGGCAGGTCAGCCAAGCATTATCGGCCAGCTCGGCCTCCAGCTGGCCGGCGCCCCAGCCGGCATAGCCGAGGGCGATCAGGTGGCTGGCCGGGCCGTTACCTTCGGCGATGGCGAACAGTACGTCCTGGGAGGTCGACAGGCTCAAATCTTCCAGATCGACTGTGGCCTGGAAGTGCTGGCCCTTGGGGTGCAGCACGAAGCCGCGGTCGGTCTGCACCGGGCCGCCACTGAAGATCGGCAGGCTCTGGCACAGCACCGAAGGATCACTGTCCGGCCGCAGCTGTTCGAGCACGTCGGCCAGGTTCAGGCCGTTGGGGCGGTTGATCACCAGGCCCATGGCGCCCTGGTCGTTGTGATCGATGAGGTAGATCACGGTGTGCGCGAAGTTCGGATCGTCCATGTGTGGCATGGCGATCAGAAAGTGGTGCTTGAGGATGCTTGGGCTGGCGTCTTTCATGACCGCTAGTTTGAAGCTGCGCGGCGCAAGCTACAAGCTGCATGTACGGACGAAAACGCCGCGTCCGCGTCAGTTGCTCGACAGGCGGTCGCCACGCTCGAAACGCCAGGTGCGAATGATCTCCAAGCGGTCGATGTCGGCCAGATCGCCGGTGAACGGCGCGTAGGGCGCGGCCAGGCGCACGATGCGCATGGCGGCCTGATCGAGCACCTGTTCGCCGGAAGACTCCAGCACCATCACTTCGTACAGGCTGCCGTCACGGTTGATCGACACCAACAGGCGCAGGCTGCCGTGGATTTGCCGGCGGCGGGCGTCGTCCGGGTAGTTGAGGTTGCCGATGCGCTCGACCTTCTTGCGCCATTCGTCCTTGTACCAGGCGCCCTTGTCGCGCATGGTCGAGGCGGCGTTGAGACGGTGGATCTTCGGGCGCTTGGCGTACTGCTGCACCTGGTCGGACAGCTCGGCTTCCAGGCTGGCGATCTCGGCGGACAGCTGCGCGCTGTCGAAGGACGGCGCCTCCGGGGTCGGCGGCGTCGGCTTGGTTTCCTCACGCTTGGCCGGCGCCTTCTGCTGTTGCGGGGCACGGGTGGTCACCGCGGCTTTCGGCGCTTCGGGCTTCACAGCTGGCGGTGGCGGCGCGGCGGCGGGGGTCACCTTGCGTACTTCGGTGTCCTGGAAGGGCGCCTGCTCGGTGGTGGTCGGTGCTGCCTTCTTGTCCAGGGTGCCGCTGCCCTGCTGGTTGTCCTGGGCGAGGAAGTCCGCCTCCCTGGGCTTTTCATCGCTCTTGAAGGTGGACAGGGTGATTTCCAGAGTCTTGCTGATCTGTCCGGGCTCGGCAAAGGTGAAACCCACGCCGAGAATCAGCGCAGCGTGCAACACCGCGGCCAGAAACAGGGTGAAGCCCAGCCGATCCGCCGGGCGAACGCCGGAGGAGGTGAGATCGGGTGGGCTGGCTGTTGCGTTCATCGCTATCTATTCGTCGGGTCTGCTGACTTTTCGGCACGGGCGTGCTGAAACGTCAGCAGGCCCGAGGGTCCGCTGACGCTTCAGCACGAGTCGCGTTGCCGCGGGAAATGGCCTCCGGTTAGGCGTGGGACGCTGGGAATGGTTGTTCCATTGCCAAGTCCTGCAACGACAGCGGAGGTCATTTCCCGCGCAACCCGTAGGGCCGGTCCAATTTTTGCGCGATGCGGCGTTACTCGATGGCTCATTTGGCCCGCCAAACTTCGCATCTCGTGCCTTGCCTCGCGCAAAAATTGGCTCCGGCGCGACCGTGCGTGAAACGTCAGCGGACCCTCAATTGTCGTGCAGTCTGCCGAGGCGATGTGCAAAAGTCTATGAAGCACTCCGCGCATTGAGCTTTTCGGCAATCTTGTTCATCAGTTGTTCGCCGATGCGCGTATCGAAGGCCGCATCGATCTCGCGAATGCACGTCGGGCTGGTGACGTTGATCTCGGTCAGGCGGTCGCCGATTACGTCCAGACCGACGAACAGCAGGCCGCGCTCGCGCAGGCTCGGGCCAACGGCGGCGGCGATTTCGCGGTCGCGCTCGGTGAGCGGGCGGGCTTCGCCACGGCCACCGGCAGCCAGGTTGCCGCGGGTTTCGCCGCTGGCCGGAATGCGCGCCAGGCAGTAGGGAACCGGTTCACCGTCTATCATCAGAATACGCTTGTCACCGTCGACAATGGCGGGCAGGTAACGCTGCGCCATGATCTGCTGGCTGCCATGGGCGGTGAGGGCTTCGAGAATCACCGAGAGGTTCGGGTCGCCCTCACGGTGACGAAAGATCATCGATCCGCCCATTCCATCGAGGGGTTTGAGAATGATGTCACGGTGCTGTCGTGCGAAATCACGCAGAATGTCGGGTCTGCGGCTGACGATGGTTTCCGGCGTGAACTGCGCAAAGCGTGTGGCGAAGAACTTCTCGTTGCAGTCGCGCAGGCTCTGTGGGCGGTTGACCACCAGCGTGCCGGCTTCCTCGGCCTGTTCGAGCAGATAGGTGGAATAGACGAATTCGTTATCGAAGGGTGGGTCCTTGCGCATCAGGATCACGTCGAGTTCGGCCAGGGGCATGTCTTGCTCGTCGCCGAATTCGAACCAGCGCTGGGGATCGGCGAATACCTTGAGCGGGCGAGTGCGGCCGCGGGCGACACCGGCGGCTTGGTAGAGGTCCTTCTGTTCCATATAGAAGAGGCTCCAGCCGCGCGCCTGGGCAGCCAGAAGCATGGCCAGCGAGCTGTCCTTCTTGTAGGCGATCTGTGCGATGGGGTCCATGACGATGCCGAGCCGAACGCTCATTGAAGTATCTCCGTAGAGGGCGGTGCGAAGCAGCCGCAAAGGTAGCAGGAATGGGCGCCAAGGGTGGCGCTGACGGGGCTGGTGGTCAAGGGCGACCAGGCCGATGGCTTGCATGTGGAGAGTGTGCTAAAAAGGCCCAGCGATGGGCCGGGCCCATTGGTTTCAGGGCCTCCGGCGCACTGGATATGGCGTAATACAACGACTCACCGAAGTGGTGGCAGGGCAGACATGGAACAGCATTCGGAAGGCTTGAGGGTGATGGTGATCGACGACTCGAAGACGATTCGTCGTACAGCGGAAACCCTGCTGAAAAAGGTGGGCTGTGACGTGATCACCGCTGTGGACGGTTTCGATGCCCTGGCGAAGATCGCCGACACCCATCCGAACATCATCTTCGTCGACATCATGATGCCGCGTCTCGACGGCTATCAGACCTGCGCGTTGATCAAGAACAACAGTGCCTTCAAGTCCACGCCCGTTATCATGCTGTCGTCCAAGGACGGCCTGTTCGACAAGGCCAAGGGGCGCATCGTCGGTTCTGATCAGTACCTGACCAAGCCATTCAGCAAGGAAGAGCTGCTCGGCGCGATCAAGACCCACGTACCGGAGTTCTCTCCGGTCGAACAGGCGTCCTGACCTCCGGCTGTCGCTACAACCGCCTCTCTTCATGTATTGGGAAACATCATGGCTCGAATTCTGATTGTTGATGACTCGCCGACCGAAATGTACAAGCTGACCGCCATGCTGGAAAAGCACGGCCACCAGGTACTCAAGGCCGAAAACGGCGCTGACGGCGTCGCCCTGGCACGCCAGGAAAAACCCGATGTGGTGCTGATGGACATCGTCATGCCCGGGCTCAATGGCTTTCAGGCCACCCGGCAGCTGACCAAGGATGCCGAAACCAGCCACATCCCGGTGATCATCGTCACCACCAAGGATCAGGAAACCGACAAGGTCTGGGGCAAGCGCCAGGGCGCCAAGGACTATCTGACCAAGCCGGTCGACGAAGCTACGCTGCTGAAAACACTGAACGCGGTGCTCGCTGGCTGAGGCCGCGCAGCGCGACACGACAAAAGAAGAAGGTCACGACAGGCATGTCAGAGACACGCACCCCCTTTCAGATCCTTCTCGGCATCGAGCAGCGCTGCCGCGCTTTGGCAGCGGGCTTGCCGTCGCAGCAGGTGGCGGTGCAGACCTGGAGCGGCATTGGCTTTCGCATGGGCGAGCGGTTTTTCGTCGCACCGATGGGTGAGGTCGGTGAAGTGTTGCACGAGCCACGACATACCTTACTGCCCGGCGTGAAAAGCTGGGTCAAGGGTGTGGCCAACGTGCGTGGACGATTGCTGCCAGTGATGGATCTGTGCGGCTTCTTCGGCGGCGAGCTGTCGCCCCTGCGCAAGCAGCGGCGGGTGCTGGTGGTCGATCATCACGACATCTTCGCGGGCCTGACGGTCGACGAGGTGTTCGGCATGCAGCATTTCGCGGTGGACACCTTTTCCGAGCGGTTGCCAGCGCTCGAGGCTTCCATCGCGCCATTCATTCACGGTGTGTTCCAGCGTGAACAACCCTGGTTGGTGTTCAGCCCTCATGCGCTGGCCCAGGCTCCAGAGTTTGTCGACGTGGCATACAGATAGCTTTTCGGTGGGGGCGGCGCAGCCAGCCTTCTGACGTTAGATGGAATTCGAAGTGCGGTAGGGTCCAGGCGGGGGCCAGATAATGAAAAAAGTAATCTCCAACAATGTGCTGGCGGGGACACGGGTCGGCGCACTCGTGGCGGGGCTGTTCGTCGTCCTGATCATTTCGATCGTGATGCTGTTCGCCAACTTCGCGTACATGAATACGCAAAGTAACTACGACACCGAGTACCTCAGCAACGCCGGTGAACTGCGCGTGCTGTCCCAGCGTATCGCCAAGGATGCCACCGAATCCGCTGCGGGCAAGGCCGAGGCTTTTGCCCTGCTTCGCGATGCCCGCAACGATTTCCAGACCCGTTGGGGCTACCTGACCGACGGTAATGCGCAGACCGGTCTGCCTGCCACGCCGGCATCGGTACAGGCGCAGATGGCTGCCGTGCAGCAGGACTGGGATGCCCTGCGCCAGAACGCCGACGCCATTCTGGCCAGCGAGCAGACCGTTCTGTCGCTGCACCAGGTTGCCGCCACCCTGGCCGAAACCATTCCGCAGCTGCAGGTCGAGTACGAGGAAGTGGTCGACATCCTGCTCGAGAGCGGTGCGCCGGCGGCCCAGGTATCGGTCGCCCAGCGTCAGTCGCTGCTCGCCGAACGTATTCTCGGCTCGGTGAACAAGGTGCTCGCCGGTGACCAGGACTCGGTGCAGGCCGCCGACATGTTCGGTCGTGACGCCAGCCTGTTCGGCCGTGTGCTCAGCGCGATGCAGGAAGGCAACGCGGCCATGGAAATCACCAAGGTCAGCGACCAGGAAGCCCTGGAGCGCCTCGGCGAGATTTCCGAGCTGTTCGAATTCGTATCCGGTTCCGTGGACGAGATTCTCGAAACCTCGCCGGAACTGTTCCAGGTTCGTGAGTCGGCCAACACCATCTTCACCGTATCGCAGACCCTGCTCGACAAGGCCTCTACCCTGTCCGAGGGCTTCGAAGGACTGGCCTCGGGCCGCTCGCTGAACACCATCGCCGGTTACGTGCTGGGCGCTCTGGCGCTGGGCTCGATTCTGATCATCGGCCTGGTGATGGTGAAGGAAACCAACCGTCGACTGGCCGAAACCGCCGAGAAGAACGAACGTAACCAGACCGCGATTCTGCGTCTGCTCGATGAGATCGCCGACCTCGCCGACGGTGACCTGACGGTGGCCGCGACGGTAACCGAAGACTTCACTGGTGCGATCGCCGACTCCATCAACTACTCGATCGACCAGCTGCGCGAACTCGTCGCGACGATCAACATGACCGCCGTGCAGGTGGCCGGCGCCGCCCAGGAAACCCAGGCCACCGCCATGCACCTGGCCGAGGCATCCGAGCACCAGGCTCAGGAAATCGCCGGGGCTTCGGCGGCGATCAACGAAATGGCCGTGTCGATTGACCAGGTATCGGCGAACGCCTCGGAATCCTCTGCGGTAGCGGAGCGTTCCGTAGCCATCGCCAACAAGGGCAACGAAGTCGTACACAACACCATCACCGGCATGGACAACATCCGTGAGCAGATCCAGGACACCTCGAAGCGAATCAAGCGCCTCGGTGAATCGTCCCAGGAGATCGGTGACATCGTAAGCCTCATCAACGACATCGCCGACCAGACCAACATCCTCGCACTGAACGCCGCGATCCAGGCCTCCATGGCCGGTGACGCAGGCCGAGGCTTCGCCGTGGTAGCGGACGAGGTACAACGCCTCGCCGAACGTTCCTCCGGCGCGACCAAGCAGATCGAGGCGCTGGTAAAGACCATTCAGACCGACACCAACGAAGCCGTTATCTCCATGGAGCAGACCACCTCCGAGGTGGTACGCGGTGCGCGCCTGGCGCAGGACGCCGGTGTGGCCCTGGAAGAGATCGAGAAGGTATCGAAGACCCTCGCCGCGCTCATCCAGAACATTTCCAACGCAGCACGTCAGCAGGCATCCTCTGCCGGCCACATCTCCAACACCATGAACGTGATTCAGGAGATCACCTCGCAGACCTCGTCCGGTACCACCGCCACCGCCAAGAGCATTGGTAATCTGGCCAAGATGGCCAGTGAAATGCGCCACTCGGTGTCCGGTTTCAACCTGCCGAACGGCGGCGAGCAGGCGTGATCGCCTGCTGTCTGGCGCATTGAACGATGTTCCAGGCGGCAGCCGCGTGCTCGAGCGAGGGCCTCAACATGCAGTCAGGCGTCTGGGCCTTGCAACCGCTGGCGGACATGTCCGCCACGGAGTTCCGCGACTGGCAACAGTTGCTGGAATCGCGCCTGGGCATGGTGGTCAACGAACAGCGCCGGGTGTTTCTGCAGACCAACCTGAGCACGCGCATGCGCGAGCTGGGCATCGCCGACTACGCCAGTTATTACCGGCAGGTCACCGATGGTCCGCGCGGTGCCGTGGAATGGGCGAACCTGCTGGATCGGCTGACCGTTCAGGAAACCCGCTTCTACCGGCATCCGGCTTCGTTCGAGGCGTATCAGGCCTACGTTGCCCGGCGCGGTGAGCAGGGCCTGGAGAAGCCCCTGGCGATCTGGAGCGTGGGTTGCTCCAGCGGTGAGGAACCCTATTCGCTGGCCATTGGTGCCAGCGAAGTGCTGGGCGCGCAAGGACGGTTCGGTGTCACCGGCACCGATATCAGCCGCAGCGCCCTGGCCAAGGCCCGGGACGGCCTGTACGACGAACGCAGGTTGCAGACGATGGATCAAGCGCTGCGCGCGCGCTATTTCGCGGCGCAGGGCGATGGACGCTTCAAGGTTTTGCCGGAACTGGCCGCACGGGTTTGTTGCGCCAGGCTCAACGTGCTGGAATTGGACAAGGCGCCAATGACCGGCATGGACGTTATTTTTTGTCAGAACTTGCTGATCTATTTTCGCCGCTGGCGACGCCGCGAGATCCTCAACCGCCTGGCCGAGTGCCTGGCGCCGGGTGGCTTGCTGGTGATCGGGGTGGGCGAGGTGGTCGGCTGGCAGCACCCGGACATGCTTCCGGTGGCCGACGAGCGAGTGCTGGCGTATACCCGCAAGGGCTAAGAGACGGAGTGTGTATGGGTGATCGGCACGACTATGTCGCCCTGGAGTGGGTCAAGGGCGAAATCGCGGAAACCCTGAAGCAGGCGCGACAGGCACTGGAGGCGTTCGTCGAGAATCCGCAGGATTCGACACGCATGCGCTTCTGCCAGACCTACGTGCATCAGGTTCACGGCACCCTGCAGATGGTCGAGTTCTTCGGTGCGGCCTTGCTCGCCGAGGAAATGGAGCACCTGTCCCAGGCGCTGATCGACGGTCGCGTGGCCAACCAGGGCGAAGCGTTGGAAGTGCTGATGCAGGCCATCCTGCAGCTGCCGGTGTACCTGGATCGCATCCAGACCGCACGCCGTGACCTGCCCATGGCGGTGTTGCCGCTGCTCAACGACCTGCGCGCCGCGCGGGGCGAGAAGCTGCTGTCGGAAACCAGCCTGTTCTCGCCTGACCTGTCTGCCCGTGCCGCGGCGCTGTCGCCCGAGTCGCTGACCCAGCTGCGCACTGCCGAACTGCCGCCCCTGCTGCGCAAACTGCGGCAGATGCTGCAGGTGGCGCTGGTCGGGGTCATTCGCCAGCAGGACATGGACACCAACCTCGGTTACATGGCGCGGGTGTTCGCACGCCTGGAAACCCTGTGCAAGCACTCGCCTCTCGAGTCGCTGTGGCAGATCGCTTCCGGCGTCGTCGAAGGCCTGTCCAACGGTAGCATCGCCAACGGCACCTCGGTGCGCACGCTGCTGCGTCAGGTCGACAAGGAACTCAAGCGCCTGACCGAGCAGGGCGCCGACGGTATCAACCAGGGCGCCCCGGACGAACTCACCAAGAATCTGCTGTTCTACGTCGCCAAAGCCTCGCCGCAGTCGCCGCGCAACCGGGTGCTGCGCGAGCGCTACAACCTCGACGAAGCGCTGCCCGACGATGGTGTGGTCGATGAAGAGCGGGCGCGTCTGGCCGGCCCCGACCGCGATGCCATGCGCTCGGTGGTGGGCGCACTCTGTGAAGAGTTGGTGCGCGTCAAGGACAGCCTCGACCTGTTCGTGCGCAGCGACCGTGCCCAGGTCAGTGAACTGCAGGCCCTGCTGGTGCCGCTCAAGCAGATCGCCGACACCCTGGCCGTGCTCGGCTTCGCCCAGCCGCGCAAGGTGATCGTCGACCAGCTCGACGTGGTGCGCGCGCTGACCGAAGGCGCTCAGTCGCCGAGCGATGCCGTGCTGATGGACGTGGCCGGCGCGCTGCTCTACGTCGAAGCGACGTTGACCGGCATGGTCGGTCAGACCGACGGCAACAAACGCGAAGAAAGCCACCTGCCCACCACCGATGTCGGGCAGATCCACCAACTGGTGATCAAGGAGGCGCGCAATGGCCTGGAACAGGCCAAGGACGCGATCATCGAGTTCATTGCCTCGCAGTGGAATCATGACCATCTGGCCCGCGTGCCGGAGCTGCTGACCCAGGTGCGAGGTGGTCTGGCGATGATTCCGCTGGCGCGCGCCGCCGCGCTGCTCAATGCCTGCAACCGCTATATCCAGGAACAGCTGCTGGCCCGCAAGGCGGTGCCGAACTGGCAGAACCTCGACACCCTGGCCGATGCCATCACCAGCGTCGAGTACTACCTGGAGCGCCTGTCCGAAGACCACGCCACCCAGGGCGACCTGATTCTCGACGTCGCCGAGGAAAGCCTCGAGGCGCTGGGTTACCCGCTGCAGGAAAAACCATCGATTCTCGACGCTCCCGTCGACGACGAACCAGCGCCGCTGGATGATCCGCTGCACGATATCGACGTACTGGCGGCGCCGGCTGCCGACATCACTCAGGCGGATGCTGCCGTCGAGTTGGCCGCAGATCAGCTACCTGTGCTGGACGAGCCGGCTTTCGAGCAGCCGGAGACGATCACCGACGACGCGCCAGGCCGCGTTAACGACCTTGCCGACCTGCAGTGGGCACTGGACGATCAGCCGCACACTCATGCCACGCAGCCCGACGAGCTGCCCGAACTCCCCGGCGAAGTGATCGAGCCCGGTGAGCAGGCTTCCGAGACCCTCGTCGAGGCCCATGGGACGCAGACACTCGACAATGGGGCGTGGGCCGATGAGCAACCTCAGGCGCTGACGCCCGAGCAAACCAGTGAAGCGGTTGATCCCTATACGGTCGACCTCGGCGAACTGGGCGACGACCCGTACGCCGATGCCAAGGCGGCGGTCGCCGATGACGCCTGGGCGCTGCACGACAGTGACCTGCTGGACGAGCGCGCCGCCACTGCACCGCAGGATGATGCCTTCCTGCTGTCTGCAGAGCCGCTGGAGCTGGGCGAGCCGGACATTCTGCCGGCTACCGAGCAACCTGCTTCCATCGCCGATGACGATTGGTCCTTCGACCTCGACGATCAGCCGGCCGCCTCGCCCGAACCGCACGGTCGCGCCGGAGACGAATTGTGGTCGCTCGACGAGCTGCAAAGCGATCTCGAACCCGGCTCTGCCGAGCCGACCGCCGCCGAGTTGCCGGCGCTCGACCTGCCGACACAAGGTTTCGAAGACCAGCCGCTGGAACTCGAAGCGCTGGATCTGGAGGCGACCGACGAGCCGCAGTGGAACGAAGTCGACCTGGACGACCTGCAACTGCCGGAGGTCGAGCTGCCCGGCCTGCCCGAGGCGTCCGCGGTCGAAGAATCGGTAGCTGAAAAGCCGCTGTCCATGGCCGACGTAATGGCTGCGCCGGTGCAGGCGATCAACCCGCCGGCGGCAGACGTGCCGCCCAGCCTGCTGCCGCCGCCTGCCGATGAAGAACCCATCGATGAGGAACTGCGCGAGGTCTTTATCGAGGAAGCTGGCGAGGTGCTGGAAACCATCGCCGAGTTTCTGCCGCGCTGGTGCGCCGACACCGACGACCGCGAGGCGCTGACCGAAATCCGCCGCGCCTTCCATACCCTCAAGGGCAGTGGCCGCATGGTGCGCGCGCTGGTCATCGGCGAGCTGGCCTGGTCGATCGAGAACCTGCTCAACCGCGTGCTCGACCGCAGCATTCAGCCCGGTGACGAGGTCAAGCAGGTGATCAATCAGGTCGTGGCGCTGACGCCCGAGCTGGTCGAAGAGTTTGCCGCCCAGGCCCAGCGCCAGCGTGATGATGTCGACCGCCTGGCGGCCGACGCCCATGCGCTGGCCAAGGGGCTGAGCCTCCCAAAGCATGACGCCCCGGCTGCCGCGGTAGCCGAGCCCGCGGGCGAGATCGAGGCTGCCGCACCGGTCAACCAGGAACTTGCGAGTGAAGAGCCCGCGGGGCTCGATCCGCAGTTGCTGGAAATCTTCCGCAACGAGGCGGAAACCCACCTCGACACTCTGGCCGCCTTTCTCGACGACTGCGCCCGTGAAATGCCGCAGCCGGTGACCGACGACCTGCAGCGCGCCCTGCATACCCTCAAGGGCAGCGCCTACATGGCCGGCATTCTGCCGATGGCCGAAGTGGCCGCGCCGTTGGAAAAGATGGTCAAGGAATTCAAGGTCAATCTGGTGCCGCTGGACCTGACTGAAGCCGAGGTGCTGGTCGAGGCCCAGGCATTGTTCCGGCAAGGCCTGGCCCAGCTGGAAAGCGACCCGCTGCGACCGATTCCAGGCACCGAAGCCTTCCTGGAGCGTGTGCAACAGCTGCACCAGCAACGCCTCGAGCATGCCCGGAGCCAGCGTCAGGACGAGCACGGCGAGAGCCGCGATCCGCAGCTGATCAGCATCTTCCTGGCCGAGGGCATGGACATCCTGCTCGATGTCGAAGACCTGCTGCGCCGCTGGCGTACGCAGCCGTCCGAACGCCAGGAACTGAACACCCTACTGGAAGAGCTGACGACCCTCGGTCGCGGCGCGGAAATGGCCGAACTGCCGCAGATCGACGAGTTGTGCGAAGCGCTGCTGGACGTCTATGGCGCCGTGGAAGACGGCAGCCTGGCGGTCAGCGAACGGTTCTTCGATGAGGCCGAGCAGGCCCACGAAGCGCTGGTCAGTATGATGGATCAGGTCGCCGCCGGCCTCGAGGTCAGCGCCTGCCCCGAACGAGTGGCCGCCTTGCGCGCACTGTTCGACGAAGCGCTCGACCCTGCCAAGCTGGCCCTGCTGTCCGGCGACGTGCCGGGCCTGCAGGTGGTCGAGCTGGAGGAGGCGACCCGCGCGCTGCAAGCTACGGATGACGGCGAAAAGCCGCTCGAAGCCGTCGAGTCTGACGACAACGAGCTGGAGTCGATCTTTCTCGAAGAGGCAGCGGACATTCTCGACAGCGCCGCCAGCAATCTGCAGCGCTGGCTGGCAGAGCCGGACAACCGCACGCTGCTGTCGTCGCTGCAACGCGACATGCACACCCTTAAAGGCGGCGCCAACATGGCCGGCGTAACGCCGATCAGCGAGCTGGCCCACGAGCTGGAAGCCCTCTACGAGGGGCTGGTGGATCGCCGCTACGGTGTTTCCCCTTTCGCTACCGACAGCGTGCAGCAGGGCCATGCGCTGCTTGGCGGCATGCTCGCCAACCTGCAGGCGCGCCAGCCGGCGCAGCCTGCCGATGAGCTGGTCGAGGCCATTCGCCAGTTTCGTCAGCGCGGTGGCCAGGACGAGCAACACGCCGAGCCCGAGGCGCCGGTCGCCCCTGAACCGGTCGAACATCTGGATGCCTGGCCAGAGCCAGAGCCAGAGCGAGAGCCAGAGCCAGAGCGAGAGCCAGAGCAAGAGCGAGACCTAGATCCAGAAGCTGCGGCCATCGAGCCAGCTTTAGCAACTGCCGAGCCGCCCATGCTGCCCGCCGAGCCGACTCAGGCCGTGGTGCACGGCGACCGCGATCCCGAGCTGGTCGAGATCTTTCTCGAGGAAGGCTTCGACATCATCGACAGCGCCGGTGCGGCCCTGACGCACTGGATGGATGACGTCGACAACAGCCTCGATCTGGAGTCCCTGCAGCGTGATCTGCACACCCTCAAGGGTGGCGCGCGGATGGCCGAGATCCGTGAGATCGGCGATCTGGCCCACGAGCTGGAATTCCTCTATGAGGACCTCGGCAACGGGCGTCTGCGCCCCAGCCCGATGTTGTTCGAGCTGCTGCACGCCTGTCACGACCGCCTCGCCGAGATGCTCGACGCCGTACGCTCGCAGCGCCAGGTGCCCAATGGCGACGAGCTGATCGAGACCATCCGCCGCCTGCGTGCCAACCCGGACGAGCAGCTCAGCATGCCGCGCGCCGTGCCGTTGAGCGCCGCGCCGCAGGAAGCTTTCGATGCCGACAGCGACGAAATCCTCGATATCTTCCTCGAAGAAGCCGACGACCTGCTCGAAGCGATGGAAGCTGGCATCGGCCGCTGGGAAGAGCGTCGTGACGATGCCGGCTGCATCGACGACCTGCTGCGTATCCTGCATACCCTCAAGGGCGGTGCCCGCCTGGCTGGGCAGAAGCAGCTGGGCGACCAGAGCCATGACCTCGAGCAGCACCTGACCGAAGCCCAGACCCAAGGTGCGCCATGGCCGGATAGCCTGTTCCTGGACGTGCAGTCCGGTTTCGAGGGGCTGCAGAAGAGCCTCGACGAACTGCGCCTGCGCCTGCAGCAGCAACCCCAGGACGAGCGCCCGGCGGCCGAGCCCGAGCAGCCGGTGGCGCGTGCAGCGACGTCCATCGTTGCCGCCAGCGAACGGCCGGTGGTCGCCGCGCAGAACCGCGTGCTGCCGTTCGTGCAGCGCGCCGAAGTGGCTGCCGAAGAGGCCGCCGCACGGCGTGCCCCGCAGGAGCTGGTCAAGGTGCCCGCCGATCTGCTCGAGGGCCTGGTCAACCTGGCCGGTGAGACGTCGATTTTCCGGGGGCGCGTGGAACAGCAGGTCAGCGACTTCGGCTTCACCCTGAGCGAGATGGAAGCCACCATCGACCGCGTGCGCGATCAGCTGCGCCGCCTCGACACCGAAACCCAGGCGCAGATCCTCAGCCGCTACCAGGCCGAGGCCGAGCGCGCCGGGTACGAAGAGTTCGACCCGCTGGAAATGGACCGCCATTCCCAGTTGCAGCAGCTGTCGCGGGCCCTGTTCGAATCGGCCTCCGACTTGCTGGACCTCAAGGAAACCCTGGCCTCGCGTAACCGCGATGCGGAAACCTTGTTGCTGCAACAGGCGCGGGTCAACACCGAGCTGCAGGAAGGCCTGATGCGCACGCGCATGGTGCCGTTCGATCGCCTGGTGCCGCGTCTGCGCCGTATCGTGCGCCAGGTGGCCAGCGAACTTGGCAAGCAGGTCGAGTTCACCGTCGGCAACGCCGATGGCGAGATGGACCGCACGGTGCTCGAACGCATCGTCGCGCCCCTGGAGCATATGCTGCGCAACGCCGTCGACCACGGTATCGAAGGCGCTGCGGTGCGCGCCAATGCCGGCAAGCCGGAGCAGGGCAGCATTCGTCTGGAGCTGGGCCGCGAGGGCGGCGACATCGTGCTGACGCTCAGCGACGACGGCGCCGGTATCAACCTCGATACGGTGCGCCGCAAGGCCGTCGAACGCGGCCTGATGGACGCCGGCTCCGATCTCAGCGAACACGAGATCCTGCAGTTCATCCTCGAGGCCGGTTTCTCCACCGCCGAGAAGGTCACGCAGATTTCCGGGCGTGGCGTCGGCATGGACGTGGTCAACGCCGAGGTCAAGCAGCTCGGTGGCTCGATGAGCATCGACTCGGTGATCGGTGAGGGCACCACCTTCCGCATCCGTCTGCCGTTCACCGTATCGGTCAACCGTGCGTTGATGGTGCTGTCCGGCGAAGACCTGTACGCCATTCCGCTCAACACCATCGAAGGTATCGTGCGCGTTTCGCCGTACGAACTGGAAAGCTACTACGGCCCCGATGCGCCGCGTTTCGAGTACGCCGGGCAAGCCTACGAGCTGCGCTACCTGGGCGACCTGCTCAACAATGGCCAGCATCCCAAACTGGTCGGCCAGAGCCTGCCGCTGCCGGTGATTCTGGTGCGCTCCAGCGAACACGCCGTGGCCGTGCAGGTGGATTCCCTGGCCGGTTCGCGGGAGATCGTGGTGAAGAGCCTCGGTCCGCAATTCGCCACGGTGCCGGGTATTTCCGGGGCGACCATCCTCGGTGACGGTCGCGTGGTGGTGATTCTCGACCTGCTGGCGACCATCCGCGAATTGCATGCGCATCTGCAGTATCAGATCCGGCCGCGTCTGACGGCCGACGCTGGCAGCGTGCCGGAAGTCGAGGTCGAGCGCCCGACGCTGGTCATGGTGGTGGACGACTCGGTCACCGTGCGCAAGGTCACCAGCCGCCTGTTGGAGCGCAACGGCATGAACGTGCTGACCGCCAAGGACGGTGTCGATGCCATTGCCCAGCTGCAGGAGCATCGCCCCGACATCATGCTGCTGGACATCGAAATGCCGCGCATGGACGGCTTCGAGGTCGCCAACCTGATTCGCCACGACGAAGGCCTCAAGGATCTGCCGATCATCATGATCACCTCGCGTACCGGCGAGAAACACCGTGAGCGGGCGATGAGCATCGGCGTCAACGAGTACCTCGGCAAGCCCTACCAGGAGTCGCTGTTGCTCGGCTCCATCGAGAGATGGACCAAGCGCTCATGAGCCAATCCAGCGCAGCACGCATCGCCGTGATCGCCGACACCTCGCTGCAGCGCCATGTGCTGCAGCAGGCCCTGAGCAGCAACGGCTATCAGGTGGTGCTCAACAGTGATCCTGGGCGCCTCGATGACGCAGCGTTGCAGGCCTGTGAAGCGGACTTGTGGCTGGTCGATCTGGTGCAGTCCGATGACCTGCCGTTGATCGACACCCTGATGGCCAATGCCGAGGTGCCGGTGTTGTTCGGCGAAGGCCATGCGCCGCAGCGCAGCTCGGAAAACTACCCGCGCTGGGAGCGCCGGCTGGTCGGCAAGCTGAAGAAGCTGGTTGGCGATCCGGCCCTGGCCACCGTGGGCGGCGGCCTGGACGGCGTGCTGGCCGAGGCCCAGCGGCCGGGCCGCATCGAACTGCCGGCGGCGCTGGCCAACACGCCGTTGCAGGCGGGTGAGCCGGCCCGGCAGGTCTGGCTGCTGGCGGCATCGCTGGGCGGGCCGGCGGCGGTCAAAGCGTTTCTCGATGCGCTGCCGGGCGGCCTGCCGGTGGCGTTCCTGTATGCCCAGCATATCGATCCCAGCTTCGAGACCACCTTGCCCCAGGCCGTCGGCCGCCATAGCCAGTGGCGCGTCGGCACCGTGCGTGATGGCGATGCCTTGCGCTGTGGCGAAGTGGTGGTGGTGCCGATCAGCAACGAGCTGACCTTTGCCGATGACGGCATCATGCGAGTTGCCAATCGCCCCTGGCCGGAACCTTACAGCCCGTCGATCGACCAGATGATGCTCAACCTCGCCCAGCGCTACGCCGCCGACAGTGGCGTGATCGCCTTCAGCGGCATGGGCAGCGATGGCAGCGCCGCGGCCGCCTACCTGAAGCGCCAGGGCGGGCTCATCTGGACGCAGCGCGCCGAGAGCTGCGCCTGCTCGAGCATGCCCGACAGCCTGCGCGAAGGCGGCTACAGCAGCTTCACCGCCGATCCGCGGGAGCTGGCAGCGGCGCTCGTCGAGCACCTCGCCGAGCAGTGCGCCGGTTATCGGCATGCCTCTCCAACCACCCTCGCTGTCTGACAGGATGTTTTCATGAGCCAAGCCGTCGTTACCCAGAACAGCGTCAGCAGCCTGACCGGTCTGGTCGTGCCGCTGGCCGATCGCACACTGCTGCTGCCCAACGTGGCGGTGGCCGAACTGATTCCCTATCGCGCGCCACCGGCCCTGGCCGGCATGCCGGACTGGTTTCTCGGCCAGGTTGCCTGGCGCGACCTGAGCCTGCCGCTGCTCAGCTTCGAGGCTGCCAGCGGTGGCGCTGCAGTGGTTGGCGACGGTGCCCGCATCGCGATTCTCAATGCCCTGGGCGGCCGCGCCAATGTCAAGTTCATCGCCTTGCTGGTTCAGGGCATTCCCCGTTCCCTGCGGGTGACCGAGGATCTGCCGCGGGCGGACGTGGCCCTTGCGGCGCTGGAGCTGGCTGCCGTGAAGGTGGATGACGCGGTATTGCGCATTCCCGACCTGGAAGGGCTCGAGCAACTGCTCGCCGACGCCGAGCTGATCTGAGCACCGCAGTATCATTTTGAAACAGGTCAAACTTTTTTCTCCCCCCACGACTCACAACCCAGTGCCGCCGGCCGCCAGAGCAGGCGCACTCAACCGTAAGCCGATGGAGAAAAGTCATGAGCGCCACCCCTCTCACCGATATCAGCATCCTGCGCCAGCGCGCGCGTCAGCACCTTGAGTCCGGCGCGATCACCGAGAGTTATTCGGCCGATCGCGAGACAGTCCTGCGTCTGCTCAACGAGTCGTTGGCCACCGAGCTGGTCTGCTACCTGCGCTACAAGCGCCACTACCACATGGCCACCGGCCTCAAGGCCAGCGTTGCCGCTGCCGAATTTCTCGAGCATGCGCAGCAGGAGCTGGAGCACTCCGACAAACTGGCCGAGCGCATCACCCAGCTTGGTGGTGAGCCGGACTTCAATCCGGCCACGCTAATTGGCCGCTCCCATGCCGAGTACGTTGCCGGTAGTTCGCTCAAGGAGATGGTGACCGAGAACCTGGTGGCCGAGCGCATCGCCATCGACAGCTATCGCGAGATCATCGCCTTCCTCGGCAACGACGATCCGACCACGCGACGCATCTTCGAAGACATCCTCGCCCAGGAAGAAGAACACGCCGACGATATGGCCGATATCCTCGACGATCTCTGAGGCGTTGGCCGGGGGGCGCATTCAACGCCCCGGCGATCAGCGGCGCGGCAGCATCGAGCGCAGCACGCCGTCGCGCAGCCCGTAGTGGTGCCAGAGCGCCATGCAGGCGTGGCCCAGGATCAAGGCGAACAGCAGGTACTTTGCGGTCAGATGAAACTGACGGGCCAGGGCGCGGGTGGCATCGGAAACCGGCAGCGGATCGATGGTTACCAGCCAGAACAACTCCACCGGCCGTTTGCCGAACAGCAGGCCGCTCAGGGGCATCGCCAGCAACAGCGCATAAAGGACACCGTGGCCCAGCTTGGCGGCGTTGCGCTGCCAGCGTGCGCGGTCGGCCAACAGCTGTGGTGTGCCTTGCCGAGCACGCACCAGCAGGCGCAGAACGGTCAGTAGCAGAATGCTCAGGCCCAGGGATTTGTGCAGGGTGAACACCCCGCCAGTACCGCCGAGCAGATCGGCAACCAGATCCTGGACATAAGGCAGCGACAGGGTGCAGATGACCAGCACAGCGCTGAGCCAGTGCAGGGTGATCTGGGTGCCTGAATAGCGGTCATTCATGGTGGGTTCTCATCATGCCCGGTGTGCACGGGCCGTCTGCTGATGATAGCCAATTGGCCACAGGTTTCTGGCGGTTTTGCGCGATGCGCCGTCGCCACACCCACAGAGTGGGCTTAGAGCCTGTTCAGGATCTTTCAGACCAGGCTCTTCGATTTCTGGTAGCTGAGTGGCGGTAGCGGCCGTTCGTTCCCGAAGGTTGGGCTGGTGATTATCTGTGGGAGCGGGCCATGCGCGCGAAAAATCGCGGGCATGGCCCGCTCCCACAGATACTGCGCCGATGTCTGCTCCTGCCTTGTAACTGCCACTTCATGCTCATAAGGATCATGAACAGATTCTTAGAAATCGCCCCACAAGTGCTGGGCCAGCGCCAGGCCCGCCACCGGCGCGGTTTCGGTGCGCAGTACGCGCGGCCCCAGGCGCGCGGCGTGGAAGTCGGTGCCTTTCGCCTGCTCGACTTCGGCATCGGTCAGGCCGCCCTCGGGGCCGATCAGAAAGGCCAGCGACGCGGGTTTGGCATGGCTGCTCAGCGGCTCGGCAACGGGGTGCAGCACCAGCTTGAGATCCGCCTGGGTTTGCTGCAGCCAGTCGGTCAGCGTGATGGGCGGATGGATCAGCGGAATTACCGAGCGTCCGCATTGCTCGCAGGCGCTGATCGCCACCTGACGCCAGTGGGCCATGCGTTTGTCGGTGCGCTCATCCTTCAGGCGTACTTCACAGCGCGTGCTGATGATCGGGCTGATCACCTGGGCGCCCAGTTCGGTGGCCTTCTGGATCGCCCAGTCCATGCGCTCGCCACGGGACAGACCCTGGCCCAGGTGGATGTGCAGGGGCGACTCGGCCTGCCCGGTGAACTGCTCGCGCAGCTCGACGCGCACCGTCTTCTTGCCCACCTCGAGCAGTTCGCCGAGAAACTCTTGGCCGCTGCCATCGAACAGCTGCACGGCGTCACCCGCGGCGTGCCGCAGTACCCGGCCGATGTAGTGGGCCTGGGCCTCGGGCAGTTCGTGTTGGCCGAGGGAAAGAGGGGCGTCGATGAAGAAGCGGGAAAGGCGCATGGTCGGTGACGGATATGGGCTGAGGGTGGGCAAGCATAACCGGCTGGTCATTTTTCTGCAGGCCATCGATCGCCGTGGCGTTGCTGCAGGGCACGCGGTGATGGGTGTGAGTCGCTCGCGATAGGTGAACGGCAACGCCGCTCGCTGCATCGAGGGTTGCGACAATGCGTCCATTGGCCATAGGGTAAAAAAAGAGCGGCCTTGCTCCCGGGCCGCATTCCCGGGGCGCTTCAGCACGGCAGGGCTGACCAAGGGGTGGGTGGCTCACGCGAACGCACGTCAGGCAGGGGAAACCTGTTGCCGTTTAGCGGCGTGGGCGCTGCAGCTCATCCTGTTCCAAGGGCGGACTATCCGCCGCTACATTCCACGCTTAGGGAATAATAATGATCGTGCAACGTACCGGATTATCGTTGATGGCGCTGAGCGCCAGTCTTCTGGCCATTTCCACCGCTCAGGCGAACCAGGCCGAATCCAAGGGTTTTCTCGAAGACAGCACGCTGAATCTGCTGACCCGCAACGTTTACTGGCATATGGATCGCCATGCGAGCGGAGCCGAGGATAATCGCGAATGGGGCCAGGGTTTTCACCTCGAATACAGCTCGGGTTATACCCAGGGCGTCGTCGGTTTTGGCGTCGATCTCAATGCCTACATGGGCATCAAACTGGACAGCGGACGAGGGCGATCAGGCTCCGGGTTGCTGCCGGTGGACTCGTCCACCAACCAGGCTGACGACGAGTTCGGCACCCTCGGTGGCGCCGTGAAAATGCGCATTTCCAATTCGGAACTCAAGTATGGCCAGCTGCGGCCCTACAACCCGGTAATCGCAGTCGCCGACGCTCGTCTGGTACCTGCCACCGCGACTGGTTTCCAGCTGACCAGCGCCGAGATCGATGACCTGATCATCGACGCAGGCCATTTCACTTCGTCCAAGGATTTCAACCAGGCCGGTAGCCGCGATGGCTTCTACAGCACCTACGCACCGGGTGCCGAAGGCGGCAGTGTCGATTATGTCGGGGCCAATTGGGTGGCCAGCGATGCCTTGAGTTTCAGTGCCTACGCCTCGCGCTATGAAGACCTGTGGCGTCAGTACTACGGCAACGCCATCTACAACCTGGCGATCGATGACCAGCAGGCATTGAACTTCGATTTCAACATCTATCGGACGCTGGATGAGGGCAAGTCGGTTGCCGGCGACATCGACGTCACCGCCTGGTCACTGGCGACCGCCTACTCGGTGGGGGCGCATACCTTCACCATCGCCCACCAACGGGTGCATGGCGATCAGCCGTTCGACTACCTGACGCTCGGCGGCGGCGGTGCGCAAGACTCGATTTACCTGGCCAACTCCTCGCAACTGGTGGATTTCAACGGGCCGGGCGAGCGCTCCTGGCGCGCCACCTACGCCATGGACCTGGCCAGTTACGGAGTGCCGGGGCTGTCGTTCTACGTCTCGTACATCCGCGGCGACAACGTTGACGGCAGCAAGATGGACGCATCCAGCCCCTACGCCTATTACGCCGACAACGAAAAGCACTGGGAGCGTGATGTGAACGTGCAATATGTGGTGCAGAGTGGCGCGGCCAAGGATCTCAAGTTCCGCCTGCGCCAGGCCACGCACCGTATCTCCGGAACCTCGGATGTGGACTCCGACCAGGTGCGCTTCATCGTCGAGTATCCGCTGAGCGTGCTCTGAGCAAGGCATGACGGCAGGTGGCGCTCGCCCACCTGCCTGCGCCGTCAGCCTGGATCGCGGAAGCCTGGATAGCGGGTGTCGCCTACCGGTACGCTGACCGAAGTGCGGGTAGCCAGGTCGATGCCTTCGCTGGCCACGTCAGCGAGAAAGTCGATCTGCTCTTCGCTGATCACGTAGGGCGGCAGGAAATACACCACGCTACCCAGTGGCCGCAGCAATGCGCCGCGGGTCAGGGCGTGCTGGTACACCTTGAGGCCGCGGCGTTCCTGCCAGGGGTAGGCGACCTTGCCGGCTTTGTCCTGCACCATCTCGATGGCCAGGGCCATGCCGGTCTGGCGCACTTCGGCGACGTGAGAGTGATCGACCAGGTGTGCGGTCGCGCTGGCCATGCGCGCGGCGAGCCGTTTGTTGGCCTCTATCACGCCGTCCTCCTCGAAAATATCCAGGGTCGCCAGAGCAGCGGCGCAGGCCAGCGGGTTGCCGGTGTAGGTGTGCGAATGCAGGAAGGCACGCAGGGTGGCGTATTCGTCATAGAACGCGGCGTAGACCTCATCGGTGGTCAGTACCGCGGCCATCGGCAGATAGCCGCCGGTGAGCGCCTTGGACAGCACCAGAAAGTCCGGCGTGATGCCGGCCTGCTCGCAGGCGAACATGGTGCCGGTGCGGCCAAAGCCGACGGCGATTTCGTCATGGATCAGGTGTACGCCGTAGCGGTCGCAAGCCTCGCGCAGCACCGTCAGGTAGATCGGGTGGTACATGCGCATGCCGCCGGCACCCTGGATCAAAGGTTCGACGATCACCGCCGCGACTTCGTGATGGTGCTCGGCCAGGGTTTGCTCCATGGCGGCGAACATCGTCCGCGAGTGCTCTTCCCAGCTCACGCCCTCCGGGCGCAGGTAGCAATCCGGGCTCGGCACCTTGAGGGTGTCGAGCAACAGCGCCTTGTAGGTATCGGTGAACAGCGCCACGTCGCCCACCGACATCGCCGCCACGGTTTCGCCGTGGTAGCTGTTGGTCAGGGTCACGAAACGTTTCTTCGCAGGCTGGCCGCTGTTGAGCCAATAGTGAAAGCTCATCTTCAGCGCCACTTCGATGCCCGAGGAACCGTTGTCGGCGTAGAACAACCGGCTCAGCCCCGGCGGCGTGATCTTCACCAGCCGCTCGGACAATTCCACCACCGGCTGGTGGCTGAAACCGGCCAGCATCACGTGCTCGAGCTGATCCACCTGCTCTTTGATGCGCCTGCCGATACGCGGGTTGGCGTGGCCGAACACATTGACCCACCAGGAACTGACGGCATCCAGGTAACGCTTGCCCTCGAAGTCCTCCAGCCACACGCCTTCACCGCGGCGGATCGGGATCAGCGGCAGACGCTCGTGGTCCTTCATCTGTGTACAAGGGTGCCAGAGGACGTCCAGGTCACGCTGCATCCAGTGTTGGTTACTCATCGAGTCGCTCTCCCAATTATCAGCGGGCAAGCCTATCAGAAGCGCGCACCTGCCGTTTTTTGCCGTCTGCCACCGCTGATCCGCTGAAAGCGACCGTTCAGGTCCGTGGCTTTGAACGCTTCGAATAGGTCAAGGACTAACCTCGTTGGCATCTGGTGATGGTGCTCAGCTATCGCCTTTCTCGATATTTCACAGCAACAATTTCTGCTATTAGTCGATAGGTTTGTTGCTAATCTCTGTCCAACTCAACTTCTGGAAGCAGGCCATGCAGTGGCGTAATTCTACGTTCCGTTACGGTCTCATCAGCATCTCCCTGCATTGGCTGGTGGCCCTTGCGGTATTCGGGTTGTTCGCCCTTGGTTTCTGGATGGTCGGGCTGAGCTACTACAGCACCTGGTACCAGACGGCGCCGAACATCCACAAGAGCATCGGCATCCTGCTGTTCATCGTCATGCTGGCGCGCCTGGCGTGGCGCCTGGCCAGCCCGCCGCCGCCGGCGTTGCCCGAGCATGGTCGGCTGACGCGCGTGGCCAGCAAGCTGGGGCACGGCTTCCTGTACCTGGGGCTGTTCGTGCTGATGACTTCCGGTTACCTGATCTCCACTGCCGATGGCCGGGGCATCAGCGTGTTCGGCTGGTTCGAGGTGCCGGCGAGTGTGACCAGCATTCCCAATCAGGGGGATGTCGCCGGCCTGATTCATGAATACCTGGCCTGGGCTATCGTGATCTTTGCGGTCCTGCATGGCCTGGCTGCGTTGAAGCACCACTTCATCGACCGTGATCGCACCTTGCTGCGTATCTTCGGGCGCTGATCTTCCTGCGGTTTCGGCGTTGCTCTGCAGCGCCATCCATTTTCATCTCACAAGGAGTTTCCATGTTGAAGAAGACTTTCGCTGCACTGGCGCTGGGTACCGCTCTGCTGGGCGCTGGCCAGGCAATGGCTGCCGACTACGCCATCGACAAGCAAGGCCAGCACGCCTTCGTCAATTTCAAGATCAGTCACCTGGGCTACAGCTGGCTGTACGGCACCTTCAAGGATTTCGACGGCTCCTTCAGCTTCGACGAGAAGAACCCCGAGGCCAGCAAGGTCGACGTGACCCTGAAGACCGAAAGCGTCGACACCAACCACGCCGAGCGCGACAAGCACATCCGTAGCGCCGATTTCCTCAACGTCAGCAAGAACCCGACCGCGACCTTCAAGTCCACCTCGGTCAAGTCGACCGGCCAGGGCGCTGCCGACATCACTGGCGACCTGACCCTCAACGGCGTGACCAAGCCGGTGGTGATCGCCGCCAAGTTCATCGGTCAGGGTGACGACCCATGGGGCGGCTACCGCGCCGGCTTCGAGGGCAGCACCAAGCTGAAGCTGAAGGACTTCAATATCGAGAAGGATCTGGGCCCGGTTTCGCAGGAAGTCGAGCTGATCATTTCCGTGGAAGGCGTGCGCAAGTAAGCCTGACGCTAGAAACAAAAACGCCGGCTCTGACAGACTGTGTGAAAACCTAGCAGTCCGAGGGTGAGTTGAAGACAATGCCTCTATCGGTTGATAGGGGCATTGTCGTTTATGGGTTATATCCAGGGCGAAGGTCGCGGGCAAAGCAG
>NZ_MSXV01000035.1 GCF_001945395.1 Pseudomonas sp. PA15(2017) | reverse complement strand
TCACTTGCTTGACCGCTTCGATTTTGAATTCTTCGGGGTAACGCTGGTTGCTCATGGCACCTCCTAGTGGGCCTCATTATGAGGCTTGGAGGTGTCTACGAAACTAGGGGCGATTCACTTAGAGCGGCCGTTCGCCGATCCACTGTGGGAGCGCGCCATGCGCGCGAAAAATCGCGGGCATGGCCCGCTCCCACAGATAATCACCAGCTCATCCTTCGGGAGCGAACGGCCGCTTCCGCCCCACTTACCCGCCAAATCGACGAACCTGGGGCGAAGGATTGTCACCAGTTCCTAGGCTCGCCCTCCCTTCGAAAGCGAGTCGGGAGGCCTAGTCTGTGCCCGCGAAAATCCCAGCCCTGCAGCGATGCTCTCTGCCTTACCTGGCCACAGGAAGCGCCCCCTTCTCCTACTGCAAATGCTCCAGCAATACCTGGATAGGATGGCGCAGCGTGGCGTTCTTCAGCCGCGCCACCTGGCTGCGGCACGAATAGCCGGTCGCCAATGGCTCGGCGGCGGCGCCGGAATCCAGCGCCGGTTCCCAGGACTGGGCGAAGATCGTCCGCGAGGTTTCCAGGTTGCGCGCCTCGTGCCCGTAGGTCCCGGACATACCACAGCAACCGGTAGCCTCGGCCGACACCTGCAGCCCGGCCTGCTCGAATACCTTCACCCACATTGCCGCACTGGGCGCCGCGTTGGTCTTCTCGGTGCAGTGGCCCAGCAGCCGGAACGCTACGTTCTTGGCCGGCAGCTTGGGCTGGCCGTCGAACGCCTTGAGCAGCCATTCCTGGGGCAGCAGCACGTCCGGGCATTCGAGGCCGGCGATCTTGCGGTATTCCTGGCGGTAGACCACGGTCATCGCCGGGTCCAGCCCCACCAGCGGGATGTCGAAGCCGGCCAGCGCCTGCAGACCTTTCGCGGTGCGCCGTGCGGTGCGCTCGAAGGCCGGCAGGAAGCCCTGCACGTGCAGCGGCTTGCCGTTGGCCATGAACGGCGCCAGCCATACGCGATAGCCCATCCGGCTGGCCAGTTCGATGAAGGCGGCGAACACCGGCGTCTCGAAATAGCGGGTGAAGGCGTCCTGCACCAGGATCAGGCTCTTGCCCCGCTTCGCCGCGCTCAGGCGCGCCAGTTCGGCAGGCGTGGCGATCGTCAGGTGATGGCGCGCCGCCAGGGCCTTGAAGTCGAAATCGCTGAGCAGCGGGCTGTCGACCATGCCGATGCGCTCGGCCAGCAGGCGCGTGACCAGGGGCGACCCCATCACCCCGTTGTACAGCCGCGGCATGCGGGCGAACAACGGCAGGCTGAATTCCAGCGAGCCGATCAGGTAGTCGCGCAGCGGGCGCAGGTAACGCTGGTGGTAGCGCTCCAGGAAGCGCGAGCGAAACTCCGGCACGTTGACCTTCACCGGGCACTGCCCTGCGCAGGACTTGCACGCCAGGCAGCCGGCCATCGCTTCGTAGACCTCGTGGGAAAAGTCGTCATCGCCCGCGCGGGAATGACGCCAGCGGTTCGGCAGGCTGCGCAGGAAGTCCAGCGGGCCGCAGGCGATCGGCGCCAGCACGTCCACGCCGGCCTGGCCCTGCAGGCGCAGCCACTCACGCACCAGCGAGGCCCGGCCCTTCGGTGAATGCACGCGCTGGCGCGTGGCCTTCCAGGACGGGCACATGGCGTCGTCCGGGTCGAAGTTGTAGCAGGCGCCGTTGCCGTTGCAGTGCACCGCCGTGCCGTAACTCTGCCACACACGCTCGCCGATCTGCCGGTCGAGGTCGCCGCGCAGGGTCACTTCGTCGATTTTCAGCAGCGCCTCGTCGCTGCCTAGGGGCGTGGCGATCTTGCCGGGGTTCAGCTGGTTGTAGGGGTCGAACGCGGCCTTGAGCGCCTGCAGCGAGGCATACAGCTCGCCGAAGAACGCCGGCGCGTATTCCGAGCGCACGCCCTTGCCATGCTCGCCCCACAGCAGACCGCCGTAGCGCTGGGTCAGGGCCGCCACCGCATCGGAAATCGGTCGGATGGCCGCGGCCTGCTTCGGGTCCTTCATGTCCAGGGCCGGGCGCACGTGCAGCACGCCGGCATCGATGTGGCCGAACATGCCGTAGGTCAGGCCGTGGCCGTCGAGCAGCGCGCGGAACTCGGCGATGAAGTCGGCGAGGTTTTCCGGCGGCACCGCCGTGTCCTCGACGAACGGCTGCGGGCGCACCTCGCCGTCGACGTTGCCGAGCAAACCCACCGCGCGCTTGCGCATCGCGTAAACCCGCGACACCGCCGCCCGCCCGCTGGCCAAGGTGTGGCCGAGGCGCACCACGCTGGCGTCCTGCTGGATGTGCTGGATGAAGCGCTCGACGCGGCCGTTGACCTCATCAGGGTCGTCGCCGCTGAATTCCACCAGGTTGATGCCCAGGGTCGGCCGCCCGGGATCTTCGGGGAAGTACTCGGCGACGCCATGCCAGACGATGTCATTCATCGCCAGTAGCAGCACCTTGGAATCCACGGTCTCGATGGACAGCGGCTGCAGAGTGATCAGGTTGCGCGCATCGCGCAGCGCGTCCATGAAACCGGCGTAGCGTACGTTGACCAGCACCGAGTACTGGGGAATCGGCAGCACGTTGAGGCGCGCCTCGACGATGAAACCCAGAGAGCCTTCGGAGCCGCACAGCACGCTGTTGAGGTTGAAGCGCCCGTCCGCCTCGCGCAGGTGCGCCAGGTCGTAGCCGGTCAGGCAGCGATTGAGCTTTGGAAAGGTCGCCTCGATCAGCGCCGCCTTCTCGCGCTGGATCTGCTCGGCGCACTGGTACACCTGGCCGGTGCGGTCGCTGCGGGCCAGCTGTTCGCTGAGGGTCGACTCGCTCACCGGGTGGCTGTGCAGGCGCTCGCCGCCGAGCAGGATGGTGGTCAGTTCCAGCACATGGTCGCGGGTCTTGCCGTAGGTGCAACTGCCCTGGCCGCTGGCGTCGGTATTGATCATGCCGCCGATGGTCGCACGGTTGGAGGTCGACAACTCCGGGGCGAAGAACAGCCCGTAAGGCTTGAGCGCGGCGTTGAGCTGGTCTTTGACCACCCCGGCCTGCACCCGCACCCAGCGCTCTTCGGCATTGATCTCCAGGATGCGGTTCATGTGCCGCGACAGGTCGACCACCACACCGTCGGTGAGCGACTGCCCGTTGGTGCCGGTGCCGCCGCCGCGTGGCGTCAGCTTGACGCTGCGGTGCGCAGGCTCGCCGACCACCCGCGCCAGCACTTGCACGTCGTCCTCGTCGAGGGGGAACACCGCCGCCTGGGGCTGACGTTGGTAGATGGAATTGTCAGTCGCCAGCACCGTGCGGCTGGCGTGGTCACGGGCGATCTCGCCGCGAAAACCGGCGGCGCCGAGCGCGTCGAGAAAGGCCAGGTAAAGGGCCTGGGTCGGTTGTGGAGCACTCAGGCTGGCGATCATCGGTTATCTCCCATGGATCTACACGCCTCTAACAGGCCATTGAAAAACTACCTGCGTTGCCATTGCTGCGTTAAAAACAGCCTCAAAATGCTCATGTACAACTCGTACACTCCGCTTTTTCGGCTGTTTTTGCCTTGCACTGGCCGCCTCGCCTACGTTTTTCAAAGGCCTGCCTACGGGCGATTGCATCAGGCTTTTGATGCACACATTTTCGGCAGCACGTCTCTGTGCTACAAGGGTATTTGCCGTCGCAACCCATGAGTTTTATGAATGAATCTGCGCAGACTGACGCCATCCATGTCCCTGCTGCTGGCCTTCGAGTCGGCGGCGCGCCACCAGAGCTATACCCGTGCCGCCGCCGAACTGTCGCTGACCCAGAGCGCGGTGAGCCGCCAGGTGCAGGCGCTGGAAGCCTTCCTGGGCATCACCCTGTTCCAGCGCGAAGGCCGTAACGTGGTGCTCACCGACGTGGGCCGGCTGTACGCCGACACCCTGTCCGACGCCCTGGCGCGCATTCGCAACGCCACGCTGCAGGCCATCGACTACGGCTCCGGTGGCGGCACCCTGCGCCTGGCGCTGCTGCCGACCTTCGGCTCGACATGGCTGCTGCCGCGGCTGCACGAGTTCTATGCGGCGAACCCAGGCGTGCAGGTGCACATCCATTCGCGCATCCACGCCGATTTCAGCGACGGCCAGCTCGACGCCGCGATCTGCGTGGGTGACGGCGCCTGGCCGGAACTGATGGCCCACCCACTGCTCGAGGAATCCATGGTGCTGATCGCCAGCCCGGCGATTCTCGCGGCCGGCGAGCCGCTGACGCCCGACCTGGCGGCCAGGCAGCTGCTGCTGCAGGTCGCCAGCCACCCGCCGATGTGGTCGACCTGGTTCGCTCGGCATGGGGTGAACAGCGGGCAACTGCAGGACGGCCCCAACTTCGAGCTGACTTCGCATCTGATCCAGGCCGTGCGCGCCGGCATCGGCGTCGGCCTGGTACCTCAGGTGCTGGTCGAGGAAGAACTGCGCCAGGGCCAGTTGCGCACCACAGGCACACCGGTTGCCAGCGGCCGCACCTACTTTCTCGCCTACCCCAAACGCAATGCCGTGCTGCCGGCGCTGGGCATGTTCCGTCAGTGGCTGCTCGATGGTGTGGCCAATGGTGGCGAGTGTGGTTGAGGATCGAATCAGCACCGCAAATCGGCCAGCTCTCGGCAACAGCCGGCCGATTGGAGACCCGCGCGCCGCAAGCGCTTGACGGCGCCCGGCCCGACGCTCATAAACGCATGCCCAACCGCCTCAAGGAACCGAGCCCATGCCCCGCCCGCCAGACGACCTGCCCATCTATCGCGTACTGACCGGCCCCGACGACGCCAGCTTCTGCCGGCGGGTCAGTGCCGCCCTGGAGATGGGCTACCAACTGCACGGCACCCCGGCCCTCACCTTCAACGGCCAGAACGTGATCGTCGCCCAGGCGGTGATTTGGCCAGGTTCCGCAGCGACGCCGGCGAACTGAACCAGGCTGGATCCAGAGGGTGGCGAGCGCCGTTACTGACGACTCGATAACCTTGCCAGCCGATTGCCACCCCGAACAAGCCCAGGCCGAGCAGGCAAACCACCGCCTGAGTCGCGCCCAAGGTGGTCAGGGGCAAAGTCCAATACCGACACCAGCCAGGTGGTGATCGCCGCCGCGCCCATGGTCAGAAAACCGAGCAGAGCCGAGGCCGGGGTCGTTCGGGCCGATCAGCAGCAGGCCGTCAGCCAGCGCCGCGACAGCGAGGCCGTTGATCACGCTTTCAGGCCTCACGCCCATCATCTTCCTCCACGGTGCGCTCGTGGAATTCGATCATTGCAGCCTCTCGGCCAGGTTGGCAGCGAGCAGCCCGGCACTGCTCGCCCGAGATTAGGCGTGCGCGTCTTCGGGTTCGTCATTCGGGCTGATCCTGAACCAGATGGCGTACATCGCCGGCAGGAACACCAGGGTCATGATGGTGCCCACGAAGGTGCCGCCGATCAGGGTGTAGGCCAGGGTTCCCCAGAACACCGAGTGGGTGAGCGGGATGAAGGCGAGGATCGCCGCCAGCGCCGTCAGCAGTACAGGCCGAGCACGCTGCACGGTGGCCTCGACCACGGCCTGGAAGGGGTCGAGCCCTTCGCGTTCGTTATGGTGGATCTGCCCGATCAGGATCAGCGTGTTGCGCATCAGGATCCCCGACAGTGCGATCAAGCCGACCAGGGCGTTGATGCCGAACGGCTGCTGGAACAGCAGCAGCACCGGCACCACGCCAATCAGGCCCAGCGGTGAGGTAAGAAACACCATGACCATGGCCGAGATCGAGCGTACCTGCAGGATGATGATCAGCAGCGTCAGGGCGATCATGATCGGCAGCAACGGCGCGATCGCCTTGCTGGCCTTGCCGGACTCCTCGATGGAGCCAGCCATCTCGATGCGATAGCCGGCCGGCAGCGTCTCGATGATCGGTTGCAGGTCTTTCCACACGGCAGTAGACACGTCCGGCGGTTGCAGCCCCTCGGCAATATCGCCGCGCACGGTGATGGTCGGTGTGCGATCACGGCGGCGCAGGACCGGATCTTCCATGCGCACGTTCACTTCGCCGACCTGGGACAGCGGAATGCGCTGGCCCGCTGAGCCAACCAGCGTGAAGCCCGCGATCTTCGCCGGGTCGAGGCGAATTTCTCCCGCCGCGCGTCCGACCACCTGCACGGCGCGGATGTCCTCGCGCACCGAGGTGATCGGCACGCCGCTGAGCAGGAACTGCAGTTGCTGTGCCACAGCGTTGGAACTCAGGCCAACGGCCTGCAGGCGATCCTGATCCAGAGAAAAGTGCAGCGTCGGCACCCGCGGGCCCCAATCGGCATTCACCGTGCGCATCATCGGACTGGCCTGCAACACGGCCTGCACGCGGCTGGCGATTTCGCGCAGTTGCATGGCATCGGGCCCCATTACCCGGTAGGCCACCGGGTACGGTGAATACGGGCCGAACACCAGTTGGGTGACGCGCACCTTGGCTTCGGGCGCCAGGCCTTCGGAGGCCGCTTCACGGATGCGCAGCTTGAGGGCTTCACGGGCCTGCTGACTGTCCGTCAGCACCACGATCTTGGCAAACGAAGGGTCAGGCAGCTCCGGCGCCATGGCCAGGAAAAAGCGTGGCGGGCCCTGGCCGATGTAGGCGGTGACGATCTTGGCTTCTTCCTGCTTGCGCAGCCACGACTCGACCTTGATGGCCGTGGCGTTGGTCTGCTCGATTGACGTGCCATAGGGCAACTGCAACTCGACCAGCACTTCCGGGCGATCGGACGTCGGGAAGAACTGCTTCTTCACCAGCCCCATGCCCAGTACGGCGCCCACGAACGCGGCGATCACCACGCCGGCCACCAGCCACTTGTGCGCGATGACGCGCCCCAGCAGCCTGCGAAAGCGGTTGTAGTGGCGGGTGTCATAGATGGCCGCGTGGCCGCCCTCGACCTGCTTGATGTCGGGCAACAGTTTCACGCCCAGATAGGGGGTGAACGCCACGGCCACCACCCAGGAAGCGATCAGCGCGATGCCGACGATCCAGAACATGTTGCTGGTGTACTCGCCGGCCGTGGACTGCGCGAAGCCGTTGGGCATGAAGCCGATGGCCGTGACCAGCGTACCAGAGAGCATCGGCGCCGCGGTGTGGCTCCAGGCATAGGCCGATGCCTTGAAGCGGTCGTAGCCCTCCTCCATCTTCACCACCATCATTTCGATGGCGATGATGGCGTCGTCCACCAGCAGGCCCAGGGCGAGGATCAGCGAACCCAGGGTAATGCGGTCGAAGTTCTTGCCGGTGGCCGCCATCACCACGAAGACGATGGCCAGGGTCAATGGCACGGCGGCCGCGACCACCACCCCTACGCGCCAGCCCATACTGATGAAGCAGACCAGCATCACCACCAGCAGGGCGACGAAGAACTTGACCATGAACTCATCGACGGACGAGCTGATGTTGACCGCCTGGTCGGTGACCTTGGCCAGCGTCATGCCCAGCGGCATGGCGTCATTGATGCTCGCCGTTTCCGCGTCCAGCTCCGCGCCGAGGTCGAGGCCGTTCCAACCCTCGCGCATCACCACGCCGAGCAGCAGCGCGGGTTCGCCACCATTGCGCACCAGAAAGGTGGCGGGGTCTTCGTAGCCACGCTCCACGGTCGCCACATCGGCAAGTTTCAGGGTTCGCCCCTGCACGGCAATCGGCGTGTCACGGATCTTCGCCAGGGTGTCGAACGCGCCATCCAGGCGCATTACCACTTGCGGGCCGGAGGTTTCCACCGAGCCGGCTGGGGTCAGCGCGTTCTGGCTGTTGAGTGCAGCGAAGATGTCTTGTGCAGTCACGCCCAGCGTCGCCAGCCGGTCATGGGAAAAGGACACGAAAATGCGCTCGGCCTGCTCGCCGATGATGTTGACCTTCTTCACCCCCGGCACATGCAGCAGGCGCTGACGCAGCGATTCGGCTTCGCGTACCAGCTGGCGCTGCGGCTCGCCCCTGGCCTTCAGGGCATACACCGCGAAAGTCACGTCCGAGAACTCGTCGTTGATCATTGGCCCGATGACCCCAGGCGGCAGGCTCCCGGCTTCGTCACCGAGCTTCTTGCGGGCCTGGTAGAACTCCTCCTGCACCTGCGCAGGCGGGGTGCTGTCGAGCAGCGACACCATGGTGAACGCCAGGCCCGCACGGGTGTAGGTTTCGCTGCGGTCGTACCAGCGCAGCTCCTGCATGCGCTTTTCCAGCGGTTCGGCGACCTGATCCTGCATTTCCTGGGCAGTGGCGCCCGGCCAGGCGGTGATGATGGTCATCTGCTTGACGGTGAAGGGCGGATCTTCGGCGCGGCCCAACTGGAAGAACGCCAGAGTGCCGGCCAGCGCGATCAGCAGAATGAGAAACAGGGTGATGGCGCGCTCGCGAACCGTCAGTGCCGACAGGTTGAAACGGCCCTCATTCATGGCTGGCTCCCGGCGACGGCAGGCGCCTGGGCAACTCGCACCTCCTGATCGGCATGCAGCAGGTGCGCGCCCAGCGCCACCACCTGCTCGCCCGCGCCAAGACGGCCTTCGATTCGCGCCGCCTGATCGCTGATCCCCACAACCCGTACCGACCGCCAGGCGACTTTCGCCGGCTGGCCAGCGACCACCCAGACGCCGGGGCCATTGCCCGGGTCGTACAGCGCGGCAGCAGGCACCTGCAGCGCCTGGGCTGCATCGCTCGCCGCGGCGATATCGAGGGTGATGGTGGCACCGAGCGGAGCGTTGGCCAGCGCGCCGTCGAGTACGTAGCGGGCCTCGAAGGTGCGCGTGGTGGCATCGGCGGCCTCGGAGAGCAGCCGCAGCCTGGCCGCAACCGAGGCGCTGCTGCTGCCATACAGGGCAGCCTGGGCGGTCGAACCCGGCGCCGGGCGCAGGGTTTCCGGCAGGTGCACGATGGCTTCGCGCTGCCCTGCTCGCGCCAGCCGCACCACGGGCTGCCCGGCGCTGACCACCTGGCCGGGCTCGGCCAGGGTTTCCATCACCACGCCGTCGGCATCGGCCAGCAAGGCGGCGTACCCCGTGGCATTGCGCGCCACATCGGCCTGGGCCTGGGCAGCGCTGAGCTGCGCCCTGGCGGAATCGGCAGCCGCCTTGATCTGGTCGTAGGTCGAGGCCGACACCGCTCCGGCGGCGACCAGCCCGCGGTAACGGGCTTCGTCGTCAGCCGTCTGCCTGGCCTGCGCTCGAGCAGAGGCGACGGCCTCCTGCTGCGCCCGCGCCTGCAGTTGCAGGTCGACGGGGTCGAGGCGCATCAGCGGCTGGCCGCGCCTGACCGTTTCACCGGTGTCGACCAGACGCTCCAGCACCTTGCCCGAGACGCGAAAGCCAAGGTCGCTCTGGGTCCGTGCGACCACCACACCGGTAAAGAAACGAACGGCCCCGGCTGCCTGCTCGACCGCTGCCAACCGAACCAGCGGCGGCTTGGCGCGGGGGTCTTTCTTGACAGACGAATCGCCGCACGCCACCAGGACGAGAGGCAGCAGGCAAACGGCAAGCACGGCGGGCACGAGGCGCATGGGTTCCATCACTCAAGAGCAATTCGGGAACCTCATTCTTTAACTAGTGACCAATATTGTCAATAGTCACTAACACCTGACTATGGAGCCAAGCTGCGCAATATCAGCGCCGGCAGGTGCGCGGCGGCCTCGGCGGCGTCGTCCAGGTTGTACTGCAACTGGGCGGAATTGACATAGGGCCGCAGGATCAGAAAGATCGCGTTGGTGGTTTCGTTCAGCGGCGTCTTGCGTTCGAATTCGCCCGCTTCACGGCCCTCGAGGAGAATCTGCTGGATTAGCTCGCGAACGCGCAGCTCGTGCGCCTTGACCGACGGCCACTGGTCGCGCGAGGCCACCGCCGCGATGTCGTAGAGCTTGCGGTCGTGGAAGAACAGATCGCTGCCAGCCTCTGAAATCGAACGGAACAGGCGCCTCAGCTTCTCCGAGGCACTCGGCGCATCGGCCAGTGCTGCTTCGACGATGCCCATGATCATAGCCAGGCGATTGGTGCAGATCACCCCACCTATGGCCTGCTTGGAATCGAAGAATTTATAGATGTAGGCCTTGGAGAAACCGATCGCCTTGGCGAGGTCCGAAACCGTGGTTTTCTCATAGCCGTAATGGCCGAAATGTTGGGTCGCGGCGTTGATGATCTGGTCGCGAATCTCGTGATCCTGCGGCCCGCGGGTGGTCGAGTTGTTCATGTCGTTGTTCATGCCTAGAGCTTAACTCCACGGCGAGCTGATTGACAGCATGTGACCAATCTATAATATGGTCACTATCTATTTTCGCTTACGAGAATTCCCATGCCTGCCATGCGCCCCCTTGCCCTCGTGATCAGCACCAGCCTGGCGGCGGGATGCGCGGTCGGCCCGGATTATCATCGCCCGGACGCGCCACTGGCCGACCATTATCTCGAGCAGGCCGCCGTGGAGCGGCGAGCCGCGCCGCCCCCCGCCAGTTTCGCCCGCTGGTGGGAAGGCTTCGGCGACGCCCAGTTGAGTGCGTTGGTCGACGAAGCCCTGGCGCAGAACCTCGCAATCGCCCAGGCCCGGGCCCGCGTCCTGCAAGCCCGCGCCGGCCTGGGCGCTGCCAATGCGGCGCTGCTTCCCTCGGCCACGGTCAACGGCCAGGCCGCACGTGCCTATCAATCGGTGGAAACACCCCTGGGCCGGGTGCTGGACGCCACGCCCGGCTACGAACGCTATGGTAATAGCTACGCGGCTAACCTCGAAGCGAGCTGGGAACTGGATGTATTTGGCGGCCTGCGCCGAGGCAGGGAAGCCGCCCTGGCGGACTACCAGGCGTCCGAAGCCGGCGTCGTCGCTACACGACTGGCGGTCGCCGCGCAGACCGCGGACGTTTACACAAGCATCCGCGGCCTGCAGGCGCGCCTGGCGATTGCCGAGCGGCAGGTCGACACCCAGCAGGCGTTGCTGGAGAAGGTGCGCCTGCTGCACGCGCGCGGCCTGGCCGCCGATTATCAGATGCAACAGACCGAGGGCGAGCTCTCGCAAGTCAGGGCCAGCTTGCCGGTCTTGCGGACGGGCCTCGATGCAGCCATGAACGCGATGGACGTGATGCTTGGCAGCGCGCCGGGCACCCACCGCGCCGAACTCGCCAACGCAGGCGCCATTCCACGTGCGCCGCAGCTCACGGCGACGGGCGCGCCCGCTGACCTGCTGCGCCGCCGGCCGGATCTGATCGCCGCAGAGCGCCGATTGGTCGCCGCCAATGCACGCATCGGCGAGGCGATCAGCGAGTACTACCCGAAATTCTCACTCAGCGCCCTGCTCGGCAGCGCCACCACGCAAGGCGGCAACCTGTTCCGCGCTGGCGCCGCGCAATCGGCAGGCGTGCTGGGGCTACGCTGGCGGCTGTTCGACTTCGGGCGTATCAACGCCCAGATCGACGGCGCCAAGGGCCAGGAAGCCGAAGCGCTCGCCGCCTATCGCCAGTCCGTACTGACGGCCAGCGAGGATGTGGAAAATGCCTTCTCTGCGCTGGTCAATCGCGAAATCCAGGCGGCTACCCTGACAGCCGGCGAAACCTCCCTGGCAAGCGCCCGGCAGTCTTCATTCATTGCCTATCAGAACGGCGCCGCCAGCCTGATCGACGTACTCAACGCCGACCAGACCCTGCTGCGCACCTCCGACGCCAGATCGCAAGCCCAGACCGAGTCGACCCGCGCCGCCATCGCTGCCTTCAGGGCGCTGGGCGGCGGCTGGGAAATGCCGGAACGGTTGGTGATGCGCTGACGCTACATCAACGCCACCAACGCCGCCGTCAATTGCGGCGAAGCGTTGTACAGCGGCACATGCCCGCGTTGCAGCACTTGAGCGCTGCGGCGGTAGGCCACGGTTCTGACCTCCAGCCCGACGCCGGCGTCGCGAGCCACCACCGTGGCGTCGAGGATGCCGGCGGGGTTTTCCATGGCCACGGCGTATTCGGCGAACTGTTCGCCGACCTGCGGTGTGGCGGCAGCCAGGCGGGCGGCGACGGTGCCGGGTATCAACGTGGCGGCAGCCAGGCAGCAGCCGCCGGACACGGCCATCGAGGCGTGCAGGGTTTGCGGGGTGAAGTAGCGTACCGAGAGCGTGCCGCCGATCACCGCCGGGCCAATGATGCACACCTTGGGGATGGTTTCGCTGCGGCTGATGTCTTCGCGACTCATCGGCTCGCCAGTGCGTTTCTTCAGGCCCATGCGCAACCCCGCCTCGATCCACACCTCGCGCAGCGCGTGCATGAAGGCGCTATCGGCCTCCAGCTCGGCGAGCGGCTCGTGCGCCGTCTTGCCAAAGAATGCTGCGTCAATGATCACCATCGGCACCGCCACATCCACGCAGGACACCGGGTGGCCGAGGATCTCGTCGAGCACATTGCCGGTCGGCAGCAAGGCGCCAGTCTTGGCGCCGACCGGGTGATGCAGGAACAGATCGACACCGGGAAACTGCCCCGGCACGCCGGGAATCGCCACCTTGCGCAGGGCATTGTCGGCGTCGCGCAGCACCCGCCCGGTGGTGATCACGCCGGTATTGGTGTTGCGAATATCGATCTCGAAATCACCACTCGCACCATCGGCCAGGCCCACATCCAGCGCCCACAGCGGCAGTGCCGACGACATGTTGCCGCAGTTCACGCTCCAGTCGATGGCCGAGTGACTGGCGGCCAGCTGCGCCAGAGTGCTGACAAGGCGCAACTGGCCCGCGACGCTTTCCAGCTCGACGAAGAACACCTTGTTGCTGGTCGCCGGGCCGCGGCCCAGGCCGGTGAGCTGGCGGTTGCCGGGCGCCTCGCCGTGCAGTGGCACGCCCATCAGGTGACGCAGCAGTTCCTCGCACAGGGCGATGTCCTGGGGGGCGAAGCGCTCGTCGATGACCAGGCCGGTCGAGGTGCCGCCGCGCATGAAGTGCACGGGAAAGGCCACCACGCCGCCGTCCACGCGAATACCTGCCGAAAGGGGCTCATGCATTACCGGTCTCTCCTGCTGCGCTGGATCGTTTGGCGGCGCTCAGGCGCTGCGAGAAGTCCTGGTGCTGGAGCGCCTGGGCAGCCGACTGCAACACCCGGCGCAGTGGATGGCCGATCTCCTGCTCGAGATGCTCGATGGCGCGGAAGGTCGCCGCCCAATGGCCGATCAGCGCGGGCAGCAGCCGTTGCCCGGCCGGCGCCAGGTGGATCTCGCTCTTGCGCGCATCGGCGCCGCGTTGGCGGGTGATCAGGCCGTCCGCCTCCATCTGGCTCACCGTCTGGCTAATCGCCCCTTGAGTCAGGTGAGTGCGCGCGGTGATCTCGGTGATGGTCTGCGCGCCCGCCTCGATGGCGCGCAGCACCGGCGTGTAGCGCGCGCGGTAGGTGAGGCCCATATCCTGATAATGCTGCTCGGCACCGCGCTCCACCAACTCGGATACGTAGCGCAGCAACTCACCCAGGCCGGGTTCGATCTTCACGGTCATCGACGGCTCCATCAGCACCTCTGCAAAATACATTAGTGCTAATGTAGTTTTCCAGCAATAAGCGTCCATTGCCCCTCCCGGAGACCATCCCATGTCGACCCTGACCTTTCGCAAAGCACAGCGCACCGACTTGGAAACCATCGTCGCCCTGCTGGCCAGCGACCCGCTCGGCCAGGCTCGCGAAGACGCCTCCACGCCGTTGCAAGCTGCGTACGTCAGCGCCTTCGAGGCCATCGACGCCGACCCGAACCAACTGCTGGTCGTGGTCACCGATGCGGGCCGGACGATCGGCACCCTGCAGCTGACCTTTCTGCCGAACATCTCGCGCCTGGGCGCCTGGCGCGCGCAGATCGAGGCAGTGCGCATCGACCCGAACTGTCGCAGCGCCGGTATCGGCCACGAGATGTTCCTGTGGGCCTTCGAGCAAGCCCGCGCACGCGGCTGCCAGTTGATCCAGCTGAGCTGCGACCACACCCGCACGCAAGCCCAGCGTTTCTATGAAGGGCTGGGCTTCGAGGCCTCGCATGTCGGCTACAAGAAGCGTCTCTGAAGCGAGTCTGCACCCACCGCCGGTCACTCTTGCGGTGATGACTGAGGCAATTACGGCAGCACAGCGCAATGCAATGCAATAAGCCTCACAGCTCAAGAACGCGGTTGCACACCTGGATGAATGCCCGCAACTTGGGTTGATGCCTGGCGGTTTTCGAGAAGTACAGAAACAGCCCATCGCTGCCGGGCGAGCAGTCCAGCAACGCCGGCTCCAGGGTGCCGGCTGCCAGCTCGCGCGAGGTATGGAAGGTGGACGAATAGATCAGCCCTGCACCTTTGACGGCCAGGCTGCGCATCAGCTCGCCGTCGTTGACCGTGATGGCGCCCACCGGATCGACCCGTACGGTGGAGCCGTTTTCCAGAAACTCCCAGCGGTAGATATCGCCCTTCTCCGGTCTGCGAAAACGGATGCATTGGTGCTGTATCAGGTCGCGGGTCTGCTGGGGTTTGCCGTGCGCCCTGAAGTACGCCGGTGAGCCGAACACGGCCCATCGATAAGGCTGGCACAGGCGCACCGCGATCATGTCCTGGGCGATATAGGAGCCGATCAGGATGCCCGCATCGTAGCCCTCGGTGACGAAATGCTCATGGCGATTGCTCACCGTGATTTCCACGTTGAGGTTCGGCCAGGCCTGCCGAAAGACCGGCAGCACGGGTTCGATGACATGGGGCAACGCCAGGCGCTCGACGATCAGCCGCAAGGTACCCGAAGGTGCCTGCGCCGACTGCGCCGCATCCTCGAGGCCGCTGGCAATGGCCTGGGCTGCCGGGCCGACCGTCTCCAGCAGTGCCTGGCCCGCCTCGGTCAGGGACATCCGGCGGGTGGTGCGATGGAACAGCGGCAGGCCCAGACGCTGCTCAAGGCGTTGCAGGGCCTGGCTGATCGAACCGGGCGTCCTGTTCAGATCGAGCGCTGCCTTGCTCACGCTCAGGCGCCTGGCCGCCGCCAGGAACTCGGGCAAGCCGTCGAAGCTTGGTGGTTGGCTCATGCTCGCTCCGCTGTCCTGACGCGCCAATGCAAGGCCGCAGATTACCCGACCAGCTCAACTAAATGAGCACCGATTACAATGATTTTCTAAATAGCGTATTCAGCTCAACCCCATTACTCCCAGTTGCTGGTGCCCCTAGAGTTGGCCGGACGTTCATCACTGGGAGATAGCAAGCATGTCTGCAACCAAGCGCATCATCGGGCTGGCCACCGCGCTTTTCGCGCTGGTGGTCGGCGCCTCGCCGGCACTGGCCGAGCAAGCGGTGAAACGGGAAAAGGTACTGATCGTGGTATCGAGCCTGGACAAGAAAACCGAGAGCCTGGTCGGCGGCTTCTGGTTTCCCGAACTCACCCACCCGGTCGAAGTATTCGACGAAGCCGGTATCGATTTCGACCTGGCGAGCCCCAAGGGTGGATTGGCGCCATTCGACGGTTTCGACCTGAAGGACGAAGCGAGTCTCGCGTTCTGGACCAACCCGCAACACCGCAACAAACTGGGCAACACCCTCAAGCTCGCTGATGTCGATGCCTCCAGCTATGCCGCGGTGCTGCTGGTGGGCGGCCATGGGCCGATGTGGGATTTCGTCGACAATCCCCAGCTCGCTGGCATCGTGCGAACCCTCTATGAAAACGGCGGCGTGGTCAGCGCGGTGTGTCATGGCCCGGCCGGGCTGCTCGATGTGACGCTGAGTGACGGCCGCAAGCTCATCGAAGGCCGTCGCCTCACCGCTTTCACCGCCGAGGAGGAAGCGTCGCGGGGCTACGACAAGATCGTGCCGTTCGAGCTGGAAGGCGCGTTGAAAAAGGCCGGTGCCCGCTTCGAGGAAGCAGCGGTTTTCGAAAATCGTGTGGTGGTGGATGGGCGGCTGATCACCGGCCAGAACCCGGCGTCGGCCAAGGCGCTCGGCGAAGCGGTGGTGAAGGCGTTGCAGACAAAAGCGCAGTGACGAGCGCTATGGATGGGGTTTCTGTGGCAAAGTCGCACCCGAGCAGATCGCCGCGCTGATTGACTCGGCCAGGTGGCCCGGCAATGGGCTGCTGAGCGACAGGCTCGTGCCTGGGCCAATCGCCCAGTCCGCCCCGGCTTCCCAGGTACGCGCCCATGCCCCAGCTGCAGTTCCCCATCCCGACCAGAGCCCTTTCGCATGCCTAGGCCCCGCTTGTTCAGCGCCGGTGGCGGCCTCTGCCTGGCCGTATTGGCGGGCCTGCTCATGGTGTTTCTGCTCGACCCGGTGCCGGTGCAGAAGGCCCGCCATGCGGTGTTCGATCAGTACCAACGCTTGCAGCCGCGGCCTTATCAGGACACGCCGGTGCGCGTCGTCGACCTGGATGAACAGAGCCTCGCGCGCATCGGCCAATGGCCCTGGCCGCGCACTCAGGTGGCGGCCCTGGTGGAACGGCTCGAACAAGCCGGCGCGGCAGCGGTGGTATTCGACGTGTTGTTCGCCGAGCCCGATCGCACCTCGCCGGAACAGCTCCTGCGCGGCAACCTGCTACCGCCGGCCTTGGCCACGCAACTGGCCGCCCTGCCGGCCCATGACGGGCAGTTCGCCGAGGTACTGAAGCGCAGCAATGTCGTGCTCGGCTTCGCCGCCGAGCAGAGCCACCACGATGGCGGGCCACCGCTGAGCCGCTTCGGCCTGGTGCAACAGGGCCCCTCCCCCCTCGCCTTCGTCCCCGCCTTCCAGGGCGCCGCGCGCCCGCTGCCGGAGCTGGAGCAGGCCGCCCGCGGTATCGGCGCCATGACCTTCAGGCCCGACGCCGACGGCGTGGTGCGCCGGGTGCCGCTGTTCGTGTCGCTGAACGGCGAATTGCGCCCCTCGCTGGTGGCCGAGGCGCTACGCGTGGCGCAGCGCACGGGGCGCTACCGGATCGTCAGCAGCGAGGCCGGCGTGCAGCGTGTCGATATCGGCCGCGTGCAGATTCCCACTGCGGCCAGCGGCGAGCTGTGGGTGTATTTCTCCCGGCCACAGGCGAGCCGCAGCATCCCTGCCTGGCAGGTGCTGGACGGCTCGGCGCCGCCGGTCGACGGCAGCATCATCCTGGTCGGCACCTCGGCCCAGGGCCTGCAGGATCTGCGCTTCAGCCCGCTGGGCGGGATCATTCCCGGCGTCGAGGTGCACGCTCAGGCCCTGGAGCAGGTGCTGACCGACACGCTGTTGCTGCGCCCCGGCTGGGCATTGGCCGTGGAAGCCCTGACCCTGTTGCTCGGTGGCCTGCTGCTCGGCGTATTGGCGCTTTATGCGCCGGCCCTGGTGTCGGCCGTATTGATGCTCGCGCTGGTAGCCGCGCTGAACGCGGCGGCCTGGTATGGCTTCGTGACGCACCGCGTGTTGCTCGACCTGTTCACGCCGTCACTCGGGCTGATACTGGTCTACGGCGTCGCCAGCATCGTTCGCCACATGGCTGCCGAGCGCGAGCAGCGCTGGATCCAGGCGGCCTTCTCACGCTACGTGTCGCCCAACCTGGTCAGTCATCTGGTCGCCCATCCGGAGCAGCTGACCCTCGGCGGGCAGCGGCAGAGCTGCAGCTTCGTGTTCACCGACATCACCGGTTTCACCGCGATGATGGAGGGCCAGGCGCCCGAGGCGGCGGTCAGCCTGCTCAACGATTACCTGGAACAGGTGATCGGCATCGCCTTTCGCCACGAGGGCACGCTGGATCGCATCGTCGGCGATGCGGTGGCGATCATGTTCTCGGCGCCGATTCCCCAGGCCGACCATCAACAGCGCGCTCTGGCCTGCGCCCTGGAGATCAACCGTTTCGCCCGGAGTTACGTCACGGCCCTGGGCGAACGCGGCATCACCTTCGGGCAGACGCGCATCGCCGTGCACAGCGGTGACGTGGTGGTGGGCAACTTCGGCGGCTCGGTGATCTTCGATTACCGCGCCCTGGGCGATCCGGTGAACACCACCTCACGCCTGGAGAGCCTGAACGGACAGGTGGGTACCCTGCTCTGCGTCTCCGGCGCGATCCGCGAGCACTGCCCGCAGGTGCCGATGCGTCCGGTCGGCGAGGTGCTGCTCAAGGGCAAGGCCGAGGCGGTGCCGGTGTTCGAGCCCCTGGAGGCCATGGACGTGTCGGTGAGCGAGCGCGATGACGCCTACGAGGCGGCTTACCGGCTGCTGGCGAGCGGTGCTGGCGATGCCCTGGGCGCGTTCGAACGCCTCGCCGAGCAGCGCCCCTGGGACGGGCTGGTGGCCTATCACCTGCAGCGCCTGCGCCATGGTGAACATGGCAGCCGGCTGGTGATGGCCAGCAAGTAGCGCGGGCTCAGCGGATGGTGATTTCCACCCGCCGGTTGGCAGGTTCCTGCGTGTTGTCCGGGGTCTTCACCAGCAGGTTGCCCTCGCCGTGGGAGGTCACCACCAGCTCCAGCGCCTGCAGGCCGTTGTCCTGCAGCTGGCGGGCGATGGCCCGGGCGCGCAGCAGGCCGAGGTCTTCGTTATCCAGCTTGCTGCCAACGGTGTCGGTATGGCCGATCACCGAAACCGCGGATGGCCCGCGGTCACGCACGGTCTGCAAGATCTCGGGAATCTCCGCCGCGGATTTCGCAGTCAGCTTGGCGCCGCCAGTCCTGAAGTACAGCAGGTAGCTCTTGGGCAACGCCGGCTGCGCCGCCCGCGCGGCGGAGAAATCCTTGTCGATGCGCGGCTGCTCGACCTGGAACGGCGTGGTGCTGCGGCCATCGAGATTGACCCCATAGCCTTTCTGGTCCACGCGGGCCAGGCCCTTGCCGGTGCGAACCTCGATGGCGCCGGTGCTGCCATCGGGGCTCTCCACCAGCACCACATAGGATTTGGAGGCGCAGCCAGTGCTGAGCAGGGCGCAGAAAAGGAGCGCAGCTGTGCGCATCGGATTGGAAAACATGCCGTGTCGGCCTCAATCAACCTTGACGAGAAAATGCGTGCCACGCACACCGATGGTGCCAGTCGGGGTGTTTATCTCGACAGCCTCCGGCTTGAGCTTGGCGATGGTGCCGGAGATGTAGTCGAGCGTGCCGTGGGTGATCTTGGCGCTCAGTTTCAGATCGTCCTGGGCGGGGTCGAAGATGAATTCGTCGAGCGCCAGCTCGCTGTTGGGGCCGAAGGACATCACCGTGTTGTCCCTGAGGGTCACGCCCATGGAGCCCGTCGGGCCGGTCTTCACCGTGCTGCCGACATACAGCGGCGTGCCGATCGTCGCAGCCTGGGTCGCACCGTCCTGGATGACGCTAGCCTCACCCTGAACCTTCATCACGTAACCGATCGACGAACGGGGTTCGGTGGCAAAAACCGAACTTACTAGCAATACGCCAGCTAGCGGCCATATCCTGAAAGGTGCAAACACAGTACTCTCCTTCTTCTCTCTCATTCCCTGAGTCGAACTGAGCGTTGCACATCCAGCCGCAGCACCGTTGCCTGGTCGGATGGTACGTGAAGTACGCGATGGGACCGTAGCGCAGGTTGCAGCATGTCATCAGGGCAAATCAAGCAGCGATTCAGACTCCGCTTCAGGAGCAGGAGCCTGGTCGTCACCCTGTTCCTGCTGCTGCAGCTGGCACCGCTGTTCGCCCTGACGCTGGGTGCCCCGCCGTTGCTGGTACTGGGCCTGTCCGTGGGCATCCTGCTGTGCACGATGCCGCTGGTACTGGGCGGTATGCAGAGCATAGATCGCACCCTTGATCTGCTAGTGCAGGACACGCAAAGAATCCGCCAGATGGATTTCTCCGGCGAGTTGCCGCCGGCCTCGCTGTTCGCCGAGATCGAGACCCTCAACCGCAACCACATCGACATGAAGGCCGCCCTGCAAAGCCAGACCCAGGCACTGCAGGCTTCGCAGCTCAAGCTCGCCAGCCTGGTGGAAAATGGCCTGTTGCTTTCCGCCGAGCGCGACCGCGACGCCTTGCTGCGCCATATCCTGATGCAGGGCAAGCGCACCTGTAACGCCCAGGCCGCCACCCTGTACCTGAAGACCGAGCACGGCACGCTGCGCTTCGCCCTGCGCTCGATGGACGACGAGCTGCCGACAATCGAGATTCCCTTGCACGACCCGCACAGCGGCGCGCCCAACGAGCGGCACGTATCGACCTACGCGGCGCTGCACAACGAAACCGTGGTGATCGACGACGTGTACACCGAAAGCCGCTTCGACCTCAGCGGAACCCGCCGCTTCGACAGCGACTCGGGCTTTCATACCGTCTCCATGCTCACCGTGCCCCTGGCGCCCCGCGGCGGCGAAGTGATCGGCGTGCTGCAGTTCATGAACGCCCTGGACGTCGAGACAGACGAGGTCATCGCCTTCTCGCCGCCGGTGGTCGCCTTCATCGGCGCCCTCGCCTCCCAGGCCGCCGTGGCGTTGGAAAACCACAACCTGATCGATTCGCAGCGGGCACTCATCGACGGCATGATCGAGATTCTCGCCGGCGCCATCGACGCCAAGAGCCCATACACCGGCGCCCACTGTGAGCGCGTACCGGAGCTGGCGATGATGCTCGCCGAGGCCGCCAGTGAAGTGAACGAAGGGCCGCTGGCGGGCTTTCGCTTCACCACCGCAGACGAATGGCGCGAGTTTCGTATCGGCGCCTGGCTGCACGACTGCGGCAAGATCACCACGCCCGAGCACGTGGTCGACAAGGCCACCAAGCTGGAAACCATCTACAACCGCATCCACGAAGTACGCATGCGCTTCGAGGTGCTCCTGCGCGACGCGCAGATCGAGCGGCTGCAGCAGTTGCAGGACGGGCGGAACCCGGCGCAAGCGGACGCGCACTACCACGCCACCGCCCAGGCCCTGCAAGACGAGTTCGCCTTCATCGCCGGCTGCAACATCGGCGGCGAACTGATGAACCCCGAGCACGTCGGCACCCTGCACAACGCAGGCGAACGCACCTGGCTAAGGCATTTCGATGATCGCCTGGGGCTTTCCACCGCCGAGCTGGCGCGCGTCGCCGAACTGCCCGTAGAGCCGCTGCCGGCCCTCGAGCGGCTGCTGGCCGACAAGCCGCAGCATATCTTCCCGCGCCCGGAGACCAAGGAGTTAGCCCCCAAGTACCGCTTTCAGGTCAGCGTGCCGGAGCACCTCTACAACTACGGCGAGCTCTACAACCTGAGCATCAGCAAGGGCACCCTGACCGCCGAAGAGCGCTTCAAGATCAACGAGCACATCATCCAGACCATCGTCATGCTGGAAAACCTGCCGCTGCCCTCGAACCTCAAGCGCGTGCCGGAATACGCCGGCACCCACCACGAAACCCTGCTCGGCACCGGCTACCCGCGCAAACTCGACAAGAGCCAGCTGTCCATCCCGGCGCGCATCATGGCCATCGCCGACATCTTCGAAGCGCTGACGGCTTCCGACCGTCCCTACAAGCAGGCCAAGACCCTCTCGGAATCGATCGCCATCCTCGCCACGCTGCGTGACAAAGGGCATATCGACGCCGACCTGTTCGCCCTGTTCTTGCGCAGCGAACTGCCGATGCGCTACGCCCAGCGCCACCTGCACCCCGACCAGATCGACTTCATCGACATCGAGCGTTTCGTGCCGGCAAGCCAGCCGGTTGAGCAGCTGGCCGCTGTCAGCGCAACGCATTGAAGGCTGAAAGGGGCGATATCCGGCGAGCGCCTCGCTGAGGCGACGTCGCTGGTGCCGATCCGCGACCTAGGGTAGACAAATGATCGAAACTCGACTGTTACGCCAGTTCGTTGTCGTTGCTGAAGAGCTGCATTTCAGCCGTGCCGCAGAACGGCTGCATATGGCGCAGCCACCGCTCAGTCAGGCGATCAGACGGTTGGAGGAGCAGATCGGCTATCCCTTGTTCGTTCGAGACAAACGAACGGTGGGGCTCACCAGCGCAGGGATGGCCCTTCTGGGAAAGGCTCATGAACTGCTAGGCGCGCTGGACGAAAGCGTCGCGTATACCCGGCGAGTCGCCCAGGGTATGGACGGGCATTTGGTGGTTGCCATGATCAGCCTCAGCCACTATCCAGGCTTCTGGCGCGCACTGAGCGCATTCAGAACGCAGATGCCTGCTGTCGAGCTGAGTTTCATCGAGGCCACTACCAAAGAACAGGTAGAGCTTCTTGAGAGCGGCGAGGCCGATGTTGGCGTGATGCGTTACCCCGGAACGACAACCCCCTCGCTGACCATCGAACAACTGCTGCTGGACCCTATTCAGGTTGCCTTGCCTGCAGCTCACCCTTTGGCAGCGAGCACTGCAGTAAGGCTTGAGGACATGTCTGACGAGTCGTTCGTCATGTCGGCTCGTGCCCTGGGGCAGGGCTTTCATGACCAGTTACTGGCGCTATGCAAAGGTGCAGGTTTTTCGCCAAGGATCGTTCAGCAGGCCAGGCAAATCCAGACGGTTTTAGGGCTGGTAGCGGCTGGCTATGGGGTGGCGCTGGTACCGGCCTCATTCCAGAGCTTAGGGCTACACGACGTCGCATTCCGGCCATTGCAGCACGGTAGCTCAGAGGAGCTGGCCTCGGTCACACTGAACGTTGCCAGCAACAATTCGGTCGCCTCGCCGCTGCGAGACTTGTTTATCGGGACGCTAAGGCGCGATGTCTAATACCCCAATCGTCTCACAAGCCAACATAAACAATATTTCACGGCGCGCCTTGTAAATCAGAGCATGCACCTGTCTTTTCCAACCGGAGATCGGTCATGCAATATCGCTCATTAGGCAGTTCATCTCTGCAGCTTTCGGTTCTGTCATTTGGCAGCTGGATTACCTTCGGTACACGTCTCGACCAACGTGGCACCAATGAATGCCTTGCTTGCGCCTTCGATCACGGCATCAACTTCTTCGATAGCGCCGAGGTGTACCTTGGCGGTGAAGCCGAGCGTATGCTCGGACGCGGGATCGAGTCGCTTGGCTGGTCGCGAGACAGTTACTGCATTTCCAGCAAGGTGCTGTTCGGCACCGCTGACAATCACTCTACCGCGAATCCCTCCCGGCCAACGCAGCAGGGCCTGAGCCGCAAGCACATTACCGAAGCGTGTAACCAGGCACTGCAACGCTTTGGCGTCGACTATCTGGATTTCTATCTGTGCCACCGACCGGAGCCCGGTATGTCCACTGCGGAAATTGCCTGGACCATGAACACACTCATTCAGCAAGGCAAGGTGTTGCACTGGGGCACATCGGAGTGGCCTGCGGAGGATATTTTGAGGCTGATAGAATTTTGTCAGCAAAACTGCCTCATTCCCCCGCAACTGGAGCAACCGCAATACAACCTGTTCCATCGAAAGCGTGTCGAGCGCGAATACCAGCCACTCATTCATGAGCACGGGCTCGGTCTGACTACTTGGTCGCCACTGGCGTCCGGCGTTTTGGCGGGTCGTTACGACGAGGGAATTGCGGTGGACAGCCGGCTGGCGACCGAGGGTTTTTCCTGGCTCGAAGATTTTGTTTTCGAGAACAAGCGCGACGAGCGAATCGAGGCCGCTAAACGGATCAAGACGATAGCCGACGAACTGGGTGCAACACGCGCTCAGTTGGCATTGGCCTGGGCGATCAAAAATGAAGCTGTAACGTCGGTTTTGATTGGCGCCTCGAGCGTTGCGCAGTTGCAGGAAAACCTGGGAGCGCTTGATGTTTTACCGAAGCTTGAAAACGCCGTGCTTCGCAAGATAGATGAGAACTTCCGATAGGCCGCTCCGGTTCCCGGCAAGCCGAGCCCGGAGATCAAAGCTACCCAGGCGCGGGTGTCATCGAGCACGGCGGCGCCCTTGGCGAAAGCGAAGTAGTAGAGCGCGGTGGCCAGCAATCACATGGCCAGAAAATGCTGGGCGTTTCCAGTACTCACGGCGCATCGCACCGGTGATGACCGCGTAGGTCAGCACCGGGGTGAGTCCGAACAGCGCACGCAGCAACGTGATCTGCAACGGCGAGATGAACGCCGCAGCCATTTTGACGAAAATGAAATTGCTGCCCCAGATCACGCCCAGGAAAGCGCACACGGCGATGGCAGACTTGTTCATGGCAGTTCCGATTCGGGAGATGGATTTACTACTCGCGGCGGCTTCCCATGGCCTGGCAGCAGGCGTAGCCTCGGCGCTACAGGCTGCAAAACCTGACAAGACCAGGCGCTCTGCAGAGAACCAGAGAAGTTTTTCCAAGCCAATAGAAAATTCATCACCATGCAGACAGGCTTTCCCGGCTTGCCATCGCTCAACGCATTGCGCGTATTCGAAGTGGTGGCGCGTCACCTTAACTTCCGTATCGCCGCCGAAGAGCTGGGTGTGACCCAAGCTGCAGTCGCGCAACAGATCCGCGGGCTGGAGGCGAGCCTGGAGATTCGTTTGTTCGAGCGGTTGCCACGCGGCCTGGGGCTGACCGATGCCGGCAGGAGCTACAGCGAGAGCGTGCGCAGGGCGTTGACGATAATCGATGAGGCGACCCGCCGGTTGCGCCCGGAGTCGTCGCAACTCACGGTCAGCGTTACCCCCACGTTCGCCTCCAAATGGCTGATACCGAGGCTTGGCGACTTCGCACAGAGCAGTCCGCAAATCGATCTGCGGTTATTGGCCACCGAGCGCATCTCTCACTTCCAGACCGATGGCGTCGATATCGCCGTGCGTTACGGCCAACCGCCATTTGCTGCGGGGTTGAATGCCGAGCTGCTGATGGAGCAGCACATCGTGGCGGTGGCAAGCCCAAGGCTGCTCAAGGACAAGGGCCACCCAAACTCCTTCGAAGCCTTGCAGGGCTTTGTCGCACTGCATGATGCGCATAACTTCTGGCCAGAGTTCACGGCCATGGTTTTTCACGACCACCCGTTGCCGTCAGCCAGGAACCTGCACTTCAACCAGACCTCACTGGCGATCGAGGCCGCCATAGGCGGACAAGGTATAACCCTCGCCACCTATGCATTCGTGAAGGATGACATCGCCGCTGGCAGGCTGGTGCAGGTGTTCGCGCAGCGGCTGTGCCTCGACAAAGCGTTCTATCTGGTATGGCCGCGCAAGGCATCGCAGGCAGCGCATTTGGGGGTTGTCAAAGAATGGCTCAAGCGCCAGGCGATCAATAGCAAATCTACTGGCTAGGCGAAGCCCGGCTACCTCCCTCACAGGACCTGCGGCTGCTAGTGTGGAGTCATCTGCATTAGCGCAGTTTCACCCTCTGGGAGGCAGCATGCCTGAAGAAAAAGTTGCGATCATCACTGCCGCTGGCAGTGGCATGGGCGCCGCCGTCGCGAAGCGTCTGGCGGCGGACGGTTTCAAGGTCGGTATTCTTTCGTCGTCCGGTAAAGGCGAAGCCCTGGCCAACGAGTTGGGTGGTATCGGTGTGACGGGGAGCAACCAGTCGGTCGAGGATCTTCAGCGCCTGGTCGATGCCGTGATTGGCAAATGGGGCCGCATCGACGTGCTGGTGAACAGTGCAGGCCACGGCCCGCGCAAGTCCATCCTGGAGCTCACCGATGAAGACTGGCAGCAAGGCATGGAAACCTACTTTCTGAATGCCGTGCGCCCGGCGCGCCTGGTCACGCCGATCATGCAGCAGCAGCAGGACGGGGTGATCATCAACATTTCCTCCGCGTGGACGTTCGAGCCCAGCGACCTGTTCCCGACGTCGGCAGTGTTCCGCGCAGGCCTCGCCTCGTTCAGCAAGGTACTCGCCGACACCTATGCCAAGGACAACATTCGCATCAACAACGTGTTGCCCGGCTGGATCGACAGCCTTCCAGCCACCGAAGGGCGGCGCCAGGGCGTGCCGCTGCAACGTTATGGCACCAGCGATGAGGTAGCGGCCACCGTCGCGTTTCTGGCGAGCACCGGCGCGGCTTACATCACGGGCCAGAACATCAGGGTCGATGGCGGGGTCACGCGCAGCGTCTGAGCCTGGCAGGCTGCCTGCCCCGGCAACGCATCACGCTGGAGCGAATAGCCGCTCCATGGTTTTGAAAGAGCCTCCAACCAGCGCTACCGTTGGAGGCTCTTGGCAGCCGACAAGCCGACGCTTACAAGCCCAGCTCGGTCAGGCCTGGGTGATCATCCGGGCGGCGACCCAATGGCCAATGGAACTTGCGCTCGCTTTCCTTGATGGGCATGTCGTTGATGCAGGCAAAGCGGCGGTGCATCAGGCCATTGGCTTCGAACTCCCAGTTTTCGTTGCCGTAGGAGCGGAACCAGTTACCCGAGTCATCGTGCCATTCGTAGGCGTAGCGCACGGCGATGCGGTTGTCGGTGAAGGCCCAGAGTTCCTTGATCAGGCGATAATCCAGCTCTTTCTTCCATTTGCGGGTGAGAAAGCCCTTGGCCTCTTCGCGGTTGGTCACGAACTCCGCGCGGTTACGCCATTTGGTGTCCAGCGTGTAGGCGAGCGAGACCTTCTCCGCATCGCGGCTGTTCCAGCCATCTTCGGCGAGTCGAACTTTCTCGATCGCGGTTTCGCGGGTGAAAGGAGGAAGTGGCGGGCGAGTTTGGGCATCGGACATGGGAGTGCCTCCAGGCAACGTGGATAGATCGGTCGGGGTAGCGTCTTTGAAGCTCAGGCCCTCAGGGCGAGGCCTGTTTTAACAACAGCTGCGCAACGTCCCTTGCGCTGTCGGCGGCGCTGTAATCACCCATCACACGTGCCATGGTGATTGCGCCTTCGATCAATACCAGCAACTGCCTGGCCAATGCCTGCGGCTGCTCGATATCCAGTTGCTCGGTCAACTCGAGCGTATAAGCCAGCAACTTCTGTTTATGCAGTTTGGCGAGCTGACGGATGGGATCATTGGGGTTACCCACCTCCCCCGCCGTGTTGATGAACGCACACCCGCAGAAGCCCTCGGATTCGAACCAGCCCTTGAGCACGCTGAACATGCTCAGGATGCGAGCCTGAGGCGTAGCCGCCTTGTCGCACTCGGTCCTGAACCAGTACATCCAGCGGATATCGCGCGCTTTCAGCGCGGCTGCGGCCACTTCGTCCTTGGTCACGAAATAGCGATAAATGCTTTTCCGGGCGACGCCTGACGTTCTCACCAGAAGGTCCATGCCGGTGGCATGAATGCCGTTCTGGTAGATGAGCTGTTCGGCGGTATCCAGAATCTTCTCGCGGGTATCGGTCGTCGTCTTGTTCATGGACCCAAAGTAGAACGATCGTTCTCCCTCGTCAAGCAGTCGTTGAAAACCCTTTTCGGATCGCGAAAAACGCAGGGGACTCGCCATGGGAAAGAGGCGGCGCGCTTGCTTGAATGCTCTGCCGACAATCAGTGGCCACTGAAAAGCCGACGGCCGTTTTCACGCAGCAGCGACTCCGGGCCGGCTCGTTGCGATGGCGATCATTGCGGTGGAAACCGATTCCGACACCGGCCTGGTGCCGGCCATGCAGACGCCGAGACCGTTCGGCGTGGTCCTCACCGGGGCCCTCTTCGCCAGGCAGGTCATCCGCCTGACGATACCCGCCGTGACGCGGCCGGAAGAACGGGACAACCCAGCCTGGCAGGCACGACTCATCACCTGGCTCGACCTTGCGCTACGGTCGTTGGCCTAAGCACCTGTTCACGATCTTCATGCGCCTGAAGCGGCAACTACAGGGCAGAAGCGACCGTTCGCGTAACGCGTAGGAGGGGCTTTAGCCCCGAGCTTTTTATCAAGGCAGACAAAGAGCTCGCGGCTAAAGCCGCTCCTACAAAAGTGTTCTGCTCACCGACCGATACCGCCACTTAGCGGCCAAAATCGGCGAACCCGGGCCTCACGATCATGAACAGATTCTAAGGCGCCACGGCTTCGCGTGCCTCGTTCTAGGATTCGCCGCGCAGCTGAGCCAGGCTGGCCGCGAGCTCGCTCTTGCGAAACGGCTTGGTGAGCCGCGGCAGTTCCGGGTCCAGACCATCACGCTCGGCATAGCCGGATACCAGCAGAATGCCGATTCCAGGCCGGGAGGTGCGCACCACTCGAGCCAGGTCGGTACCGTTGATGCCCGGCATCAGGTGGTCGGTAACCAGCAGGTCGAAGGGTTCGCGGTTGGCCACCAGTTGCATGGCCTCCTCACCGGAAGCGGCCTCGATCACCCGATAGCCCAGTTCGGCCAGCATGTACGCCGTGCTGGCGCGTACCAGCTCCTCATCGTCGACCAGCAATGCGGTGCCGCGGCTCAGGCGCGGCTCCGAGGCCTCGACGATGCGCAGCGCCGCCGTGGGCTCGGCGGCGCTGCGCGGCAACCACAGCTCGACGCTGGTGCCCAGGCCTGGCGAACTCTGGATGGTCAGCGCGCCGTTCAACTGCGATGCCAGCCCGTGCACCATGGAAAGACCGAGCCCCGTGCCCTTGCCCACGCCCTTGGTGGAGAAGAACGGTTCCACCGCGCGGGCCAGCGTCGCCGCGTCCATGCCGGTACCGGTATCGGCGACGCACAGACACAAATAATGGTCAGCCGGAAGTTTGCAACGGTGGCTCTCATCGACTACCTCCAGGCTGACCGAGATCCGGATCGTCCCGCCCTCGAGCATGGCATCCCGGGCGTTCACCGAGAGGTTGAGCAGCGCCATTTCGAGCTGATTCTGGTCAGCGATGGCAGCGGGCAGATGCTCCGGCGCATCGACGACCACCCTGATCTGCGGGCCGGTGGTGCTGGCCAGCAGGTCGCCCATGTCGCCCACCAGCTTGGCCAGATCGACCGGCTCCGTCTGCAGCGGTTGCCGGCGCGCGAAGGCCAGCAGCCGCTGCACCAACGTCTTGGCACGCTCGGCCGATTGCATGGCACCGGAAATCAGCCGCTGCTCGCGCTCGCCACCCACACCGCGGCGCTGGAGCATGTCGAGGGTGCCGACGATGGGAGTGAGCAGGTTGTTGAAATCATGGGCGACGCCACCGGTGAGCTGCCCCATGGCTTACATCTTCTGGCTCTGGCGCAGCGCCTTCTGCACTTCCTCACGCTCGGCGATGGCCGCGGCGATGCGCCGCTCGAGGGTTTCGTTGAGCTCGCGCAACTCCTCTTCGGCAGCCTTGCGGGCGGTGATCTCGATGGCCGTGCCGGTCACGCGCAAGCATTTGCCGGCAGCATCGAACACACCTCGGCCCTTGGCCGCGATCCAGCGGACGACGCCGTCCTCGCGGCCGATGGTGCGATAGTCGACCTCATAGAGCGCACGGCGCTCGGGGTCGGCGGCGGCCACGAAGGCACTGATCGTCGCCTCGCGATCCTCGGGGTGCAGGCCATCATAGAAATCCTGCAGGGTGACGTGCACATGCGCCGAGATGCCGAACATCGCCTTGGTCTGCGACGGCCAGACCAGGGTGTTGTGAACGAAATCCACGTCCCAGAACCCCACATCGGCGTGATCGACCGCCAGGCGCGCCCGCGCCTCGCTGATACGAATCGCCGAATCCGCGCGGGTGCGGTGCACGATCAACCCGATGGTATGCACCGCGAAATCGATGATTTCGATGTCGGCCGGCAGTGGCTCGCGGCGTTCGCGGTGATACAACACGAACGCGCCGAGCACAGCGGCCTGCGCCGAACGGATAGGGACCGAACAGCAGGTTTGCAGCCCCTGTTCCACGGCCATGTTCCGCAGTTCGGCCAGCTCGGGTCGTTGCTGATGTCGGCCACCGCCGTGACCGCGCTCGGGGCAACGGCGATGCCGTTGACGGCGCCTTTGTAGGCGCAAGGCAGGCCTGGCCCTGCACAATGCTCCAGGCGCTTCCAAGCTTCATCGAGAAGCAGGATGCTGCCCATGAAACCAGACACCGATAGCCCGTCCACTTCGCGCACGATGGCATCCAGGGTGACGTTCAGCGGCGCTTCCTCTACCGCCAGTTCGAGAATACGTTTCTGCGCATTGCCGATGGCCACCTCGCGGTTGCGCGCCTGGGTCAGTCGCGCGTTCTCGATGGCGATGGTCGCCAGACGCGCCAGGCTTTCCAGGCGCTCGATCGTATCGGGATGATGATCGCGAACATCGGACCAGTAGGCGCCGAGCGCCGCACTCGGCACCGGCCGGCCTATGGGCACCATGACCAGGCTGCGCACGAAGGTGGTCGCGTAGGCTTGCTGGGGAATGCGTGGGTCGAGCCGAACGTCGCGGATCGTGGCGGTCTGCTGATTGTGCATCGACCAACCGGAAATACATTGCTCGGATGGGAAACTCTGGCCTTGCCAAAGCGGAGCGGCGGCATCCTCTGCCACGTAGGAGCAGCGCCCTGGCTTTCGACGATGATCGCCACACCCTCCGCGCCAACGCTGGCACGCGCGGTGTCCCGCAATATGGCGACGACCTCGTCGACCGAGGTGGCCCTGGCCAGGCGCTCACTGGCATCGAGCACATGAGCGAGGCAGTCATCGGCCATCAGATCCATCGGTACGGTAAGCAAATGGATCTCCCGACGGCTACGGAGCGTGGTCCGCAGTCTCGTTCAAATTGAAGGTGGGAAAGAGGTGTTGTGGCGCGACCTTCTCGTCTCAGTATGGTCGGTTTCAGTGTCTCAGAAAGGCAACCGTGAAGCATCAATGTGACGATACCGAGCGACGGACAGTAAGCGGCCTGAACAGGCGATTCGAGTACGCCTGACCGGTCAGGCCCCATACAGCGAGGTGCCAATGTTCAGCATTCGTGTAATGACCCTGGACGATTACGACGCCGTCATCGAACTGATGCGCATGACCCCAGGCATCTCCCTGCGCGACGCCGATTCGCGTGAAGCGACTTCGCGGTACCTGGAACGCAACCCCGAGATGAGCTTCGTGGCGCAGATCGACGGCGCCTTGTGCGGTTGCGTGATGTGCGGCCACGACGGACGCCGCGGGTATCTGCAGCACCTGCTGGTACTCCCGCAGTATCGGCGCCAGGGCATCGCCAATGGGCTGGTGGAGCGCGGCCTCGCTCGCCTCGAAGCACTGGGCATACAGAAATGCCATCTGGACGTTCTCAAGACCAACGAGGCAGCGGCCCGCTACTGGCAACGGCAGGGCTGGCAACTGCGAACCGATATCGACCGATACTCGTTCATCCGCTCGGGGAACCGGAACGCCTGAGCGAGCGCTGTGGCAGACGCACCGCCTTAAGGATGACCTCCGTCACTGACGGGAGGCGTTATTTCCAGGATTCGATCTCGGCCACCCTCGGCCACCCTCGGCAAGCAGGTAGGTCCCTTGCGGTGTACGGATGAGCATCTGTGGTGCCTTGAGGAAAGACAGGATGGTTTGCAGCCGGCCCTCGAAAACTGCCCATCGAAGCCCTCACCAGACGCTAGCTGGATAGGGCCATATATGTGACTATCCGCATATACGCATCTACACATATCATGACTTCACCGATGACACCTTCCGAACTCTTCAAATGCCTTGCCGATGACACCCGGGCCAGGGCCACCTTGTTGATCGCCGAGCACGGCGAGCTGTGCGTATGCGAATTGGTATGCGCCCTCGACGACAACCAGTCGAAGATCAGCCGTCACCTGGCGCAGCTTCGCAAAGCGAGTTTGCTGCTGGATCGGCGCCAAGGCCAATGGGTGTATTACCGGCTCAATCCCGACCTGCCGCAATGGATCGGCCGGGTGCTCGCCGCTACGGCGGCCGGTAATGCCAGCTGGCTGGATGAAAGTACCGCCCGCCTGAACGAAATGGTCGGCCGCCCCACGCGCGCCGCCACATGCTGCTGACCGTCCGGAGGAGCCCGACATGCTGATTGCCGCCGGGGTATTTGTCGTAACGCTGGTGCTCGTCATCTGGCAGCCGAAGGGGTTGGGTGTAGGCTGGAGCGCGAGCCTGGGCGCCATTCTGGCGCTTGCGGCGGGCGCCGTTTCCTTTCAGGACATTCCCACCGTATGGGCAGTGGTGTGGAATGCCACCGCGACCTTCATCGCAATAATCATCATCAGCCTTCTGCTGGACGAAGCGGGTTTCTTCGAGTGGGCTGCGTTGCACGTGGCCCGCTGGGCCGATGGCAGGGGCAGGCGTCTGTTCGCGTTCATCGTGCTGCTGGGCGCTGCGGTATCGGCCTTGTTCGCCAATGACGGCGCTGCACTGATCCTCACGATCGTCATTTCCCTGCTGGTAGCGCTGCGGTTTTCGGCAGGCGCTACCTTGGCATTCGTCATGGCGGCTGGCTTCATCGCCGATACCGCCAGCTTGCCGCTCGTGGTCTCGAACCTGGTCAACATCGTCTCGGCCGACTTCTTCCAGCTGGGTTTCTCCGAGTATGCAGCGATCATGGTGCCCGTCACCCTGGCCAGCGTGGCGGCGACATTGCTGGTGCTGTTTCTCTACTTCCGTGCCGACATTCCCGTTACCTTCTCGCCGACAACCCTGAGCGCTCCAGGCGATGCCATCCGCGACAAAGCCACCTTCATATTCGGCTGGTGGGTGCTGGGCCTGCTGCTCACGGGTTTGTTCGTTCTGGAGCCCATGGGCGTACCGGTCAGTGCCGTGGCCGCCCTCTGCGCGGCCATCCTTTTCGCCGTCGCGGCACGCGGGCACGTCATCTCGACGCGCCGCGTTCTGCGCGAAGCGCCCTGGCAGATCGTGGTGTTTTCCCTGGGCATGTATCTGGTGGTCTACGGCCTGAGCAATGCAGGCCTGACGGGCTACCTGACGAGCCTCCTCGACCGCCTGGCCGATCACGGCCTCTGGGCGGCGGCGCTGGGCACCGGGCTCATGTCGGCATTGCTGTCATCGGTCATGAACAACATGCCCAGCGTGCTCATCGGCGCGCTCACCATCGGTGCCAGCGACAGCAGTGGCGTCGTGCGCGAGGCAATGATCTACGCCAATGTGATCGGTTGTGACCTGGGGCCCAAGATAACCCCGATCGGAAGCCTGGCCACCCTGCTCTGGCTCCATGTCCTGCAGCGCAAAGGTATCCGCATCACCTGGGGGTACTACTTCAAGGTCGGTGCCCTGCTGACCTTTCCGGTTCTGTTCATCACCCTTTCGGCGCTGGCGCTACGCCTGAGCCTATGAAGACGGAAGCAAGCATGCGGGTACTCTTCATGTGTACGGCCAACAGCTGCCGAAGCATCCTTTCGGAAGCGATGTTCAATCATCTCGCGCCGTCGGGCTTCACGGCGGTCAGTGCAGGCAGCTTTCCAAAGGGAAAGGTTCTGCCGCGCAGCCTCACTACCCTCGCACGCGCAGGCATCCGCATCGAAGGACTGAGCAGCAAGGGGTGCGATGCCTTCGAGGCGAACCCACCGGATATCGTCATCACCGTCTGTGACAAGGCCAGCGGCGAGGCTTGCCCGGTCTATTTCGGAACGGCACTGAAGGCGCACTGTGGCCTGGAGGATCCGTCCGACGTGGTGGGTGATGAAGGCGTCGTCAGCGAGGCTTTCGCGGCCACGCTGGCTCGGATAGAGAAACGCTGCCGCGCTTTTCTCGATCTGCCGTTCGATGCGCTGGGTCGCGACGAGTTGCAGAACGAAATCGACCGTATCGGCAAACTTTGAAAAACGCAGCCGCCACGCTTGCCGACCCTCCCAGCCTGAACCCGCAATGGGCCGGGCCATTGCATCGCGGCAGTGACGATCACCCAGACAGACCAGAAATCCTCCCGCTTTACGGCTCCACCCGTGATGAGCGAGCTCGCTTGCGCCACGAGGCCCACGCCAATGATCGAGCGGCGCAAATTCGAAAGCTGAAAAAGATGGATACAAGCGCTGGTTGATGCACCTGGCGCAGCCACGTAACATTTACCGCTTGGCGTGTGCTGCGTGCGCCCGGGGGCTACCCCCCGAATACGGAGAACGATCAGTCGTTTTCCGTAAGGCTCCGAATACATGCAGCAGTCCCTTTTTACATGGCAACGCCCCGCTTCCCAGAAGCCTCACCGGGCACATCCTGCCAACCTGATTTCCATCACTTCCCGCACCTGGCCGCACTCCTGCCGCCCGGCGCTTCGCTGCGTCCGTCGTTCAGCCCAAGCCGCCTGTCCAGTGCCACGCAGCGCCCGCTTTCGCTCGTCAAAGGAGAACCCTGCATGACCCAATCGTCATCAACCCAAAGGCCATCGGCGCTCCAGCGCTTTCTGGCCAGTGAGGCAGCCGGTGGCGTACTGCTGATGCTCGCCGCCGCTGCGGCCATATTGGTGGCCAACAGCCCACTGGCGGGCACCTACTTCCATCTGCTGCACGCCGAAACCAGCCCGACGCTCAGCGAAAAGCTGGGCCCCATGACCCTGCACCTGTGGATCAACGATGGCCTGATGGCGATCTTCTTTCTGCTGGTGGGCCTGGAAATCAAGCGTGAGCTGGTCGATGGCCGGCTGTCGTCCTGGGAGCAACGACGCTTGCCAGCCCTGCCCGCGTTGATGGGCATGGCGGTGCCGGCGCTTATCTACCTGGCAGTGACCCGTGGTGATCCGCTGCTGGCCAACGGCTGGGCCATTCCGGCTGCCACCGATATCGCCTTCGCCGTGGGCGCGCTGGCCTTGCTGGGCCGGCATGCGCCGCTGTCGCTCAAGCTGATGCTGGTGTCGGTGGCGATCATCGACGACATGGGCGCCGTGGCCATCATCGCGATCTTCTACACCTCGTCGATCAACGTCGTCGCGTTGCTGGCCGCCGCACTGGTGATCGGCGTGTTGCTGGTGCTCAACCGCAAGCGCGTGATGGTGCTCTGGCCCTACCTGATCGGCGTGGCGCTGCTGTGGTACCTCACGTTGCTCTCTGGCGTACATGCCACCATCGCCGGGGTCGTGGGCGCATTTCTCATCCCCTACATCCCCTCGCCGGGCGAGCCGGATGCGGCCCACTCGCCCTTGCACCGCCTGGAACACGGGATCGCACCCTGGGTGGGCTTTCTCATCGTGCCGGCCTTCGGCTTCGCCAACGCGGGGGTTTCCTTCGCCGGCCTGTCGCTGACGGATGTACTGGCGCCGTTGCCGCTGGGCATCGCCGCCGGCCTGTTCCTCGGCAAGCAGCTCGGGGTTTTCGGCGGCGTACTGCTGGCGGTGAAATCCGGGCTGGCGGCGAAACCGCGGGGCTGCACCTGGCTGCAGATCTACGCGGTGTCGATGCTGTGCGGCATCGGCTTCACCATGAGCCTGTTCATCAGCGGCCTGGCCTTTCCGGACCACCCGGCGTCTGTCGAAGAATCGAAGATCGGCATCCTGCTCGGCTCACTGCTTTCGGCCATCGTCGCGTGCCTGATTCTGCGCTTCGCACCGGAAGCGCGGGATCAGCACCAGGAAGAACGGGCGCAAGAACGCGAGGTTGCGCAGGACGGAGACATCGCCCGCTTCTGAAGCGAGCCATTACCATGGGCGTCTTGGCCAAGACGCCCATGGCTGTCAGGCGATGCTCGCAGCGACGAGCCCCCGAACACTTCGAGCCACGAGCAGTTGGCCAACGACCTCGGCATGGCGCTGAACTTGGCCTCCTGGGAACGCCTTCCGCCAGGTTGCCCCGGCAGAAGTGGCCGGCTAGAAGAGGCTCAGCGTATAGCTGACGATCAGCCGGTTCTCGTCGATGTCGGTACGGTAGTTGGAGCGCGCGGTGACGTTGCGCCAACGCAGGCCCACGCCCCTGAACATTCCGCTTTGCACCACGTAGGCCAGATCCAGGTCGCGCTCCCAGTCCTTGCCTTCGAAGCCGCGGCCAGTGTCCACGCTGTCACCCGTCACATAGCGCAGGGTGCTGGTCAGGCCGGGGATGCCGAGTGCGGCGAAGTCGTAGTCGTGGCGAACCTGCCAGGAACGCTCGCCGGGCGCGGAGAATTCGTAGGTGGGCAAGGTGTTGCCCATAGGGTTGGTATTGGCGCCCACCTGGATGAAACCGTCGTCGCCGTCGATACGCTGATGCCCGATGTAGAAGGTATGCCCGCCATGCTTGGCCGACAGCAGCGCATAGGTCGACTGGTTGTCCAGTTTGCCGGCGATGCTGCGCCCCTCGTCGCGGGTGTCGAAGTAGCCGAAATTCGCCCCCAGAATCCAGTCGCCGAGGGGCTCGACATGCTTGAAGCTGTAGAAGCGCTGGGCATAAATGTCCTCCAGCTGGGCCTGCCAGATGCCGACGCTGGTGCGCTTGTCATTGAAGACGTAATCGGCGCCCAGGTAGTTGAACCGGTCGCTGGTGAAGCGGGCGATGCGCGCCGGATTGATGGGATCGTTGATCAGCCCGTACAGGTCCTGGCGATCGGTGGAGTCGCGCAGGCTGGTGGAGCGCATCTGCCCGGCCTGCAGGGTCAGCCCCTGAATTTCATTGGAAACCAGGGCGGCGCCCTGATAGGTCGGCGGCAACAGGCGCAAATCGCTGTGCACCAGCACCGGCAGATGGGGCCGCAACTCGCCGACCTTCAGCTCGGTCTCTGACAGTTTGACCTTGAACGCCGCACCCAGGCGCCCGTATTCGTCGGCCGCGCGGCCATCGTGCACCGGCAACAGCCCGCTGCTGGTATGGCCGCGGCCGCTGTCGAGCTTGATGCCGTACAGGCCCAGCACATCCACCCCGAAACCCAGCGGCCCCTGGGTGTAGCCGGAGCGAAAATCGAAGATGAAGCCTTGCGCCCACTCCTGGGTACGGGACTGCGGGTTGCTGCCCACGATGCCGGAGTAGTCGCGGCTGAAGAAGTAATTACGCAGTTGCAGGTCGGCGTGAGAGCCCTCGATGAAGCCGCCCTCCTCGGCCTGGGCAGAAAAACTCAAACCAGCTGCCAGGCAGCTACCGAACACACGACGCAGATAGATCATGTCGATTCCCCAAAACACGGGCACGAATGCGCCCCGCCAGCAATGAACGTGGCGAACGAATGAATGAAAGGTGTAAAGGCCAGAGCGTGAGGATTCACGCCCTGGCAGCGCCAGGAGGAGTTTCCGGCTAGCGGTTGACCAGCTTGGCTGGCAGGGCGATCACCAGCAGGCAGCTGAGGATCAGGCAGCCGGCGAAGAACCACAGCGCCGCGTGGCTGGTGCCGGTCAGGTCGGTAACCAGGCCCATCAGCGAGTTGCTCACCAGGCCGGCGATGTTGGCCACCGAGCAGGCCAGGGCGAAGCCGGTCGCCGCTGCCGTGCCCTTGAGGAAGGTCGCCGGCAGGCTGAAGAACACCGGCACGGCGCCGATGATGGCTGCCGAGGCGATGGCGAACAGCGTCACGGTCATCACCAAGTTATGGCTGAACAGCGTGCTGCTGGCCATGGCGGCGGCGCCGACGATGAAGGGCACGATGATGTGCCAGCGCCTTTCGCGATGCCGGTCCGAGCTGGCGCCGATCAGCAGCATGCCGGCCAGCGCCGCCAGGCTGGGGATGGCGGTCAGCAAGCCGATGTGAAAGGTGTCGGTCACCCCGGTATTGCGGATGAAGGTCGGCATCCAGAAGCCCATGGCGTAAGCGCTGAGCAGGATGGAAAAATCGATGCCGCCGAGCATCCACACCTTGAGGTTGAAGAAGCCGTCGCGAAAGCTGTGCTTGCTGTCCTTGCCTTCCGCATCATCGGCCGCCAGGTCGCTGGCCAGTTGCGCCTTTTCCTCGGCACTGAGCCACTTCGCCTGGTTGAAGTGATTGGGCAATGCCCAGAAGGTGAGGATGCCGAGCAGCACGCTGGGAATCGCCTCGAGCAGGAACAGCCACTGCCAGCCACGCAGGCCGTTGACCTGGTCGAAGTGGTTCATGATCCAGCCGGAAATCGGCCCGCCGATCACGCTGGAAAGCGGCAGGCCGATCATGAACAAGGCGATGATGCGCCCGCGTCGGTAGGTTGGGTACCAGGTGGTCAGGTAATACAGCACGCCCGGCAGGAAGCCGGCCTCCGCCGCGCCGAGCAGGAAACGGATGATGTAGAACTCGGTGGTGGTGGTGACGAACATGGTGCAGGCCGACAGCAGGCCCCAGGTGATCATGATGCGGGCGATCCACACCTTGGCGCCGACCTTCTCCAGCACCAGATTGCTGGGCACCTCGAAGAGGATGTAGCCGACGAAGAACAATCCGGCGCCGAGGCCATAGGCCGCCTCGCTGAATTGCAGGTCGCTGAGCATCTGCAGCTTGGCGAAGCCGACGTTGATGCGGTCCAGATAGGCGGCGAGGTAGCAGAAGCACAGAAACGGAATGAGCTTCCAGGTCACTTTGCGGTACAGCTCGTTCGAGCTGTCGGCAGCACTGCCCATGGCGGTGCTGGTAGCGGGTACGTAAGGCATTGCGTGTCTCCTGGCGGTGACTTGTGATTTTTGTTGAAGCCAGCAGTCGTCGACGCGTTGAGCGTCGCAACGGCGACTTCCCAAGGCAGCGTCAGTGCCATGCATGCATGGCGACCGCCCTCGGTGGGGCGATCAATGGAACAGGCAGCGTACCGCCAGCTCCTTATGGTGAATCAGCGGGCGAGCCGCTGCAGATAGCCGAGCGTCTCCTCCAGGCTGACGACATCGCCGTACTTGCTGTCGATGTCGAACAGGTTGGCCTCGTGGGGCGCCTGGTGGCGATCGCCGACGCACTCGCGCACGACGATGGTGCGAAAGCCATGCTGCACGCCGTCCACGGCGCTCGCCCGAATGCAGCCACTGGTCGAACAGCCCGCCAGGATCAGGGTATCGACACCCTGGGCATGCAACTGTGCAGCCAGGCTGGTAGCGAAGAACACACTGGCGTACTGCTTGGTCACCACCTGCTCCCCCGGCAGCGGTGCCACCGCTGCGCAGAACTCGGCCAGCGGGTTGCCGTCGACCATATCCTTCATCACCGGCGCCTTGCGCACCCACATGCCACCGTCGGCACAATCGGCGGCGTGGTAGCGGATGTTGCTGTGCACCAGCAGGACGCCCAGCCGGCGCGCCGCATCCAGCAACGCCACCGACTGCTCCACGGCGCTGACCACGCCCGGCGCATACAGCGGCGCGCCGGGCGTGGTGTAGCCCTGCATGAAGTCGATCATCAACAGGGCCGGTCGCGCACCGAAGCCGATACGCTGCCCCCAGACGCCCTGATAGTTGTCGCTAAGGCTCTGCGCGCTCATGGTTTCTCCTCAGTAGGCGCCTGACAACAGCGCGCCGGCGCCCGGTACGATCGGCTCCAGGTCCAGCGCCTTGAGCATGCAGTAGGTGGTGGCGATGGCCGCCGTGACCACCGGCTTGCCGGTCAGCGCCTCGACCTTGGCCACCGCCGGCAGCGACTGCATCTGCACGCACGCCGACAGCACCACCACATCCACGCCTTTCAGGTTCATGCCGGCAACGATGTCCGGCAGGTTGGCCGGGTCGTGGCGCGCGACCTGCAGGTTGTCGGGGATCTCCAGGGCCCGCCAGTCGACCACCTCGAAACCTTCCTCACGGATGTAGTCGACCACCAGCTCGGTGAGCGGCTTCATGTAAGGCGCGACGATGGCGATGCGCTTGGCCTTCATCACCTTGAGCGCCTCGACCAGGGCACCGGCACTGGTGATCACCGGCGAGTTGGCGTCGTTGTCGGCGGTCACCTGGCGCAGGCGTTTTTCGGACTGGCGATGGTAGCCCAAACCCATGGCCATGATCGCCACCAGGCAGGCATAGCCGAGCACGTCGACCTTGGCGTCGGACAGCTCCAGCGCGCAGCGATCGGACTCGGCATCCATGGCTGCCAGCTCTTCCTTCTTCACCTGCTTCATGCGCATGCGCGCCGAATGAAAGGTGAAGCGTTCCGGGCGGATGGCCTGGCGAGCGGTGAGCATCGCCGGAATTTCGGTTTCCATGGTGGTGTTGGAGCTCGGCACGATCTGGCCGATGCGATAGAGCCTGTTCATGGCAGCACCTCGTGGTGAATGGGTTGCCCGAGGAAATCGCCGAAGGCGGCGAAGAACCCACCCGGGTCGTCCCAGGGAATCATGTGGCCGGCATCACTGACCCGCGCGATCTGCAGGTCCGGCTTGAGTTCGCGCAGCTCGGCCTCGTCGGCCGCCTCGATCACCCCACCACGGCCGGCCACCATCAGCAGCGCTGGCTGCTGCACGGCGGGCAGGTGCTGATGGATATCCACGCTGTGAAACTCTTCGAAGGCCTGCACGATGGCCGGCTCGTAGCAGGTGTGCAGCCATTCGGCGCGCAGCTGCAGTTGCTCGGGCGTCCAGCTCGGGCAGAAGGCTTTCATCGCCTCGCCGTCCATGCCCTGCTCTGCCTGGCGAATGGAGTCGACGTACCAGGGCAGCTTGCTCGGATAGTCGCGGCGCCCTGGCCCGGACACGGGCGGGTCGATCAGCACCAGGCGCTCCAGGCCGTCGGCGCCCATCGATGCGGCGCGAATGGCGAAGCGCGCGCCCATCGAGTGGCCGAGCAGGCTGTAGCGCTCGAAGCCCAGGGCAGCCGCGAAGGCGATGATGTCCGCGGCGCAGGTGTCGGTGTCATAGGCCAGCTGCGGCCCGCTGGAGGACAGACCACGGCCGCGCACATCGAGGATGTAGGTGTCGAACTGGCGGCCCAGCACTTCGCCGACGAAGCCCCAGGTGATCGCCGGGCTGGTGATGCCCGGCACCAGCAACAGCACAGGTCCCTTGCCGCCATAGCGCAGGTAGTGCTGGCGGATGCCGTTGGCCTGTACGTTACCGCCGCCGATCAGCGTGCTCATGCCGCTACCCCGCTCTTCAGCGGCTGGGCATAGACGTCATAACCGTAGACCCAGGCCGGGTCTTCCTGGGTGCGCAGGAAGGTGTTGGCGTTGGACACCGCCTGCACGCGCGACGCACGCTCCTTGCGGTTGGCCTCGTAGAGTTCGAACGCGGTGCGGTAGTCGGTCAGCCCGGTTTCCTGCAGGCAGCGGGTGAGCATGGCGGCATCTTCGATGGCCATGCCGGCGCCCTGGGCCATGTGCGGCTTCATCGGGTGGCAGGCGTCGCCCAGCAGTACCAGCCGGCCACGGCTCCACAGTGGCAGTGGATTGCGGTTACGCAGCGGCCATTTGGTGATGTCCTCGGTGGAGCGGATCAACTTCTGCACCGTGGGGTGATAACCCTCGAACGCCGCCAGCATTTCTTCCTGGCTGCTGTCCACGTAGTTGCCCTGAAAATCCCAGGCTTCGTGGGGCACACCGGTGACGAAGTAGTACTCATCACGCTTGGCGGTGGTGTGATAGACCATCATGTGGCGGTCGTCGGTCCACCACTTCACGCAGGGCTCGAACACGTCGGCATGGCGTACCAGATTCTCGCCACGAATCAGCGCCCGGTGCGCGACCCAGCCGCTGTAGATCGGTGCTTCGGCGCCCAAGAGCTCTTCGCGGATCTTCGAGTGAATGCCGTCGGCGCCGATCACGATGTCGGCCGTGGCCTGGCTGCCGTCGGTGAAGGTCAGGCGGACCTGATCGCCCTCGTCGACGATGGTCTCCAGCTTCTTGCCGAACTGCAGCGTGCCCGGCGCGATGCTGTTGATCTGCAGGTCGTGCATGTCGCCGCGGTGTACGGTGACGTAGGCCGCACCGTACTCGCGGCGCGCGAACTCACCCAGGGGGATGCGCGACAGGTAGTCACCGCTGACGCCATCGCGGCTGTGCCAGAAGTCCGGGTGCGAGCCCATCTGCTCCAGCGGCTGCTCCAGCCCCATGCGCCGAAAGATCTTCATCACGTTCGGGCCGACATGGATACCGGCCCCCAGACGCGAGAACTCCGGCGACTGCTCGTAAACGGTCACCTCGAAGCCAGCCTGCTGCAGCAAGGTGGCGGCGGCGGCCCCGCCGAGGCCGGCACCGACGATGGCGATTTTCTGCTGAGCGCCCATGGGCATCTCTCCTCTTCTTGGCTACGAAGCGGGACGATGCCCGCAAGACAATTACAGTGTATGCACTATATTTTTAGAAAGTGAAGAGGCTTTCTCGAAAAATATCCGAGGATTCTTGAAAAGATCTAAAAACGCTTATAAGCCACATAAAACGGCATTTGTGTAGATTGGTAACGCCAAAACAGAAAGATTGCCAATCGGCTTTGCATGAGGTTTTATTTAAACCGATAGAGTGAACACTCTATAAAAACGCACCAACACCCAGCAGCACGACTCACCGTGGTGCACAGCCAAAGCAGAGCGACCAGGAGACCTGCCATGCCGGTAAGCGATAGTGAACTGACCCAGATGTTCGAACAGGTGCTGACCCTCTCGCGGGTCGACGAGACCCAAAGCGTGGCCATTCTCAAGAGCCATTATTCGAACCCGCGCACCGTGCGCGCGGCGATGGACGCCGCGCAGCGCCTGAAAGCCAAGGTGTATGCCGTTGAACTGCCGTCCTTCAACCATCCGCGGGCCATGGGTAACGACATGACGGCCTACTGCGGCGACACCGCCCTGACCGGCAACCTGGCGGCGCAACGTGCGCTGGAGGCCGCCGACCTGGTCGTCGACACCATGATGCTGCTGCACTCGCCCGAGCAGGAGCAGATCCTCAATACCGGCACCCGCATTCTGCTGGCCGTGGAGCCGCCCGAAGTGCTGGCACGCATGCTGCCCAGCGAAAACGACAAGCGCCGCGTGCTGGCCAGCGAAGCGCTACTCAAGCAGGCGCGCCGCATTCACGTGCGTTCCGCGGCGGGCAGCGACTTCCACGCCGAACTGGGGCAGTACCCGGCGGTGACCGAATACGGCTTCGCCGACGAGCCGGGCCGCTGGGATCACTGGCCCAGCGGCTTTCTGTTCAGCTGGCCCAACGAAGAAACCGCCCAGGGCACCCTGGTGCTGGATGTCGGTGACATCGTGCTGCCGTTCAAGAACTACTGCCGCGAGCGCATCACCCTGGAGATCGACAAGGGCTTCATCACCGGTATCCACGGCGGCTTCGAGGCCGAGTACCTGCGCGACTACCTGAAGTACTTCAAGGACCCCGAGGTCTATGGCATTTCCCACATCGGCTGGGGCCTGCAACCGCGCGCCCAGTGGACCGCCATGGGCCTGCACGACCGTAACGACGGCATGTGCATGGACGCCCGCGCCTTCTACGGCAACTTCCTGTTCTCCACCGGGCCGAACACCGAGGTCGGCGGCACCCGCAAGACGCCGTGCCACCTGGACATCCCGCTGCGCGGCTGCGATATCCATCTCGATGACAGGGCCGTGGTGCTGGCCGGCGACGTGGTCTACCCGCCGGAATCCAAGGCCGACTGACAACGCCGCAGCGCAGCGTCAACCACCGCCCCAACGCCCGCAAGCCGGCACAGCGAACACCTCGCCGGCTTGCGCGGTTATACTCGGCGCCCAGCGCCTGTCAGCGAAGTTTTCCCATGTCGATCGACGATTCGTCCGCCAACACCTACCAGGTCACCGAACAGATCGGCCACTTGCTGCGCAAGGCTTACCAGCGCCATACCGCGATCTTCCAGCAGAACGCCTGCGACGCCCAACTCACCTCCATCCAGTTCGTCACCCTGTGCGCCCTGCGCGACCATGGCCCCAGCTCTCAAGCCGAGCTGATCAAGGCCACGGCGGTCGACCAGGCCACCATCCGCGGCATCGTCGATCGCCTCAAGGCCCGCGACCTGGTCGCCCTGTCGCCGGACCCCAGCGACAAGCGCAAGGTCATCGTCGAGCTCACCGCCGCTGGCAGCGCATTGCTCGCCGACATGATCCCCTGCGCCCAGCAGATCAGCGAGCTGACCATGGGCAGCCTCAACCCGGGCGAACGTATCGCCATTCTCTACCTGCTGCGCAAGATGAACGACAGCGGCGAGTAGGCTGCATGTCGCCAGTGGCAGCGGGCGTGGACGCCCAGTCCATGCCCGCGATTCGTGCGCATGGTGCACTCCCACGAAAGCCCATCAGCCGACAATTCGCGCCACCTTTCAGCCCGTAGGGCGAACCGGACCGCCGGCCGCCCCTAGCCCGTAGGGCGGACTCAGGAGCGCCAGCGAACAGTCCGCCAGTCCATGGCCAGTTAGCCCCCGCGCCCAACGCCTCTAAAGGCGTACTGCTCCGCGAGTACGCCCTACGGACTAAGTGGCGGGAGCAGCCATCACGCAGTACCTGTGGGAGCGCGCCAGGCCACAGCCTACCTACTCTGCCGCGACTGCACACCAATCTCCCCAGCCCGTAGGGCGGACTCAGGAGCGCCAGCGAACAGTCCGCCAGTCCATGGCCGGTTAGCCCCGCGCCCAACGCCTCTAAAGGCGTACTGCTCCGCGAGTACGCTCTACGGACTAAGTGGCGGGAGCAGCCATCGCGCAGTACCTGTGGGAGCGCGCCAGGCCAGCGATTTTTGCGCGCATGGCGCGCTCCCACAAAAGCGAGCCAGGCCACCGCCTACCTACCCTGCCGCGACTGCACACCAATCTCCCCAGACAACTACCAGCAGATAGTTTCCACCTCCCCTGATTTACCGAACCACCCGCCCTGGCCCATTCCTTGCGTACTCGAAAGCATATTTCATGAAGTAAGCACTTAACGAATAAAACGCCTATTTCCTGGGTACTGCGGTAACGCTGGAAATCGGCCAGAAAAGGCGGACCATGGAAAAGACCCTGACCCTGCAGGTGAACGGACAGACGGTACAGCTCGACGCTGAGCCGCAGACTCCGCTGCTCTACATCCTGCGCAACGACCTGGCCCTCAATGGCCCCAAATACGGCTGTGGCCTTGGCGAATGTGGCGCCTGCACGGTAATCGTCGATGGCCGCGCCACCCGCTCCTGCGTATTTCCCGTCGGCGGCGCCATAGGCCGCAGCGTGACCACGCTGGAAGGCCTCGGCAGTCGGCAATGCCCTGATCCGGTGCAGCAAGCCTTCATCACCGAACAGGCAGCGCAATGCGGCTACTGCCTCAACGGCATGATCATGACCATCAAGGCCCTGCTGCTGCGCGATCCCAACCCCAGCGACGAACAACTGCGCCGCGAGCTGTCGGCCAACCTGTGCCGCTGCGGCACCCACGTCGAAATCATGCGCGCTGCCCTGCGCGCCGCTGGCCGCCCGGCCGCCCCGCACGGAGACACCCCATGCAGCTGACCCTCGAGCAATGGCTGGCCCATCCCGACGTATTGCTGGTCGTCGACACCATCCAGCCACCCTCCGGGCCCATGCCCAAGGGCCAGAGCGCCACACTCAAGCCCAAGGAGCTGGGTCTGTTCCTGGCCATCACCGGGGCCGGCAAGGTGTATGCCTTCAACGGGCACGTGGATCTGGGAACGGGGATTCGCACCTCCCTGGCGCAGATCGTCGCCGAAGAGCTTTACCTGCAGCTGGACCAGGTCGAAATGGTGCTCGGCGATACCGAGCGCGCGCCCAACCAGGGCGCCACCATCGCCAGCGCGACCATCCAGATCAGCGCCATACCCTTGCGCAACGCCGCTGCCGAAGCCCGTCGCCACCTGCTGCAACTGGCTAGCGAGCGCTGGCAGACGCCAGGCGAACAGCTGACCCTCGAGGACGGCATGTTCAGCCATCCCGATGGCCGCCAGCTGGCTTTCGGTGAGCTGATCACGGGCGGGCATGTTCGCCTGCAAATCAGCGGCGACGCACCGCTCAAACCCGCCAGCGAATACCGCCTGGTCGGCCAGGGCGCGGCGCGGGTGGATATCCCGGCCAAGGCCACCGGCGAGCTCACCTACGTGCATGACATGCGCCTGCCCGGCATGCTCCACGGTCGCGTCATCCGCCCGCCCTACGCCGGTTACGACAGTGGCGACTTCGTCGGCAACAGCTTGCTCGCAGTGGATGAAAGCTCCATCGCCGAGCTTCCCGGCATCGTTGCCGTGGTGGTGATCCGCGACTTCGTCGGCGTAGTCGCCGAGCGCGAGGAGCAAGCCATCCGTGCCGCCCAGCAACTGCGCATCGAGTGGAAACCCTGGCAGCAGCAATTGCCCGACCTGCGAGATGTCGCCCAGGCCATTCGCGACAACCCGCGCATCGCCCGAACCGTGCTGGACAAGGGCGACGTCGAGCAGGCCCTGAAGGATGCCGACCAACGCCTCACCCGCACCTACCTGTGGCCCTACCAGTTGCACGCGTCGATCGGTCCTTCCTGCGCCCTGGCCGATTACGGCGAGCAACATTCGCGGGTCTGGTCCGGCACGCAGAACCCGCACCTGCTGCGCGCCGATCTGGCCTGGCTACTGGAGTGCGACGAGCGCCGTATCGAGATCATCCGCATGGAGGCCTCGGGCTGCTATGGCCGCAACTGTGCCGACGACGTCTGCGCCGATGCCCTGCTGCTGTCGCGCGCCGTGGGCAAACCGGTGCGCGTGCAGCTGACCCGCGAACAGGAACACGTGTGGGAGCCCAAGGGCACCGCGCAACTGATGGAAGTGGATGGCGGCCTGAACGCCGATGGCAGCATCAGCGCCTATGATTTCCAGACCGGCTACCCGTCCAACGGCGCGCCCACCCTGGCCCTGCTGCTGACCGGCCGGGTCGAACCGCTGCCGATGATGTTCGAAATGGGCGACCGCACCTCGATACCGCCCTACGACTACGAGCACATGCGCGTGACCATCAACGACATGGCGCCGCTGGTGCGTGCCTCGTGGATGCGCGGCGTCTCGGCGCTGCCCAACAGCTTCGCCCATGAGTCGTATATCGACGAGCTGGCTTTCGCCGCTGGCGTCGACCCCGTTGAGTACCGCTTGCAGCACCTGGAAGACCCCAGAGCCCGCGAGCTGATCGAGGCCACCGCCAAGCGCGCCGACTGGCAACCCCACACCCAGCCGCAGCAGACCCCGCCCGAGGGTGACGTGTTGCGCGGTCGCGGCTTCGCCTACGCACGCTACATCCACAGCAAGTTTCCCGGATTCGGCGCGGCCTGGGCGGCCTGGGTCGCCGACGTGGCGGTGGACAAGCGCACCGGCGAGGTGGCGGTGACCCGCGTGGTGATCGGCCACGACGCCGGCATGATGATCAACCCCGACGGGGTGCGCCATCAGATCCACGGCAACGTGGTGCAATCCACCAGCCGGGTGCTCAAGGAGCAGGTGCAGTTCGAGGAGTCCAGGGTCGCCAGCAGCGAATGGGGCACCTACCCGATCCTCACCTTCCCGGAGGTGCCGGCCATCGACGTGATGATGATGCCGCGCCAGAGCGAGCCACCCATGGGCAGCGGCGAGTCGGCCTCGGTGCCCAGCGCCGCGGCCATCGCCAACGCGATCTATGACGCCACCGGCCTGCGCTTTCGCGAACTGCCGATCACCGCCGAACGGGTAAGAGCGGCTCTCAATGGCCACTCACCGGATGAAGACGCACCCACCTCGGCAACCGGCAAGAAGCGCAGCAAATGGTGGCTGGGCGGCCTGGCTGGCGTGGTCGGCACTGCACTGGGGCTGCTCGCCACCGCCATGCCCTGGCGCGCCGAAATCGCCCCGGTGGCGCCCGCGGCGTCAGGCACCTGGTCCGCCGCGACGCTGGAGCGTGGCCGCTTGCTGGCAGCGGCTGGAGATTGCGCCGTTTGCCACACGGCAGCAGATGGCGCCACCAATGCCGGCGGCCTGGCGATGGATACGCCGTTCGGCACGCTGTACAGCACCAACATCACCCCGGACCGGGAAACCGGTATCGGCACCTGGTCGTTCGGCGCCTTCGAACGAGCGATGCGCGAGGGTATCAGCCGCGACGGTCGTCATCTCTACCCGGCGTTCCCCTACACGGCCTTTCGCACCATCAGCGACACCGACATGCAGGCGCTCTATGCCTACCTGATGTCGCAGGCGCCAGTGAAGCAGGCAGCTCCCGCCAATCAGATGAGCTTCCCGTTCAACATCCGCCCGCTAATGGCCGGCTGGAATACGCTGTTTCTCGGCCGCGGCGAATACCAGGCCAACACCCGCCGTACCGAGCAGTGGAACCGCGGCGCCTACCTGGTCAACGGCCTGGGCCACTGCGCTGCCTGCCACTCGCCGCGCAACCTGCTGGGGGCGGAGAAAACCGGCAAAGCCTTCCTGGCCGGCGGCGTGGTCGACGGCTGGGAGGCGCCGGCCCTGAATGCCCTGAGCAGCAACGGCGTGCCCTGGACCGAGGCCGAGCTGAGCGAGTACCTGAGCAGCGGTTTCTCCAGCCGACACGGTGTGGCCGCCGGGCCCATGGGGCCGGTGGTCAGCGAGCTGGCAATGCTGCCCAAAAGCGATGTGGACGCCATCGCTCACTACCTGGTGTCACTGGATGCCGGCACGGCCCCAGCTACCACGAATGTGGCTGCCGCCGGCGTCGACACGTTTTCGCTGAGTCGTGGCCAGCGCATCTTCGAAGGGGCCTGCCAGGCGTGTCACAGCGACGGCAACGGGCCCCAGCTGTTCGGCGTCAGCCCATCGATGGCGGTCAACACGAACGTGCATAGCGCCGTTGCGGACAACCTGCTTCAGGTCATCCTGCATGGCATCGACAAACCGGCAACGCCTGATCTGGGCTACATGCCGGCCTTCAAGGACAGCCTCAGCGACCGCCAGGTGGCGGACCTGGCAGGCTACCTGCGCCAGCGTTTCGCCGGCGAGAAACCGGCCTGGAAGAACCTGCCGGAGAGGATCGCCCATGTGCGCGCCAACCCGGGCAGCCACTGACGAAGCGGGCGCAGCCTAGGCGCCCTCGCCCCCTCGCGCCAGCCCGCGCAGCACCAGGTCGGAAATGAAGCCCAGCCAGTTGTGCTTTTCGCTCGGCGAGGCCAGCGCGTCGTCGAGAAAGCAGCTCAGGGTGTGCAGGTTCGAGTTATAGAAGTAGCAGAGCGAGGCGATCATCAGATACACGTGGCGGATGTCGATGTCCTCACGAAACAGTCCCTGTTCCTGCCCCGCCCTGACGATCGGTTCGAGCATCCCCACCGCCGTGCCGGATAGCGCCCGCAGGTTGCTCGACTTGCGCGCATGCACGCCCTGCAACAGGTTTTCCGTACCCAGGATGGTGATGAACTCGGGGTGCTTGAGGTAGTAACTCCAGGTGAAGGCGACCAGATCGCGGATCGCCTGCCGGGGCTGCGCCAGATCGAAGCGCTGGCGCGCCTCGGCGCGGTTGAACTGGGCGTAGATATGCTCCAGCACGCTGACGAACAGTTCGTCCTTGCTGCCGAAGTAGTAATAGATCATCCGCTCGTTGCACTGCGCTTGGCTGGCGATCTGCTCGGTTCGCGCACCGGCATAGCCCTGGCGACTGAACACCTTGACCGCGGCCTTGAGAATGGCCGTGCGCGTGCGGTCGGCCTGGGCAGCGCGGGCACCGGCCGCGGGCTTTTGCATGATGAACTCCACTCACTGGAACGAGGGCGAAGTATGGAGTATCGGCCACGCGATACCAATTGCCGGCCCGGCAAAAGCCTCAGTCCCGCGCCGGCTGCTTCACCCGCCCCAACGCCCGGTACAGCGTCGAGCGGTGCACGCCGAGCTTGCTGGCGGCTTCGCTGACCGAGCTGCCCTGCCCGATCATCTGGTTGGCCAGCGTGATCTGCTCGTCGGACAGGCACGGCTTGGCGCCGAATTGCACGCCCCGCGCCTTGGCGGCTTCGCGGCCGAGGCTGGTGCGTTCGACGATCAGCGAGCGCTCGAAGGCGACGATGCCGGCGAACACCGCCAGTACCGGCTGGCCCGCTGCATTGCCGTTGACCCAAGGCTCGGCGAGGCTGGCCAGTCGGGCGCTGGCGAAGTGAATGTGCTCGGCGATCTCCAGCAGGTCGCGGGTGCTGCGCGCCAGGCGATCGAGCCGGGTGACCATCAGCGTGTCGCCCGCCTGGATATCGCCGAGCAGGCGCGCCAGCTCCGGTCGGCTGCGCCAGACGTCCTGGCCCTGTTCCACGTACAGCTGGCGACAACCAGCCGCTTGCAGCGCCAGGATCTGCGCCTGCGCGTCGGTCTCGTCGCGGCTGGGGCGGGCATAGCCGATGATGCGCCCGGCTGCTTTCAGCGAGCCGTTGGTGGGTGTGTGCGGCACTCAGTGTTCCTCATCGATCAAGCGGTAACCGACGCCCACGATGGTCTGGATGACCCGTGCGGCGCCCGGGTCGTCCCCGAACTTCTGGCGCAGCCGGCCGACCACCGTGCGCAGGCTGCGGCTGTCGCCCAGGTGGCTGGGGCCCCAGACCAGGCGAATCAACTGTTCGGCGGTGACGATGCGGCCGTGATTGCGGGCGAGAATCTCCAGCACGCCGTACTCCTTCCTGCTCAGGCTGATCGCCACGCCGCGCAGGGTGACCAGGCGCTGGGACAGGTCGACGTAGAGCTGCCCCGAGCGGATGGCCGGCTGCAGCACCAGTTCGTCCGACGAGGCGCGCAGCAGCGCCCGCGCGCGGGCCATGAACTCCTGGATGCCGAAGGGCTTGGTGACGTAGTCGTTGGCACCCAGGTCCAGCAGGCGCACCTTCTCCTCCTGGCTGTTGCGCACCGACAGCACCAGCACCGGCACCGCCGACCAGGCGCGCAGCTCGCGCAGCACCTCGCTGCCGTCCATGTCCGGCAGGCCCAGGTCGAGAATGATCAGGTGCGGCGACTGGATCGCCGCCAGCGTCAGGCCCTTGGCGCCCGTGGCGACTTCCAGCACGGTGAACGACTGGGTGGCGAGGCTGATGCGCAGCAGCTTGCGGATCTGCTTCTCGTCGTCGATCACCAGGATGCGCGGCGACTCATTCATCGGCGCCTCCCGCCATCTCGGCATGGCGGGCTAGCGGCAGGTGCAGCGACAGGGCCGTGCCGCGCCGATCATCGCCGTCCGCCACCTCGACACGGCCACCGTGGGCGCCGAGCATGCCCCGGCAGATGGCCAGGCCCAGCCCGGTGCCCTTGCCGCCCCGGTCGCCGCGCGCCGCGGTGTAGAACATGTCGAAGATCTGCTCGCGCTCGGCCGCCGGAATGCCCGGCCCCTGGTCGGTCACGCGAAACACCAGCTCGCGCTCGTCATGGGCAACGCTGACCGTCACCCGACCGCCCTCAGGCGAAAAGCGCGCGGCGTTTTCCAGCACATTGACCAGCGCCTGCTCGATGAGCGCCGCATGCACGTGCAGCAGCGGCAGTTCGGGCGGCACCTGGACGCTGAGTTGCAGGTCGCTCAGCACGTGGCGCAGACGATTGACGGCACTGCTGACGATATCGCCGGGCGCCACCCAGTCCCGGGAGAGCTTCATGCCGCCGTGCCCCAGGCGGGTCATGTCGAGCAGGTTCTGGATGTAGCGGTCCAGCCGCTCGGCCTCGTCGCGGGTACCTTCCAGCAGCTCGATGCGCTCGGCGGGCGGGATCACGCTGCCGAGGCTGAGCAGGCTGTCGATCGAGCCGCGCATGGCGGTCAGCGGCGTGCGCAGGTCGTGGGAGACCGAGGCCAGCAAGGCGCTGCGCAGTTGTTCGGTTTCGCCGTGCAGGCGAGCCGCTTCGAGGTTCTCGGCCAGGCGTGTACGCGCCAGCGACTGGGCGATGGGCTGGGTGAGTGCAGTCAGCGCGCGGCGCTGCGCGGCCGTGATGGCGCCGGCCCCGCGCGGGCGAGCGCCAAGCACGGCGAGCGGGCCGTCTTCGTCGGTCAGCGGAAACCACCACCAGGCGCAATCCGGCAGGGTATCGGTGCCCAGGCCGGCGGGCTCCATATGGCGCCAGGCCCAGTCGGCGGCCGCCTCGTCGCGCTCGCCCAGCTCGGCCTGCACGCCGGCTTCGGTGAGCCACTGCTGGTGCTCACCGCGGCCGATGATCAGGAAATCCATGGCCAGGCGCCCTTGCAGGTGCGTGACCGCCGCGTTGATCACCGCCTGGCGATCCGTCGCCTTGGCCAGGCTGCGCGACAGCTCCAGCAGCGCCACGGTCGAGCCCTGGGTTTCGCGCAGGCTCTGCAGCTGGCGGCGCTGGTGCGAGGCCAGGTTGCCGGTGAGCGCGGCCATGAACAGGAAGAAGAACAGCGACAGTACGTCCTGATGGCGGTCGATCGTCAGCGAATACAGGGGCTCGATGAAGAACCAGTTGTAGGCGACGAACGACAGCACCGCGCAGGTCAGCGCCGGACCGATGCTGCTGCGCACCGCCACCACCAGCACGGCGGAGAGAAACACCAGGGCGACGTTCGGCAGCTCCAGAAAGTGCGTCAGCCCCATGGCCACGAGGGTCGCCGCGACGCTGACCAGGGCGGCCAGTGCATAGGCTTTCCAGGCCAACTGCGGCGGCGTGTGCCGGTGTTCGTCGCGGGTCTTCGAGGCGATGTCGAGCACGCTGATTTCCAACCCGGCGCCAAGGGCGAGCAGCCGCGCGGCCAGGTTTCTGCGCCAGAACGCGCGGGGTTCGCCGCGGGCGATCAGGATCGAGCTGGCGCGTCGGTCATGGGCATGTTCGATCAGGCTTCTGGCCGGCTCGCCGCGCAGCGTGACCACTTCGCCGCCGAGGCGCTCGGCCAGTTGGCAGGCCGCCTGTAGACGCTGGCGCCAGCGGTCATCGACAGGTCTGCCAGCATCGACGTGGACCACCGTCCAGGGCAACTGACGCCGCTGCGCCAGGCGGCTGGCGTGGCGCACCAGCGCCTGGGCGCACTCGTCGCCCTGGATACCCACCAACAGCCGGCCACGCACCGCCGGCAGGGCTTCGCCGTGCTGCAGCGCGCGGCGGTCGAGATCGGCATCCACCCGGGCGGCGGCGGTCTGCATCGCCAGCTCGCGCAGCGCGGTGAGGTTGGTCTGGCTGAAATATGCATCGATGGCCGCCCGTGCCTGCTCCGGCACGTAGACCTTGCCCTCGCGCAGGCGCTCGAGCAGGTCACGCGGCGGCAGGTCGATGAGCAGGATTTCGTCGGCCTCCTGGATAACCCAGTCCGGCACGGTTTCGCGAACCCGGATGCCGGTGATGCCATGCACCTGATCGTTGAGGCTTTCCAGGTGCTGCACGTTGATGGTCGAGTAGACGTCGATGCCCGCCGCCAGGAGTTCCTGCACATCCTGCCAGCGCTTGGTGTGGCGGCTGCCCGGGGCGTTGCTGTGGGCCAGCTCGTCGACCAGGGCCAGGGCGGGCCGGGCGGCCAGCAGCGCGTCGAGGTCGAGTTCGGCCAGGGTCATGCCACGGTAGGGCACGGCGCGCGGCTCCTGCTGTCGCAAGCCAACCGTCAGCGCCGCGGTTTCGCTGCGCCCGTGGGTCTCGACGATCCCGCAGCGCACGTCGACGCCCAGCTCCTGCTGGCGGCGCGCGGCCTGCAGCATCGCGTAGGTCTTGCCGACCCCCGGCGCGGCGCCCAGAAAGATCTTCAGCCTGCCACGGTCATCCCGTGGCAGGTCAGCCAGCAGGGCGTCTGCTCGCTGGGTGCTGTTCATCGTGCCCGATCCCCTGCCAGGTCAGCGAGCGATGCGTTGAGGGCCAGGACGTTGACCACCGCCGGGCCGATGGCCGGGCGCTGCTCCAGGGCTTGCACCCGCTCGCGCAGGGCCTGCGGGTCGATGCCCCGCGCCGCCGCCACACGGGGTAGCTGGTAGAGCACGGCGGCCACCGGCAGGTCCGGGTCGAGCCCGCTGCCCGAGGTGGTCACCAGGGCCAGGGGCGCCGGCGCCTGCACGCTGGCGCCCAGAGCAGCGGCATCCTGGGAAACCCGCTCGGCCAGCGCCGGGTTGGAGAACGACAGGTTGCTCGCCGAGCTGGCGACCGTGGCGAAGTCGCCGGCGGAGGGGCGCGAGTGAAACCACTGGTCGCCCGCGAACTTCTGCGCGATCAGCCAGCTGCCGCGCACGGCACCGCTCGGGTCTTGCATCAGGCTGCCATTGGCTTGCGCCGGGAAGACGCTCTGCGCCACCACGGTGACGAACAGCGGGTAGGCCGCGCCGGTGATCAGCGTCATCAGCGCCAGGGTGGCGATGGCCGGGCGCAGGTGAGCGAGCCAGTTGCCGGGTTGCTCGATAGCGTTCATGTTCATGTCCTCACACCAATCCCAGGGCGACCATCGCCAGGTCGATCAACTTGATGCCAACGAACGGCGCGACGATGCCGCCGAGGCCGTAGATCAGCAGGTTGCGGCGCAGCAGGCTCGACGCATCGGCGGCCTGCACGCGCACACCACGCAGGGCCAGGGGAATGAGCGCGACGATGATCAGCGCGTTGAACACGATGGCCGAGAGAATCGCGCTCTGCGGGCTGTGCAGCTGCATCAGGTTCAGCGCACCGAGCTGCGGGTAGATACCGGCGAACAGCGCCGGCAGGATCGCGAAGTACTTGGCGACGTCGTTGGCGATCGAGAAGGTGGTCAGCGCGCCACGGGTGACCAGCAGTTCCTTGCCGACCTGCACCACGTCGAGCAGCTTGGTCGGGTCCGAATCCAGGTCCACCAGGTTGGCGGCTTCGCGGGCGGCCTGGGTGCCGTCGTTCATCGCCAAGCCCACGTCGGCCTGGGCCAGGGCGGGAGCGTCGTTGGCGCCGTCGCCACACATAGCCACCAGCTTGCCGTCGGCCTGTTCGCTGCGAATGCGCTGCAGCTTCTTCTCCGGCGTGGCCTCGGCGATGACGTCATCGACGCCGGCCTCGGCCGCGATCGCCGCAGCGGTCAGCGGGTTGTCCCCGGTGACCATCACGGTGCGGATGCCCATGCGGCGCAGCTCCGAGAAACGCTCGCGGATGCCGGGCTTGATCACGTCCTTCAGGTGAATGGCGCCGAGCAGGCAGCCATCGGTTGCGACCAGCAGCGGGGTGCCGCCGCTTTGCGCGATCTGCTGGACTTCCCGCGCCAGCACCTCGGGCATCTCGCCTCGCGTCAGGCCGAGCCAGTTCAGCACCGAATCCACGGCGCCCTTGCGGTACTGCACGCCCTGCCAGTTGACGCCGGAGAGGCGGGTTTCCGCGCTGAAGGGCACCACGTCCAGGCTCTCGCGACGCGGCTCGTCGATGGGCTGCAGGGCGCGCAGGTACTCGACGATCGACTTGCCTTCCGGGGTGTCGTCGGCGAGCGATGCCAGCAGCGCAGCGTGGGCAAGCTCCGGCGTGGTGACGCCCGGCGCCTTGAACAATGCGCTGCAGCGGCGGTTGCCGAAGGTGATGGTGCCGGTCTTGTCGAGCAGCAGGGTGTGCACGTCCCCCGCCGCTTCCACCGCACGACCGGACTTGGCGATCACGTTGAGGCGCACCAGGCGATCCATCCCGGCGATGCCGATGGCCGACAGCAGGCCGCCGATGGTGGTGGGAATCAGCGTCACCAACAGGGCGGCGAGGTACACCAGCGGCAGGTCGCCGCCGGCGTAGCGGGCGAATGGCTGCAGGGTCGCCACCACCAGCAGGAAGATCAGCGTCATGCCGATGAGCAGGATGTCCAGCGCGATCTCGT
>NZ_MSXV01000034.1 GCF_001945395.1 Pseudomonas sp. PA15(2017) | reverse complement strand
CAGATTTATTCGACTACATCGAACGGTTTCATAACCCACGAATGCGTCGTAGAGTCGCCCGGCAAGACCTGAAGTTTTCAGCCCTTTTCAAACCGTCCGTGGAAATGGGGTAGAACCCCGTTTGCGTTTCAGCCAGTGGCGGTTGGATGGCCTCAATGATGAGTACCGCTCAGGCCGGCCACGGCGCATAAGTGATCAACAGGTTCAGGATGTTGTGGATCGGGTCATCAAAAGTAAGCCCGAGGAAGCCAGTCACTGGAGTACGCGCAGTATGAGCCAAGCTGTCGGTATCTCGGCCGCCAGCGTGCAGCGTATCTGGCACGCCTTTGGCCTCAAGCCCCATTTGGTGAAGACCTTCAAGCTATCGACCGATTCGAATTTTGTGAACAAGGTTCATGATGTCGTTGGCCTTTACCTGAACCCACCAGATAAAGCGCTTGTACTGTGCGTGGACGAGAAGAGTCAGATCCAGGCACTCAACCGCCTGCAGCCGAGCTTGCCCTTGGGCCCGGGCCACCCAGCCACACGCACGCATGACTATAAGCGCCACGGCACGACCTCACTGTTCGCGGCGCTGGATGCGGCGACTGGAGAAGTTGTTGGGCGTTTGAAGCGGCGACACCGCAGCAGCGAGTTTCTTGCCTTCCTCAAGGAGGCCGATGCGGAAATTCCTGAAGGGCTCGATGTTCACCTGATCATGGATAACTACGCCACGCACAAAACGGATGCAGTGAAAGCTTGGTTGGCATCCAAGCCCCATTATCAGGTGCATTTCACACCGACATCGGCTTCATGGTTGAACTTGGTGGAACGCTTTTTCTCAACCCTGAGCGAGAAATGGATCAAGCGCCAAGCTCATACCAGTGTGAAAGATCTGGAAGCTTCCATTGAGCATTACCTGCAAATCTACAACCAAAACCCCAAACCCTTTCGCTGGCACAGAAAAGCAAATGACATCCTCGCCAGCGTGGGCAGGGCCGCTAAAGTATTATACCCATAGATATTCACTTAACTTATGATTCGCCACACTAGACGGCCCCACCCGAAGGGCCGGGCCCGTTTTTGCGCGATGCGGCGTTACTCGATGGCTCATTTGGCCTGCCAAACCTCGCATCTGTGTGCCCCACATGGATGTGGGAAATGCCGCAAGCCCGCCGGGAGCGGGCGCGGCCCTTGCCTCGCACAAAAACTGCTCCGGCGCGGCTGTGCGTGAAACGGGGACAGACCCTACGCGAGGCGTTTTGCGGCGTGTGGATCTGGGCGCAGGATAATCTCGACACCATCGAGCGCGCTCGCGACGCATTCGACCAGCGCAAGGCCAAGCGCTGAGGCGGCCGTCGCCCGTCAACCGGGAACGGCCGCCGGTCCTCAGCTCAGGCTTTCATCGATGACCAGCACCAGCTTGCCGTTCACCTGGTTGCCTTCCAGGGTCGCGTAAGCCTCATGGGCCTCGGCAATCGGAAAGGCGCGTGCCAGTTGCGGCTTGAGGCGCCCCTCGCTGAACAGCGGCCACACGTGCTGGCGCAGGTCGCGCAGCAGCTCGGTCTTGAACAGATCGTCGCGATTGCGCAGCGTCGAGCCGATCAGCTGGATGCGTTTGCCGAGCACCTGGGCCATGTCGATCTCGGCCTTGCGCCCGCCCATCAGGCCGATGTTCACCCAGCGGCCGTCGCGGGCCAGCAGCTTGAGATTCAACGCGGCATAACTGGCGCCAACCGGGTCGAGAATGACTTCGAACGGACCGAAATCATCCGCCACCTTGAGACCATCCTGGTCACGAATCGCCCCGCCACTGGCGCCCAGGCTTTCACAGTACGCCAGGCGATCCTGCGAGCCGACGGTCACCCAGCAGGTGCTGCCGAAGGCCTTGCACAGCTGGATGGCCGCCGAGCCGACGCCACTGGCGCCCGCGTGCAACAATACCTTCTCGCCGGGTTTCAGGGCGGCCAGCTGGAACAGGTTGAGCCAGGCCGTGGCGTACACCTCCGGCAGCGCCGCCGCCTCGTGTAGCGACAGGCCCTCTGGCACTGGCAACACATGGCGCGCATCGACCACCACCTCTTCGGCCACGCCGCCGCCAGCCAGCAATGCGCAAACGCGATCACCCACCTGCCAGTCATCGCACCCGGCGCCCACCTCACTGACGATGCCTGCACATTCCAGGCCCAGCGTATCGCTGGCACCAGGCGGCGGCGGGTAATTGCCGGCCCGCTGCAACAGGTCGGCGCGGTTCAGGCCCGCTGCCGCCACGCGAATGCGTACTTCCCCTACATCACAGCCAGGCGTGGGACGATCGACCCATTCCACCTGCCCTTCAACGCCTTGCAATGCTTTCACGGTGCCTCCATAGTGCATTTGAACCTGGCCTGCCGCTGAGCGACGGGCCTTTGCATTGCGCCGATGGAACCTGGCGCCCTCAAAGACGGCCTAATATGCGTTATCTACTGTCCCCACGTCGAATCAGCATGAAGCGATCCTTTATCAGCGCTACCCTGGCCCTCGTTCTCGGGCTGGGCGCTTTCCCCCTCGCCGCCAAGACCACCCAGGTCGACTCGTGGGAGTACCTGCAGCCCGATCGTGATCAGGTGATTGCCAGCCTCAACGTGGTCGAATTGCTGCAGCGCCATCACTACAGCAAGCCTCCGTTGGACGACGCCCGCTCGGAAAAGATCTATCAGGGTTACCTGAAAATGCTCGACCCGGCGCGCAGCTACTTCACCGCCGGCGACATCGCCGAATTCGACCGCTGGAAGGACAGGTTCGACGACTTCCTGAAAAAGGGTGATCTGGAACCCGGCTTCGCGATCTACAAGCGCCAGCTCGACCGTCAGCAGGACCGCCTGAACTACGTGCAGGGCCTGCTGGCCAAGGGCGTCGACAAGATCGATTTCACCGTTGACGAAAGCCTGCTGGTCGACCGCGAGAAAGCGCCGTGGGCCAAGGACGTCGCCGAACTCGACGACCTGTGGCGCAAGCGCCTGAAAGACGAAGTGCTGCGCCTGAAGCTCGCCGGCAAAGAACCCAAGGCGATTCAGGAACTGCTCAGCAAACGCTACAAGGCCCAGCGGGCGCGCCTGCAGCAGACCCGTAGCGAAGACGTGTTCCAAGCGTACATCAACGCCTTCGCCATGACCTACGATCCGCACACCAACTACCTGTCGCCGGACAACGCGGAAAACTTCGACATAAACATGAGCCTGTCCCTCGAGGGTATCGGTGCCGTGCTGCAGAGCGACAACGAGCACGTCAAGGTGGTGCGCCTGGTGCCGGCCGGTCCGGCCGAGAAGAGCAAGCAGATCTCGCCTGCCGACAAGATCGTCGGGGTTGGCCAGGGCGACGACGAAATCGTCGACGTGATCGGCTGGCGCCTCGATGAAGTGGTCAAGCTGATCCGCGGCCCGAAAGGCTCGCGCGTCCGCCTGGAAGTGATTCCGGCCAGCAATGCGCCGAACGACATGACCAGCCGGGTGGTGAGCATCACCCGTGAAGCGGTGAAACTCGAAGAGCAGGCCGCCAAGAAATCCGTGCTCAAGGTCGACCAGGACGGCCGTTCCTACAAGCTGGGGGTGATCGAAATCCCGGCCTTCTACCTGGATTTCAAGGCCTTCCGTGCGGGTGATCCGAACTACAAGAGCACCACACGCGACGTCAAGAAACTGATCACCGAACTGCAAGCCGAGAAGGTCGACGGTATCGTCATCGACCTGCGTAACAACGGCGGCGGCTCGCTGCAGGAAGCCACCGAACTGACCGGCCTGTTCATCGACAAAGGCCCCACCGTGCTGGTGCGCAACAGCGATGGCCGCGTGGACGTGCTGGCCGATGAGCAGGAGGGTGCCTTCTACAAAGGGCCAATGGCCGTGCTGGTCAATCGCCTGTCCGCCTCGGCTTCGGAGATCTTCGCCGGTGCCATGCAGGACTATCACCGCGCGCTGATCCTCGGTGGCCAGACCTTCGGCAAGGGCACCGTACAGACCATCCAGCCGCTCAACCACGGCGAGCTGAAGCTGACCCTGGCCAAGTTCTACCGCGTATCCGGGCAGAGCACCCAGCACCGCGGCGTGGTGCCGGATATCGCCTACCCCGACGTGATGGACAACAAGGAAATCGGCGAAAGCGCGTTGCCCGAGGCCATGCCGTGGGACAGCATCCGCCCGGCGATCAAGCCTGAGCTGGATCCGATCAAGCCGTTCCTCACCGAACTGAAGAACCGTTACGACAGCCGCACGGCCGATAACCCGGACTTCAACTTCGCGCGCGAGCGCCTGGCCTTGTCCCGCGAGCTGATGGCCGAAAAGACCGTCAGCCTCAACGAGGCCAAGCGCCGTGCCCAACAGGCCGACATCGAGAAACGCCAGTTGGCAATCGAGAATGCTCGTCGCGTTGCCAAGGGCGAGGAGCCGCTCAAGGAGCTGAAGAAGGAAGACGAAGACGACGTGCTGGCGCAGGCCGAGGAAGACAAGAAGACCAAGCCGGAAGACGACGCTTACCTGACGGAAACCGGCCACATCCTCATCGACTACCTGAAGCTCAACACCCGCCTGGCCAAGCAGTAATCGCTGGCCTGCTGTAAGCCAAAGGGCGTCTCCATGGAGACGCCCTTTTTTATCGGCGCAGCGCTGGCCGTGTCAGAAAACCACCTGTTATTTATTGACGCTTTGCCCGCTTCATCATTTGGTCATCATTCTGTAGTCGAATCATGCGCACCTAGCGGGATGCATCTATCATGGCTTATAGCCATCTCCCGCTTTCGATTTGCTTAGAGACTCGTCATGACCGTCACCGAACAGTTGAGCTCGCTGGGCCAGATTCTCGCCCACGGCGACTTGCATAGCCTGTTCCAGCCCATCGTGTCGGTGGCCGAGCGACGCATTATCGGCTACGAAGCACTGACCCGTGGCCCCTCCAACAGTCCGCTGCACTCGCCGCTGACCCTGTTCGCCGCAGCCCGCCAGACCGGCATGCTCAGCGAGTTGGAGCTGGCTTGCCGCAATAGCGCCTGCCGCCGGTTCAGCGAGCAGCAACTCGATGGCCTGCTGTTTCTCAACGTCTCTCCTGATTCGCTGCTCGACGCCAACCACCAGCCCGGCCGCACCCTGCAGTTGCTGCAGACCTACGGTATCGCCCCTAGCCGCGTAGTCATCGAGCTGACCGAGCAATCGCCCACCGACGATTTCTACCTGCTCGACACCGCCCTGCACCACTACCGCGACATGGGCTTCTCCATCGCCCTCGACGACCTGGGCGCCGGCTACTCCAGCCTGCGCCTGTGGTCAGAGTTGCGCCCGGATTACGTGAAGATCGACCGGCACTTCATCGACGGCATTCACCGCGATGCGGTCAAGCGCGAGTTCGTCGGCTCCATCCTGCAAATGGCCAAGGCCTCACGGGCCAAAGTGATCGCCGAAGGTATCGAACTGGAAGAAGAGCTCGCCGTGCTCTGCGAGATGGGCGTCGATCTGTTGCAGGGCTACCTGCTCTGCCGCCCCCAGGAAACGCCGCCCACCGACGCCCGCAAGATGCTACCCGCCTTGGGCCAGGCGCCGACGCCGCTGGGCGAGGAAGGCAGCGACCTCACCGCACTGCTCAGCGAGCAGCAGGCGGTGTCGATTTCCACGCCCACCGCCGAGGTGCTGGAGGCCTTTCGCGCCCAGGCCAATCTCAATTCCCTGGCGGTACTGGACGAAGCCCAGCGCCCGGTGGGCATCGTGCACCGTCATTCGTTGTCCGACGTATTGCTCAAGCCGTTCGCCACCGAACTGTATGCGCGCAAGCCGATCAGCCGTCTGATGAGCAACGACTTCCTCGCTGTGGAGATCAGCCAGTCGCTGCAGCAGGTCAGCCGCCTGCTGACCAGCCGCGCCCGCCAGCGCATGGAAGAAGACTTCGTGATCACCGTCGAGGGCTGCTACCAGGGCCTGGGGCGGGTAATCGACGTGCTCAAGCTGATCACCGAGCTGAAGATCCAGCAGGCCCGCTACGCCAACCCACTGACCCTGCTGCCGGGCAACGTGCCGATTCAGCAATGCCTGACGCGCCTGCTGCAGCAGAACCGCGAAGCGGCGATCTGCTACGTCGATATCGACAGTTTCAAGCCTTTCAACGATCTCTATGGCTACGCCAAGGGCGACGAGGTGCTGCTCTGCCTGGCGCACTGCCTGAACGAGCGCATCGACCCCAGCCGGGATTTCGTCGGCCACATCGGCGGCGACGATTTCCTGCTGGTGTTCGGCTCCAAGGACTGGCGCGCCCGCCTCAATCACCTGCTCGAAGATTTCCAGAGCCAGTGCCGGCGTTTCTACCTGGAAGAACACCTGGATGCCGGCTGCTTCGTCAGCCACAACCGCCAGGGCCAGCGCGAGGAGTTTCCCCTGCTGTCACTGTCGCTCGGCGTGGTGCACCTGCACCCGCAGCACTGCCCGTTGCTGGATGCCAGCGAACTGGCCGGGCTGGCTTCAGAAGCCAAACGCCAGGCCAAGGCGGTGCCCGGTTACAGCCTGCACGTGATCGACACCCATACGCTGCAGGAGCGGCCTGCTCAGGTCTCGGCGGGGTAATCGAACTCGAACACCCGGGCCACTTCCGAGGCATGCCAGGAAGCGGCCGCGACGCCGTCGGGGGCGCCGTCGAAACGGCCCAGGCGGCTGACGCACTCGAAGAACCCGGTGCGCGGCAGGCGGCTGGCGCCCTGGCTGATCACCAGAGCACTGCGCAGCGGGCGGTCGCCGCGCGCATCTAACGCCGCCAGGTGTTCCAGCGCGGCGGTAAGGGTCTGCATGGCGGGCGCCGGCAGGGACAGGCGCTCGATCAGTGCGCGATAAGTCAGCAGGTGGCGCTGCCTGCGGGCATCATCGAGGGCCGTCAGCAGCGCGTCCCAATGTACGCGGCTGATGCGCACGCTCATGCTTGCCAACCCGAGATACCCAGCACCCAGGCCAGCGCTCGCAAAATGGCCGCATCCGGCTGACGCTCGCCGCTTTCGATCATGCCCAGGTAATGAGGGCTGATGCCCACCGCCCGCGCCAGCTCGTCACGGCTCAGCCCCTTGGCTTCGCGCAACGCGCTCAGTTCGCTCAGCGCTTTCGGCGCATCGACATCCTGCTGGGTCGGCGCAGCCTCTGGACGCTGGCCAGCCGCCTGGAGCAGCGCCTGATAATCGACCCACGGCAACACCGCGTATTCCGGTTCGCCGTCACGCTCAATCACTTGTACGTTCATGCTTGGTTTCTCCGCGAGGCGCAGCTTCCTTCTGCATAATCCGACTCAGGGCCACAACATGAGGCGCATACTACCAACCCACCGGCCTGTCGCACTCACCAGACGTCACCTCGTGTGACGACTACCCTCAAGTCGCCGCCCCATGCATGAAGAATGTCTGCAGCGATGCTCCCATGCTGGCCCTTGCGACCCGGCCACGGCGCTCACCGTCGACCAGGCCGAACAGCAGCGAAGCGAACAGCTCGGTCAGCACCGGCGCACCGATGTCGATACGAAAGACTCCCTCTTGCTGACCACGCAAGAAGAACTGATCCAGTGCATTTGTGTACGGTAGCCAGCGCGCCTCCTTGCCACACTCGTGCAAGAAGTCCGGACGCCACTGGAACATCAGGAAAACCAGCAGATCACGGTGGACCAGATGCCCGTCCACCAGGCGTTGCAGGGCTTCGGGCAGAGGCGCCTGCTGCAGGTCGGCCTCGGCGATAACCTGATTCATGACCTCTGAGCCGTAGTCGAAAAGCATCTCGATCAGGTTGTCGCGGGTGCCGCAGTAGCGATTCAGGGTAGCCTTGCTCACACCTGCCGCCTGCGCGATATCCTTGAAGGTGCCACGCGGCTGCTCGACCATGGCCACAGCCAGGGCTTTGAGCAGTTTTTCTTCAGCGACAGGCCTTTGCATCAATTGCTTCTTCTCAAGGGGTAAGGTGCATCATTGTGCAGGAAAACCCCTAGTGCTTAAAGGACTGTCAATATTAGTCACAAAAAATTTAAATGAGACAATATTGACTCAAAAACCCCATTAAACGACCATTCTCGCCCTTCAAGGACTAACAGGATTGGGCATCGCCCCAGGTGAAGCATGAGCAGGATTCGTACACAATACGTCATATCGGCGATCACCCTTTCAATCATCGTCAGCTTGGCTGGCTGCGGCAATGGAGAACAAGCTGGGGGCGAAGCGTCGCCTCGCGAGGTGGATGTTCTCACCATCAAGACCGAACCCTTTACCGTGGTGGCCGAATTGCCGGGGCGCATCGAGCCGGTACGCGTTGCCGAGGTGCGTGCTCGGGTCGCTGGCATCGTGCTCAAGCGCACCTTCGAGGAGGGTGCCGACGTCAAGGCCGGCGACCTGCTGTTCCAGATCGACCCAGCCCCGTTCAAGGCCGCGCTGTCGCGCGCCGAAGGCGAATTGGCCCGCGCCGATGCCCAGCTGTTCCAGGCCCAGGCCACGGTCAAGCGCTATGAACCGCTGGTGAAGATCGACGCGGTCAGCCAGCAGGACTTCGACGTGGCCCGCGCCAACCTGCGCAGTGCTCAGGCCGACAAACGCTCAGCCCAGGCCAATGTGGAAACCGCCAAGCTGGATCTGGGTTACGCCCAGGTACGCGCGCCCATCGCCGGCCGCATCGGCCGCGCCCAGGTGACCGAAGGCGCGTTAGTCGGCCAGGGCGAGACCACCCTCCTCGCTCGTATCCAGCAGCTCGATCCAGTGTATGCCGACTTCAGCCAGCCGGCTGCCGACGCCCTGCGCCTGCGCGCGGCCATCGCCGACGGCAAGGTTTCCGGCGTCGGCGACAAGACCCTGTCGCTGCGCGTCGACGGTACCGATATTCAAAGCAAGGGCACCCTGTTGTTCACTGATATTTCGGTGGATCGCAGCACCGGGCAGATCGCCCTGCGCGGGCGCTTCGACAACCCGCAGGGCGTGTTGCTGCCTGGCATGTACGTGCGAGTCGGAACACCCCAGGGGCTCGACCAGGATGCCATCTTGGTACCGCAGCGCGCCGTGCAGCGCTCCGCCGACGGCAAGGCCAGCGTAATGCTGCTCGGCGCCGAGAACACGGTAGAAGCTCACCCGGTCACCACTGGCGCCATGCAAGGCGCGCGGTGGCAGATCACCGAAGGCCTGAAGGCCGGTGACGAGGTGATCACTAGTTCGCTGACCGCCATCCGCCCGGGCGCCAAGGTGGTTCCGCGCCAGCCCGGCGCCGAAGCCCAGAACGCCACCCCATCCCAGGCGCAATAAGCCGGAGCACCCGACATGTCATTGTTTTTTATCCGGCGCCCGAACTTCGCCTGGGTGGTAGCGCTATTCATCACCATGGGCGGCTTGCTGGCCATCCCGTTTCTGCCCGTAGCGCAGTACCCCAACGTGGCGCCGCCACAGATCACCATTACCGCAACCTACCCAGGCGCTTCGGCCCAAGTGCTGACCGACTCGGTCACCAGCGTGATCGAGGAAGAACTCAACGGCGCGCAGGGCCTGCTATACTTCGAGTCCACCAGCAACGCCAATGGTATCGCCGAGATCGACGTGACCTTCCAGCCGGGTACCGATCCGGAGCTGGCCCAGGTCGACGTGCAGAACCGCTTGAAACGCGCCGAGGCACGCATGCCTCAGGCCGTGCTGACCCTTGGCATCCAGACCGAGCAGGCCACCGCCGGCTTTCTGCTGATCTATGCGCTGAGCTACAAGGACGGCAGCGCCGATGCCGACACCACGGCTCTGGCCGACTACGCGGCGCGTAACATCAACAACGAAATCCGCCGGGTGCCGGGTGTAGGCAAGCTGCAGTTCTTCGCCGCCGAAGCGGCGATGCGCGTATGGATCGACCCGCAGAAATTGGTCGGTTACGGCCTGGCGATCGACAACGTCAACGACGCCATCCGCGCCCAGAACGTGCAGGTGCCAGCCGGTGCCTTCGGCAGCACGCCGGGCAGTGCCGAGCAGGAGTTGACCGCGACCCTAGCGGTCAAGGGCACCCTGGACAACCCCGAGGAATTCGCCGCCATTGTGCTGCGCGCCAACCAGGACGGCTCGCGCCTGACCCTGGGCGATGTCGCGCGTATCGAAGTCGGCAGCCAGGACTACAACTTCGGTGCTCGCGAGGATGGCAAACCGGCGATTGCTGCCGCCGTGCAGTTGGCCCCAGGCGCCAACGCCATCCAGACTGCCAAGGCGGTCAAGCAGCGCCTTACCGAACTCTCCGCCAACTTCCCGGAAAACGTGCAGGTTTCCATTCCCTACGACACCTCACTTTTTGTCGACGTGGCCATCGACAAGGTCATCATGACCCTGATCGAAGCGATGGTGCTGGTGTTCCTGGTGATTTTCCTGTTCCTGCAGAATGTGCGCTACACCCTGATCCCGTCGCTCGTGGTCCCGGTATGCCTGCTCGGTACATTGACCTTCATGTACCTGCTCGGCTTCTCGGTGAACATGATGACCATGTTCGGCATGGTGCTGGCCATCGGTATCCTGGTCGACGATGCCATTGTGGTGGTCGAGAACGTTGAACGGATCATGGCTGAAGAAGGCCTGAAACCGGTGCCGGCGACCATCAAAGCAATGGGCCAGGTGTCCGGGGCGATCGTCGGCATCACCCTGGTGTTGTCGGCGGTATTCCTGCCACTGGCATTCATGGCCGGCTCGGTAGGGGTGATCTACCAGCAGTTCTCCCTGTCGTTGGCGGTGTCGATCCTGTTCTCGGGCTTCCTGGCCCTGACCTTCACCCCGGCACTATGTGCCACCCTGCTCAAGCCGATCCCCCAAGGGCATCACGAGAAAACCGGTTTCTTCGGTTGGTTCAACCGTAAATTCGACGGGCTGACCAGGCGCTACAGCAAACTCAACGGCAAACTGGTACCGCGTGCCGGACGCTTCATGTTCATCTATCTGGGCATCGTGGTGCTGATGGGCTTCTTCTACCTGCGCCTGCCGGAATCCTTCGTGCCGGTCGAAGATCAGGGCTACATGATCGTCGACATCCAGCTACCGCCGGGCGCCACCCGCGAGCGTACGTCAGCGACCGCCAAGGAACTGGAAGAATTCCTCGCCTCCCGCGAGGCCGTGGCCTCCTCCTTCGTGGTACTGGGCTTCAGCTTCTCGGGTATGGGCGAGAACGCGGCCATCGGCTTCCCGCTGCTCAGGGACTGGTCCGAGCGCGACTCGGAGCAATCGGTCGAGGCCGAGACGGCCGCGGTCAACGGCCGCTTCGCCAACCTCGACGACGGCACGATGATGGCCGTGCCACCACCACCGATCGACGGCCTGGGTAACTCCGGCGGCTTCTCCTTGCGCCTGCAGGATCGCGGCGGCCTCGGCCGCGAAGCACTACTGGCAGCCCGTGACGAAGTGCTCGGCAAAGTCAACGGCAACCCACTGTTCCTCTACGGCATGATGGAAGGCCTGGCCGAAGCGCCGCAGCTGCGCCTGGTCATCGATCGCGAGCAGGCGCGCGCCCAGGGCGTCAGCTTCGAGTCGATAAGCAGTGCGCTATCCACCGCGTTCGGCTCCTCGGTAATCAACGACTTCGCCAACGCCGGGCGCCAGCAGCGCGTGGTGGTGCAGGCCGAACAAGGCACACGGATGACGCCGGACAGCGTGCTCAGGCTGCAAGTGCCCAACGACAGCGGCAGCCTGGTGCCACTGAGCGCCTTCGTGACCACCCAGTGGCAAGAAGGCCCGGTGCAGGTCGTCCGCTACAACGGTTATCCATCGATCCGTATTTCCGGCGACGCCGCGCCGGGGGTCAGCACCGGCCAGGCCATGGCCGAGCTGGAGCGCATCGCTGCCGAACTGCCGGAGGGCATCGGCTACGAGTGGACGGGCCTTTCTTACCAGGAGAAGGTCGCCAGTGGTCAGGCGGTGATGCTCTTTGCTTTGGCCATCGTGGTGGTGTTCCTGCTCCTGGTGGCCCTCTACGAAAGCTGGGCGATTCCCCTAGCGGTGATGCTCATCGTGCCGGTTGGCGCTCTCGGCGCGGTACTTGCGGTGACGGCAATCGGCCTGCCTAACGACGTTTACTTCAAGGTCGGCCTGATCACTGTGATCGGCCTGGCGGCGAAGAACGCCATCCTCATCATCGAGTTCGCCAAGGATCTGTGGGAAGACGGTTATTCACTGCGCGATGCCGCCATCGAAGCCGCCCGTCTGCGCTTTCGGCCGATCATCATGACCTCCATGGCCTTCATGCTCGGCGTGGTGCCGCTGGTGATCGCCACCGGTGCCGGCGCGGCCAGCCAACGCGCCATCGGTACCGGGGTACTTGGCGGCATGTTCAGCGCCACCCTGCTGGGGGTGATCTTCATACCGATCTTCTTTGTCTGGGTGCTGTCGCTGCTGCGCACCAAACCCAAGCAGATTGACCACCACCCCTTGCATAAAGCGGAGTAATGCCATGACCTCCCAAATCATGCTGCGCCCCGCCCTGCTGGCCCTGGCTGTCGCCCTCGCCGGCTGTTCCCTGGCGCCCAGCTACGAACGCCCCGAGGCGCCGGTGGCAGCCCAATGGAATGCCCCCCAGTCGACCGGTACCAGCGCGCAAGCGCTGGACTGGCAGACCTTCATCGTCGACGCCGACCTGCGCAACGCCGTGCAAACCGCGCTCGGCAACAACCGCAGCCTGCGCCAGGCGCTACTGGATATCGAAGCGGCCCGTGCCCAATACCGTATCCAGCGCGCCGATCGCCTGCCGTCGGTCAACGCCAATGCCAGCGGCAACCGCCAACGCCTGCCCGCCGACCAGTCACAGACCGGCCGCTCGGAAGTGACCAGCGTCTACCAGGTTGGCCTTGGCCTGGCCGAGTACGAGGTCGACCTGTTCGGCCGCGTACGCAACCTCTCCGAGTCGGCGCTGGAAAGCTACCTGGCCACCGAGCAGGCGACCCGCGCCACGCAGATCAGCCTGATCGCCGAAGTGATCCAGGCCTACCTGACCCGCGACGGCGCACTGCGTCGCATCACGCTGGTCGAGCAGACCCTGGACAGCCGCCTGGCCTCCCTGGATCTGGTCAGCAGACGTCGCGAGGCGGGCACCGCCACCGCGTTGGACTATCAGGAAGCGGTTGGCCTGGCCGAACAGGCCAAGGCCGAGCGGGAAAGTACCGAACGGCAATTGCGTCAGGCGGACAATGCCCTGGTGCTGCTGCTCGGCACGCCGGACGTGCAGCGCCTGCTGCCCGCAAAGCCGCGCGACAATCTGATGGTGCTGCAGGACATCACCCCAGGTACCACCTCGGCGCTGATCGAACGGCGCCCGGACATTCTGGCCAGCGAACACCGCCTCAAGGCACGTAACGCCGATATCGGTGCCGCCCGCGCAGCGTTCTTCCCGCGTATCACCCTGACCGGCTCGGTTGGCAGTTCCAGCACCGAGCTGTCCGGGCTGTTCGAGGGCGGCTCGCGGGCCTGGAGTTTCGCACCGACGCTGTCGCTGCCGATCTTCGCGGGCGGGCGCAACCGCGCCAATCTGAACCTGGCCGAAGTGCGCCAGGATGCAGCGGTGGCCGACTATGAAGGAACCATCCAGACCGCCTTCAAGGAAGTCGCCGATGCCCTGGCCGCCACCGACACGCTGCGCCGCGAGGAAGCCGCACGACGCGCCCTGGCCGATTCCAGCCGAGCCGCGGAAACCCTGGCGGAAGCACGCTACCGCGGCGGTGTGGACGACCACCTGCGCTACCTCGATGCGCAGCGCAGCAGCTTCAACGACCAGACTGGCCTGATCCAGGTCAGCACCGATCGTCAACTGGCCCTGGCCGATCTGTTCAGGGCCCTGGGCGGCGGCTGGCCGGACGCTGGCATGGCGCGGGCGGATGCCTCACCTGCGACGCAGCGCTGATGAACGGAGGCGTGCCGGCGAAAGCCGCACGCCTCTGCTCGTTCAGTTCAACAAGGCGATCAACGCCGGTACGCTGAGCACCGCCGTGTAGTAGCCCATGAACTGCACGCCGATATTGAAACCCAGAAAGCGCCCCAGAAAGCCGCCGAGCAAACCGATGGTGACTATCACCAGCAGCCCGAGCAGGCCACCCTCCCAGATACCGACCACCAGCACCAGGCCGATGAAGGTGGCGATCACCGCTTCGTGGCTGATCCTGCGCGACACGAAGGACGCCGCCTGGTGGGCGAAGTTCATGGTGAAGGGATAGGCGATCAGAATGGCCACCAGCACGGCCATCATGCCGTAACCAAAGAACTCCCAGTTGTTGAGCAGGTTATGCAGGTTATTGACCTCACCGGTGGCATTGTCGACGGTGAAGCGTGGCGGTGCATTGAACAGCGGCGCGGCCGGCCCCGCTGCCACCGGGCTGAGTGGCAGGCCGAAGGCGATCAGTGGGATCAGTGCCTCGGCGATATAGGTCGATTCGGTCACCCCGTTACGGGCGGTAATCACCGTGGTCAGCCGCTCGTAGGCCTGTTTGATGCGCGCACCGATCAGCTCGCCCATGATCACCGTCATGGCCACTGGGCTGAACACGAAGGTGGCACTGGTCACGCTGGCCGCCATGGCGGTCATTCGCGTCTGGCGCCTGTTGATCACCCGCAACGGATTGGGAAAGTAGCCGCGCCAGCCCTTCATGTCCGGCGCCAGGGAGAACACCCGATATTCATCGCGGCGCATGCGCTCACGCTCGGCGGGTGCCAGCATCGAGAACAGCGAGGTGATCAGCGGTGCCACGGCGATACCAAGGAAGTAGCTGACCGCCAACTTGACGCCGTACTGGGCCGTCAGCGTCTGCAGGGCGACGATCACCAGTACGAACGGCAGCAGCGCCAGCACCGAGGCCCAGCGCCCCGCCGAGAAGTAGGCGATGGTGAAGGCGGCGCAGAGGAACACCCAGGGGGCGAACTGCTTGATGACGTCGCCGAACGGCGCCAGCAATACGGCGAACAGCACCGCCAGCGGCACCGCGATGACGGCCGCCACGGCGCCGCCGGAAATCATCTTGCGCAGCGCCACGTGGGGCACGCCGAGGCGGCGCAGGTGGTTGGCGTCGCCGATCAGCGCGGTCGCCGAGGTATCACCGGGAATGCCCAGCAGGGCGGTGGGTACCGCATGGGTCATGTGCTTGGCCACCGCACCGGCGAGGAAGAAGGTGAGGATGCCGGCCGGCGGCGCGCCGAGCAGCACCACCAGCATGGTCAGCGGCGCCAGGGTGGTGGTCTCGTCGGTACCCGATACCAGGCCGATGGCGGAGAACAGCACGGCGCCGAACAGACCAAGCGCCAAGGCCATGAGTATTTCGTAGAGCAGGCCTTCCATCAGGAACGCCCTCCGCTCAGCACCAGGGATTCGCGCGTATTCATGTCAGCCTCGGCGCCTGGCTCGCGGGCCCGCTCTTCCCTGGCCTGGGCATCCCGGAACAGCTCGTAGAGGCCAAGCTCGTGGAGTTCGGCGACCACCTCGGGCGAGGTCTCCTCGAGACGGCCAAGGCTGCCGTACTCCTTGAGCAGGTCACCCACCACCTGCTCGCGAAAGGCCGGGTCCGCCACGTGCTCGACCACATCGCGCTTGGGCTTGAACAGCATGGCGCTGATCGCACCACCACCCAGGCAACCGAGAATGCCGAACAGCATGGCGTAGGCCTTGGCCATCTGCATCGACTCGACCAGGCCACCGAGTATCAACAGTGCCAGCCCATAGGCCCCCAGGCTGACGATGGCACTGACGACGATGGCCAGCACCAGATGCCGGGCATCGACGGTGTCGCCCCACACCTCGTAGAGGTTGTCGGTGTTGCGCGCCGCGTCCGCACTGGGCGGTGTCGCGGCCGGTCTGGCAAGCTCTTGGCTCATGGTGTCCCCCGCCCTTTCGGGCTCTTGTTGTTATTGAGGAAGCAGCTGGTTGGCGACCGCAAGGTCGTGTTCGTGTGCACTACCGGTGCCGATCATGGCGCCCGGCGTCTCTCCTGCTCATGCAGTCTCGGCAAGGCGTACGCTGGCGCCTCCCTGGGTGATCACCTGCCCCGCCTGGTTGGTCAGGCGCAGCGCCAGTGTCGCTCGCCCGTCCTCCACCGCGACGACCTCGCCAGCGGCGGTCAGCACATCGCCGAGATAACCGGCGCGCCGATTGCTGTACTGGAAGCTCAGCAGTTCATCGCCCTCTTCCATCCAGTCGTACACCAGCTGGGTCAGCCAATCGCCCTGCAACGGGCCGTCCACCAGTAGCGCCGGATGCCCCTCATGCTGCTGGGCATAGGGCAGGTCATAGTGGATACGGTGGGCATTCCAGATGGCCGCGTTGTACAGAAACAGCTGCACGGTGCCGGGCCGGTACGCGCGCTCGGGCAGCCGCTGGCCTGCTGTGATCATCTGTGTGGCCATGCTCACCTCGCGATCCGGGTCAGGCGCTCGGTCACCACCGGCTCGCCCACTTCGGTCTCAAAACGGTTCTCGAACACCAGAAAAATCAGCGGCCCTTCGGCGCCCTGTTTCTGGTAGATGTCCAACAGGGTCTGCCGGCACAGCAGCACGTCGCCGGCGAAGATCCTGCGGTACACCTGGTACTCGCTGCCGCCGGCCATGATGCGCTTGAGCGGCAACTCGGGAATCAGCGGATCGTCGGGCTTGTGTCCGTCTTCCAGCAGTTGCTCCAGCGGCAGCACCGGCATCATCGCGCTGAACAGAAACAACAGCGGCGCTTCGTCGCCGTCGAGATAGCGGCGCTGGCGCTGCCCGGTGGCCACTGCGTATTTTCTGATGTCGTTACGGTTCACTTCGAAGCGCGACGGCGGCAGCGAGGTGCCGATACTGCGACGCGCCTCATCGCTGATCAGATCCGCCATCAGATCACCCCCAGCCGAACCAGCTCGGCGTATTCGGCTTCATCCAGGCCCAGCCACTGGCGATAGATGGACGCGTTGTGCTGACCCACCGAGGGGGCGCTGGCGCCGCGCTCCAGGGTGCCACCGGAGAGTTTGATCGGGTTGCCGAACACCTCGAAGCGGGCACCCTGGCAATCGACGGGCACCACCATGTCACGCTCACGCAGATGGGGATCGGCCACCACTTCATCGATGCTCTTGATTGGCGACAGCGGGAAACGATCACCGGTCATGGCCTCCAGTTCGGCCTTGGTGTGGGCGCCGAGCCAGCGCTCCACGGCAGGCCTGACCTTGCGCAGGTAGACGTCGGCCTCGAAGCGCTTGGCCATGCTGTCGACCTCGGGGTCGCTGGCCATCGCCTCGTCACCGAAGGTCAGGCAGGCCTCACGCCAGAACTTGTCGGTGTAGGCACCAAAGAACACGTAGCCATCCTTGCAGGCGTAGCGCCCGTAGGGGCGCACGAACGGATGGCCATTGCCCTCGGGTACCGTGACCTTGCCGGTTTCGGTGTAGGTCACCAGCGCGTTCTCGGTGAGCGAGACGATCGAGTCCTGCTGCGATACGTCGACCAGCTGGCCAAGGCCGGTGCGCTCCGCCTCACGCAATGCGCCGAGGGTACCGATGGCGGCATACAGCGCAGCGGATAGATCACCCAGCACCGTGCCCACGCGCATCGGCTCCTCCACCGTGCCATTCATGGACCACAGCCCGCCGCTGGCCTGGGCACTGCTGTCGAAGGCAGGCCGCAGCGAGTTCGGACCGTGCTGGCCGAAGCCACTGATGGCGGTGAACACGATGGCCGGGTTGACCTCCCTGAGCACCTCGTAGCCCAACCCCAGCTTGGCCATGGTGCCGGGCCGAAAGTTCTCGATGACGATATCGGCCTTGCGCACCATATCCAGAAAGGTGGCCTTGCCCTCGGCCTTCTTGAGGTCGAGCCCAACCGCCATCTTGTTGCGGTTGAACTGGGCGAAGAAGCCACTCACCGGTTCGGCACCGTCGCGGTTGAGCGGCGGAAATTCTCGGGTCAGGTCGGGGTCGGCGGGGTTCTCGATCTTGATCACCGTAGCGCCCATATCGGCCAGCAGCATCGCGCAGTATGGGCCGGCGACGACGCGGGTGAGATCGAGGATGGTCACGCCCTTCAGGGGCCCGGCCGTTCTGGCGAAGCTTGCCAATGCATCGGTCAGTGAATTCATCGGTTCTCCTGTGTCGGTATATCGCCGCCGGAGCGCGGGCGCGCCCCTGTAGAAAAGCAACGTACGTTCAGACAGTGAGTTGACGGAGTGATCCGGGCAGTAGACGCAATGCCTGTCGCCTGCCTGCCCGCACCCTTTCCGGGTTATTGTTGTCGTCCGTGCCAGCCCTGCAGCTAACGCACCCTGTTCCTCATGGCGGTGGCCACCCTCGAGGCTGAAGGCTTGCCCAGCGCCGCATCGATGAAAGCACCGGCCTCGAGCAGCGCCGGCAGATCCACGCCGGTCTCCAGCCCCTGGCCCTCGAACAGGTAAACCAGTTCCTCGGTCGCCACGTTACCGGTGGCACCGGGCGAATACGGGCAGCCACCGAGGCCGGAAACCGAACTGTCGAACACCCGCACCCCGGCCTCCAGAGCCGCCTGAACGTTGGCTACCGCCATGCCGTAAGTGGCGTGAAAATGCCCGGCCAGCGCCGTGACCGGCAGCTCGCTGGCGCAGGCGTCGATCAGTGCCCTGGCCCTGCGTGGCGTGCCCGTGCCGATGGTGTCACCCAGGCTGATCTCGTAGCAGCCCATGGCATGCAGTTCGCGGGCGACCCGCACCACATCCGCCACCGCCACCCCGCCGCTGAACGGGCAACCGAGCACGCAGGAGATATAGCCGCGTACTGCCACGCCCAGCTCCCGCGCCTTGCCCAGCACCGGCTGAAAACGTTCCAGGCTTTCAGCGATGGAGCAGTTGATGTTCTTCTGCGAGAACGCCTCGGAAGCCGCGGCGAATACCGCCACCTCCCGGCAACCCGCCTGCAGGGCCGCATCCAGCCCCTGAAGATTGGGCACCAGCGCCGTATAGGTCACCCCTGGGCGTTGCCCGAGGCGGCGCAACACCTGGTCGGAGTCGGCCATCTGCGGCACCCAGCGCGGCGATACGAACGCGCCGGCCTCGAGGGTTCGCAGCCCGGCCACGACCAGCCGTTCGATCAGCGCCACGCGCACCTCGACCGGCAGGGTCAGGGCTTCGTTCTGCAGGCCGTCGCGCGCGCCGACCTCCACCAGCCTTACCGCATCCACGCTCATTGCCCGCGCTTTTCGCGCAGCAACGTTTCGGCGCGGTCGGCACGCACGTCGCGGGTCTCGACCATGCGCTTGACCAACCAGTCCAGCTCATCGCCACGGGCACCGGCCGACAGCGCGATATTGCGTGCATGCAGGGCCATGTGGCCGCGCTGGATACCTTCGGTCGCCAAGGCACGCAAGGCGCCGAGGTTTTGCGCCAGGCCGACGGCGACGGCGATCTCGCCCAGCTCCTGAGCGCTTTTCACGCCCAGAATACGCAACGACAGTTGCGCCAGTGGATGGGTCTTGGTGGCGCCACCGACCAGGCCGAGCGGCATCGGCATCTCGATGGTGCCAACCAGATGACCGTCGCGATCCTTCTCCCAAGTGGTCAGGGAACCGTAATGGCCATGGCGGCAGGCGTAGGCATGGGCACCTGCCTCCACAGCCCGCCAGTCGTTGCCGGTGGCCACCACCAGCGGGTCGATGCCATTCATGATGCCCTTGTTGTGAGTCGCGGCGCGGTACGGATCGATGGCCGCGAAGGTATAGGCGTCGATCACCCCTTCGATGACCTCGCTGCCCTTGTACTCGGCGGTATCCAGATGCTCCGGGGCGATCCGCAACTGGGCACGCGCCAGGCGCAGATCGGCGAGGTTGGAGAGGATGCGCAGGCGCACCTTGCCGCCCGTGAGCTGTTCCATCAGTGGCGCCACGGCCTCGGCCATGGTGTTCACGGTGTTCGCGCCCATGGCGTCGCGCACGTCGACGATCAGGTGCGCGACCAGCATCGGCCCACGCGGGCTGTCGATGAAGGTATGCACCTCGATATCACGGCACCCGCCGCCCAGGCTGTTCAGCAACTGGTCCTTGCTGTTGGCCAGGGCGATGATCTCGTCCTTGTTGCGCAGCAGGCTGAGGCGCGCATTGTAAGGATCGCTGACACCGATGATCTGCACCTGGGCACGCATCAGCGGCGCACTGCTGGAAGTCTGGAAGCCACCTGCCGGGCGGGTCAGCTTGGCCATGAACGAGGCGGCGGCGACCACCGAAGGCTCTTCCACCACCAGCGGAATCAGCATTTCCCGGCCGTTGATGCGGAAGTTGCTGGCCAGGGCATAGGGCAGCTCGAACGTGCCGATCACGTTCTCGATCATGCCATCGGCGATCTCCAGTGGCAGCGCTCCTGCATCGCGCAACAGCGCGGTATCCTCGGCAGACAGGCCAAGCAGTTGCTGCACGTGCTCGAGGCGTTTTGCGGGGGACAGGTTACGGAAATCGGGCAGGCGGGAATCGATCGACATGGGCGCTCCTCGGGGAGTCGTTTGTTCTTGGTTGAAACGAACGTTAGCCGCACTGTATCCCTGAAAGAAGGTACAGTTTGCCCGGACACTTCATTCCTGTACCCAGGGACTTGCGCGATGCCGAGAGAAACCCTCGCCCAGAAAGTCGCCGCCGCCATCGCCATACAGATTGCCGATGGCGCACTGCAGGCGGGCAGCAAACTGCCCTCGCTGCGCGAGTACATGCGCCTGCACGGGCACTCCAAGAACACGGTGATCACCGCCTACGAACACCTGGCCTCCCAGGGCCTGATAGAGGCCCGCCACGGTAAGGGGTTCTTTGTCTGCAGCACCGTCAGAGCCAGTGTCGAGGATGACGACGCGCAGCCCTACACCCGCGCGCTGGACACCATCTGGATGATGCGCCAGCAGTTCGTCCGCGACCCCGGCCACTCGCACCTTGGCGAAGGTTTCCCGCCGGTTGAATGGCTGATGGACATGCGCCTGGACAAGTTCCACCGCCAGGTGGTGCGCGGTGGCGTGACCACGCTGTTCCGCTACGGCACGCGGCTGGGTAACCCAGGCCTGCGCCAGCGCCTGGCGCAGAAGCTGGCGGATTACCGCATCGCCGCCTCGCCCCGGCAACTGGTCACCACCCTGGGCGCCAACCACGGCATGGACTTGATCATCCGCCGCTATGTCGTCCCCGGCGATGCCGTGCTGGTCGAAGATCCCGGCTATTACCCGCTGTTCGGCAAACTGCAGCTGCAGGGCGCACGCATGCTCGGCGTGCCGCGGGAAGCCGATGGGCCGGACCTGGATGCCCTGGAGCGTGTGTTGAAAAAGGAACGGCCCAAGCTGTTCTTCCTTCAGTCGGTGGGCCACAACCCCACCGGCTCGGACATCTCCCCCGCCAAGGCTCACCGCCTGCTGCAGATTGCCGAAGCCCACGATCTGCTGCTGGTGGAAAACGACGCCATGGCTGACTTCAAACCCAGCTCGGCGACCAAACTCACGGCGCTGGATCAGTGCGAACGCACCCTGTACCTGGGCAGTTTCTCCAAATCGATTTCCGCCGCCCTGCGTGTCGGCTTCATCGCCGGCAGCAAACAGCGCATCGAGGAGTTGGCCGATCTGAAGATGCTGCTGCACAACAGCGGCGCCGAATACAGCGAGCGCACCATCGAAGTGATCCTTGGTGAAGGGCATTTCCTGCGGCACCTGTCACGCTTGCAGGATCGCCTGCATGCCGCCACGCAACGCGGCTTGGCGGTACTCGATGAATTGGGTGCCGAGGTATTCTGCCGGCCGGAACAAAGCCTCTACCTGTGGGCGCGCTTTCCCGGCATCGACGACGCCAACGCCCTGACCCGCCATTCCCTGACCCAGGGCGTGATGCTCGCCCCGGGGTCGATCTTCGCCGTCAATCGCCAGACCCCGGTGCCCTGGACGCGGCTCAACGTGGCGTACCTGGATGACCCGGCATTCCGCCGCAGCCTGATGCATCAAGTGCAACCGGTGACCGGCACCCGGTGATGTCGGTGAGCTGCCACGCAGGCGACGGTAACTGGAGCTGGTGGCCAACAGCATCTGGCTGATCAGTAGACACGCGACAAGGCAGCTTTGGCGACCCTGATGCCTTCACTGCGCTCCAGTTCGCCCTTGAGCGCCCCTTCGGCCCGCACGAAACGGAGATCGGTGATGCCCAGGAATTTGAAGAAGCCGCGCAGGTACGGCTCCTGAAAATCCATCGGCATCATCGAGCCGTGGGAGTAGAAGCCGCCACAGGCCGACACCACGATCACGCACTTGCCGCTCGCCAGGCCGACCGTACCGCGCTCGGTGTAATTGAACGTGAGGCCCTGCTGGGCGATACGATCGAGCCAGGCCTTGAGTTGGGTCGAGATGGAGAAGTTGTACATCGGTGCGCCGATCACCAGGATTGTGCTGGCCAGAAACTCGCTGACCAACTGCTCGGACAGCCGATGCTCCTGTTGCGTGGGGGCGTCGAATTCACCAGCCCAACGACCGTCGAAGCCCGCGAAGATCGGGCCGGTCATGTGCTTGATGGGGGGTCTACCAGATCCCGGTAGAGCACCTCGGCGTCCGGGTAAATGGCACGCAGATGGGTGACTGCGATGGCAGACAACTCCTTGCTCAACGAACGTTCGCCCGAGATGCTCGAGTCCACATGCAGGATTTTCATGCCTGGATCATTTCCATACTGAACCACTGTTTGGAACAGTGAATGAGCGGCCTCACTCGACTTTCAGCACGCAAGGCGCATCGAGGCCATCGATCAGCTTTTGCGCCCGGGCGAACAGGAAGCCCTGCACCCACTGGGCTTCACATTCACGGCTGGTCGCCAGGTCGTCGGCGGTCTCGATACCCTCGACCACCACATGCGGGGCCAGGGTCTTGCACAGCCCCACCAGGTGCCTGAGCGTCCTGGCATGTAGCGAGGAGCGCCGCGCGCGTTGCACGTAGCCCTGGTCGATCTTGATGATGTCGGGCTGGGCCTGTTGAATGAAAGCCAGGGTCCCGAAGCCCGATCCGAAGTCGTCGATGGCTACATGGCAGCCGGTGCTGCGCAGTTGGTGAACGAACTCGACGGCCTGATCGTGACTGATCGGCGCCGAGCTTTCGGTAATCTCGATCACCAGGCGCGAGGCGATCTCGCTGTCGGCCAGGCGCTGCAGCACCTGCTCCCAGTGATAGTCGAGCCTGGCGCTCTGGGCGGAAACGTTGCACCCCAGGGTCAGCATCGGGTGACGCAGCAGCAGATCGATGATGGCGTCGACGACGCAGCGGTCGAGTCGGCGCATCGACTGCTGGCGTTCCAGCACCGCGAATGGGTTGAAGCCCAGGGGCTCGCCGTCACTGCGTAACAGGCCTTCCTGATACAGCGTACGCTCGGTATCGGCCGCTGCCTTGACTGGCTGGAAGGCCAGATGAAAACGGCCACCGTGCAACTGCTCGTAGAAATGACGCAACCGTGCTTCATCGGATGACCCGGTGGCTTCGGAAATGGCGTCCAGGCTGATCGTTGGGCGCGCGGCAAACATGGAGGGCATTACAGGGTTTTCCATAACTGATCAGCATGACAGCCATTTCGCAAACGTTGCTTATGGCAGTTATTGGCCACTATTCGATAAGATCGCACCCTACACCGATATCCAGGCGCACGGCCGCCGCCCTGCCGCATGGACAGCTGTGCAACGATTCACGAGGCGACTATTGGTTTTGTGGTCCGGGAGAGGAGCGTGAGGGTGCTGAGCGGCCCTTCGCGGCCTGACCAGGCTGTGATGCACCATGGACAGGCCGCTAATGTTCCCAGCGCATAGGCACATCGACCAGTGTTCCCGAGCACCCGCCTGTTGTCCTCACATGCATTTCCTGCTCATCTCACCGCCAGTGGCGCTCCGGGACTCGCAATGTATACAGTGACAAGCAGTTGCTTCCAGGTGATGGCCAAGGCCTTTCTCGAACAAGGGGTAGATCCGAGGAAACTCGATCAGCGATCGCTGCTGGCCCTGGGCAGCGGCGCACCGATTACCCTGGCCCAGGTATACAGCCTGTTCAGCCAGGCCAGCGAGCAGACCGCCAATCCGGATATCGGCCTCGGCACCTATGGCCACGCTCACCCCAGTGCCCTGGGCGCTCAGTGCTACCCGATGATGTCCAGCCCGACCCTGGGCGCCGCGCTGAAGCTGATGGTCGATTACCACCCACTGGTCACCAACGGCTCGCACTACCTGCTCGAACAACGCCATGACACTCTGAAGCTGATCGGCCTGGAAGCCGCCACCTCCCCCGTAGCGGCACCGCGGGCGTTCATCGATGCCGGCGCCGCGCTGACGCTCGGCGTCGTCCACTGGCTGACGCCTCATCAACGCCCCAAGCCGCTGGGCGCCGAGTTCACCTATGCGCAACCCGTGGACACCAGTGGCCTGCGCCAGCTGTTCGGCGACAACCTGCGCTTTTCAGCGCCGCACAACAGCTTGATCTTCAGGGCCCGCGATGCCGCCATCGCTCTGCCGACGGCCGATACGGCGTTGCACGTCATGCATCAGGAGTACGTGCAATCGCGCCTCGACGATCTGGTCAACGGCTCGGTGGCCGCGCGAGTGGAACGCCTGCTTTCGAAACAGCTTACCTTGGGTATCAACCTGGACTTGAGCGAGGTCGCTGACAGCCTGCTACTCAGCAAGCGTGGCCTGCAAAAGGCCCTGGAGCGTGAGGCGGTCAGCTTCATCCAGCTGCAGGAAGAATCACGCCTGAAGCTGGCGCACAACCTGCTACGCAACTCCACCCGCAGCCTCAAGTACATCTCGGCCACTCTGGGCTTTCGCGACCCGAGCAGTTTTCACAAGGCGAGCATGCGCTGGTTCGGCATGCCGCCGAGCCAGTATCGCCATCATGAGAGTGTGTGCTGAGACTGCCCACGTACGCTTGGCGGGCAGTCGGTGAATGCGCGAGTCGGCTTCGAGAAAGGATGGCTGCCGGGTATTGCACCTCGACGTGGATCGCAAAACGAAGGTAACCGGAACGAGCCGAACGCGCGGCAGGTGCCACGCGCTCGGTCGTGCGATCAGGACGCGCGTTCTTCGCTCGGCGCCTTCTTGTGCCACAGGGTCGGGATCAGGAACACGATGGCCAACAGGCACGCGCCGATCAGCAGCACAAAACCGCCGTCCCAGCCGAAGTGGTCGACCGTGTAGCCCATTGCCGCACTCGCTGCGACCGAGCCGCCCAGGTAGCCAAACAGACCGGTAAAGCCGGCAGCCGTACCGGCCGCCTTCTTCGGCGCCAGCTCCAGCGCGTGCAGGCCGATCAACATCACCGGGCCATAGATCAGGAAGCCGATGGCGACCAGTGCAGCCATGTCCACGAATGGATTGCCCGGCGGGTTCAGCCAGTACACCACGGTGGCCACGGTCACCAGACCCATGAACACCACACCGGTCAGGCCGCGGTTGCCACGGAAGACCTTGTCCGACATCCAGCCGCACAGCAGTGTGCCGGGAATGCCTGCCCACTCATAGAAGAAGTAGGCCCAGGAAGTCTTGTCGACGGTGAAATGCTTGACCTCTTTCAGGTAGGTCGGCGCCCAGTCCAGCACGCCATAGCGCAGCAAGTAAACGAACACGTTGGCCAGGGCGATGAACCACAGCATCTTGTTGCGCAGCACGTACTTGACGAAGATTTCCTTGGTGCTGAATTCTTTCTCGTGGCTTTCGTCGTAGCCTTCCGGGTAGTCGTTCTTGTACTTCTCGATCGGCGGCAGGCCGACCGACTGCGGCGTATCGCGCATGGTCGCGAAGGCGAAGACGGCGACCAGCATCGCTACCGCAGCCGGTACGTAGAACGCGGCATGCCACTCATTGAACAAGCCCATGCCGAGCAGGAACAGTGGGCCGATCAGGCCACCGCCCACGTTGTGCGCGACGTTCCACACCGACACCACGCCGCCACGCTCCTTCTGCGACCACCAGTGCACCATGGTCCGACCGCTGGGCGGCCAGCCCATGCCCTGGGCCCAGCCGTTGATGAACAGCAGGATGAACATGATGGTCACGCTGGACGTCGCCCAGGGCGCGAAACCGAAAACGAACATCACCCCTGCCGACACCATCAGGCCGAACGGTAGGAAATAGCGCGGGTTGGAGCGGTCGGAGATCAGCCCCATAAGGAATTTCGACAAGCCATAGGAAATGGCGATCGCCGACATCGCCAGGCCAAGCTGGCCGCGGGTATAGCCCTCTTCCTCGATCAGGTAGGGCATGGCCAGCGAGAAGTTCTTGCGCAGCAGGTAGTAGCCGGCGTAGCCGATGAAGATACCGGCGAAGATCTGCCAGCGAAGGCGGCGGTAGGTACTGTCTATCTGGTCATCGGGCAATTGTTCCCGATGGGGGGCAGGACGGAAGAAGGCGAACATCCAAAGGCTCCAGTTATTGTTTTAGCTGCACAAGCGAATGTGACAATTATGTGACATTTTCATTTGCGAAAATAGCACTCGCTAGTGAAGCGGTAAAGCCAGCAACCTGTTGGAATTCGAACTAATGGGATGATTCTGACCGAAGGCTATCCAAGCCGACGACAATCAACACGAGAGAGCGGGCGTAGGCGCGCCATTGACGCTACAGCCTGACGCCGGCGTACTCATATGTCAGGCAACAAGGCGGGAAAACCGGGAGGCAGAAACAAGAAAAGCGGCCCAAGGGCCGCTTTTCAGGAAACCTGCTCGAGGCAGGCGGATATGGCGCAGCGGACGGGACTCGAACCCGCGACCCCCGGCGTGACAGGCCGGTATTCTAACCGACTGAACTACCGCTGCGTGTCGGTGGACTTGCGTCCATGGAACTCGTGCTTCGTCAGATGCGTAGGCTTGGCTTTCGCATCACATCTCAGACCTTGATCCGGGATGGAAAATATGGCGCAGCGGACGGGACTCGAACCCGCGACCCCCGGCGTGACAGGCCGGTATTCTAACCGACTGAACTACCGCTGCGCGTCGGTGGACTTGCGTCCGATTCTCTCAAGGCAAGTGGTGGGTGATGACGGGATCGAACCGCCGACCCTCTGCTTGTAAGGCAGATGCTCTCCCGGCTGAGCTAATCACCCTTGGCCTTGCGAGGACGCGAAATTTACGCGGGCACCCGACCTAAGTCAAGGCCGGCGTTGAATTTTTTTCGAAAAAGAGGCGATGCACCCGATCACGCCTCAGCGGTAGATCATCTTGCGCGTCATGCCGCCGTCGGTGACGAACTCCTGGCCCGTCACGAAGCCCGCTTCAGGCGACAACACCCAGGCCACCAGCGCTGCCACGTCCTCGACCTGCCCTACCCGTCCGACAGGATGCTGCGCGTGATCCTCTGCGCTCAGCGGCTCGCTGGCACGCTGCGCCGCATCGCGGGAATCGATCCAGCCCGGGCTCACCGCATTCACCCGGATGCTCGGGCCGAGGCTGACCGCCAAGGCGTGCGTGAGGGCCACCAGCCCACCCTTGCTCGCCGCATAGGCTTCGCTTTCGGGCTCGGACTGGCTGGCGCGGGTCGACGCCATATTGACGATGGCACCGTCCGTAGCACGCAGGTGCGCGGCGCAGTGTTTGGCCAACAGCATCGGCCCGCTGAGATTGATCGCCAATACCTGGTTCCACTGCTCCAGCGACAGCTCTTGCAGCGGTCCGTTATGGGGGCTGGCGACCCCGGCGTTGCACACCAGGGCATCCAGCCTGCCGAAGCGCTCGATGACCGCTGCCACGCCGTGGGCCACCTGACGCTCGTCCGCCACGTCCATGGCTACGAACATCGCGTTGCCGCCGAGGCCCGCAGCGAGCGCCGCGCCCCGACCGTCCGCCATATCGCAGAGCGCCACCCGCCAGCCATGCTCCAGCAGCCAGCGTGCGACACCTTCACCGATACCGCGCGCAGCACCGGTGACCAGCGCAACGCGGCCGTGGGCAACCTCGCTGACAGCACTCACAGCGCCTGCAAGCCTCGGCTCAGGTCGGCCTTGAGATCGACTATGTCTTCCAGGCCGACGGCCACCCGAATCAGGCTGTCGCGAATCCCGGCATTCTCGCGTTCCTGGGGCGACAGGCGCCCGTGGGAGGTGGTCGCCGGATGGGCGATGGTGGTCTTGGTATCGCCCAGGTTGGTGGTGATGGAAATCACCCGCGTGGCATCGATGAAGCGCCAGGCGCCCTCCTTGCCACCCTTGACCTCGAAGCTGACCACCGCACCAAAGGCGCTTTGCTGGCGCGCAGCCAGCTCGTGTTGCGGATGGCTGGTGAGCCCGGCGTAGTGCACCTTCTCGATACCTTGCTGCTGCTCCAGCCAGCGCGCCAGCTCCAGCGCCGTGCTGCAGTGCGCCTGCATGCGGATGCGCAGAGTCTCCAGGCCTTTGAGGAAAATCCAGGCGTTGAACGGGCTGAGGGTCGGCCCAGCGGTACGCAGGAAGCCCACTACTTCGGTCATCAGCTTGGCGCTGCCAGCGACCACGCCTCCCATCGCGCGGCCCTGGCCATCGATGTACTTGGTGGCCGAGTGCATGACGATGTCCGCGCCGAGCTTCAGCGGCTGCTGCAGCGCTGGCGTGCAGAAGCAGTTGTCCACTGCCAGCAGCGCGCCGCGCTCATGGGCGATGGCCGCCAGGGCAGCGATGTCGACCAGCTCGGCCAGCGGATTGGAGGGCGACTCGACGAACAGCAGCTTGGTGTTCGGCTTGAAGGCGGCGGCCCAGCCCTCGAGGTCGGCCAGCGGCACATAGTCGACCTGCACGCCAAAGCGCTTGAGGTATTTCTCGAACAGGCTGATGGTCGAGCCGAACACGCTGCGCGAGACCAGCACGTGATCGCCAGCGCTGCACAGGCTCATGACGATGGACAGGATCGCCGACATGCCCGACGCCGTAGCGACCGCCTGCTCGGCGCCCTCCATGGCCGCGATGCGCTCTTCGAAGGCGCGCACCGTCGGGTTGGTATAACGCGAGTAGACGTTACCCGGCACTTCGCCAGCGAAACGCGCCGCGGCATCGCCAGCGGTACGAAACACGTAGCTGGAGGTCGGAAACAGCGCTTCGCTATGCTCGCCTTCCGGCGTGCGGTGCTGGCCGGCACGGACCGCCAGGGTGTCGAAGCCTACGCCGTCGAGATCGCTGTCGAGCCGACCGGCTTGCCAATCCTGTGTCATATCCTTTTCCTCATCCAGAAAACAGGCCGGGCCCAAAGGGCCCGGTTGTTGCATCATTTAACATCGATCAGTTGTTGTACAGATCGATGATCTCGCTGACCGCTTGCGACTTGGCCTTGTTGCCATCGTTGCGCGCTAGGTCGATGCGATTCAGATAAGCCTCGTCGACATCGCCGGTGACGTACTCGCCGTCGAATACCGCGCTGTCGAACTGCTCGATCTTGATCTTGCCGCCACCGACCGCTTCCTTCAGGTCATCGAGATCCTGGTAGACCAGCCAGTCGGCGCCGATCAGCTCGGCCACCTGTTCGGTGGTGCGGCCATGGGCGATCAGCTCGTGCGGGCTCGGCATGTCGATGCCGTAGACGTTCGGGTAGCGGACGGCCGGTGCCGCGGAACAGAAATACACGTTCTTGGCGCCGGCTTCGCGGGCCATCTGGATAATCTGCTTGCAGGTAGTGCCGCGCACGATGGAATCGTCGACCAGCATCACGTTCTTGCCGCGGAATTCCAGCTCGATGGCGTTGAGCTTCTGGCGCACCGACTTCTTGCGCGCCGCCTGCCCCGGCATGATGAAGGTGCGGCCGATGTAGCGGTTCTTGACGAAACCCTCGCGGAACTTGACGCCCAGGTGGTTGGCCAGCTCCAGCGCGGAGGTGCGGCTGGTATCGGGAATCGGGATGACCACGTCGATATCGTGATCCGGGCGCTCGCGACGAATCTTGTCGGCGAGCTTCTCACCCATGCGCAGGCGCGCCTTGTAGACCGACACGCCGTCCATGATCGAGTCGGGGCGCGCCAGGTACACGTGCTCGAAGATGCACGGCTTGAGCTGCGGGTTCGGCGCGCACTGGCGGGTGAACATCTGGCCTTCTTCGGTGATGTACACCGCTTCGCCCGGCGCCAGGTCGCGGATCAGGGTGAAGCCGAGCACGTCCAGGGCGACGCTTTCGGAAGCGATCATATACTCGACGCCTTCGTCGGTATGGCGCTGGCCGAACACGATCGGACGGATGCCGTTCGGGTCGCGGAAGCCGACGATGCCGTAACCGGTGATCATCGCCACCACGGCGTAGCCGCCGCGGCAGCGCTTGTGCACGTCCTTCACCGCCGCGAACACGTCTTCTTCGCTGGGGTTGAGCTTGCCACGCACGGCCAGCTCATGGGCGAACACGTTGAGCAGCACTTCGGAGTCGGAGTTGGTGTTGACGTGGCGCAGATCCGATTCGTAGATCTCCTTGGCCAGCTGCTCGACGTTGGTCAGGTTGCCGTTGTGCGCCAGGGTGATGCCGTACGGCGAGTTGACGTAGAACGGCTGAGCCTCAGCCGAACTGGAGCTGCCGGCGGTCGGGTAGCGCACATGGCCGATGCCCATGTGGCCGACCAGGCGCTGCATGTGGCGCTGCTGGAACACATCGCGCACCAGGCCGTTGTCCTTGCGCAGGAACAGGCGCCCTTCATGGCTGGTGACGATACCGGCAGCATCCTGGCCGCGGTGCTGGAGGACGGTGAGGCCGTCATACAGCGCCTGATTGACGTTCGATTTACCGACGATACCGACAATGCCACACATGTGACGCAACCCCTACTCAGTGAAACGACTATTTACCGGTGCTGGCAGGAGAAGCCCCCTGCAGCACCTCTTTGAACGGCAGCTCGACCGGCTCGCGTATACCGCTGGCCAGCCACTCGCTGGACACACCCAATATGAGGTTCTTCGACCAGTCTGCAACCAGCAGAAAATGCGGTAGCAAGGCCGACTGCTGCCACCACGCATCCTGCTGCACCGGCCCCAGGCTGAGCAGCCCGACCGCTACCACGACCAGCAAGGCGCCGCGGGCGGCGCCGAATACCATGCCCAGGAAGCGATCGGTACCCGACAGGCCGGTGACCCGGATCAGTTCGCCGATCAGGTAGTTGATCAGCGCACCGACCAGCAGCGTCAATACGAACAGAATCACGCAGGCAGCGATGACACGGGCGGACGGGGCTTCGATGTAGGCCTCGAGATGCTGAGAGAGCGCGCCGCCGAACATCCAGGCGACCACGCCGGCAATGATCCAGGTGACGAGCGACAGGGCTTCCTTGACGAAACCTCTGCTCAGACTGATCAGACTCGAAACGGCGATGATGGCGATGATCGCCCAATCGACCCAGGTGAATGCCACGATGCAGGTTACCGATGGAAGAGGCGCTGCATTTTAGCAGAGCCCTGCCCATCGGTTAAGCGCGGATAACATGCGAAGCGTCAGTTGCTTTCCGGCTGGAAGCGCACCACGAAGCCATTGAGCTTGTGCTGGCGGTTGAGCTGGTCACGCAGGCGGTCGGCCTCGACTCGCTCCACCAACGGCCCGACAAATACCCGGTTCATGCCATCGGCGGTGCGGATATAGGCGTTGTAGCCCTGGGCGCGCAAGGTCTTCTGCAGCGTTTCGGCGCCCGGGCGGCTGGACAGGCTGGCCAGCTGCACCGACCAGCTGACCGGCAGGCTGTTGGCGTCCAGGCGCTCGGCCGGCGCCTTTTGTGGCGGCGGTGCCACTTCGGCGGGCTTGCTCGGGGTAGGCAGCGCTGCCGGAGGCGGCGTGGGCGCGGGCGGCTCGCTGGCCGGCAGCTCGACGATGGGCTGCTCGACCGGCGCCTGAGCCTGAGCCTGCGCCTGCTCGGCTGGCGCAGTATCACCTGGCACCGGCTCCTGAGGCAGTTCCTGGGGATCGGGCACGATCACCGGCTGCATTTCGATTTCAGGGGTTACCGGCTTGGCTGGAATGCTCGGCGCATCGACCACCACATGCCGCAATTCGTCGGGACGGGAAAGCAGCATCGGCAGGAAGATCACCGCCAGGGCGACCAGCACCAGCGCGCCGACGATACGTTGCTTGGTTCCACTATCCAGCATTGCCATCCTGCACATCCTCCTGGGCGTAGTGCTCCAGCCACATCAGGGCTTCGGCCACGCAGAAAAAAGACCCAAAGAGCAGAATTTCATCACCCGCCGCCGCACGCTCGCACTGCGCTTCGAGGGCGCTGGCGACATCGCCATGGGCCTCGACCCGAGCACCACAGGCTGCCAGGTGCGCATGCAGCTCGGCAGCAGGACGCGAGCGTTCACTGGTCAGAGTCGCCACCGCCCAATGGCCGATATCGGCCAGCAGCGGCGCGACCACACCAGGCAGCTCCTTGTCGGCCAGCAGGCCGAATACCGCCAGACGCTGACCGGCGAAGGCACGCGCCTGCAAGCGACCGGCGAGAAATTGCGCGGCATGGGGATTGTGCCCCACGTCGAGCAACAGAGTGAGGGACTTGCCGCGCCAGTTCAAGTGACGGCGATCCAGGCGACCGGTCAACCGCGTGGCCTGCAGGGCGTCGGCAATGCGCTCGGCGTCCCAGGGCAGATCCAGCAAGGCGTAGGCCTGCAACGCCAGTGCGGCGTTTTCCATGGGCAGGTCGAGCAGCGGCAGGTCCTCCAGGCGCAGCACCTCGCCAGCGGCCGTCAGCCCATACCAGCTCCAACCTGATTCGCTGACGCTCAGGTCGAAATCCCGGCAGCGCAAGAACAGCGGACAATCCAGTTCGCAGACCCGTTCGAGCAGCGGCAGAGGCGGATCGAAATCGCCACACAGCGCCGGTCTGCCGGCGCGCATGATGCCGGCTTTCTCGAAGGCTACCGACTCACGGGTATCACCCAGCCAGTCGGCATGATCGACGCCGATGCTGGTGATTAACGCAAGGTCCGCATCGACCAGATTCACCGCATCCAGACGCCCGCCCAGGCCGACTTCGAGCACGGCGACATCCAGCCCGGCACGCTCGAACAGCCAGAACGCCGCCAGCGTGCCCATCTCGAAATAGGTCAGCGTAGTTTCGCCGCGGGCCGCCTCGACGGCTGCGAAGGCCTCGCACAGGCCTGCATCGCTGACCTGCTGACCATCGACCTGCACCCGCTCGTTGTAACGCAGCAGGTGCGGCGAACTGTACACCCCGACCCTCAGGCCCTGGGCACGCAGCAAGGCGGCGAGAAAGGCGCAGGTCGAGCCTTTGCCATTGGTGCCGGTAACCGTGACGACACGCGGTGCCGGCCTGGAAAGGCCGAGGCGCGCCGCGACCTCCCGGGAGCGCTCCAGGCCCATGTCGATGGCGCTCGGATGCAGACGCTCCAGATACGCCAGCCACTCGGCCAGGGAGCGCTGGGTCATGCGGCGACCGGCACTGCAGCGGGGGACGGCTGGTGCGTGAACTGCGCCAGCAGACGGGCCAGACGCGGACGCAGCTCGGCACGGTGAATGATCATGTCGATGGCGCCATGCTCGATGAGGAACTCGCTGCGCTGGAAGCCTTCCGGCAGCTTCTCGCGAACGGTCTGCTCGATGACCCGCGGACCAGCGAAGCCGATCAGCGCCTTGGGCTCGGCGACGATCACGTCACCGAGCATTGCCAGGCTGGCAGAAACGCCGCCATATACCGGGTCGGTCAGCACCGATACGAAGGGGATACCCTCCTCACGCAGACGCGCCAGCACCGCCGAGGTCTTGGCCATCTGCATCAGCGAAATCAGTGCTTCCTGCATGCGCGCACCACCGGAGGCGGCGAAGCAGACGAACGGGCAACGCTTTTCCAGTGCCACATTGGCGGCCTGTACGAAACGCTCACCGACGATGGAGCCCATCGAGCCACCCATGAAGGCGAATTCGAACGCACAGGCCACCACCGGCATGCCTTCCAGACTGCCGCTCATGGAGATCAGCGCGTCCTTTTCACCGGTCTGCTTCTGGGCAGCGACGAGGCGATCCTTGTACTTCTTGCTGTCGCGGAATTTCAGGCGGTCGGACGGTTCCAGATCGGCACCGATCTCCTCACGGCCATCGGCATCCAGAAAGATGTTCAGGCGGGCGCGGGCATCGATGCGCATGTGGTGGTTGCACTTGGGGCAGACGTCCAGGGTCTTTTCCAGCTCCGGCTTGTACAGCACCGCTTCGCAGGAAGGACACTTGTGCCACAGGCCTTCGGGTACCGAACTCTTCTTGACCTCGGAACGCATGATCGAGGGGATCAGTTTGTCTACCAGCCAGTTGCTCATGCTCTCAATTCTCCAACGCTGTAGGCTTCAACATGCTTGCTGCACATGACAAGCGAATTCACAAAGCGGTCGCCGCTGGGGCTGGCCTGATACCCGCCACCTGCTTCGACCACGAAAAAGCGCGCACTGTTCGCGGCGATAGAAGTATGGACGGCTCGCTGAACGGCGCCGTCACATCGACTCTCCAACCGCGCGCACGGCACGCACGAAGTCTTTGACCTTGGTGGCATCCTTGATGCCCTTGCTGGCTTCCACGCCGCCACTGACATCCACGGCGTATGGGCGCACCTGAGCGATGGCCGACGCGACGTTGCCGGGCGTCAGACCACCGGCGAGAATCACCGGTTTGCTCAGGGTGGCAGGTACCAGCGCCCAGTCGAAGGCTTGCCCAGTGCCACCGGGAACACCGTCCACGAAGGTATCGAGCAGCACGGCGCGAGCACCTGGGTAGGCATCCACCTGCGCGGCGACGTCATCCTGCGCGCGCACGCGCAATGCCTTGATGTAAGGCCGTCCCAGCGCCTCGCACTCGGCCGCACTTTCGTCGCCGTGAAACTGCAGGAGATCCAGCGGTACGGCGGCCAGCACCACTTCGATGTCACGTTGCGGCGTGTCGACGAACAGCCCCACGGTGGTCACGAAAGGCGGCAAGCCGGCGACGATGGCCTGCGCCTGCTCGATCGACACTGCCCGCGGGCTGCGCGCGTAGAATACCAGCCCGATGGCATCGGCGCCTGCCGCCACGGCAGCGAGCCCATCCTCGAGGCGAGTAATCCCACAGATCTTGCTGCGAACGACTGACAAAAGACGAATACCTCCGCGAAAGGCCGGATGGTAACAAATGACCAGCCAGGGCGCGCCACTAATTGCTGCGCCCTGCCCCGCTCAGCGCGTTGCCACGTCTTCGAGGCCGGACAGGAAGTGCGGCCCCAGATAACGGGTCGGCAGGTCGAACTCTTCCGGGTAGTCCACCTGCACCAGATACAGGCCGAATGGGTGAGCGGTCACCCCGCCGGTGCGCCGCACGCCGGTGCGCAGCACCTCCCCCGCCCACTCCACGGGCCGCTCGCCAGCACCGATGGTCATCAGCACGCCGGCGATGTTACGCACCATGTGATGCAGAAAGGCGTTGGCGCGGATATCGAGCACGATGAAACGGCCATGCTGCAGCAACTCGAGATGATGGACCGTCTTGATCGGCGACTTGGCCTGGCACTGCCGGGCGCGAAAGGCGCTGAAATCATGGGTCCCGAGGAACACCTTGGCCGCTTCGCACATGCGCTCGACATCCAGCGGCCGATGATTCCAGGTCACCTCCTCGGCCATATGCGCCGGGCGGATCTGGTCGTTGTAGATCACGTAGCGGTAACGCCGCGCCATGGCGCAGAAGCGCGCATCGAAGTGGTTCGGCATCGCCTTGGCCCAGGTGATGCTGATATCGCCCGGTAGGTTCATGTTGGCGCCCATCACCCAGGCGTGCATGGAGCGCTCTACGTGGGTATCGAAATGCACCACCTGGCCGCTGGCATGCACCAGGGCATCGGTACGCCCGGCGCAGCTGAGCGTCACCGGAGCGCCACCGGCGACCTTGGACAAGGCCTTTTCGAGGGACGCCTGGATCGATGGGACACCGTCTCGCTGACGCTGAAAGCCGCGGTAGCGGGCGCCGCGGTACTCGACACCCAGGGCGATCTTGTAAATGCCGACGGCAGCCATCTCGGCTGCCGTCATTGGTTCGTTAATCAATTGGTCATGACCGGATCAAAGCTGCAATGCCGGCAATTATACCGTCACCCAAGGGGGCTGCCACGCCAACAGTCAATTTAGTTGCATGCCGCAGATGCAAAAACGGCAGCCCCTGGGCTGCCGTCAGTGCCAATCAACTGCGCGTCAAACCAGTTTGCCGATCAGCTCTCGTGCTTCCTGCTGCTGGCCATCGTTACCTTCGGCGATCACTTCATCGAGGATGTCACGGGCACCTTCGGTATCGCCCATATCGATGTAGGCCCGCGCCAGATCCAGCTTGGTGGCGGTTTCGTCGGTGCCGGAGAGGAAGTCGAAATCATCGTCTTCATCGAGTGGCACGTTGTCGGCCTGCACCTCCTGTGGTGCCTGGCCCTGCTGTTCAAGGCTCTCGGCCAGTTGATCGAGTTCGGCGGTCACGTCGTCGAGCTGGGCGGCAAAACTGGCGCCGCTGCTCGGCTGGGCCGGCTCGTCGTTGAGGGACAGGTCGAAGTCGACGGGCAGACCGAAATCGTCTTCCTTGTCGCTATCCAGAGCGGACGACAGACCCGCCACATCGGCAGCCGACTTGTCGGCGTCGTCGTCCAGGCTCAGCAGGAAGTCATCGTCCTGCGCGGAAGCTGGCGTGGCCGGGGTGTCGAGGTCCAGGTTGAAGTCTGCCAGCTCGCCGCCCGGCTCCTGGCGACCGGCAGGCTCGTCGCCCAGATCCAGGTCGAAATCCACGGAATCGTCGTGGCTCGTGACGGGTGGCTGCGTTGGCAAATCCAGGTCGGAATCCAGGCTCAGGGTATCGATTTCGTCGAAGCGAGCGGCATCATCCTGCGCCTTGGGCTGCTGCTCTGCAGCGAACTCGGCTTCGAGGGCGTCCAGATCCAGATCGAATGCATCGTCGGCGGCCGGCTGCAGCGGAGCCGACGGCTGCTCGGGCTCGTCCAGGGTCAGGTCGTCGAGGCTGAAGGCGTCCAGGTCGTCGGCAGCGGCAGTGCCGGCCAAGGCGGCGGTGCCACCGAGCACCACCATCGCCGGATAGCGGCTCTTCAACTGCTCGACCTGGGCGTTGGCACCACCGATCTCGCGCAGCTCGTTTTCCTGGCGGGCAAAGCCTTCGCGATCACCCAGCTCGGCATAGACCTCCATCAGTTTCAGGCGCAGGTCAGTGCGATGCGGCTCGTCGTTGATCGCGTTGTGCAGCAACTCGGCTGCCTGATTGAAACGGCCGTAGGCGATGTAGATGTCCGCTTCGCCCAGGGCGTCGCCAGTCTGCGCAGTCACGCGCTCTTCGCCAACCGGCTCGGACAGGGCCAGCTGATCGTCCGGTAGGTCGTTCAGGCTGTCGGCCGGCAGTTCCAGATCGCTGTCGAAGCGGTGCGTGTCCTCTTCGTAGGTGGCCAGGCTGGCCTCTTCTTCCTCGGCCTTGCGGGCATTGCGGCGCGACAGGATCAGCAGGACCAGGAGCAGTGCCAACAGCAGGCTGCCGCCGATCAGGCCAAGCATCATCGGGTTGGCCAGCAGGTTGTCGAGGGCGCTGTCTTCTTCGACCGGCTCGGGCGCTGCGACAACCGGTGCCTGGGCAGGCACTTCGGCAGCAGGCGCAGCCGGCTCGGCAGGTGCAGCGGGTGCAGCGGGTGCGACGGCCTCCGGAGTTGGCGCAGGCGTGCTTTCGGCAGCGGGGGCTTCGCCCGCCGACTCTCCAGCGGGCTGGGCAACCGATGGATCGACCGGCGCCGGCTCCGGCGCGGTTTCATCGACGGCGGGCGCCTCACCGGTCGGCGCGGCAGCTGGCGTTTCGGCAGGCGCAGTGACCGGCGCGGCCGGAGCGGAAGCAGCGCCCGCCCCCGTATCGGTGGCAGCATTGCCGGCAGCCTGACCAGCAGGCGCCGACACGTCGGCCTGCAGCTTGGCGAGTTGGTTGTCCTTGAGCTGAATCAGACGCTGAAGCTTGTCGAGCTGGCTCTGCAGGTCGCCCATGCGATCCTTCAGTTCATCGTTCTCACGGCGCGTCGAGTCCAGGCTTTCCTGAGTCACGGCGAGCTGATTGGCCAGTGCGGCGTTGTTGGCCGTGCCGCTCTCGCTGCCCGAGGTGGCCTTGCCGGCTTCGGCAGCGACCAGCTTGAGCTTGTCTTCGCGGGTCACTTCGGCCGGCGCTGGGCCGGCGGCGCTGCGGCGCGTGGCATCGATCTGCCGGGTACCGGCAGCGGCCGGCGCACTGCGGCCCTGGCGCCAGGAACCGTTCTGCTCGGCCACCTGGGCCAGCGCTTCGGACTGGCTGCGACGAGCGATCTGCTGGTCATCGGGCAAACGCAGCACCTGACCGCTCTTCATGCGGTTGATGTTGCCACCGATGAACGCATCCGGATTGAGATCCTGAATGGCGAGCATCTTCTGGTGCACGCTACCGCTGCCACCGGCCCGCTGGGCGACTTCCCACAGGGTATCGTTGGCGTTGGTGCGGTAATCGCCACCAGCGGTGCCGGCACGCGGTGCTGCCGGAGAGCTGGCGACGGGAGCGGTCGGGCGCGGCGCGGCAATCGGGGCCGGACGGGGTGCGGGCGCCGGCGCGGCGACCGGCAGCTGCGGGGCAGCAGCGGCTTGCGGGGAGTACAGCGGCGGATCGAGCAACAGGGTGTACTCGCGCAGCAGGCGGCCGTTGGGCCACAGCACCTCGACCAGGAAATTCAGGTAGGGCTCGCGAACCGGTTTGGTCGAGGTGACGCGAATCACGCTCTTGCCGTTGGGTTTGACGACGGGCGTGAACTTGAGGTCGGTCAGGAAATACTGGCGGTCGACGCCGGCCTTGTTGAACGCTTCGGGCGAGGCCAGCGACGGGCGCATTTCCGCGGCGGACAGGTCGCGAACGTCGAGCAGTTCGATTTCCGCCACCAGCGGCTGGTTCAGCGACGACTGCAGTGTCAGCTCACCGACACCCAGCGCATGCGCCATACCGGAAGACAGCGCCGTCGCCGCAGCGATAGCCAGCACCAGTTTACGAACCCGAACCATAGCCTTTTCCTTTGTGGTGACTGCTCTCGCATAACGAGAGGATAGATGATCGGTGGCTGCCCCTTTTGCAGGCCCCCCAGCCAACGATCAGCGCGCTCAGTATTTGCCAAGCTCGAATAGATATGCAGATTTCACGATAAGTATCTTTTACAGGTGGTGTTTTATCAATAACTCGCCCAGCTGTACGGCGTTCAAAGCGGCACCTTTTCGCACATTATCAGACGCAATCCACAAAGTGAGTGCGCAGGGGTCGTCGATGCCACGGCGCACGCGGCCCACGTACACTTCGTCCTGGCCGACCGCATCACCGATGACCGTCGGGTAGTCGCCCGCCTCGACCAGTTCGATACCTGGCGCCGCCTCCAGCGCGGCCATGACCTTGTCCAGCTCTACAGGTGTAGACGCCTGTGCGGTCAGGCTCAAACTGTCGCCGAAAAATACCGGCACCTGATGGCAATTGACGGTCACGCTCAGGTCGCTGCCGAGCAGTGCCTTGACGTCGGCATGAACGCGACGTTCGAGCTGCCCATGCCCTTCGGCATCGGGTTCATCCACCTGGGCGAGCACGTTGAACGCCATCTGCCGGTCGAACAGTCGCGGTTCGAGCGCCCGGCCATTGAGCAGCTCGGCCGTTTGCCGCGCCAGCTCGGCTACGCCTTCACGGCCACGACTGGAAACCGCCAGCCCCGCATCGATCACCACGCGCTGTACCTGCAGTTGATCGCGCAGGGCGCCGAGCACCAGGCCGACGGCCACGGCCACCGAGGCAGGGCTGGTGAGCGCGAACGGCGCCGGTCCGCTGATCGTCACGCCGTTCACCTCCGGCACCACCCGTGGCGCCACGTCGGCAGGCAGCGCACCGGAGACATCGATCAGCGAACAGCCGGCCTTGCGTACCGCCTCGGCATGGGCGTGGGTCACCGATGGGTCGGCGGCGAAGAACGCCAGTTGGACGGTGCGGAAATCGAAACCCTCCACGCTGCGCACGCGCAGGTTGCGCCCCTTGAACGCCAGGGTGCGCCCGGCCGACTCGGCACTGGCCAGCAGGTGCAGGTCGGAGATGGGAAAATCGCGTTCTTCGAGAAGTTGCAGCAGCGATTCGCCGACGCTGCCGGTGGCGCCGACAACGGCGATAGCAAAGGTAGAGGTCATGAAGGGAGCCTGACGCTGGGTAGCTGAAACAGACCCGGCACTCTACCGAAAAGCAGAGGGGCGGGCGACGGCAATCGCAAGCGATCACCCTCTACCCGCCCCTCTCCACTGGCTGCGCGCCGGTGGTGTATCAGCGCTCCAGCAGGATACGCAGCATGCGGCGCAGCGGCTCGGCGGCGCCCCACAGCAGTTGGTCGCCCACGGTGAAGGCGCCCAGATACTGCGAACCCATGTTGAGCTTGCGCAGGCGGCCGACCGGTACGCTCAGGGTACCGGTCACCGCCGTCGGGCCGAGCTCGCGGATGCTGGCTTCGCGGTGGTTCGGCACCAGCTTGACCCAGGGGTTGTGCTGGCTGATCAGGCCTTCGATGTCCGACAGCGGCACGTCCTTGTTGAGCTTGATGGTCAGCGCCTGGCTGTGGCAACGCATGGCGCCGACGCGCACGCAGATGCCATCCACCGGGATCGGGCTCTTGAAGCGACCGAGGATCTTGTTGGTCTCGGCCTGGGCCTTCCACTCTTCGCGGCTCTGCCCATTGGGCAGTTCCTTGTCGATGTAGGGGATCAGGCTGCCGGCCAGCGGCACGCCGAAGTTGTCGACCGGGAAGGCATCACCGCGCATGGCCTCGGCCACCTTGCGGTCGATGTCGAGGATGGCGCTGGCCGGGTCGGCCAGTTCATCGGCCACGGTGGCGTTGATGGTGCCCATCTGCTTGATCAGCTCGCGCATGTTCTGGGCGCCGGCGCCGGAGGCCGCCTGGTAGGTCATGGCACTCATCCACTCGACCAGGCCGGCTTCGTACAGGCCGCCGAGGGCCATCAGCATCAGGCTGACGGTGCAGTTGCCGCCGATGTAATTCTTGGTGCCGGCGTCCAGCGCGTGGTCGATGACCTTGCGGTTGACCGGGTCGAGCACGATCACCGCGTCGTCGGCCATGCGCAGCGAGGACGCCGCATCGATCCAGTAGCCCTTCCAGCCGGCTTCGCGCAGCTTGGGGAAGACTTCACTGGTGTAGTCGCCACCCTGGCAGGTGAGGATCACGTCCAGGCCTTTGAGCTCGTCGATGCTGTAGGCATCCTTGAGCGCTTCGGTTTCCTTGCCAATGGCCGGCCCCTGACCGCCCACATTGGAAGTGGTGAAGAATACCGGTTCGATCAGATCGAAATCCTGTTCTTCCAGCATGCGCTGCATGAGCACGGAACCAACCATGCCCCGCCAACCGATAAGACCTACACGTTTCATAACCACTACACCTATATGAACAGACCGCCGCCAATTCCCGGCGGCCTGGAAGATTACAGACTACGCAGCGCTTCGACTACCGCATCACCCATTGCCGCCGTGCCGACCTTGGTCGTACCCGCCGAGTGGATGTCGCCGGTACGCAGGCCCTGATCGAGCACGCGGCTGACCGCCAGCTCGATGGCGTCGGCCGCCTGGGTCTGGTTGAAGCTGTAACGCAGCATCATGGACACCGACAGGATGGTCGCCAGCGGGTTGGCAATGCCCTGCCCGGCGATATCCGGCGCCGAACCGTGGCACGGCTCGTACATGCCCTTGTTGTTGGCATCCAGCGACGCCGACGGCAACATGCCGATCGACCCGGTGAGCATCGAGGCTTCGTCGGAGAGGATGTCGCCGAACATGTTGTCGGTGACCATCACATCGAACTGCTTGGGCGCACGCACCAGTTGCATGGCGGCATTGTCGACGTACATGTGGCTCAGCTCGACGTCCGGGTAGTCCTTGGCGACTTCCTCGACCACCGCGCGCCATAGTTGGCTGGAAGCCAGCACGTTGGCCTTGTCCACCGAGCACAGCTTGTTGCCGCGCACGCGGGCCATGTCGAAGCCGACCTTGGCGATGCGACGGATCTCGCTCTCGCTGTAGGGCAGCGTGTCATAAGCCATGCGCTCGCCATTGTCGAGCACTTTGCTCTCGCGCGGCTGGCCGAAATAGATGCCGCCGGTCAGCTCACGGACGATGAGGATGTCCAGGCCCGCCACCACGTCCGGCTTCAGCGAGGACGCGTCGGCCAGTTGCAGGTAGAGAATGGCCGGACGCAGGTTGGCGAACAGGCCAAGCTGCGAGCGGATCTTCAGCAAGCCGCGCTCGGGGCGGATGGCCGGGTCTATCTTGTCCCACTTCGGGCCGCCCACGGCGCCGAGCAGCACGGCATCGGCCGCGCGGGCGCGCTCGAGGGTTTCGTCGGCCAGCGGTACACCGTACTTGTCCACGGCGGCGCCGCCCAGCTCGTCGAACGACAGCTCGACATCCAGGGCGAACTTGTCGTTGGCCAGGCGCAGCACCTTGACCGCTTCGGCCATGATTTCAGGGCCGATGCCGTCGCCGGGAAGAACCAGAATCTGCTTGCTCATACGTTTTCCTTCATTACGTTCGGATCGCCGGCCTTGCCGTGCGCGACCTGTGAAAACCCGAACAGGCCCGTGGCCATCACCCTGCTGCGAGGGGCGCCATGTTCGGCGTCCATCAGGGCGGGGTCAAGGCGCTACGGGCCCATTCGCTGATAACACGTAACCTTTTCTTTCCACGCCACCAGTTGGCGCGGCCGATTTACCTGACGACGCCAAACAACCAGGGCTGACGCTGCCGGTAGCCGGTTTCGAAGCTGTGAATCGCTTCGGCGTCCTGCAGGGTCAGGCCGATGTCGTCCAGGCCGTTGAGCAGGCAGTGCTTGCGGAAGGCGTCGATTTCGAAGCCGGACTGCACGCCATCGGGACGGGTTACGGTCTGCGCCTCGAGGTCGACGGTCAGCTGGTAACCCTCGGTGGCTTCGGCCTGCTCGAACAGCGCATCGACTTCTTCGGCCTTGAGAATGATCGGCAGCAGGCCGTTCTTGAAGCTGTTGTTGAAGAAGATATCGGCGAAGCTCGGCGCGATCACGGTGCGAAAACCGTACTCGTCCAGCGCCCAGGGCGCGTGCTCGCGGCTCGAGCCGCAACCGAAGTTCTCACGGGCCAGCAGCACGCTGGCGCCCTGATAGCGCGGGAAGTTGAGCACGAAATCCTTGTTGATCGGGCGGTTGGAGTTGTCCTGGTTCGGTTGACCGACATCCAGGTAACGCCACTCGTCGAACAGGTTGGGGCCGAAACCGGTGCGCTTGATCGACTTCAAGAACTGCTTGGGAATGATCTGGTCGGTGTCGACATTGGCGCGGTCGAGCGGGCAGACCAGGCCGGTATGTTGGGTAAAGGCTTTCATCATCTCTCTCCTCAGGCCTGGATCAATTCGCGCACGTCGATGAAACGGCCGGTCACCGCGGCAGCGGCGGCCATGGCCGGGCTCACCAGGTGGGTACGACCACCAGCGCCCTGACGGCCTTCGAAGTTGCGGTTGGAGGTCGAGGCGCAATGCTCGCCACTGCCCAGCTTGTCCGGGTTCATCGCCAGGCACATGGAGCAGCCCGGCTCACGCCATTCGAAACCGGCTTCGATGAAGATCTTGTCCAGCCCTTCGCTTTCCGCCTGAGCCTTGACCAGACCCGAGCCCGGCACCACCAGCGCCTGCTTGACGGTGGCGGCGACCTTGCGGCCCTTGGCCACTTCCGCGGCCGCACGCAGGTCTTCGATACGCGAGTTGGTGCACGAGCCGATGAACACGCGATCGAGCTGAATAGCGGTGATCGGCTGGTTGGCGGCCAGGCCCATGTATTTGAGGGCGCGGGTGATCGAATCCTTCTTCACCGGGTCGCTTTCGCGAGCCGGGTCCGGCACGTTCTGGTCGACGGCCAAGACCATCTCGGGCGAGGTACCCCAGCTGACCTGCGGCTTGATGTCTTCGGCACGCAGCTCGACCACGGTGTCGAAGTGCGCATCGGCGTCGGACATCAGGTCACGCCATACCGCCACGGCCTGCTCCCAATGCTCGTCCTTGGGGGCGAACGGGCGGTCCTTGACGTAGGCGATGGTTTTTTCGTCGACCGCCACCAGGCCGACGCGGGCACCGGCCTCGATGGACATGTTGCAGATGGTCATGCGCCCTTCCAGGGACAGGTCGCGGATCGCGCTGCCGGCGAATTCCAGGGCGTGGCCGTTGCCACCGGCAGTGCCGATCTTGCCGATCACCGCGAGCACGATGTCCTTGGCGGTCACGCCGAACGGCAATTTGCCTTCGACGCGCACCTGCATGTTCTTCATCTTCTTGGCGACCAGGCACTGGGTGGCGAGCACATGCTCGACTTCCGAGGTGCCGATGCCGTGGGCCAGCGCGCCGAAGGCGCCATGGGTGGAGGTATGCGAATCGCCGCAGACCACGGTCATGCCCGGCAGGGTGGCGCCCTGCTCCGGGCCGACCACGTGGACGATGCCCTGGCGCACGTCGTTCATCTTGAATTCGAGGATGCCGAAGTCGTCGCAGTTCTCGTCCAGGGTCTTGACCTGAATGCGCGAGACTTCATCGGCGATGGCGTCGAGGCCCCCGAGGCGCTCGGCGCGGGTGGTCGGTACGTTGTGGTCCGGCGTGGCGATGTTGGCATCGATGCGCCACGGCTTGCGGCTCGCCAGGCGCAGGCCCTCGAAGGCCTGGGGCGACGTCACTTCGTGAAGAATGTGGCGGTCGATGTAGATCAGCGAAGAACCGTCGTCGCGGCGCTTCACTTCATGCATGTCCCACAACTTGTCGTAGAGCGTTTTGCCAATCATCAGCCTGTACCTCACGGTTATTTCTATGCCTGGGCAATAGCCCCTTGGCTTATGGGGAGAATGCTATGCGCGGCTGGCGAATAACTCAAATTCATATTTTTCATCCAGAAGATTCCCAACCGGAATTGCTATAGCATCAACGTTTATCGCCCTGCACCGCTACCGGAAACGCCCATGGATCTCGCCACGCTCAACGCCTTCATCGCCATCGCCGAACTCGGCAGCTTCTCCGAAGCCGCCATACGCCTGCACTTGACCCAGCCGGCGGTTAGCAAACGTATCGCCAGCCTGGAGCAGCAACTGCGCGTGCGCCTGTTCGACCGGCTGGGCCGTGAGGTGAGCCTGACCGAAGCCGGCCGCGCCCTGCTGCCACGCGCCTATCAGATCCTCAACGTACTGGAGGACACCCGCCGGGCGCTGACCAACCTCAACGGCGAGATCACCGGGCGACTGACTCTCGCCACCAGTCACCACATCGGCCTGCACCGCCTGCCACCGCTGCTGCGCGCCTTTACCCGAGCCCACCCGCAGGTGGCGCTGGATATCCAGTTCCTCGACTCGGAAGTGGCCTACGACGAAGTGTTCCACGGTCGTGCCGAGCTGGCGGTGATCACCCTGGCCCCGGACACCCGCGACCCGGTGCGTGCCGTACCGGTGTGGAACGACCCGCTGGACTTCGTCACCGCCCCCGAGCATCCACTGGCTCAGGGCACGGGCGTGACCCTCGCCGACGTGGCCCTGCACCCCGCGGTATTTCCCGGCGGCAACACCTTCACCCACCACATCGTCCAGCGCCTGTTCGAAGCCGAGGACCTGACGCCCAACATCGCCATGAGCACCAACTACCTGGAGACCATCAAGATGATGGTTTCCATTGGTCTGGCCTGGAGCGTGCTGCCGCGCACCATGCTCGACGAACAGGTGGCGCGCCTGCCGCTGCCCGGCATCCAGCTGTCGCGTCAGCTCGGTTACATCGTGCACACCGAGCGCACCCTGTCGAACGCCGCCAGGGCCTTCATGCAACTGCTCGACAGTCATCGCGACAGTCTTGCTTTAGCGCCGGGGCAGCAGCTAACGTGACAGCCATGCCGGCCATCTGCCGGCATTCATGCTGTACATGCGCCAATAGCCCGGCTGTCCGCCTCGCCGGGCTTTTGTAGAGGAAGGGTCAATGGGCAACTCCAACGACAAACGCCCACCGTTGCCCCACGTGCCGGTACTCGACCCCGCCGAGTTCGAGAAGACCTGGCGCGACAGCCAGCATCTATTGGCCGCCCTCAATGGTGCCGGCCTTGGCGCCTGGTTCTGGAACGTCGACACCGGTGAGGTCAGTTGGTCGCGTGGCGCCCAGAAGGTATTCGGTCTGGACCCGACCCGCCCGCTCAGCGCCCCGGTCGACTATATCGGGCTGATTCCCGAGGAGGAGCGCGGCGAAGTGCTGCGCCTGTTCCAGGCGGTGATCGATGGCTCGCCCACGGCCGAGCCGATCCGCCACCGCATTCAATGGCCGGACGGCAGCCTGCGCTGGATCGAGATCACCGGCAGCCTGCAGGCTGGCGAAGGCGGCCAGAACCGGATGTTCGGCGTGGTGCGCGACATCAACCGCCAGCGCGTGCAGGAACAGGCCCTGGCCGATAGCCAGGAGCGCCTGCGCATGGCACTCGAATCGGCCGACCTGGGTACCTGGGACTGGCACATCCCCAGCGACACCCTGTATGCCTCGCCACGCGCTGCGGTGCTGCACGGGCTGGCGAACGAACCCTTCCAGGGCCGCTTCCCGGATTTCTTCGTCCATGTGCCCATGCCGGATCGCCAGGTCCTGCGCCAGGCCTATCGCGACCTGCTGCCCGATAACGGCCAGGACTCCCAGGTGACCTACCGTACGGTGCACGCCAACGGCCAGACCCATTACCTGGAAAGCACCGCCAAGCTGCACCGCGACGCCCAGGGCCAGCCCCTGCGCATGACCGGCATCATGATCGACACCAGCGAGCGCACCCTGCGCGAGCAGCGCCTGCAGGCCTCGGAGCGCAAGTTCGCCCTGGTCTTCCAGGCCAGCCCCGACCCGATCTGCGTGACCACCCTGCCGGAAGGCCGCATTCTGGAGGTCAATCCGGCGTTCACCCAGGCGTTCGGCTGGCGGCCGGCGGAAGTCACCGGGCGCAATATCTTCAAGCTCGCGCCCTGGCAGGCCCTGCCGGAGGACTCGCCACTGCGCCTGAAGATTCTCAGCGGCACCGACCTCACCGACGAACGCATCGACCTGACCGACCCACAGGGCCGGCTGATGAGCTGCATCGTGTCATGCCGTCGCCTGGAGCTGGCCGGCCAGCCCTGCGTGCTCAGCAAGTTTCGCGACATCACCGAGCAGCAGCGCGCCGAGTCGGCGCTCAAGGCCAGCCAGGAGAAGTTCTACAAGGCCTTTCACTCCAGCCCGGACGCCATCACCATCACCACCCGCGACACGGGCCGCTACATCGAGATCAATGACGGCTTCACGCGCCTGACAGGCTACAAAGCCGATGAAGTCATCGGTCGCACCTCCACCGAGGTTGGCATCTGGCCCGACGAGGAGCAGCGTCAGCGCCTGCTCAACACCCTGCGCGAGGAAGGCCACATTCAGCGCATCGAGATGAGCGGCCGCGACCGCTACGGCAAGCACCTGGAAGTGGAAATCTCCTTCGAGCCGATCGAGCTGGATAGCACCCAATGCCTGCTGGTCACCGCCCGCGACATCAGCGAACTCAAGGCAGCCCAGCAGCAGATCCAGCACCTGGCCTACCACGACCCACTGACCAGCCTGCCCAATCGCGCCCTGCTGATGGATCGCCTGACCCAGCAGATCGCCCTGCTGCAACGCCACGCGCTGCGTGGCGCCCTGTTGTTTCTCGACCTCGACCACTTCAAGCACATCAACGATTCGCTCGGCCACCCATTCGGCGATGCGGTGCTCAAGCTGATCACCGCCCGTCTGGAAGTCAGCGTGCGCGAGGAAGACACCGTGGCGCGCCTGGGCGGCGATGAATTCGTGGTGCTGCTGACCGGTATCGAGGGCACGTTCGAGGAAGTCATCTGCCAGGCCGGCCAGGCCGCCGAGAAACTGCGCACCCTGCTCAGCGAGCCCATGCTGCTCGAAGGCCATCGCCTGCAGGTCACCCCGAGCATCGGCATCGCGCTGATCCCCGACCACGGCCAGACGCCAGCCGACCTGCTCAAGCGCGCCGACATCGCCCTGTACCGCGCCAAGGATTCCGGCCGCAATGCCATTCAGCTGTTCCACGGCGCCATGCAGCACGCGGCCAGCGAACGCCTGCGCCTGGAAAACGAGCTGCGCACCGCCCTGAGCCGGGGTGAATTCGAACTGTATTTCCAGGCCCAGGTGGACGCCCGCAGCGACCAGATCATCGGTGCCGAAGCATTGCTGCGCTGGGCCCATCCGACGCTTGGCGAGCAGTCACCGGCACTGTTCATCCACGTGCTGGAGGAAAGCGGGCTGATTCTGGAAGTCGGCGCCTGGGTGATGGTCGAAGCCTGCCACGCCTGCGCGCAGCTGCTAGAAGACGGCCTCATCGACGAGCGCTTCAGCCTGTGCGTGAACATCAGCACCCGGCAGTTCCGCCAGGGCGACTTCGTCGAGCGGGTAGAGCATTGCCTGCGCCAGAACAAACTGCCCCAGGGCATGCTCAAGCTGGAGATCACCGAAGGCATCGTCATCGAGGACATTGACGACACCATCGCCAAGATGAACCGCCTGCGCAAGCTGGGCGTCAGCTTCGCCATGGACGACTTCGGCACCGGCTACTCGTCGCTCACCTACCTCAAGCGCCTGCCGGTGGACGTGCTGAAGATCGACCAATCGTTCGTGCGCGATGCCACCAGCAACCCGAGCGACGCGGAAATCATCCGCGCGGTGGTGGCCCTCGGCCTCAGCCTGGGCCTGGAGGTCATCGCCGAGGGCGTGGAACAGCAGAGCCAACTGGACTTCCTGCAAAGCCAGGGCTGCAACTGCTACCAGGGCTATCTGTTCAGCCGCCCGCAGCCGCTGACGGCCTTTCGTGCCCTGCTCAGCAACGGCGCGCAACGCCTGCCTCACTGAAACGGAAAAGGCGCCGCGACAGAGCGTGTGAAAACTCGCTGATGCAGGTAGTGATCCCATCAGACGCCCCGACATTGTTCGGGGCGTTTGCTTTTGTACGATTCGAAAGGTCGCGACCAACCTTTCAGGTGAGCA
>NZ_MSXV01000033.1 GCF_001945395.1 Pseudomonas sp. PA15(2017) | reverse complement strand
TGCTCACCTGAAAGGTTGGTCGCGACCTTTCGAATCGTACAAAAGCAAACGCCCCGAACAATGTCGGGGCGTCTGATGGGATCACTACCTGCATCAGCGAGTTTTCACACGCTCTGCATGGCCCGGTTTTTTATGGCCTGCACTTTGTTGACCTGGGCCGTACGGCTTTCACCATCTGCGGATACAATCGCCACAGCCCTGGCAGCTGCAAACAGATGGATCGGATGGCCGAGCGCAGGGTCGATAACAGACGCCGATGCGCAGCGATCTCGCTTGGTCACTGCCCAGCAAGTTGGCAAACTGCTTCTCTACCTCTTCAGCTCTCGCGCACCGGTACCCGATGATCATCAACGCACTGGTTTTTCTTGCCACCCTCACCGCCATGGAAGGCGTGGCCTATCTCGCCCACAAATACGTGATGCACGGTTGGGGCTGGGGCTGGCATCGCTCTCACCACGAGCCGCGCGAAGGCTGGTTCGAGAAGAACGACCTGTACGCCGCGGTGTTCGCCGGGCTGGCCATCGTGCTGATTGCTCTGGGCACCCAGGGTTGGCACCCGCTGGAGTGGATCGGCGCGGGCATGACCGCTTACGGCTTTCTGTATTTCGTCGTGCACGACGGCCTGGTGCATCACCGCTGGCCGTTTCGTTTCGTACCACGCAGCGGATATCTCAAGCGCCTTTATCAGGCGCATCTGATGCACCACGCGGTGGAGGGCAAGGAGCGCTGCGTGTCGTTCGGTTTTCTCTATGCGCCAACTACGGCGCGTCTGAAGGCGCAGCTGCGGGCGATGCATGATGGCCCGCTGCGCAAGCCGGATGCGGACGTTGCCACAGCTCAGCGGAACGAGCCGGCCAGCGCGCGAAGCGACTCGTGATCGCCTGCCAAAGGCCGATCGCCACCGCGCCGATCTTTTCCGCCTTGGAGGTGGAAATCCGCTCGTCCCAGGCGTGATCACCGGCTTCCAGCACCTTCATGCCAATCTGCCGATACACCCCCGCTGCCGTCGCCACCGCCCAGGCCGAGCGCCAGGGCAGGGCGCTCAGGCCTGCCTGAGCGCTGGCGTAGTAGGGCTCGGCCAGTTCGACCAGGCGCTGGCCGAGCATCGCCACCGCCGGGCGGTGATGGATATCCGCGACCCGGTCACGGGGCACCTGGTATTGCTCCAGCCATTGCTCGGGCAGGTAGCAGCGGCCCACGGCGGCATCGTCGATGATGTCACGGGCGATATTGGTCAGCTGGAACGCCAGGCCGAGGTCGCAGGCGCGATCCAGCGTCGCCTCGTCACGCGTGCCCATCACCCGCGCCATCATCAGGCCCACCACGCCGGCGACGTGGTAGCAGTACTCGAGGGTGTCATCGATGCTCAGGTAGCGGCGCTCCAGCACATCCATCTCGAAGCCAGCCAGGTGCTCGAGGGCGTGCTGTTGGGGGATGTCGTGGGCCAGCACCACCTGGCGAAAGGCGGCGAATGCCGGGTCGTCCAGAACGGCGCCGGCATAGACCGCTTGGGTCTGCGCCTTGAGATGTGCCAGACGCCGCTCGGCTTCTTCACGGCTGATGGAGACGGCGTCGTGTCCGGCCTCCTGACCGTCGATCACGTCATCGCAGTGGCGGCACCAGGCGTAGAGCATCACTGCACCGCGCCGGGTCTGCTCGTCGAACAGTTTGGAGGCGGCGGCGAAACTCTTCGAGCCTACGGCGATGCTCTGGTTGGCATGCTCGATCAGCGCGTCGTCCTGCGGCGCGCCCGTCATGGCAGCAGGTCCTCGAGCATCAGGCTGGCAGTGGCCTTGGCCGAACCGATCACGCCGGGCACTCCTGCGCCCGGGTGCGTGCCGGCGCCGACCAGATATACGTTATTGAGCTGGGCATCACGGTTGTGCGGGCGGAACCAGGCGCTCTGCTGCAGCACCGGCTCCAGCGAGAACGCCGAGCCCTGGTAGGCATGGAGCTCGTCGCGGAAGTCGTCAGGGGTGAAGATCCGGCAGGTCACCAGATCCTCACGCAGCCCCGGCATGTAGTGCTCTTCGAGGTAGGCGAGGATGCGATCCCGGTAGCGCGGGCCTTCCACGCTCCAGTCGATGGGCGCGTTGCCCAGGTGCGGCACCGGCGACAGCACGTAATGGCTGGAGCAGCCCTCGGGCGCCAGGCTCGGGTCGGTCACGCAGGGCGCATGCAGATAGAGCGAGAAATCCTCGGCCAGGGTCTGGCCCTTGAAGATTTCTTCGATCAGCTCGCGATAGCGCGGCCCGAAGCACACCGTGTGGTGCTGCAACTGGGGTTGTGGGCGCTTGAGGCCGAAATGGATCACGAACAGCGAGTTGCTGAAGCGTTTGCCCTTCAGGCGCTTGCCTTCCTGGCGCCCACGCGGGTGGCCGGCCAGCAGCTTATCGTAGGTGTGCACCACGTCGCCGTTGGAGGCCACGCTGTCGGCCTTGAAAAGACGGCCGTCCTGCAGGCGTACCCCAGTGGCGCGATTGCCCGTGGTGTCGATGGCCGCCACGTCGGCATTGAGTTCCAGCTGGCCGCCCAGGTCCTCGAACAGCTTGACCATGCCCTGCACCAGTGCGCCGGTGCCGCCCTTGGGAAACCACACGCCCCATTCGCGCTCCAGTGCGTGGATCAGCGTATAGATCGACGAAGTGGCGAACGGGTTGCCGCCTACCAGCAGCGAGTGAAAGGAGAACGCCTGGCGCAGTTTGTCGTGCTCGACGAAGCTCGACACCATCGAATAAACGCTGCGCCACGCCTGCAGGCGGGCCAATTGCGGGCCGACCTTGAGCATGTCGCCAACCGACAGGAATGGCACCGCGCCGAGCTTCAGGTAGCCTTCCTTGAACACGGCCTTGGAGTAGGCGAGGAAACGCTGGTAACCGGCCACGTCAGCCGGATTCAGGGTGGCGATCTGGCGATCCAGCTCGGCCTGGTCGTTGGCATAGTCGAACTGCGTGCCGTCTTCCCAGCACAGCCGATAGAACGGCGTAACCGGTAGCATCTCGACGTAATCAGCGAGCTTGCGACCGCTGAGAGCGTAAAGCTCCTCGATGGCGCTGGGGTCGGTGATCACCGTCGGGCCGGCATCGAAGGTGAAGCCCTGGTCGCGATAAACGTAGGCACGGCCGCCCGGCTGGTCACGCTTTTCCAGCAAGGTGGTCTGCACGCCGGCGCTCTGCAGGCGGATGGCCAGGGCCAGCCCGCCGAAACCCGCGCCGATGACGATGGCTGTTTTCGCTTGGTTCATGAACGCGTCTCGAAATGCCGAGGCGAGTGGCGCAGGGCCGCCCGCATGGCTTGATCAACAGGGACCGGCGGTTTGCCGATGAGAATTCGTGCGCGGTCGTACCAGGGGTTGCTGGCGGCGTAGAAACGCTCGATCAACCCGGCTGGCAGGCCGTAGAAACGTTGCATCACCTGCCAGCGGTCCTGCGGCCGACCGGCCAGGAACAGCATGCGGTTGAGCAGGCGATAGAAGCCCTGGTTACGCCATTCGCCACGGGCGTGCTCGCGCAAGTCGCGGGCCAGGGTGGCGGCATCTTGCAATCGATAGTTCACCAGCCACTCGGCCAGGCGCACGGCATGGGGGAGGGAATAGCCGGTGGTGCAGTGGAACAGCCCGGCGCGCAGGCCCGATTGCGGCTGGCCGGCGGCCTCGTCCCAGAACGCGTCGAAATCGCCGGCCAGGGTGATTGGCAGCACGCCCTGTTCCTCGCGCAGGCACTCGGCCACCTGCCAGCCATGCTGCTGCGCATATGCCGCGATGTGCTCGCGAAGCTGTTCGGTCGTGGCGCGGTGCTGGTCGACGTAGTGGGTGTCCTCGATCAGCAGCGTGTCGGCGGAAAAAGGCAGCACGTAGACGAACCGGTAGCCATCGCCCTGGGGCACTCGTGCGTCCATGATGATCGGCGCGGTCAGGCCGTGGGGCCGCTCCAGGCGCAGCAGCTGGCCGACGAAGGCCTGCTGGCCGAGTACCAGGTGGTTACTGGGGCGTGCACCGCGCCCGTCGATGACTGCACGTGCTTGCAGACGCTCGCCGTTTTCCAGGGTGACGTGAGTCGGGCTGATTTCGGTGATGCGGCAGCCGAGCCGCAGCCCGTCGCCCAGCGCCGGGGTCAGCACCTCGGCGAAACGTTCGCCGGTGATGCTCGCGTAGCCGCTGTTGAGGGCTCGCGACAGATAGGGGAACTGCACCTGGTAGCTGGGCCAGCGCTTTACCACCAGTGGCTCCAGCCAGCGGTGCTGGGTTTCGCTCAGGTCGCCGTCATGGAACGACCAGGTGTGATTACCGCCCAGGCTTTGCCGTTCTTCGATGCACAGTACCTTGAGGTCCGGGCGTTGCTGCTGCAGGCGCCAGGCGATCAGGCCGTTGGCGAGGCCGCCGCCGGCGAGAATCAGGTCATGGCTCATAGGGTGTGCGCCTGTGCGGTGGCATGGCTGACCACGGCAGCCTCGACGATATCGGCGGCCCGGGTGACGCCGCCGGCCCGCTGCAATTCATCGATCAGCGCATCGAAGCCCGGCAGCGGGCGCGCGAGCAATTCGCGCAGCGCCGCTTCGATACGGGCTGCGCTGGCACGTCGGCTCAGCTGGGTGCCGATCCCACGGTGCGCCACTCGCGCCGCGACGCCCGGCTGGTCGAAGGCGATCGGCATCACCAGCATTGGCGTACGCGCGACGATGGCATCCATCACGGTGTTCAGGCCGCCGTGGGTGATCACCGCGTCGGCGCGTTCCAGCGCCCATTGTTGCGGCGCGAAGTCGGTGACCCAGGTGGCGCCGCCGTCTATCAGGCGGCGCTCCTGGGCCGCATCGAGTTTGCCGCAGTGAGCGATCAGCAGTTGAGCGTCGAGGCGCCGACAGGCGTTGGCGATACGTTCGAACAGTTTGAAGCGGTCGCCCTGCAGGGTGCCCAGGCTGGCGAACAAGAACGGACGCGCGTCATCGATGGGCCATTCGCCCTGATGGGACGCAAGCGCGCCACGCAGCGGGCCGACCGCATGGAAATGCGCCGGCAACTGGCTGCGCGGAAAATCGAAACCGGCCAGGGTCTGGCTGATCTGCGCCAGCGGCGACAGGCAATCGTGCAAGTCCGTGCGCGGTGCAACGCCAAGGCGCAGCGCCGCCGAATGGATCACCTTGCCCAGTGGCTTCATCAGCCAGTCGTACACCTGGGTGCTGCCGCGGTACATGTGCTGGCTGCGCTCGTCGGTGCCGTAGGCGAAGGGCATCACCGGCAGGGGCAGGCCCGGCTCACGGTTGACCGGCAGTGCGCACGCCACCGAAATGAAGGGCAGGCCCAGGCTTTCCGCGACCAGTCCGCCGGCCGGCTCCATCTGGTCGCAGAGCAGGGCATCCACGCCGTTGTCGGCCAGGGCCTGGGGCAGCTCGTTGCAGAGCATGGCGGTGGTCGCGCCCATCTGCTTGATGATGCGCCGCAGGCCCCAGGGCGTATCGGGGTGGGCAGCCTGGTGCAGGGTGCGTTCCAGGCTGCCCGGTGGGTGACTGTTGGCGCCCACCGAGCGAAAGGCCACACGCGGGTCGCTGAGCCAGTGGGCGGCATCGGACTGATGAAAGAAGGTTACCCGGTGGCCGCGCCCGATCAGCTCGACGGCGAGGGCCTGCAGGGCCTGGAAGTGACTGTAGTAAGGCGGTGCGACAACGGCGAAGTGGGTCATGCTTGAGTCGTTCGCAAGGGGCCGTTTGGCAGCAGCGGCGCCTGGCGCAGTGCCGCCAGGTTGGCCGAGCCAGTGCAGAAGCAGGCGGTGCGCAGTTGGCGGATGACGATCTGGAAGTGCTCGACCACCGCCTCGGTCGACAGCGTGGCACCGGGCAGTGCGCCGGCCGCCTGGCCGACGATATCGGCGCCCAGGCGAATGGCCTTGGCGGCATCCACGCCATCGCGCACGCCACCGGAGGCGATCAATGCAACATCCGGTAATGCATTGCGTATCGCCTGCACGGCGCCGGCGGTGGGGATGCCCCAGTCGGCGAAGGCCATGGCCACGGCGCGGTCTGCGGCATTGGCCGCTCGCTCGCCTTCCACCGCCGCCCAACTGGTACCGCCGGCGCCGGCCACATCGATGACCTGCACGCCGGCCTCGACCAGTGAACGGGCCACCGCGGCCGACAGGCCCGCGCCGACTTCCTTGACGATCACCGGCACTTCCAGGCTGTCGACCACCCGGGCGATCTGCGTCAGCACACCACGCCAGTCACGGTCGCCCTCGGCCTGTACCGCTTCCTGCAGGGGGTTGAGGTGAATGATCAGGCCATTGGCCTGCAGGGCGTCGACCGCGCGGCGCGCCAGGTCGAGGCCGTCGGCCTCCAGCAACTGGGCAGCACCGATATTGGACAGCAGCACGATATCCGGGGCCAGGCGGCGCAGTTCGCGGGTCAGCCCTTGGTCGTTACCGGTCTGCAGGCTGACGCGCTGGGAGCCGACGCCCATGGCGATGCCCAGTTCCTGGGCCGCTTCGGCGAGATGTCGGTTGATGGCTTCGGAGCGCGCCGCGCCGCCGGTCATGGAGCTGATCAGCAGCGGTGCCTGCAACGCGGTGCCCAGCAGCGAGGTGCGCAGGTCGATGGCGGCGTGATCCAGTTCGGGGAGGGCGCAATGTTCGAATTGCACCTGCGACCAACCGGCGCTGATAGTGGCAGCGGCCTTGTGCCGATCCAGAACGATATCCAGATGATCATCCTTACGCCGACTAAGGTCGCTATTATTCATGCAGGCTCCATTGCGCCGGAATCATTTTGGTGTGCACACGGTCTTTGCAGAACGTAATAATCGAATAGCATGTCGATATCATCCTGCCCTGCCGGGCAGATTATCAGGCAACCGCTGGCATTAGACGTTCCAACATTACAAATCGGCTTTGGCTAAGATGATTTAGATGTCAGGATCGTACAAGGTCGTGACCCTCGGTAGGTAATACGTGCTCGCGTGCCGAGGCATACAGAAGAAGAGAATGAACGATGACAGCCTATGCGACTGCAACGATCGACAGCGGATTCACCGAACACCTGATGCAGCTGCGTGCGGCCGTCGACGATCGACTCGACGAATTGCTGCCGCCTGCCAGCAACGAGCGCGATCTGGTCGCTGCGGCGATCCGCGATGGCGCCCTGGCGCCGGGCAAGCGCATGCGCCCGCTGCTGTTGCTGCTCGCCGCCAATGGCCTGGGCGCCAACCAGCGTCAGGCGCTGGATCTGGCCTGCGCCATCGAGATGGTGCATGCCGCCTCACTGATTCTCGACGACATGCCCTGCATGGATAACGCTCAGCTGCGCCGTGGCCGACCTACCGTGCACCTGACGTTCGGTGAGGACATCGCCATCCTCGCCGCCGTGGCGCTGCTCTCTCGGGCTTTTGGCGTAGTGGCGTCGATCGATGGGTTGCGCCCGCTGGTGCGCACCCAGTTGGTGGAAATTCTCGCCAACACCATCGGCTCCCAAGGGTTGGTGCAAGGGCAATTGCAGGACCTGCGCGACGGCAAGCACGCGCGCAGCGAAGAGGAAATCGCCGCCACCAACAACCTCAAGACCGGGGTGCTGTTCAGCGCCATCATGGACATGGCTTTTCTGATCAGCGAGGCGCCCAAGCCCATGCGGGTAGTGCTGCAGCGCTTCGCCATCGAGCTGGGCCACGCCGTGCAGCTCTACGACGACCTGCAGGACATCAACCCCGCAAGCGACAAGGATCAGGGCAAGGACGACGGCAAGTCGACGCTCCTGGCCCTGCACGGTGAGCAGAAGGTGCGCGAGCGCCTCGACGGCCACCTGGCGCGGGCGCACATCTGCCTGGATGAGGCCTACCGCGGCGACATTTATATCGGCCGCTTTCTCGGCATGCTGTTCGGCTGATTACTGGGGCAGCGCTTCGAGCGCTGCCTGCAGGGCTGCGGCATCGCTGAAACGCTGTTCGCGCACCACGGTGCCATCTTCCACTTCCAGCCACTGCACGGTTTCGCGATCACCGTCGTAACGGCTGGCGACCCGGCCGGTCTGGTCGAGCATGATGCGGTACTTGGCCGAGCGCATGGCCGGCACCGCGACCATCTTGGCCAGCGACGGCATCTTCTCGATATCGGCCACGTAGACCACGTGGCGAGCGTCCAGGAAACCCTCCGGTTTCTCTTCCAGCGCGCCGTTCACCAGGCGAGCGGTGGACATGCTGCGCGCCACCAGCACCACGCGGGCGTTGTCGTCCAGGGTGTAGGCCTTCTCGAATTGATCCAGCAGGGTCCAGCGTGTCGGCGCGGGCGCATCGGTGGCCCAGGTAGAAGAACAGACAACACTGAACAACAGGACGCAAAGTCGTCTCATGGCAAGCCGCTCGGTAAAAAAGTGGCAGCACAATAGAGCGCCGTGGCCACCCTTGCCAAATGTTTTGCGCGCGAGTCCGAGGCAGAGCGCTGGCCGCGGGTAATCCTCACTGGCAACACGCAGCAAATCCGCATCCAAGACTACCTTTCGGGATAATTGTTAATTAGAATCGATCTCGTTATTGATCTTTCGTAACAGGTGTTTGCATGGGTGGGTTGGCTGTATCGAGTGAACGAGCGTTCAACGATCTGTACCGGGAGCATCGCAGCTGGCTGGAGCAGTGGCTCAGCCGCCGCATGGGCAACGGCTGGGACGCCGCCGACCTGAGTCAGGATGCCTTCATGCGCGTGCTGGCCGGTTCCCACGCGATCGGCGAGTTGCAGGAGCCGCGTGCCTATCTGAAAACCATCGGCAAACGCCTGCTGATCAACCTCTATAAACGCCGCAGCCTGGAACAGGCGTATATCGATGCGCTCGCGCAATTGCCCGAAGCCTGTGCGCCGTCGCCGGAAGAGCGCTGGCTGGTGCTGGAAACCCTGCAGGCCCTCGACGAGTTGCTCGATGGCTTGCCCCACGTGGTGCGCCGGGCCTTTCTGCTCAGCCAGCTCGAAGGTCTGGGTTATCGGGATATCGCCGAGCGCCTCGAGGTTTCCGAGCGCAGCGTCAAGCGTTACATGGTGCAGGCGTACGAGCACTGCCTGCTGGTCGAGCTGTGCTGAAACGGGAAGTCAGTGACGACACCCGCCGCGTCGCTCGCTCGGCGGCGCGCTGGCTGGCGCTGATCGAGTCCGGCGAGGCCAGCGAGCGGGATCACCAGGCGCTGCAGCGCTGGCGTGACGTGCACGCCAGCCACGAGCACGCCTGGCAGAAGATCCAGGCGCTGCGCTCGCGTTTCGGCGGGCTGCCACCGGAGCTGGCGATGGCCAGCCTGGATCGGCCCGATCAGGGGCGGCGGCGCATGCTCAAGGGCATGCTCGGTTTCGCCACCCTGGCGCCTGCCGCCTGGTTAATCAGCCGAGAATTGCCGCTCGACGCCTGGCGCGCCGACCTTGCCACACGGGTTGGCGAGCAGCGCCGGCTGACCCTGGCCGATGGCAGCGTGCTGGATATCAATACCGATTCTGCGCTGAATCTGGATGCCGGTGGGCGCCGGCTGACCTTGCTGCGTGGCGAGGTATCGCTGCGAGTGGCGGGCGGCGCGCCGTTCATCATCGAAACCGCCCAGGGTAGGGCGATGCTCGATGCTGGGGAGATCTGCGTGCATCAGCATGGCGACGCTTGCCAGTTTTCGCTGTTCAGTGGAACAGGGCAGTTGCAGCCGGACGCCTACGACACCCTGGCACTGCAGGCGGGGCAGCGGCTGACCCTACACGGCGGCCGCGTCGCATCCACCCAGGCGTTCGACGTGCGGCAGCTGGGTTGGCGCGACGGCGTGCTGATGGCCAACGATCAACCGCTGGGTGACTTCCTGCGCGAACTCGATCGTTATCGCCCAGGCGTGTTGCGCTGGTCGCCGGCCCTGGAAGCGTTGCGGGTGACCGGCAGTTTCCGCCTGGCCGACACCGATCAGATTCTCGATCTGCTGGCCGCCAGCCTGCCGCTGGACGTGCATAAACGCACCCGTTACTGGGTCACGTTGGTGCCACGCGAAAAAATTGTCTGAAGGCTGTCCCTTTTTTCTCACTCGCCTGTCATGGGAAGTAGTGAATTAAAAAGAGAGCGTCTGCCATGCCATCACTGACACGTCATCGGCCTCGTCTGGTGTCTTCGATTTCCTACTCCACCGTGTGCCTGAGCCTGATGCTCGGGCTGGGCAACATCGCGCCACTGGCCGCCCATGCACAAACCGCCGAGCGCACCTACCGCGTGCCGAGCAGCAGCCTCGGTGAGGCCCTGAGCCGTTTCGCCAGCCAGGCTGGGGTTAGCCTGTCGGTGGATCCGGCGCTGGTCAGCGGCCGCAGCAGCCAGGGGCTGTCCGGCACCTACAGCGTCGATGAAGGCTTCGCGCGTCTGCTGCAGGGCAGCGGCCTGCGCCTGCAGCCGGTCAGCGATTCGGCCTATACCATCGCGCCGGCCGCCGACCGTGCCGACACCATGGAAATCGCCCCCACCGCCATCACCGGGGTGACCATTCCCTCGGAAAGCCTGGAGGGCGAGCGCTACGCCGGTGGCCAGGTCGCCCGTCGCAGCTCTCAGGGGCTGCTGGGCTCGCGGGATTTCATGGAATCGCCGCTGAGCATGACCACCTACACCAGCGAGGCGGTGAAGAACACCCAGTCACGCACCCTGGCCGACCTCACGGCCAGCGACCCGGCGGTACGCTCCACCAACCCGGCGGGCGGTCGTTTCGAGCAGTTCACCATTCGCGGCTTCAGCCTGTTCAACAGCGACGTGTCCTACGGCGGGCTGTACGGCATCATGCCGACCTATTCCATCGACATGGAGATGGCCGACCGCGTCGACATCCTCCGCGGCCCGACCCAGCTGGTCAACGGCATTTCCCCGCGCGGTAGCGTCGGCGGCGGCATCAACGTCGTGCCTAAGCGCGCCACCGACAAACCGATCACCGAATTCACCGGCAGCTACGCCTCGGACAGCCAGGTGGGTGGCGCGGTGGACGTAGGCCGGCGTTTTGGCGAGGACAACCGCTTCGGCATCCGCTTCAACGGCGTCAAGCAATCCGGCGATACCGAATGGGATCATCAGAAGGTCAACCGCGAGATGGCCGTGGTGGGCCTCGACTTCCGCGATGAGCGCCTGCGCCTGTCGATGGATGTAGGCCATACCGAGCGCGATACCGATGCGCCGCAGGAGCGGGTGCTGGTTGGCGCCAATGCCCCGGTGCCGAGGGCCGACGACGTGCGTCATAACTACGCCCAGGCCTGGAGCAAGGCCGAGACCCGCGACACCTTCGGTGCGCTGCGTGGTGAATACGATATCGATGATTCTTTGATGGTTTATGGGGCCGTAGGTGCGCGCAAGAGCAATCACGACTTCCTGCGTCACAACGTTTCGATCACCAATGCTGCGGGAGATTTCAGCATCCAGCCCCGTGACTTCACCCGCGACGAAGACGTACGCACCGTCAACGCCGGTGTGCGTAAGTGGTTCCAGACCGGTCCGGTGAGCCACGAGGTCAATCTGGCTGCCGATTATTTCTCGATGGACTTCGAGAACGGCGGTGGGCGTTACGCCAACCGCCCAGGCAATCTTTACAACCCGATCACTACGCCAGAACCGACCGCACGAACCCGGACTGATGCGAAGATCTACACCGAGAACCGCTTCAGCGGCGTTGCCTTGTCCGACACCATGGGCTTTTTCGAAGACCGGATGCTGCTGACCCTCGGTGCGCGCTGGCAGCGGGTGAAGGTCGACGACTGGGAGAATGGCATCAAGGGCGAAACGTCCTACGACGAGGAAAAGTTCTCTCCGTCGGTTGGCGTGCTGTTCAAGGCTACCGATCAACTGTCGCTCTATGCCAACTACATGGAAGGCTTGAGCCAGGGCAAGATCGCGCCGTCGACCTCCAACAACGAGGACGAAATCTTTGCGCCCTTCATCAGCCGCCAGCTCGAAGCCGGTGCCAAGTATGACATGGGTAAGTTCGCGCTGACTGCCGCAGTATTTCGCATCAAACAGCCTGCTTACGAAACTGCGGCGCCACAGCCAGGTCAGACGCTGGGCACCTTCGGCCCTAGTGGTAAACGGGTTAACGATGGTATCGAATTGAACGTGTTCGGCGAGCCCATCGACGGATTCCGGCTGCTCGGCGGTGTGATGTACATCGACAGCAACCTGGAAGACACCAACAACGGCGGCGCCACCGACGGCAATCGCGCCCCGGCGACGCCCAAGTACAACGCCAACCTCGGCGCCGAATGGGACGTGCCAACCTTGGAGGGCCTGACTCTGACTGCGCGCAGCATGTACAGCAGTTCTCAATATCTGGATCAGGCCAATACCAAGGAAATTGACTCCTGGACGCGCTATGACGTGGGCGCGCGCTATGCCTTCAAGGTCAACGAGACCGATGTGACCCTGCGCGGCACCGTCGAGAACGTAGCCAATTCCCGGGACTGGATCTCCGCTGGCGCCTCGGACGACAGCGAGCCAGGCCTCACGCTCTCGACCCCACGTACCTTCGTGCTGTCGGCAACCCTCGGCTTCTGACCCGTCTTAGCACCTCCACAGCGAACGCCCGGCAACGGGCGCCCGCTGAACACAATAAAACCAACCATTCAGGGATGAAGCGGGACGCCTCGCAGAAGGCGCACCCGCATTCGGTATGACCTGCCGTTACTGACCGCCTTACTGATGAGTGCAGTGCTGACGACTTTCAACGGCTCCACCCGGAGCCTCGAACAGATAGAGGCGAGCACCATGTTGAGTGAACGTACCCTGCCGCTGGAGCGATCCGATCGCCAGGCGGTACACAGCAACAACGCGGATTACCTGGCACGCCAGGACCGCTTCGAATCCAATGTGCGCAGCTACCCGCGCAAGCTGCCCCTGGCCATCGCCAAGGCGCAGGGCGTGTGGGTGACCGATGTCGAGGGGCGCCGCTACCTCGATTGCCTGGCCGGGGCCGGAACCCTGGCGCTGGGCCACAACCATCCGGCCATCGTCGACAGCTTGTCGAGCTTCCTGGCCTCCGGGGTACCGATGCATACCCTGGACCTGACCACGCCGCTGAAGGACGCCTTCAGCGAAACCCTGCTGGGCGTGCTGCCGGCCAACGGCTATTGCCTGCAGTTCTGCGGGCCGTCTGGCGCCGATGCGGTGGAAGCCGCGCTCAAGCTGGCCAAGACGGTGACCCGGCGCAGCAACGTGATCGCCTTTTCCGGCGGCTACCACGGCATGACCCATGGCGCCCTGGCGGTGACCGGAAACACCGGCCCGAAGGATGCCGTGGCCTCGCTGATGCCCGGCGTGCAATTCATGCCGTACCCCCATGAATACCGTTGCCCGCTGGGCATCGGTGGCGAGGCGGGCGTGCAGGCGTTGTCCCATTACTTCACCCAGTTCATCGAGGACGTCGAAAGTGGCGTCAGTCTGCCGGCGGCGGTGATCGTCGAGGCGGTGCAGGGCGAGGGCGGTGCCAACCCGGCGCCCGATACCTGGCTGCGCACCTTGCGCGAGGTGACCCAGCGCCACGGCATCCTGTTGATCGTCGATGAAGTGCAGGCCGGCTTCGGCCGCACCGGGCGGATGTTCGCCTTCGAGCACGCCGGTATCGAGCCGGACATCATCGTCATGTCCAAGGCGGTCGGCGGCGGCCTGCCGCTGGCGGTGCTGGCCATCAAGCGCGAGTTCGACGCCTGGCAACCCGGTGCCCACACCGGCACCTTCCGTGGCAACCAGATGGCCATGGCCAGCGGCATGACCACCCTGCAGATCATCCAGCGCGACGAATTGGCCGACCAGGCCCGTGTGCGCGGCGACTGGCTGAAGGCGCGTCTGAATGCTCTGCGCGAGCGTTATCCGGCGATCGGCCAGGTGCGTGGCCGCGGGCTGATGCTGGGGCTGGAAATCGTCGACGAGCGCCAGAGCGCTGATGCACAAGGCGCCCATCCCATGGACGCCGCGCTGTCGGCGGCCATCCAGAGCGAATGCTTCAAGCAGGGCCTGCTGCTCGAGCGCGGCGGCCGACAGGGCAGCGTGATTCGCCTGCTGCCACCGTTGATCATCGATGAGGCGCAGTGCGCCGAGGTGGTCGCTCGTTTCGAGCGCGCGCTGGTCGCAGCGCTGGGAGGTGCCCGTGGCTGAGCAAACCGCACGCGCCACGCGTGCCTACCCGACCGCTTTCGAGGAAGCCGCCAACGTCACACGCATCGACTCGGTGCGCGGCAGCATGGCTCGGGTGATCAGCGAAATGGTTGCTACCCATGCCTTGCTCAACTGCCTGATCAAGGAATTCGCGCTGCCGGAAAACCGCGCCCGCTATGCCTGGCCGACCCATGTGCGCGGCATCGCGCCGGCCAATTACCTGCGCGCGATGCAGGGCAAGGGCCTGCCGCTGTTGATCGACCTGCCGGGTGATTGCCAGTTTCTGGTGCTGGTGGATCGTCGCGACCCGCTCGGCAGCCAGCGTTACCTCAGCGATCTGTATAAGCGCGAGGGGGATGGCGACTGGCATTGCCCGCCCTTCGCCGAGTTCGCCGCGCACCTGCTCGAGGCCTGCCAGCAGCTGACCGGCTCGCGCAATGACGAGTTGCTCGAACAGGTGATGCAGAGCCAGGGTGTGACCGCCGCCATCGTCGATCACGCCCTGCAGAGCGAGGGCAACGACCCGCTGCGTGACTACCTGGCCAGCGAGCAGGGCCTCTGGTTTGGCCACCCCAACCACCCGGCGCCCAAGGCTCGATTGTGGCCCGAGCACCTGGGCCAGCAGACCTATGCGCCGGAGTTCCGCGCACGGGTACCGCTGCATGTGCTCGAGGTTCCGCGTGACGGCTTGCAGCTGCGCGGCAATGGCCTGAGCGACGAGCAGGTGCTGGCCGGTTTCGCCGACCAGCGCCTGGCGCGCAGCGGGCGGGCGGTGATCGGCCTGCACCCGGTACAGGCCGAGCTGTTCCTGGCCGATGCGCGGGTCAAGGCGCTGGTCGCCAGCGGCGAGATCGTCGACCTCGGCCAGAAAGGCCCGCTGGCCAGCCCGACCGCGTCGATGCGCACCTGGTACGGCGAAGGCCGCGACTACTTCCTCAAGGGCTCGCTGAACGTGCGCATCACCAATTGCGTGCGCAAGAACGCCTGGTACGAGCTGGACAGCGCGCTGTTCATCGACCGCCTGTTCAGCCGCCTGCAACGTGAGCACGAGGCGACCATTGGTGGCGCCACCCTGGTCAGCGAGCCAGGTGCATTGAGCTGGGCGCCGGCAGGCAGCAGCGCCGAGGATGCACACTGGTTTCGCGAGCAGACCGGCGCCATCCTGCGTGAAAACTTCTGCCGCCACGCCGCGCCGCAATCCTGCCTGATGGCCGGCACGCTATTCGCCCGCAACCTGCAGCTGCGCCCGCTGATCCAGGGCTTCCTGCAACAACCGGGCGCTCGCAAGCCGAGCGACGATTACCTGCTGGACTGGTTCGAGGCCTACCAGGCGTTGTTGCTGCGCCCGGTGCTGGCGCTGTTCTTCAACCACGGCGTGGTGCTCGAGCCGCACCTGCAGAACGCCGTGCTGGTGCACGACAACGGCTGGCCGGCGCAGTTACTGCTGCGCGACTTCGAAGGCGTGAAGCTCACCGACCACCTGGGTGTGAATCACCTGGAGGAAGGCTTGGCCGAGCGCGTTCGTCAGTCGCTGACCTACACCCGCGAGCAGGGCTGGAAGCGCATCAGCTATTGCCTGTTCGTCAACAACCTCTCCGAGGCGATCCTGGCGCTGAGCTGGGAGCGACCGCACCTGGCCGCCGCCATGTGGCAGCGGGTCGAGCGGCAGTTGCAAGCGCTGCGCCGCGAGCTGGTGCGCCCGGCGCCCGAGCTGGAGGCCTTGCTGGCCGGTGAGCCGATCGCCTGCAAGACCAACCTCAAGGTACGCCTGTCGGCCCAGGCCGATCGGCATGCCGGTTACGTCAGGCTGACGTGCCCGTGGGCAGAGGAGGTGAGCCATGGATAAGCTGCCCGCCAGCGTACTGGATGCCATCGAACAGGCCCGCAGCCGTGCGGCCGATCCCATGGCGGTGTTCGTCTACGACCTCGACGCCCTGGCGCAGCACGTGCGCGAGGTGATGGCCGCGCTGCCGGCCGGTGTCGAGCTGTTTTACGCGATCAAGGCCAACAGCGAAGCGCCTATCCTGCGCACTTTGGCGCCGTTGGTAGACGGCTTCGAGATTTCCTCCGGTGGCGAGATCGAACGGCTGCAGGCGGCGTCCAGCGACCGGCCCTTCGTGTTTTCCGGGCCGGGCAAGCTGGACTCCGACTTCCGCGCCGCGCTGAACCAGGGCGTGGCGGCCATTCATGTCGAGAGCCTGGGCGAAATCGAGCGCCTGCAACGCATCGCCGCCGAGCTGGGCCGGGTGCAGGCGGTGTTCATCCGCATCAACCCGGAGCTGCCGGCCACGCTGTCCAGCCGCCTGGCCATGGCCGGCACGGCGACGCCGTTCGGCCTGGACGAGGCCGAGGCGCCAGAGGCGGTCAAGCGGGTGGAGGCCAGCAGCCACCTGCGCCTGCAGGGCTTTCATGTGCATGCGATGTCCCACCAGCAGCAGGTCGAGCGCCATGAACAGCTGCTCGATCTGTACCTGGAGCGCTGGGCACAGTGGAAGGCCCTGGCCGCTCGGCCCGAGACCGTTACCCACTTGAACGTCGGCGGCGGCATTGGCGTCGACTACCTGAGCGGCGAGCGCTTCGACTGGCCACGCCTGTGTCGTCACCTGGAGAGCCGCCTCGGGGCGTTGGCGGATGCGCCGGTGGTGCGTTTCGAGCCGGGGCGCTTCATCAGCGCGTACTGCGGCTATTACGCCATCGAGGTGCTGGACAGCAAATCCAGCCACGGCCAGCACTTTCTGATCTGCCGCGGCGGCACCCACCAGTTCCGCCTGCCGGTCGCCCAGGGCCACGATCATCCGGTGATCCATCTACCGGCGGCAGGCCGTGAACCGAGCGGCGTGTCGCGGCCCTATAGCGTGGTCGGCCAGCTGTGCACGCCCAAGGACGTGCTCAGCCGTGGTCGTCAATTGGTCGATCCGGCCGTTGGTGACCTGCTGGTGCTGCCCATGGCCGGCGCATACGGCTACAACATCTCCCACGCCGACTTCCTTTGTCATCCACGACCGGAGCAGGTGTTCGTCGGCCGAGGTGATGGCTGATGCTGGCGTCGCGTCGCCTGGTGGTCGTGGCGGTGATTCTTGGCACCACCACCGTGAGCCTCAACAACACCTCGTTGAACCCGGCATTGCCGGCCTTCATCGAGGCGTTCGCGCTGGGCCCGGTGATGGCCACGTGGATCGTCGCGGCGTTCATGGTGAGCATGGGCATGACCATGCCGCTGACGGGCTACCTGGCCCAGCGCGTAGGTCGCAAGTCAATGTACCTGGGCGGTCTGGCGCTGTTCATCGGCGGCTCGCTGCTCGGCGCCATGGCTGGCTCGATCGCCTGGGTGATCGCGGCGCGGGTGGTGCAGGGCATCGCCAGCGGGCTGATGATTCCGCTATCGCTGGCGATCATCTTCTCGGTCTATCCGAAAGGTGAGCGCGGCGCGGTGACCGGCTTGTGGGGCGCAGCGGTGATGCTTGCCCCGGCGGTCGGGCCGTTGTGCGGCAGCCTGGTGCTGCAGTGGTGCGACTGGCGCGCACTGTTCCTGGTCAACGTGCCCATCGGCCTGCTGGCCTTCGGCTTGGGCGTCAACGTGCTGCCGAAAAGCGAGGCGGGCGCCGCCAAGGCGTTCGACCTGGGCGGCTACCTGCTGGTCGCGGTCGGTATCGGCGTACTGATGATCACCGTGGGGCGGCTGCATGACCTGCAAGCGCTGTTTGATCCGTTCAACCTGCTTGGCCTGCTGCTGGCGGCGTTCTGCCTGGTGGCGTTCGTGCGCCATCAGTTGCGTCACCCGGCGCCCTTGCTGGAGCTGCGCATCTTCGCCCTGAAGGCCTACCGTTCCAGCGTGGTGATCGCCGTGGTGCAGTCCATCGGCATGTTCGAGTGCCTGGTGCTGGTGCCGCTGCTGGTGCAGATGGTGATGGGGCACAGCGCCATCTGGACCGGTATCGCACTGCTCTGTACCGCCTTGTCGGCCAGCCTGTTCGGCCACTTCGGCGGCCAGTTGCTGGATCGTCACGGGCCGCGTGGCATCGTCTGCGCCGGTTTGCTGTTGACCGGCCTGGCGACCTTCGCCCTGGGTACCATCGACCACGATGTCGGCATGCTCGCCATCTGCCTGCTGATGGTGGTGCGCGGCGCTGGCCTGGGGCTGTCCTACATGCCGGTGACCACCGCCGGGCTGGACGTGCTGCCCGAGGCGCTGATCACCCAGGGCGCGGCGATGAACAACATCTCCCGGCGCCTGCTGTCGTCCCTGGCCATCGTGCTGGCGTCGCTGTGGCTGCAGGTTCGCCTCGGGAATGACTGGGGGGCAGCCCATGCCGGCACTGCCAGTGCCGTTGGCGAAGTGTTCATCGCCACCGCCGTGCTGATCCTGCTCGCCCTGCCGTTCGCCTGGCGTTTTCCCCTTTCTAACGATGGCGCCGAGCCCGGCTCGGCCCTGTCCGAACACCGTTCATGAGGTGTCTATCCATGTCTTCGTTTTCTCCCCTTCGTGTGCCCGAACTGATCGCCCATGCCCATGCGTGGCCGACCCCGGCCAACCCGCAGCGCTACCGCCAGGTGTCGCAGCGGGTGGTCGGGCAACTGCTGCAAACCTTGCTCTATGAGGATGTACTGGGTTATCGCCAGGAGCCCCTGGGCGACGATCGCCAACGCTTTATCGTCGCCGGCACTGACGAGCAGGGCGCAGCGGTCGAGTACCGCTGCGATGGCCTGCTCAGCGACAGCTTCGCCATCATCCGCCTGGACTCGGCCACCCTGGAGCGTATCGACGCCGAGGGCCAGGTCAGCCAGCCGGATCTGCACCAGGCCATCGCCGAGCTGCTCGGCGAGCTGGCCGATGGCCCGCACATGCCGCGCTTCATCCAGGAACTGGAGCAGACGCTGCTCAAGGACCTGCAGTCGCGCAGCCAGGATTACCGGCCCGCTGCGGCGCCACACAGCCTGGATGCCGACAGCCTGGAGCGGCACTTCATGGATGCCCACAGCTACCACCCGTGCTACAAGTCGCGTATCGGCTTTTCCCTGGATGACAACCGCCGTTATGGCCCGGAGTTCGGCCAGCCGCTGGCGGTGGTCTGGCTGGGCATCGCGCGCAAGCTCGGCTCGGTGAACCAGTCGCAAGGCATCGACCTGCAGCGCTTTCTCGAGGATGAGTTCGGCGCCGGACGCTGGGTCGAGATCGACCGGGCACTGGCCGAGCAGGGCCGCGCGCTGGCCGACTACTGGCCGATTCCCGTGCATCCCTGGCAGTGGGAGCAGGTCATCGTGCCGAACTTCCAGGCCGAGCTGGCCGGCGGCGAGTTGCTGTACCTGGGCACGTCCGGCCCGGATTACCGCCCCCAGCAGTCGATCCGCACCCTGGCCAACGTCGAGCAGCCCACAAGGCCCTACGTGAAGCTCGCCCTGAGCATGACCAACACGTCGAGCACGCGCATCCTGGCGCGGCACACGGTGCTCAACGGGCCGATCATCAACGACTGGCTGCAACGGCTGATCGCCAGCGACGCCACCGCCCAGAAGCTGGGTTTCGTGGTTCTCGGTGAAGTGGCCGGAGTCAGTTTCGACTACGCCCAGTTGCCTGCCATCCGCCAGAGCCAGACCTACGGCACCCTGGGCGCGATCTGGCGGGAAAACCTCAGCCGTTACCTGAAGCCGGGCGAGCAGGGCGTGCCGTTCAACGGCCTGAGCCATGTCGAGAACCGCTATGGCGAAGGCGAGCAGCGGCCGTTCATCGATGCCTGGATCGCTCAGTACGGCCTGCACGCCTGGGTGCAGCAACTGCTGCGCGTCAGCGTGGCGCCCATCGTGCACATGCTGTATGCCGAGGGCATCGGCATGGAATCCCACGGGCAGAACATCGTGCTGATCCACCGCGACGGCTGGCCAGAACGCATCGCCCTGAAGGACTTCCACGACGGCGTGCGGTACTCGACGGCGCACCTGGCTCGCCCGGAACTGGCGCCCGAGTTGGTGCCGCTGCCGGCGAGCCACGCCAAGCTGAACCGCAACTCGTTCATCCTCACCGATGACCTGAACGCGGTGCGCGACTTCTCCTGTGACGCGTTCTTCTTCATCTGTCTGGCCGAGATGGCGATCTTCCTGCGTCAGCACTATGGCCTGGACGAGGGCGAGTTCTGGCGCATGACCGCACACGTGGTGCTCGACTATCAGCGCGAACACCCGCAACACGCCGCGCGCATCGAAGCATTCGACGTATTCGCCGCCGAATACGAGGTGGAGGAGTTGACCAAGCGCCGACTGCTGGGCGACGGCGAGCGGCGTTTCAAGCGTGTGCCCAATCCCTTGCACATCCATGGGCCACGCACATGCTGAGAACCAACCGACTCAAGCAGCAATTGGCTGCCGGCGAGGCGGTACGCGGGTTGATCGCCTCGATTCCGTCGGCGGCGTCCATCGAGCTGATCGCCGAGGCTGGCTACGACTTCGTGATCATCGACATGGAGCACGTGCTGATCAACCCGGAAACCGTCGAGCACATGATCCGCACCGCCGAGAGCTATGCCCTCACGCCCCTGGTGCGGGTGCCGGACTTCGCGCCCAAACGCATGTTGCGCCTGCTCGACGGCGGCGCCCAGGGCATCGTCCTGCCGCAGGTCGAGCGCCCCGAGGAACTGAGCGCGGCGATCCGTGCCTGCAAGTATCACCCGCTGGGTGAGCGCAGCCTGAATGCCGGTCGCCCCGGCGCCTTCGGCAAAGCCAGCCTAGCCGAGTACGTCACCGAGGCCAACGCCCAGATCATGGTCGTGGCCATGGTCGAAAGCGTCGAGGGCGTGCGCCGCGCCGCGGAGCTGGCCGCCGTGCCGGGGCTGGACATGATCCTCGAAGGCGCTGCCGACCTGTCCCAGTCGTTCGGCGCGCCGTGGCGGATCGACCAGCCGCCGGTGCAGCAAGCGCTGCTCGACACCTGGCGCGCCGCCCAGGCAGCCGGCATCCCGTACTGCGCCATTCCACGCCACCCCGACGACCACCTGCGGTGGCTCGAACGCGGCGTCAACACTTTCGTGCTGGGTGACGAACGCGGCATCGCGTTTCGCGCCCTCCAGGCCAAGCTGGCCGCCACCTCGACGCGAGGAAACTGATTCCATGACTCACACCAACCACTCGATTGCCGCTGACCTGGTGATGCAGGACCTGGTCGACTGCCTGCTGGCCGAAGATTTCTTCGGCGCCCTCGACAGCCACCTGGTCGAGCCCGCGACCTGGCGTGCTGCGCACCCGGATTCGCCATTGGCTGATCTGCAGGTGCCGCACAAGATCTGGCACTGGCTCTACGACGCCGCCGAACAGCGCGGCCTGGCGGTCGCCCTGCGCGCCGGCATCACCCAGGCCTGGGAAAAGGTGCCCGGCACCCCGGTGCTGGACGTGCAGGGGCAGAAAAGCCGGCCACTCAGCACGGATGCCTTCATGGCCCTGGCCCTGAAAGGCGTGAAGGTCGATGCGGTCGATAACGACAAGGGCATTGAGCTGTTCATGGACGTGCTGCGCACCAGCGTCGGGCAGACCGCGCTGTCCCTCGACCACCAAGTGCCGACCGAAGGCCTGCTGGAAAAGGACGGCGCCGCGTTCTTCCTGGCCATGGAACAGTGGGGCTCGCTGCGCGACCGGCCGTTCCATCCCCTGGCCAAAGCCAAGCAGGGCCTGGATGACGACCAGTACTGCGAGTACCAGGCCGAGTTCGACCAGCCCCTGGTGCTGAACTGGGTAGCGGTGGCCAAAAGCTGCCTGACCTTTGGCGCCGGTATCGATGGCCTGGAGAATTGCCAGCCGGCGCAGTTCATCCTCGAGCCCGGGCAACGGGCGCAGCTCGACGCCGAACTGCGCGCCATGGGCATCGCCGACAGCCACGTCGCTTTGCCCGTTCACCCCTGGCAGCTGGAGCAGGTGTTGCCTGCGCAGCTCGGCGCGGCCTTCGAGCGTGGCGAGTGCCGGCGCCTGAGTTTTCGGGATGGCCGCTTCAACCCCACTTCGTCGCTGCGGTCGCTGGCCTGCGCCGCGGCACCGGCCGATCACATCAAACTGCCGATGGCGGTGTATTCCCTCGGCGCCTCCCGCTACCTGCCGGCGGTGAAGATGATCAACGGCGGGCTGAGCGAGGCGCTGCTGCGCCAGGGCCGCGAGCGCGACGAGGTGCTGCGCGAGGCGCTGCACATCTGCGACGAGAGCAAATGGTGGGGCTACATGCCCGACGGGGGTACCTTGTTCGACGAAGCGCCGCGCCACCTCTCGGCCATGGTCCGGGGCTACCCGCCAGCGCTGCTCGCAGACCCCGCCAAGCGCCTGCTGCCCATGGCCGCGCTGGGGACGCCATTGCCCGACAGCGACCGGCATTTCTTCGACGACTGCATTCGCCAGCGCGGTCTGCCAAGCGGCCCGGCGTCGGTGCTGCAACTGTTCGGCGAGCTGTGCACCTTGTTCTTCGACGTCAACCTGCGCATGTTCCGCCTCGGCATGCTCGGCGAGGTGCACGGCCAGAACGCCGTGCTGGTATACGACGCCGGCACGGTCAGCGGGCTGTTGCTGCGTGATCACGACTCGCTGCGCCTGTACGTGCCCTGGCTGGAGCGCAACGGCATGCTCGACCCGCAGTACCGCATCAAGAAGGGCCATGCCCAGACGCTGTACCATGAGCGCCCCGAGGACCTGCTGTTCTGGCTGCAGACCCTGGGCATCCAGGTCAACCTGCGCGGTATCATCGATACCCTGGAGCGCGTTTACGACGTACCGGCCGTGCAGGCCTGGCAGGTGTTGCGTGATGCCCTGAGCGAGCGGATCGCCGCTGTGCCGTTCGACGACGAAGCGCGCGCCGTGCTGCGTGGCCAGTTGTTCGAGTCCGAAACCTGGCCGCAGAAACTCCTGCTGCGCCCGATGATCGAACGGGCCGGTGGGCCGGGCAGCATGCCGTTCGGCAAGGGGCTAGTCGTCAATCCATTACAAAGGATCGAGTTTGCAACCTAGTGGATCGTTGTCCAGGCGCACGTTGATGCGCCTTTCCCTGGGCGTTATCGCTGCCGGTGCAATGCCCCTGGCCAAGGCCGGGCCTGCACCGCAGCGCATCATCACCTTGTTTCAAGGCGCCACCGACACTGCGGTGGCGCTTGGCATTCGGCCGGCCGGCGTGGTCGATTCGTGGAGCGAGAAGCCCATGTATCGCTACCTGCGCCCGGCGCTGGCAGGCGTGCCTCATGTCGGCCTGGAAACCCAGCCGAGCCTGGAGGACATCGCCTTGCTCACCCCGGACCTGATCGTCGCCTCGCGCTTTCGCCACGAGCGGGTCAAGGGGCTGCTCGAACAGCTGTGCCCGGTGGTGATGCTCGACGAGGTATTCGAATTCCGCCACACCCTGCGCGTGATGGGCGCCGCCACGGCGCGCGACGGCGAAGCGCAGGCCTTGCAAGACCGCTGGGACGCCCGCATCAGCGGGTTACGCGCGCGCCTGGCCACCAAGTTCGGCGCGCGCTGGCCGCTCAGCGTTTCGGTGCTGGACGTGCGTGAAGACCACGTGCGCAGCTACCTGCCCGACAGCTTCGCCGGCAGCGTGCTGGCTGAGCTGGGCTTCGTGTGGAACCGCCAGAGCCGCGATGCCACCGGTGTTTCCATCAAGCTGCGCAGCCGCGAAAGCCTGCCGGTGGCCGACGCCGACGTGTTCTTCGTGTTCGGCCGTGCCGACAGCCCGGCGGTGCAGCGCCATTACCAGGCGATTATCCATCACCCGCTATGGCAGCGCATGAGCGCGCCCAAAGCCGGGCAGGTGTGGTGGGTGGATGGCGTGGCCTGGATATTTTCCGGCGGCATCCTCGGCGCCAACCGCGTGCTCGATGATATCGAACGCACCCTGCTGCAGGACGCCGCGGCATGACGGCGTGGAGCAAACTGATCATTGCGTCGATAGTGCTGCTGGTTTGCTGCATGCTGAGCCTGTCCACCGGCCCCAGCTGGATCGCCCCGCGCACCGTGTTCAACGCCTTGCTGCATGGCGACCCGCTGAACGTCGATCACCTGCTGGTCAATACCACCCGGCTGTCACGCACCCTGATGGCCGTGGTGATCGGTGCCAGCCTGGCGGTGGCCGGCGCGCTGATGCAGGCCATGACCCGCAACCCGCTGGCCTCGCCGGGGCTGTTCGGCATCAACGCCGGAGCGACCTTCGCGTTGATCGTCAGCCTGTCGCTGTTCTCCCTGAATGCGCCTGAGCAATGGCTGTGGAGCGCCTTCTGTGGCGCCGCCGTGGCCGGTGCGCTGGTGTGGACGGTGGGCAACAGCGGGCAGGGCGCGCTCAACCCGTTGCGCATGGTGCTCGCGGGGGCGGCGATCACCGCGCTGTTCACGGCGTTCAGCCAGGCGCTGCTGGTGATCGACCAACAAGGTTTGGATACCGTGCTGTTCTGGCTGGCCGGTTCGCTCAGCGAGCGCAGCCTGGCCACCGCCGTGCCGCTGCTGATCTGCGCACTGCTGGCGCTGCTGGTGGCCTGCCTGCTCGGCGCCCAGGTCAACGTGCTCAATGCCGGTGTGCAGATCGCCATTGGGTTGGGCCAGCGCACCGGCCTGATCCGCCTGCAGCTCGGCGTGCTGGTGGTGATGCTGGCCGGCAGCGCGGTGGCCCTGGCCGGCAGCATCGGTTTCATCGGCCTGATCGTGCCGCACATGGTGCGCCGCCTGGTCGGCATCGACCACCGGGTGATGTTGCCTGGCTGCGCGCTGCTCGGCGCCACGCTGCTGCTGGTCGCCGACATGCTCGCCCGGGTGGTGATCCTGCCCCAGGAAGTGCCGGTCGGAGTGATGACCGCGTTGTTCGGCGCACAGTTCTTTATCGCCCTGGCAAGACGCGGAGGTCGACATGCATAGACCGTGCATCCTGCGCTGGCGCGGTTTCTCGCGGCGTGTCGAAGGCTCCGGGACATTGCGCCTGCTGCTGGCCGTGCTGTTCAGCCTTATCGTGCTGGTTCTCGGCCTGTGCCTGGGCAAGGTCATGCTCTCGCCGCAGCGGGTCGCTGCCGTGCTGATGGGCGAGGGCGGGGCCGGGCTGAGCTTTATCGTCGAGCAGCTGCGCCTGCCGCGCCTGCTGCTTGGCGCGTTGATCGGTGGCGCCCTGGCGGTGTCCGGGTTGATCCTGCAGGCCATCGTGCGCAACCCGCTGGCCTCGCCGGATCTGCTTGGCCTGTCCAGCGGCGCCAGTGCGGCGGCGGTGCTGTACCTGTCGGCCTTCACGGCGACCTGGGGCATGGGCGGCTTGCCGCTGGCGGCGATGCTCGGTGCCGGCAGTGCCGCGTTGGCGGTCTACGGCCTGGCCTGGAAGCAGGGCACGTCACCGCTGCGGCTGGTGCTGATCGGTGTCGGTGTGTCGGCCATGCTGGCGGCGGCCACGACTTTCATGCTGGTGTTCAGCCCGCTGAGCACCACCTTGTCGGCCTATGTATGGCTGACTGGCAGCGTGTATGGCGCGGGCTGGCACGAGGTCAAGGCGCTGGCGGGTGTGCTGCTGTGCCTGCTGCCGGTCCTGGTGCTGCTGTCGCGCCACGTGGTGGTTCAGCAACTCGACGAGGGCCTGGCCCGCGGCATCGGCGTACGTGTGCAGTGGCTGCGCGCCGCGCTGCTCGCGGTCAGCGTGGCCCTGGCCGGTTCGGCCATCGCCTGGGGCGGCGCCATGGCCTTCGTCGGCTTGATCGCCCCGCATATCGCTCGCCAGCTGATCCCCATCGGTTTCGCCGCGCAGGCCTGCATGGCGGCGCTGGTCGGTGCCAACCTGGTGATGCTCGCCGATCTGGCGGGGCGCACGCTGTTCCTGCCGCTGGACCTGCCCGCCGGCATCTTCGTCGCCGTGTTCGGCACCCCGTATTTTCTTTATCTGCTGATCAAGCAGCGGCAGTGAGGACCCCTGACATGACCGCCATCGCCAGCCGCAACCTGACCCTGGCCTACCAGCGCCAGCCGATCATCGACAATCTCGACCTGGCGTTGCCGCGCGGCCAGGTGACGGTGTTGATCGGCAGCAACGGCTGCGGTAAGAGCACGCTGCTGAAATCCTTCGCGCGGCTGCTCAAGCCGCAGGCCGGCACGGTGATCCTCAACGGCGCCGACATTCAGCGCAAGCCGACCGCCGCCGTGGCGCGGGAACTGGCGATCCTGCCGCAGATGCCGGTGGCGCCCGAGGGCATCAGCGTGCGCCAGTTGGTCGCCCTGGGGCGCTACCCGTACCAGAGCTGGATGCAGCAGTGGTCGGCCGAGGACGAAGCCGTGGTGGCCCGCGCACTGACCCGTACCGGCCTGGATGCGTTGGCAGAGCGGCCGGTCGATGCGCTGTCCGGCGGTCAGCGCCAACGCGCCTGGATCGCCATGACCCTGGCCCAGGAAACCGAGTTGGTGCTGCTCGACGAGCCGACCACCTTTCTCGATCTGGCCCACCAGATCGAGGTACTGGACCTGCTGCGCGAGCTCAATCGCCAGGAGGGCAAGACCATCGTCATGGTGCTGCACGACCTCAACCTGGCCTGCCGCTACGCCGACCACATGGTCGCCGTGCACCGGCGCACCGCCTACGCCCAGGGCAAGCCGGCGGACATCCTCAGCGAAGAACTGGTCAAGACGGTGTTCGACCTGGATTGCCGGATCATTCCCGACCCGTTCTTCCACACGCCGCTGTGCATTCCCTTCGGCCGGGACATTCCGCGATGAATTTGAGCGACGCCGAATGGACCAGCCTGTGCGGCGCGCTGCGCTTGCGTCGCGAAAGCGAGCGCGATCTCGCGCGCAGCCTGCCGGCCAGGGAACTGCTGGACGAAGCCACCTGCACGGCGCTGCTGGACAGGCTCGGCCCGGTGATTCTCTCGCCGTCGCGGCGCATCACCGCCTCGCTGCTGGGCAAGCGCCAGTCGTTCCTGCTCACCGGCGCCTGCCTGTATGGCATGTCCGCCTACGACAAGGGGCTGGAGCTGTCGCTGGACAATACCTTCATCGAGTACGGCCACGACGATGGCCTGTGGACCTCGTCGCTGCCGCTGCGCAGCCTGTCCGTCTCGCGGCCCGAACCCGGTGCGCGTGATACCTGGCGCGAGGCGGTGGTCGGGCAGCTGTTCGCCGGTTTGCTGCAGCCGCTGTGGGAGAGTTTCTACCGGCTCACCGGCGTGTCGCGGCGCATTCTCTGGGAGAACACCGCGGTGCGCGTCTATTCGCTGTACGAGCGGCGCCTGGCCAAGCTCGAATGCGCCGCGACGCGCCAGCGCTGCGCCGAAGATTTTCGCTGGCTGACCGAGGAGGCATCCGGCAGCCTGTTCGGCCTCGACTACAACCCGCTGGAGCATTTCAACCGGCCGCTGACGCGGCTCGATGACGGCGCCCGCGCCATCCGTTTTCGCCGCACCTGCTGCTTTTACTACCAGGCCAGCGACCCGGTGGAATATTGCTCCACCTGCCCATTGATCCGACCCAAGGCCCCGCGATGACCATCGAACTCGTTCCCGCTGCTTTGATCGACGCCTATCGCGGCATCGCCGCGTCGACCATCGGCCACGTACTGCAGGAAGGGCACATCCATGGCCTACCGCCGCTGGTGGCCGATGTGCACATCGTCGGCCGCGTCAGCACCGCGCAGATACACGCACCGGACGGCAGCGTGCTGCGCGATGCGCTGATCGCCAGCCAACCGGGCGACGTGCTGGTGATCGCCAACAGCGGCGAGGCGAACTGCGCCTGTTGGGGCGAGCTGCGAACTATCGCTGCACGCATCAAGGGCCTGGCCGGCGTGGTGATCGACGGCCCGGTGACCGACGTGCGCGCACTGCGAACGCTCGGCCTGCCGATCTTCTGCGGCGGTGTCAGCGCCTATACCACGCGCTCGCTTGGCGGAGAGGGTGCGGTGAACGTACCGGTGACGGTACGCGGTGTGTGGGTGCAGCCCGGTGATCTGCTGGTCGCCGATGACGATGGCATTTACGTGCTGCCGTCCGAACAGGCCGGCGAGTTACTGGAACGCCTGCAGAGCAAAGAGGCCGCCGATACGGCTCGGCGCGCGGAGTTGCAGGCGCGGTTGGAGCAGTCGGAGGGCTAGGGTCTGCAGACCCATGGGTGATCCAAACACCTGTGGCAGCGCGCGGAGTCGGGCGAAATCACGGGCATGGCCCGTTCGCACGGGGCACGCGCAGTATGCTTGTGCAGAGGGCGGTTCCCGCCCGCTCCCGGACGATTGAACGACGGATTCACTCAACCAAACGCTTCAGCCTTCCGGCTTGCCAGGACGTAGGGTGAACACCGCTCTTGGCGTCCGCCACGGCGATATCGGGTCCGTGCCCCTGGCTGATCATCCAGCGCAGCAGGCTGACCAGCGACACCTTGTGATCACGTCTGGCGCCCCTGCTGGACTGGTCTTCGCCATACAGCTCGGTGTAGCGGCTGAGCACCAGGTGGCGGCCGTCGGCATCCAGGTGTAATTCAAGCTCGCGGTAATGCAACGTGGCCCTGTCCGGTGCCCTGATTCGCCGGTGCAGTACCAGCACGCCTTCAGCGCTCATCGCTCGCTCCGCAGAGATCCGCCTGCTCGCCGAGCTTGCCCTCGGCAACGAAGTGCGCACGTTGCTCGGCCACGGCGTCGCGCAGGGCCAGGTAGTAATCAGGCTGCTTTCTCAGCTCGTCGGTCAGCGGCAATGCCTCGGCGCGACCATCGACGATACCGCCGACGGTGTCCACGGTGCTCAGTGTCTCAAGGGTGTCGCTGTTGTTGCCGAATGGCGAGACCGCGAAGCTCAATACCTTGCCGGTGGCGTCACGCAGGTTGCCGGTGCCCAGCAGCGGCAGTTCGAGGATCGGACCGTTGGCAATGTTCCATACACCGAAGGTCTGGCCGAAGTCCGCTTGGTGGCGTTCCATGCCCATGCGTCCAGATACATCGATCAGACCGAGGATGCCGACCGTGGTATTGACCGCGAAACGGCCTACCGTGGTGACCGAACGCCCGCCGTTGCCTTGCAGCAGGTCGTTGATGAACACCTTGGGCTCGCCGAAGTTGGCCACGAAATTGTGTACGCCACCCTGCACGAATCCAGGCAGGTGCCGATAACCGCGGGCCACGGGGGCCAGCAGGTAATCGTCGACGCTGCGGTTGAACGCGAAGATGCCGCGGTTGACCGACTCGGCCGGGTCATGGGGGGCGGCCAGCGTGCCTTGGCAGAGTTGCGTGGCGGAAGGTACGGGCGAGCTGGCACAGCCTGCGGTCAGGCTCACGGCAGCTGCCAGCGAGAGCGTACGGGCGAAGGGACGAGCGAGAGCGGTGTTCGGCATGGGCGATCCTCTATGGAAACTGCGCCGATGCTGCCTGGCAGTTTTTGCCCGAGCGTGTCCGCAATATTGCGAAATCGCCGCTTTATTGCCGAATTGAAATATATGACGCGCCCGCGCCAATGGTTTTAGATAGCCGCTCCAGAACTGCGCGCAGCGAGCCCCCCGTGAATCACCTATTGCTGGTGGACGATGACCTCGAAGTCCTCGCCCTCCTGAAGAAATTCCTCGAGCAGCACGGCTATCGCGTCGCCGTGGCCAGTGACGGCGCCGGCCTCTGGCAGGCAATGGCGCGCCAGCAGCCCGACCTCGTGATCCTTGACGTCATGCTGCCGGGGGAGAGCGGCCTGGTGCTCTGCCAGCGCCTGCGCAGTGAGCACTCGGTTGCGGTGATCATGCTCACCGCCATGGGCGAACTCAGCGACCGCGTGGTAGGTCTGGAATTGGGCGCCGACGATTACCTCACCAAGCCGTTCGATGCCCGCGAGCTGCTCGCCCGGGTACGCGCCGTGTTACGCCGCACCGGTGAACTCAGCAGCGTGCTCAACCACAAGCCACGCCCGACCCTGGAGTTCGCCGGCTGGCAGCTGGACGTCACACGCCGTGAACTGCGCTCGCCGGACAAGGTGATGATTCCGCTCTCCGGCGGCGAATTCGAATTGCTGCTGGTGTTCGCCGAACACCCCCGGCGGGTGCTGAGCCGCCAGCAATTGCTGGACATGACCCGTGGCGACGCGTTCGAAGCCTTCGACCGCAGTATCGACGTACAGGTCAGCCGCTTGCGTCGCAAGCTGGAGGGCGATGTCAGTGGCGCGCCGATGATCCGCACGGTGCGCAACAGTGGCTACCTGTTCACCCCCAGTGTGCTGGTGAAGCGATGAAATGGCCGCCCAGGGTCGGCCGCTCCGGCGACACGGTGGCGCGCTGGATCGCGCTGACCACGCTGACCGCGATGCTCACCGCGTTGCTGCTGACCTGGCTGCTGAGCCAACTGGCCGGCGTATGGGCGCGCCCACCGTTGCTGCAGACCGGCCTGCTGGAAAGCCTCGCCAGCATCAGTCGTATCATCGATGCGGCGCCACCCGAGCAGCGCCCGGCCATCGCCAGGTCCGCCAGTGGCGCGATCTATACCACCACCTGGCTGCGTCGTTTCGAGGATGCCGGGTTGCCTGCACCGGACGATGAAGCGGACTTTCGCTCCGGCGAAGGCTTTCTGCGCAGCCAGTTGCGCAACCCCAACGCCAGGATCATCGGCTACGAACCCGCCGACTGGCCAGCCGATGATCCCGGTGCGGAATACGTCTTGATGGTCGAGCTGCGCGACGGCTCCTGGGTGAAATTCTCTGCATTCACCCGCAGCTGGGGCCTCGATGAGCTGCCACGCAACCTGATCGTCATCGCCCTGGTGCTGCTCTCGACCATCATTGTGGCCCTGATCGCCACCTGCCACCTGGCCGCGCCATTGGAACGTTTCGCCCGTGGTGCCCGGCGCTTCGGCAGTGATTTCCGCGCCCCGCCCATCGCCGTCGAAGGGCCGCGAGAAATCCGCCAGGCCATCGTCGCCTTCAACGCCATGCAGGCCCAGTTGCAGCACTTCATCCATGACCGTACGCAGATGCTGGCGGCGATTTCCCATGACCTGCGCACGCCGCTGACGCGCATGCGCCTGCGCGGTGAATTCATCGACGACCCCGAGCAGCAGGCCAAGCTGTTTCGCGATGTGGACGAGATGCAGGCGATGGTCAACAGCGCCCTGGAGTTCTTCCGCGACGACGCCCGCCTGGAACCGGCGACCGCCTTCGACCTCGCCGGGTTGCTGCATACGTTGGTCGATGACTATCGGGATGTCGGTGTCGACGTACAGCTGAGTGCGCAGGGGCGGGTGGTGTATGTCGGTCGGCCGATCGGTATCAAACGCATGCTCGGCAACCTGCTCGACAATGCCATCAAGTACGGCCACGAGCCGGCGGTCATGCTGGAGCAGGGCAGCCGCGCTGTACGAATTCGCGTGCTCGATCGCGGGCCGGGTATCGCCCCGGCGTTGCAGGATGAAGTGTTCAAACCGTTCTTTCGCATCGAGGGTTCGCGCAACAAGCACACCGGTGGCGTCGGCCTCGGGCTTTCTGCAGCACGGGCCATCGTGTTGGAGCACGGCGGCAGCCTGACGCTGCGCAATCGCCCTGCTGGCGGGCTGGAAGTGCGGGTCGAATTGCCATTCGCCTGAGTACTGTCAGTGGAAGCGAGTCAGCTGAGCGATCCGCCCTTCTGGCTCGCCAGATAGGTGCCAGTCGGTGGGCTGGCTAAAAAGTGCTTCTGCAGTCCATCGAAGATCGCCTGGGCGACGCGCTTCTGGTGCAGCGGGTCGCAGAGTTTGCGGCAGTCGGCCGGGTTGGAGATGAAGCCGGTTTCCACCAGGATGGATGGGATAACCGGGGATTTGAGCACCGCGAAGCCGGCCTGCTCGACGCGTTTCTGATGCACGCCAGCCACCTTGCCGACATTATCGAGGACCGTCTTGCCCAATCCCAGGCTGGTACTGATGGTGGCGTTCAGCGACATGTCGAGCAGCACGCCAGCCAGCACCGGGTCCCTGTTCTTCAGGGACAGCAGCTCGCGGGCACCCAGCAGGTCCGCGCTGTTCTCACGCTCGGCCATCCACCGCGCGGTGGTCGACGTGGCACCGTTTTCCGAGAGGGCGAACACCGAGGCGCCCGACGCACTCCTGCGCGGCGCGGCGTCGGCGTGCACGGAAATGAACAGGTCGGCATTGTGACGGCGAGCGACTTCCACGCGTTTGCGCAGCGGCACGAAGACGTCCTGATTACGCACCAACTGTGCCTTGAAACCACGCTGGCGGTTGAGCTTCTGGGCCAGCAGGCGGGCAATGGCGAGTGCCACCACCTTTTCCTGCTCGCCGTTGCCGCCCAGGGCGCCGGGGTCCTTGCCGCCATGCCCAGCGTCGATCACCACGACCACGTCCCGTTGCCCGGCAGTGGTTGCCCGCTGAGGTTCGACGATCCCCTGCGGCGCGAGCGCCATGTCACGTAGATCGACCACCAGGCGATGCCCCTCGCTGCCGTTGGGGCCGAGCAGAAAGCTTTCCACCCTGGCCGGCTGCTTGAGGTCGAGCACGATGCGCGTACCGCCGGCCTGAGGGCCGCTGCGAATGGCGCTGAGCAGCCGGTTGCCGGCCGACAGTTCGTTCAGGTCGGCGGCTGTAGCGGTATCTGCCAGATCGACGACCAGTCGCTCCGGCGCCTTCAGCGAGAAGATCTGGTATTTCGCTGGGCCGCTCATGTCGAATACCAGCCTCAGCTTCTCGCCATCGTCCCAGGCACGGGCGTGCATGACTTTCGGGGTAGCGGCGGCTATGGCCCAGGGTAGGGTGAGGCCTGCCAGGGCCAGGTGGAGGAGGTGACGTCTGTGCATGGTCGTTTGATCCCAGGCTATGCAACTTCAAATGTTATATTATTGCATTATTGGGCGCTGCGTAAGGGCGTTCGAGCAGATGGCGTTGCCGGCATCCACATTCATCGCACCGGCTGCGCGGTCCGCAGGTCACAGCTTCAGGATGACCGCGCGGAGAACCACCGATGAAGCGCTTGCGAATCGCCACCTACAACATCAATGGCATCAACGCCCGGCTGCCCAATCTGCTGGATTGGCTGAAGCGCGAGCAGCCGGACGTGGTGTGCCTGCAGGAACTCAAGACGGCCGACAAGTCGTTCCCGGCCAGGGATATCGAAGCGGCCGGGTACGGTGTGGTGTATCAGGGGCAGGCATCCTGGAACGGCGTGGCGATTCTCGGCCGTGATACCCAGCCATTGGCGATCCGTCGCGGCCTGCCAGGCGCCGAGTGGGATGCCCAGGCGCGCTACATCGAGGCCGCGGTGCAGGGCGTGATGGTGGCCTGCCTGTACCTGCCCAACGGCAACCCGCAGCCCGGACCGAAGTTCGATTACAAGCTCAGGTGGTTCGAGCAGCTGATCGCCCATGCGCAGACGTTACAGGCCAGCGACCATCCGGTGGTGCTGGCCGGCGACTTCAACGTGGTACCCACGGATTTCGATATCTACAGCACCCGCTCGTGGCTCAAGGACGCTCTTTTGCAACCCGAAAGCCGCGCCTGTTTTCAACGCTTGCTGGATCAGGGCTGGGTGGACGCGCTACGCACGTTGCACCCGGATCAGCAGCTCTTCACCTTCTGGGATTACTTGCGCCACCACTGGCAGACCAACTCAGGACTGCGTATCGACCATCTGCTACTCAACCCAGCGCTGGCGCCGTACCTGCAGGCGGCCGGCGTGGACACCTGGGTGCGTGGCGAGGCGCGCCCCAGCGACCATGCGCCGGCTTGGATCCAGCTGAGCAGCCGCAAAAAACGTAGCAGGTGACGCGGTGCTCATATCGGATGGTTGTTTTCTTATTCGCTTTGGAAATATGTAAAGAGTTTTTTCATATTTGCGGCCACCATGGTCGGATAGGAAAATGCTCGATTGACCAATTTATTGATACAGGTCAAAGCCTTACATTAAAGGTGCCTTTTGAACACATCCCTCAGCGGCCAATTGGCCAGAACGCTTGCCGACTGCCAGCCCGGATCTGACGAGCGCGAACGCGCCCGCGAGGGCGTGATCGATTACTTCGCCTGCCTGCTGCCCGTGCAGCTCGGTTTGCTGCGGGACTCGGGGCTGACCTCGGTTCGCAAGGTGTTTCCCGCCGCGCGTAGCACGGAGAATCATGCCCTGCAGCTGGGTTACATGAGCCACGCGCTGGATTTCGACGACTACCATGCGACGTTCCGCGGCCACCCGACCACGGTGGTGCTGTCGACGTTGCTGGCCGTGCTCGCGAATCAGCCGCGCCTGGCGGTCGAGGATTTTCTCGATGCCTATGTCATCGGCGTCGAGCTGGCCGGGCGCCTGGGCAAGGCCATCGGTACCCGCCATTACGCCGCGGGGCTGCACAGCACCGCAACGCTGGGTGTGATCGCCGCGACCGGCGCTGCCTGCCGGCTGCTGCGCCTGACGCCTGAGCAAAGCGAAATCGCCCTCGGCCTGGCCGCGACCCAGGCTTCGGGCCTGCGCGCCCAGTTCGGCTCCGCGGCCAAGGCCCTGCATGCCGGCCTGGCTGCGCGGGGTGCGGTCAACAGCGTCGAACTGGCCCGAGCCGGTTTTGCCGCACAGCGCCACGGCGTGCTGGAGGCATTTCTGGCTGCCCTGGGTTACGGCGTCGAACGCCCGGATGATCTGCTGGCCGAGTGGGGCGCACCCTGGCGAATCATCGCGCCCGGCCTGGAGTTCAAGCGCTATCCCACCTGCGGTGGAACCCACAGTGCGGCGGAGGCTGCGTTCGTGCTGCGCGGGCGGCTGGGCGGCGACCTGCATGCGGTGCAGCATATCGAGGTGAGCTTCCCGCCGGGCGCCGACACCGCGCCCAACATCATCGCGCCGGTCAATGGCGTGCAGGCGCGTTTCAGCCTCGAATACGTGATCGCCGATGCGTTGCTCAACGGCGCCATCTCCCTCGAGCGTTACGGCGAAGAGCCGGTCGATACCCGGATCGCCGCGCTGGCAGCACGGGTAAGGCGCCTACCGGACCCGAGTGCGCCGGCCGATGAACTCGATCCGGATCGGCGCTTTCACCGCGTTACGCTGTTCATGGCCGATGGCACGTCCCACAGCCACTGCGTGACTCGCCTGGAAACCGCCGCCGCGCCCACCGATGTGCTGGCCAAGCTGCGCACCAACCTTCTATCCCTGCCCGAGGCGCGGCTGGCCGCGATCAGCGGGGATCTGCAACTCGCTGACGATGCCGCGCTGCATCGCCTGGCTTCACTCATTAGCTGTCAGTAAGGATTCGTTATGTCCATGCAACCTGCTTCACCCCGTCAACTGCGCCTCGGTCTGTTCGTGCAGGCGCTGGGGCACCATGTGGGCGGCTGGCGTGCCGAGGGCGCGAAAGGCTCGCCCACCGATATCGACTGGTTCACCTGGATCGCCAAGAAGGCGGAAGAGGGCAAGTTCGACATGTTCTTCGTCGGCGACGCCCTGGCCACCAGCGTGCATCGCCTGCCCTCGACCATGTCGCGCCTGGAGCCGCTGACGCTGCTCTCGGCCCTGGCCGTGCAAACCAAACACATCGGCCTGGCCGCCACCGCATCCACCACCTTCGACGAACCGTTCCACCTGGCCCGCGCGCTGTGTTCGGTGGACCACATCAGCCGTGGCCGCGGCGCCTGGAACGTGGTCACCTCGTTCTCTCTCGACGCGGCACGCAATTTCAGCCGCGAAGACCTGCCGTCCCACGCCGACCGCTATGAAATGGCCCGTGAATTTCTCGATGTGGCCTTCAAACTGTGGGACGGCTGGGAAGAGGGCGCCATCGTCCGTGAAAAGGCCACCGGCCGTTACTCGGACGAAAGCAAGATCAACGCGGCCAACCATAGGGGCAAGCACTTCCAGGTGCAGGGCCCGCTGAACATCGACCGTTCGCCCCAGGGCCGTCCGGTGATCATCGAGGCCGGTTCGTCGCCGGCTGGCCAGCAGTTGGCCGCGCAAACCGCCGAAGTGGTGTTCACCGCAGCATCGTCGCTGGAGGAGGGCCAGGCCTTCTACCAGAGCCAGAAGCAATTCGTGCGCGACGCCGGTCGCCAGCCCGACCACCTGCTGATTCTGCCGGGGGTGATGCCCATCGTCGGTCGCACCCGTGAAGAGGCCCAGGAAGTCTGGAACCAGCTCAACGAACTGGTGGACATCGACAACGGCATCGAGCAGCTGTCGGCGCGTTTCGGCGTGGACATGACCGCCTACCCGCTGGACGGCCCGGTGCCGGAAATCCCCGCCACCGAAGGCAGCCAGAGCCGCGTCAAGCTGCTTACCGAGCTGGCCGCCCGCGAGAACCTGACCCTGCGCCAACTGGCGGCGGTGGCTGCCGGTTCGCGCGGTCACCGCGTGGTGGTCGGCACCGCCGAGGATATCGCCGATGACTTCCAGCACTGGCTGGAACAGGGCGGCGCCGATGGTTTCAACATCATGCCGGCTGTGCTGCCCGACCAGCTCGATCTGTTCGTCGAGCTGGTGATTCCCGAGCTGCAGCGCCGCGGCCTGTTCCGCACCGATTACCAATACAGCACGCTGCGGGAAAACCTCGGCCTGCCGTCCGTTGATGAAAACTTTGCCGCCGTTGCCCCGTTGGCAACCGAGAAGGAATAAGCCCATGAAACGTTCTGCACTGACCGCTGCCGCCTTCGCGCTGTTGCCCCTGACCAGCGCTTTCGCCGCCGACAAGGGCGTGCCCTTCAACGCCACCGCCAAGCCCGAGGCCGATGCCGCGCTGCATGACAGCCTGCCCGAAGCGATCAAGAAGCGTGGCAGCATCATCGCCGGCACCAACCCGAACACGCCGCCGACCACGTTCTACCAGGCCGACAACAAGACCCTGGCCGGGCGCGAGATCGACATCATCAGCGCGGTTGCCGATCGCCTCGGCGTGAAGCTGGACCTGCGTGACACCGGCGGCTTCGACAACATCATTCCGGGCCTGAAATCCGGGCGTTACGACGCGGCGATCTCCAACATCGACGCCAATGCCAAACGCCTGGAGCAGGTCGACTTCGTCGGCTACTACAACGCCTCCAAGCTGGCCCTGGTCGGCCGTGCGGATTCCGACAAGGGGCCGTTCAACAGCTTTGCCGAGCTGTGCGGCCAGACCGTCGGCGCCGGCGCCGGCACTTCCCAGGTCACGCGCCTGCAGCAGGCCAGCGAGGCGTGCGTGGCCGATGGCAAGCCGGCCATCAAGGTGCCGATCTTCCCGGATCGCCCAGCCGGCGTGCAGGCAGTGATCAGCGGCCGCGTGCCTATGTTCTTCGGCCCGTACGAAGGTCTGCGCTACCAGGCCAGCCAGGTGAAGGCGCTGAAACTGGCCGGTGAGATCACCATCGAGGACACCATCGTATCCATCGCCCTGGCCAAGGATTCGCCGCTGGGCAAGCCGATCCAGGCAGCGCTGAACTCGCTGATCAAGGACGGCACCTACCAGCAGATCCTCGACAAGTGGGAAATCGGCTTCGGCGCCGTCGAATCCGCCGGCCTCAACGCAGAAAACCTCAAATGAGCCAACGGCCTGACGACGACATCGCCGGGCTGCGCATCGTCAAGCACCGTCACTGGGGGCGCTGGCTCAGCGCCCTGATCGTGCTGTTGCTGCTGTCGCTGGTGGCCACGTCGATGGTCAACAACCCGCGTTTCGAATGGGACGTGGTGGCGCAGAACCTGACGGAAGAGTCGATCCTCGCCGGCGTGCTGATGACCATCGAGCTGCCGGTCATCTCGGTGGTGTTCGGCTTCGCCGGCGGCACGTTGCTGGCCCTCATGCGGCTGTCTTCCAACCCGGTGCTGGTCAGCGTCAGCTGGGCCTACACCTGGTTCTTCCGCGCCGTGCCGATGCTGGTGCAGCTGTTTCTCTGGTACAACATCGCGGCGCTGTATCCGCAGCTGTCGCTGAGCCTGCCGCTGGTGGGCGAGGTGTGGAGCGCGGAAACCAACGAGATCATCAGCCCGTTCAGCGCGGCGGTGCTGGCCCTGGTGATTCACCAGTCCGCGTACGCGGCGGAAATCATCCGCGCCGGCATCCAGAGCGTCGGCCAGGGCCAGCTGGAAGCCGCCAAGGCCCTCGGCTACCGGCCTGGGCAGATCTTTCGCCAGACCGTGCTGCCCCAGGCCATGCGCACCATCCTGCCGCCGGCCGGCAACGAGGTGATCGGCCAACTGAAAACCACCGCGGTGGTGTCGGTGATCGCCCTGCAGGACGTGCTCTATTCGGCGCAGATCATCTACCAGCGCACCTATGAGGTGATCCCGCTGCTGCTGGTCGCCACCCTCTGGTACCTGGTGATGACCTCGGTGCTGTCGGTGCTCCAGCATTACATCGAAGTGTGGTTCAGCCGTGGCAATGGTCCGGCGCGCGGCAGCTGGCTGCGCCGCAACAAAGGCACGCAGGAGTCCGAGTCATGAGCGAGTCCATCCGCCTGCGTGGCGTGCACAAGCAGTTTTCCGGTAACACCGTGCTGCACGGCATCGACCTGGACATCGCCGCCGGCTCGGTGACGGTGATTCTCGGGCCGTCCGGTTCGGGCAAGTCGACCTTGCTGCGTTGCATCAACCACCTGGAAAAGCTCGACGGCGGCACCATCCACGTCGGCGACACGCTGATCGGATATTGCCGCAAGGGCCAGGCGCTCTACGAACTGCCGGAAAAGGCCGTCGCCCGGCAGCGTCAGCGCATCGGCATGGTGTTCCAGCAGTTCAACCTGTTCCCGCACCGCACGGTGCTGCAGAACATTGCCGATGCACCGATCCGCATCCTCGGCCAGAAACGCGCCGAGGTGGAGGCGCGCGCCATGCAACTGCTCGATCAGGTCGGCCTGGCGCACCGTGCCCAGGCCTGGCCGCGCGAGCTGTCCGGCGGCCAGCAGCAGCGCGTGGCGATCGCCCGGGCGCTGGCGATGCAGCCCGACGTGATGCTGTTCGACGAGCCGACCTCGGCGCTAGACCCCGAGCTGGTCGGCGAAGTGCTGCAGGTGATGAAGCAGTTGGCGCACTCGGGCATCACCATGGTGGTGGTCACCCATGAAATCGGCTTTGCCCGCGAGGTAGCGGACAACATCGTGTTCATGGACAACGGCAAGGTGGTGGAGGCGGGCGATGCCCGTGCCTTGCTGGACAACCCGCAGCATCCACGGCTGCGCGAGTTCCTGGCCAGCGTGCTGTGACACGTCGCCTGGCAGTGAGCACAGTGCTCACCGCCAGGGGCATCATCCCGCCCGGCCTGCGTGCACGGCCTGCAGGAACTCCTCCGCCAGGTGATGGGCCCAGGGCCTGGCGGTAAGCCCCGACAGGTACGCGCAATGGCTGCCGCGCGAGGTGACGGCCAGCAGCGTTCTGGGCAGGCGCACCATGGCGTGTTCATGTTCGCGTACGTTGTCCGCCACGCAGACGGGATCGTCCTCTGCGTTGAGCACCAGCAGCGGCACGCTGATCCGCTCCATCAGCGCAACCGGATTGCAGCCATCCAGATAGGCCTGCCAACTGTCGTAGCCGGCGCACTCGTACAGGTGCTGGTGAAACTCATCCAGGCTTTGCGCTCCTTCGAGCCGCGCCAGACTGGGCCAGGCCGCCAGCGCTTCGCGGTTGCGCGTCACGAACTGGCGTACCAACCTTCTCGCCATCACCCGACTGTAGGGTGCTCGCGAGCGGGCGAACGCCACCTCGATGTCGTAACCCGGGCAATAGGCGAAGGCACCCTGCAGTTGCGTGTCATCGCCTTGCTCGCCTAGGTAGCGCACCAGCAGGCCAGTACCGGCGGAAATACCGGCGGCGTAAAGCGGGGAGTGCGGGTGGCGTTCGCCGATCCGCCGCAATTGCTCGCGCAGGTCTTCGGTATCGCCCATGGTATTGAAGCGCGGGCTGGTCAGCGGCAACTCGCCGTGTCCGCGACGCTCGCACAGCACGATGCGCCAGCCGGTGAGGCGCTGCATGTCGCGCACGAACACCCGCATGCTCTGCGGTGTACCGGTGATGGTGTGCAGCACTGCCAGGGTCGGCGTGCGGGCCGGCAAGTCGGCGCCCAGCCAATGCAATGCCGTGGTGCCACCGTCGCTCATGCGCAGCATTTCGACCCGCTCATAGACCAGGCGAGGGGAGAGCGCTTCCTGGATACCGGCGACGAAAATCTGCAGGTGCCCGTTGACGGCCCAGGGGGTGGCCCAGAAGCGCTGCTTCAGGCGTGGCAGCCTGGCGAGCAACTCGGCATTGTGGGCCTTGGCCTGGTAGATCAGCTGCGGCCGACGCGCGACGACGCCCAGGTAGTAGGCGGCGAAGCCGACCAGAAATACGCACAGCGCGACCATCGTGGTTGTCATTCAATGCCCCCATGAGCGTCTTCAGCCGGGCAATCTTACCGGCTGCGGCGCTGGGTTGCTGGGCGAATGAAGGCGGGTGAGGGCAGTGGTAGCGCGCTATCTGCCCATAAGACGGGCCAGATCGAGCGCCCGGACGGGTCGGAATTACTCGCCTGATGCTTTAAACTAGCCGGTTATCGTAAGAACCGTCATGGCCATAGCCATGAAGGGCTTCAAACCTTCAAATATGTGTGGTGAAGATGACCAAGCCTTTCATTTCGCTGTGCCCGGAAATCACTCGGGCACATGCGTTGAAGCTGATGGACTGGTTGGAAGATGATCGCGTTACCTGCTACCTGAGCGATTCACGCGATGTCTCCCGGTCCATCGAACACGCCATCGATCGGACGCAATTGCCGATCCTGACCCATCTGTTCAACCGCGACGGCCGCTTCTTCATGGCCTATGATCGCCACGACGACCCGGTGGGTTTCGTGCGCCTGATCAATAATGGCGCCGAGTGCGAGATCGTCCTAGCCATCGGCGACAGCGAAAAATGGGGTCGCAACCTCGGCACCCGTACCATCCGCGAAGGCATGAAACTGGCGTTCCTCGACATGCGCGCCGGGAAGCTCATCGCCAAGATTCACCCGGACAACCAGCGCTCGCAGAAAGCCTTCCTGCGCAGCGGCTTCGAACTCGAAAGCGAAACACCAACCATGACCTCATGGGCCATGACGGCCGGGCGCTACCTGCAGCTACTGCGCGAAGATGCCTTCCGCGATGCACCCGGGATCTACATCACCGAAATGGACAAGGCCAAGCTCGACAACCTGATCGCACTGGAGGAAGGCCCGGTCGCCCAACTCGAACACGAGCTCGAACGCGCCATTGTCGTCGAGCCGGACCAGGTGCCCAGCACCGTCGTCACGATGAACACCAGGGCCCTGGTGCAACTGGACGACGAAGAAATCGAAGTGGCCGTGGTTTACCCCGAAGACGCCAACAGCAGCGCCGGCAAGCATTCGGTCTGTTCCGACCTTGGCGCCGCCATCCTGGGCTATCAGGAGGGAGACGCCATCGATTGGCGGATTGCGGGCCGCACGCGGCAGATCGAGATCAGGAAGGTGCTTTATCAGCCGGAGGCGGCTGGGGATTTCCACCTTTAGCACCAGATGGAAGTATCAGCGTCACTGGATGTCTGTTGAACAGAAGAGCCGCAGGGAGGTGGCTCGTCTGGTTGGTTGTAGGCTGGGGAGGCAGAGTGAGGTGCAGGGTGAGCAAGCGTGACAGCTCGTAATACGTAATTTAACATAATATACATTATGCGAAGCCTACGAGAATGCCCAGGCGGCAATCACCACAACGGCGATCACAGGGATATGACACAGCATGAACAGCTTGAGGTCTTGCCACTCGCGTTCCTGGCGGGCCTGGAT
>NZ_MSXV01000032.1:48084-137905 GCF_001945395.1 Pseudomonas sp. PA15(2017) | reverse complement strand
GCTGCTCACTTGAAAGGTTGGTCGCGACCTTTCGAATCGTACAAAAGCAAACGCCCCGAACAATGTCGGGGCGTCTGATGGGATCACTACCTGCATCAGCGAGTTTTCACACGCTCTGCAGTGCCGCGGTTTTTTTATGAGCAAGGCGCGTGCTCGGCAGGCGCGGCGTGCGTCCACAGCCAATTACAGGCAAAATGCCATTCTCTTCTCTGATCATGGCGGAGCTGGTCTTGCCGCGTCTCGTCGCGTTGCGCCTGGGGCATTTTCTGCCGGCATTGCTGCTGCTCGGCGGTGGCCTGCTGGCCGCGACCCTGCCGACCCTGACCGACTTCTTCACCTCGCTGTTCAACGTACTGCCCACCCTGCTGCTGTTGCTCGGCGGCACGTTTTGCGTGGTCTATGGCCGCCAGCGCGAGCTGTTCATGCTGCTGGTGCTCTATCTGGGCTATTTCCTGCTCGACGAGCAGGTCGATCACTACCGTGAGTTCGGCCGGGTGCGCGAGGACGCGGCGCTGGTCTTTCACCTCAGCAGCCTGTTGCTGCCCGCGCTCTACGGTTTGTTCGCGCTGTGGCGCGAGCGCACCCACCTGATTCAGGATCTGATCGCCCGGGGTGCCGTGCTGCTGGCGGTCGGCGGAGTAGCCGCCGCGCTGGCGCGGCGTTATCCCCATGGCCTGGAACAATGGCTATCGGTAATCCGCTGGCCGTCGCTGCATGCCGAGTGGATGAGCCTGGTGCAGCTGGCCTACCCGGTGTTCCTGCTGGTGATCATTGCGTTGCTGGTCCAGTACCTGCGCACGCCGCGGCCGGTGCATGCCGTACAGCTGGTGGGCGCGCTGGCGTTGTTGTGGATGCTGCCCAATACCTTCATTCAGCCCCACGCGCTGCAGGTGATGTCCAGCGTGGTAATGCTGATGATCGTCGTCGGCGTGGCCCATGAGGCCTACCAGATGGCGTTTCGCGACGAGCTGACCGGATTGCCCGGGCGCCGCGCGCTGAACGAGCGCCTGCAGCGCCTGGGACGCAACTACGTGATCGCCATGGCCGACGTCGATCACTTCAAGAAATTCAACGACACCCACGGCCATGACGTTGGCGACCAGGTGCTGCGCGTGGTGGCCAGCCAGCTGCGCAAGGTGGGCGGCGGCGGCAAGGTGTATCGCTACGGTGGCGAGGAATTCACCCTGGTATTCGCCGGCAAGGGCATCGAGCAGTGCCTGCCGCACCTGGAGGCCGTACGCCAGGCGGTCGAGCGCTACCAGATCCAGTTACGCGATCGCCAGCAACGCCCGGCTGACGACAAGGCCGGGCGCCAGCGCCGGGCCGGCTCGGGGGCGTCCCAGGTGTCGGTGACGGTGAGCATCGGCGTGGCCCAGCCCGGCCTTGAGCACCGCAGTGTGGAAGCGGTGCTCAAGGCCGCGGACAAGGCGCTTTATGGTGCCAAGAGCGCGGGGCGCAACTGCGTAAGTTGCCAGGCGCAGCGCCGCCGTGGGGCGGTGAAACTGAAGGCTGACGCCAGCTGACCGATCAGTGGTTGACCGGTCACGACACGACCCTATGTGTCTGAAAAGTTGTTGGGCTAGACTCGGCTTCTGACCGTGCTACCGAGGACTTCCCATGGCCGACTACAAAGCCCCCCTGCGTGACATGCGCTTCGTGCTCAACGAGGTTTTCCAGGTTTCCAGGCTCTGGGCGCAGCTACCTGCCCTGGCCGAGGTGGTCGACGAGGAAACCGCCAATGCGATCCTCGAAGAGGCCGGCAAGATCACTGCCGGCATGATTGCCCCCTTGAACCGCGCCAGTGACGAAGAAGGTTGCACCTGGAACAATCACGAAGTGCGCACGCCGGCTGGCTTCCTCGAGGCCTACAAGGCCTACGCCGAGGGCGGTTGGGTTGGTGTGGGCGGTGACCCGCAGTTCGGCGGTATGGGCATGCCCAAGGTGATTTCCGCCCAGGTCGAGGAAATGGTCAATTCGTCCAGCCTGTCCTTCGGTCTCTACCCGATGCTCACCGCCGGTGCCTGTTTGTCGCTCAATGCCCACGCCAGTGAAGAACTCAAGCAGGCGTACCTGCCGAACATGTATGCCGGCGTCTGGGCCGGCTCGATGTGCCTGACTGAACCCCATGCCGGCACCGATCTGGGCATCATCCGCACCAAGGCCGAGCCCCAGGCCGACGGCAGCTACAAGGTCAGTGGCACCAAGATATTCATCACCGGTGGTGAGCACGACCTGACCGAGAACATCATCCACTTGGTGCTGGCCAAACTGCCGGATGCACCGACCGGGCCCAAGGGCATCTCGCTGTTTCTGGTGCCCAAGTTCATGGTCAATGCCGATGGTTCGCTGGGCGAGCGCAACGCGGTTTCCTGTGGCTCGATCGAGCACAAGATGGGCATCAAGGCCTCGAGCACCTGCGTGATGAACTTCGATGGCGCCACCGGTTACATCATCGATGCGCCCAATCGCGGCCTGGCGGCGATGTTCACCATGATGAACTACGAGCGCCTGGGCGTCGGCATCCAGGGCCTGTCGACCGGCGAGCGCTCCTACCAGAGCGCCATCGACTACGCCCGTGAGCGTATCCAGAGCCGTGCGCCGACCGGTGCGGTGGCCAAGGACAAGGCGGCCGATCCGATCATCGTGCACCCGGACGTGCGCCGCATGCTGCTGACCATGAAGGCGTTCAACGAGGGCGGTCGCGCCTTCTCCAGCTACGTGGCCCTGCAGCTCGACACCGCCAAATACAGTGAAGACGAAGCCATCCGCAAGCGCGCCGAAGAGTTGGTGGCGCTGCTGACCCCGGTGGCCAAGGCCTTCCTCACCGACCTGGGGTTGGAGACCACCATTCACGGCCAGCAGGTGTTCGGTGGCCACGGTTATGTGCGCGAATGGGGCCAGGAGCAGCTGGTTCGCGACTGCCGCATCACGCAGATCTACGAAGGCACCAACGGCATTCAGGCGCTGGATCTAGTCGGCCGCAAGATCGTCGGCAGTGGCGGCGCGTTCTGCCGGCACTTCACCGAAGAGGTGCGCGCCTTTGCCAGCGAAGAGGCGCTGGCCGAGGAGTTCCAGGCGCCGCTGCTGGAGGCCGTCGACATTCTGGAAATGCAGACCCAGGCATTGCTCGAGCGTGCGCGGGTCAACCCCAATGAAATCGGCGCCGCTTCGGTGGAGTACCTGCATCTGTTCGGCTATACCGCCTACGCCTACATGTGGGCGAGGATGGCCAGGGTGGCGCAGGGCAAGGAAGAGCAGGATGATTTCTATGCCAGCAAGCTGGGCACCGCACGGTTTTACTTCGCGCGCTTGCTGCCACGCATCCACTCGCTGAACGCTTCGGTAAGCGCGGGCAGCGACAGCCTTTATCTGCTGGCGGCCGAGCAGTTCTGAGGCGCGAAGCGCGTGTAGGCTATTGCTTACACGCGCTTCTGTCTTTGCCCACTATTGGCTCTTGGGCGCCAGGCGTAATCTTCACTTCAAGGACTTAGCGCAGGAAGCGCACTGAACAGACAGGGATACGTGGGACGCTGCCAGGATGGCGCTCTGATCAAGGATGTCAGGTTCAAGTCTGCAAAACCCCGCCTCGGCGGGGTTTTCTTTTTGCGCGGCGAAAATGTCCGCGTCATTGCCGCAAGAGCCCAGGCGGGCTCTTGCGATGCTACCGTCAGGCGGTCTTTTCCACCCATGCGGCGAAGGTGTCGATGTACTTCTGCAGAAAGGGCTTGATGCTGTCACTGAGCTTGCCGCTTTCGTCGAAGAAATTACCGGCGCCGCCCAGGTAGGCTTCGGGCTGCTGCAGCAGTGGCATATCGAGGAAAACCAGGGCCTGGCGCAGCTGGTGATTGGCGCCGAAGCCGCCGATGGCGCCCGGTGAGGCGCTGACCACTCCAGCGGGTTTGCCGCTCAGGGCGCTCTGCCCGTAAGGCCGCGAGGCGACTTCCACGGCGTTCTTCATCGGTGCGGGAATCGAGCGATTGTATTCGGGAGTCACGAACAGCACGGCGTCAGCGCCTTTGAGCGCGTTGCGAAAGGTGGTGTAGGCAGCCGGGGCTGGATCGACGTCGATGTCTTCGTTGTACAGCGGCAGATCGCCGATTTCGACGATGGACAGTTTCAGATGCTGCGGCGCGAGGTCGGCCAGTGCCAGAGCCAGCTTGCGATTGATCGATGCCTTGCGCAGGCTGCCGACCAGTACGGCCACGTTATAGGTTTTGCTCATGGAAACTCTCCTGGAAAGGGATGGAGCTGTTATGGACAGGGCCAGCACACTATAGACTCCGTTCGACGTTAGGAAAGCTCATGAGCCCGTCTGGCAGGCGACATAGCGGGGGCGAGCGTGCGATTTTTCTGGAACCGGATGTTGCCAGCGCCAGTCGATTGTGGGGTAACGCCCCTTGGGCCCACTAATAGGACTACCATCATGGATCTGATCCGCATTCTGATCGCCATTCTTCTCCCGCCGTTGGGGGTTTTCCTGCAGGTCGGCTTCGCTGGCGCCTTCTGGTTGAACATTCTGCTGACGTTGCTTGGTTACTTTCCGGGCATCATTCATGCCGTGTATATCATTGCCAAGCGTTGACGTTCTGGCGTGTACAAGAACCGCGCATTGCGCGGTTTTTTATTGCCTGTAGACGCGGTGTGCTGCTCAGTTGCTGTATGACAACCTCGCTTGGTCATTCTTTTTTGGCGCGCGTGGCGAGGCCCCCTGATTGCGTCGTGCGGGTGGAACCGCCTCGCTCAGATTGTTTTTCGTCGAGTTCCATTTCTCTCTCGGAAGCCTTTAATACACAACTTATTTTATTTTAAGTTGCTGTTTGTGCTAGGTTTTATTTGGTTTTTTGGCATTTATTCGAGCGGCGATGATGGCCATTTGATAAACAGTTAAGCCCTGGTTTTCTTCTTTACAGCTTCTTGACAGCGTTTGGGATAACGGCAATTATCTGCTCATTCGCTGTATGACAACATACATCGGGCCACTCAAATAATCACAAGATCCAAGGCGCGTTCAATGAAGATCACTCAGGTCAATGTCGAGGTTTTCACCTACCCCACCCGCCGCAGCGTCGATGCGGCCGGCCATGCTCACCCGGGCGAAGAGTCCCTGGCCAAGATGGCCATGCTGCGCGTCGCCACTGAGGACGGTGCTGAAGGCTATGCCTTCGGGGCGCCCGAACTGATCCGCCCGCACATCATCGACAGCTTCGTGCGCAAGGTGCTGATCGGCCAGAACGCGCTGGACCGCGAGAAAATCTGGCAAGACCTGGCCCACTGGCAGCGCGGCAGTGCCAGTCAGTTGACCGACCGCGCCCTGGCACTGGTCGAGCAGGCGCTGTGGGATTGGGCAGGGCGCAAGTTCAAGCAGCCGGTGCACAAGCTCATCGGTGGCTATCGCGACAAGGTGCTGGCCTACGGCTCGACCATGTGTGGCGACGACCTGCCGGGCGGCCTGTCGACCCCGGAGGAGTACGGCCGCTTCGCCGAGCAACTGGTCGCCCGCGGCTACAAGGCGATCAAGCTGCACACCTGGATGCCGCCGATCTCCTTCGCGCCGGACCCGAAGATGGATGTGCGCGCCTGCGCCGCGGTGCGCGAGGCGGTCGGCCCGGATATCGCGCTGATGCTCGACGGTTATCACTGGTACAGCCGCACCGACGCGCTGTACATCGGCCGTGAGCTGGAGAAACTCGATTTCGCCTGGTTCGAGGAGCCGATGATGGAAGAGTCGGCCGAGTCCTACGCATGGCTGGCGGCCAACCTGGACATCCCGGTGCTGGGCCCGGAATCCCTCGGCGGCAAGTACATGAGCCGTGCCAGCTGGGTCGGGCAGGGCGCCTGCGACATCCTGCGCGCCGGTGTGGCCGGAGTCGGCGGTATCGCGCCGTGCCTGAAGGTCGCGCACCTGGCCGAAGCCTACGGCATGCACTGCGAGATCCACGGTAACGGCGCCGCCAACCTTGCAGTGGTCGGTGCGATCAAGAACTGCGACTGGTACGAGCGCGGCCTGCTGCACCCGTTCCTCGAGTATGACGACGTGCCGGCGTACCTGAACAGCATCGTCGACCCGATGGACCTCGATGGCTACGTGCACCTACCGGATCGCCCGGGCCTCGGCGAGGACATCAACTTCGCCTACATCGAGACCAATACCGTCAACCGCTACTGATGCACTGCCGTGCAGCCGTGCGCGGCTGCGCCGTTTCTGAGTCGAATAAATATAAGAAGGCCGTCTCATGATCAAACCACTTCCGCATCTGCTGGCGGGCCTGCTGGCCGCCACCCTGGCCCTGGGTACCGTCACCGCGGTGCAGGCCAAGACGCCTGCCGACCAGCTCATCGTCGGCATGAGCATGATCAACCTGCTGTCCCTCGATCCGGCCGCCGCCACAGGCCTGGACGTCTCCGAGGTCAACGCCAACCTGTACGACATGCTGCTGGTGCAGGACGCTTCCGCGCCGGACACCCTGGTGCCGGCCCTGGCCGAGCGCTGGGAAATCAGCGACGACCACAAGACGCTGACCTTTCACCTGCGCAGCGGCGTCAAGTTCCACTCCGGCAACGAGCTGACCGCCAGGGACGTTATCTGGTCGCTGCAGCGCGTGCTCAAGCTCAACCTGGCACTGGCCTCGACCTGGAAGGCCTACGGCTTCACCGCCGATAACGTCGAACAGCAGATCCGCGCGACCGACGACCACACCGTGGTAATCGAACTGGCTCGCCCGACCGACCCGATGCTGGTGCTCAATACCCTGGCCACCTCGCCCAGTGCCTTCATCCTCGATAAGAAAGAGGTGCTCAAGCACGACAAGAATGGCGACATGGGCGGCGCCTGGCTGACTACCAATGCAGCGGGCAGCGGGCCGTTCGTGCTCAACGCCTGGCGCGCCAACGACGTTATCCTGATGACCCGCTTCGAGGACTACTGGGGCGGCCCGGCCGAGCTCAAGCGCGTGGTGATGCGCAACATGACCGAGTCGCAGTCGCTGCGCCTGATGGTCGAGCGTGGCGACCTGGACATCGCCCGTGGTATGTCCGCACCGGACATCAGCGCACTGAGCAGCTCGGACAAGGTCAAGACCCAGACCGTGCAGCGCGGCACCCTTTACTACGTGGCGCTAAGCACCAAGCAGCCGATGTTCGCCGACGCCCGCGTGCGCAAGGCAGTTCGCTTGCTGATCGACTACCAGGGCATCAACGATGTGGTGATGCCGCACTACGGCGCCCTCAATCAGCGCCCGATGCCGCTCGGCCTGCCGGCGCGACTGGATGACCCGGGCTATCGCCTGAACGTCGAGGAAGCCAAGAAGCTGCTCGCCGAGGCCGGTTACCCGGATGGTTTCCAGACCACCATTCGCGTGCTCGCCGAGCCGCCGTTCATCAATATCGCCTCCAGCCTGCAGTCGACCCTGGCCCAGGCCGGCATCAAGGCGCGCATCGTTACCGGCACCGGCACTCAGGTGTACGGCTCCATGCGCGAGCGCACCTTCGACATCATCGTCGGTCGTGGCGGCGGCGGTGCCGAGCGGCACCCACATTCGAGCCTGCGCACCCTGGTGTACAACCCGGATAACCGCGACGAAGCCAAGCTGAGCAACTTCCAGGGCTGGCGCACCTCGTTCCACAGCCCGGAGCTCAACGCGCTGATCGAGCAGGCCGAAGTGGAGCCGGACAAGCAGAAGCAACTGGAGCTGTACCACCAGTTCCAGAACCTCTACGACGAGCAGGTCGGCGCCATCATGCCGATCTCGCAGATGACCGACACGGTGGTGATCTACCACGACGTGGTCGGCTACGTCGGTCACAGCGCGGCGACCACGCGCTACAAGGATGTGCACAAGGATCGTTGAGCCGCCGGGCGGCTCAGGCCGCCCGATGCGACACGGACACGAACTCGCTGCGATCAATCGGGAGCTCCTCATGTTTGCTTCGACTGCGTCTTTCTTCGGCACGCGGATGGGCGGCACCTCACGCCGTTTCGGTGCGGTGCTGATGACCCTGCTGGGCCTCTTGGCGATGACCTTCTTCATCGGCCGCGTGATGCCTCTGGACCCGGTGCTGGCGGTGGTCGGCCCGGATGCCGACAGTTCCACCTACGACCAGGTCTATCAGGCCATGGGCCTCGACCGACCACTGCTGGTGCAGTTCGGCTATTACCTGCGCGACCTGGCCCAGGGCAATTTCGGCAACGCGCTGCTCACCGGCCATCCGGTGATCGAGGACATCGCCCGGGTATTCCCGGCGACCATCGAACTGGCCACCCTGGCGATCATCTTCGGCGTGGTGATCGGCCTGCCACTGGGTGTGTTCGCCGCTGCCAACCAGGGCCGTATCGGCGATCACCTGGCCCGCGTGGTCACCCTGTTCGGCTACTCCACGCCGATCTTCTGGTTGGGCATGATGGGCCTGCTGGTGTTCTACGCCTGGCTCGGCTGGGCCGGCGGGGCAGGGCGCATCGACCTGGCGTACGACGGCATGGTGCCGTCGGTGACCGGCATGCTGCTGATCGACAGCGCCATCGCCGGCGACTGGGAAGCCTTCTCCAGCGCGCTCAAGCATATCCTCCTGCCGGCGCTGATCCTGGGCCTCAACTCGGTGGCCTACATCAGCCGCATGACGCGCAGCTTCATGCTCGAGCAGCTGTCCCAGGAATACATCCTCACCGCCCGGGTCAAGGGCCTGTCGCGGCGCAAGGTGATCTGGGGCCATGCCTTTCGCAACATCCTCGTGCAGTTGCTCACCGTGGTGGCGCTGGCCTACGGCTCGCTACTCGAAGGCGCGGTGCTGATCGAGACGGTGTTCGCCTGGCCCGGCTTCGGCCAGTACCTGACCAGCAGCCTGCTGCTCGGCGACATGAATGCGGTGATGGGGTGCGTGCTGGTGATCGGCTTCATCTTCGTCGGCCTCAACCTGCTCAGCGATGCGCTGTACAAGGTGTTCGACCCGCGTACCCGCTGACCTGATACCCGATCAATCGATTGCAGCCCTTCAATAATTACAAAATAGGGATATCCGCATGAAATCGTTTCGCTCCACCGTGCTGAGCGCGGTACTCGGTGCGCTGCTGTGCGCCGCTCCGCTGCTGAACGCCCAGGCCAAGACGCCAGACGATCAACTGATCGTCGGCATGAGCATGGCCAATCTGTTCTCCATCGACCCGGCCAACGCACCGGGGCTGGATGCCTCGGGCATCAATGCCAACCTGTACGACACGCTGATCCTGCGTAAGGACGGCAGCCCCGACGAGCACGTGCCGCAACTGGCCGAGCGCTGGGAAATCAGTGAGGACGGTCGTCAGCTGACCTTCCATCTGCGCAGCGACGCGCGTTTCCATTCCGGCAACCCGGTCACCGCCGAAGACGTGGCCTGGTCGCTGTATCGCGTGCTCAAGCTCAACTACGGCCTAGCCACCACCTGGAAGGCCTACGGCTACACGCTGGACAACATTGGGCAGTTGATCCGCGCCAGCGACCAATCGACCCTGGTCATCGACTTGCCGCAGCCGACCGACCCACTGTTGATGATCGACACCCTGGCCACCTCGCCAAGTGCCGTGGTGCTGGACCGCAAGACCGTGCTCGAACACGAGAAGAACGGCGATCTGGGCGCCGCCTGGCTGGTGACCAACGAAGCCGGCAGCGGCCCGTTCAGCCTCAGCGCCTGGCGCGCCAACGATACCCTGGTGATGACCGCATTCGCCGATTACTGGGGCGGCGCCAGCAAGCTCAAGCGCGTGCTGATCCGCCATATCACCGAGTCGCAATCGCTGCGCCTGATGCTCGAACGCGGTGACCTGGACATGGGCTATGGCATGGCCGCCTCCGACGTTCAGGCGCTGGCCGCCAAGGGCCAGATGCAGATCCAGACCCTGCCGCGCGGCACCATGTATTACGTGGCGATGAGCATGAAGTCGGCGCCGTTCGATGACATTCGTGTGCGCAAAGCGGTGCGCTCGTTGATCGACTATCAGGGCCTGGACAAGGTGGTGATGCCTTATTACGGCAAGCTCAACCAGCAGCCGATGCAGCTGGGCCTGGAGGCGCGCCTGCCGAACCCTGGCTACACACTGGACGTCGAGGCCGCCAAGAAACTGCTGGCCGAGGCCGGCCACCCGCAGGGCTTCAAGACCACCATCCGCACCCTGGCCGAGCCGCCGTTCGTGAATATCGCCGCTAGCCTGCAGTCGACCCTGGCCCAGGCCGGCATCCAGGCGAGCATCATCACCGGCACCGGCAACCAGGTGTACGGCGCCATGCGTGCGCGCAACTTCGAGATCATCGTCGCCCGTGGTGCCGAGCGCTATCCGCATCCGTACTTCAGCCTGCGCACCTTCGTCTACAACCCGGACAACCGCGATGACGCCGGCATCGCCAACTTCCAGGGCTGGCGCGCGGCCTTTCAGGACGCCGAACTCAATGGCCTGATCGACAAGCTTGGCGTAGAGCGCGACGAAGCCGCCAAGCTGAGCCTGTATCACCGCGTGCAGCAGCGTTACGACGAGCTGGTGGGGCCGATCATGATGATCTCGCAGATGACCGATCCAGTGGTCAGTGCGGCCGACGTCAAGGGATTCCAGGGCGCCGATGCCGAGGCGACGCGTTACCTGGGTGTGTACAAGCAGCGTTGAGCGATCGGGCGCAGCGCTGCGCCCGGTACCGAGCGATTCGAGTAACGGAGGCACATGATGATTGCCAACATCTCTTCATCTTCATCCCTGAAACGGGCGAACGGCCAGGCGCCGGTCTCCGCGTTCCAGGCGTTCCGTCTGAGCAGCGTACGGGTCATGCAGCACCTGCTGCGCAACCCCATGACGCTGATGGGCTCCGCCGTGGTGGCGCTGCTGGTGCTGGTGGCGGCCTTCGCGCCGTGGATCGCCACCCACGACCCGATCATGCAGAACCTCGGCAACGCCCTGCAGGCACCGAGCGCGGCGCACTGGTTCGGCACCGACGAGTTCGGCCGCGACGTGTTCAGCCGGCTGGTCTACGGCTCGCGCATCACCCTGTACATCATCGCCCTGGTGACCATCATCGTTGGCCCCATCGGCCTGTTGATCGGCACCGTTTCCGGCTACTTCGGCGGCTTCGTCGACGCGCTGTTCATGCGCATCACCGACATCTTCATTTCGTTCCCCAGCCTGGTGCTGGCGCTGGCCTTCATCGCCGCCCTGGGCCCAGGCCTGGAGCACGCGGTGATCGCCATCGCGCTGACCTCCTGGCCACCGATCGCCCGCCTGGCCCGGGCGGAAACCCTGTCGCTGCGCAACGCCGACTTCGTGGTTGCCGTGCAGCTGCAGGGCGCCTCGTCGCCGCGCATCATCCTGCGTCACATCATGCCCATGTGCCTGTCGTCGGTGATCATCCGCCTGACCATGAACATGGCCAGCATCATTCTCACCGCCGCTGCCCTGGGCTTTCTCGGCCTGGGCGCCCAGGCGCCGCTGCCGGAGTGGGGCGCGATGATTTCCACCGGGCGTCGTTACATGCTCGAGTGCTGGTGGCTGGTAGCCGTTCCGGGGGCGACCATCATGCTGGTCAGCCTGGCGTTCAACCTGTTGGGTGACGGTCTGCGCGACGTCCTCGACCCGCGCAGCAATTAAGGAGGCAGCATGTCTGCGATCAAACTCGACGTGCAGGATCTCTGCGTGCGCTTCACCAGTGGCCGCAAGGAGGTCGATGCGGTGCGCAACGTCTCCTTCAGCCTCGGCCGCGAGAAACTGGCCATCGTCGGCGAGTCCGGCTCGGGCAAATCCACCGTGGGCCGCAGCCTGCTGCGCCTGCACCCGGCCAGCGCGCGGATCACCGCCAGTGCCATGACCCTGGGCGAGGTCGACCTGCTGACTGCCAGCGAAAAACAGGTGCAGGCGATTCGTGGCAAACGCATCTCGATGATCATGCAGGACCCCAAGTACTCGCTGAACCCGGTGGTACGCGTCGGCGAGCAGATCGCCGAGGCGTACCTGGCGCACCACCGCGCCAGCAAGGCCGATGCCCGCGAGCGGGTGCTGGACATGCTCGACAAGGTGCACATCCGCGATCCGCAGCGGGTGTACGGGCTCTACCCGCACGAGGTGTCGGGTGGCATGGCGCAGCGCATCATGATCGCCATGATGGTGATCACCGATCCTGACATCATCGTCGCCGACGAACCGACCTCGGCACTCGACGTCTCGGTGCGTCGCCAGGTGCTCAGCGTGCTCGACGAGCTGGTCAGCCAGCGCGATCTGGGGCTGATCCTGATCAGTCACGACCTCAACATGGTGCGCAGCTTCTGCGACCGCGTGCTGGTGATGTACGCCGGCCGGGTGGTCGAGGCGCTGGATGCCGCCGAGCTGGACAACGCCAGGCACCCCTACACCCAGGGCCTGCTGGCCGCGTTGCCGAGTATCGATCGCCCCCGTCCGCGCCTGCCCAATCTGCAGCGCGATCCCCTCTGGCTGACCCACTGAGGAACCCCCCATGGCCATGATCGAAGTGGATTCACTCAACCTCAGTTTCGGTGACAGCGCGGCGCGCAGTCAGGTGCTCCACGACGTTGCCCTGCGCGTCGAGGAGGGCGAGTCGTTCGGCCTGGTCGGCGAGTCCGGCTCGGGCAAGACCACGGTGCTGCGCTGCCTGGCCGGGCAGTACCGGCACTGGGAAGGGCAGTTGAGCATCGCCGGGCGCGGTTTGCGCCACAAGCTCGACCTGGCACATTTCCGTCAGGTGCAGATGGTCTTTCAGGACCCCTACGGCTCGCTGCACCCGCGGCACACCATCGACTCGGCGCTCAGCGAACCGCTCGCCGTGCATGGCATCGGCAACCGCGGCGACAGGGTCACCGCGATCCTCAACAAGGTCGGTCTCAATGACAGCTACCGCTACCGCTACCCGCATCAGTTGTCCGGTGGGCAGCGCCAGCGTGTGGCCATCGCCCGCGCCTTGATTCTCGAACCGCGCGTGCTGCTGCTCGACGAGCCGACCTCGGCGCTGGACGTGTCCGTGCAAGCGGAGATTCTCAACCTGCTCTCCGACCTGCGCGAGCAGGAAGGCCTGACCTACCTGATGGTCACCCATGATCTGGGCGTGGTCGCCCATCTCTGCGACCGCGTGGCGGTGATGCAGCACGGGCGCATCGTCGAAACCCTCGACCCCGCACTGCTGGCGCAGAACCGCGCCGAACATGCCTACACCCAGTTGCTGGTCGATGCCAGCCGCGACATCGGTGCCGTCGCACCACCCTGATGGCCTGACCGCGCCTCGGCCGTCAGATGGCGGCTGAGGCGACCCACGCGTTAGCGCGAACTCCCTGCTGACTTTTCGACACGGGCCTCTAGGCCCGCGGCACGGATTCGCCTGCGCGTTACCCACCCAGTGATTCGGACATGCGGCCACGACGCTGCACGGCGGCGCTTTGCCCGAAACCAGGCAACACAAACTCAACCCATAGAAAACAATAAGAAGGACACCACCATGAACAAGAAAACACTCACGCTGCGCCTGCTCGCCTGCCTGCTGTCCACTGCCGCCGCCGGCAGCGCCTGGGCCGACAGTGCCTCGATCAACTACCGCCACCAGTACCTGGACGACGACCGCCTGCATTCCGATCGGGTCAAGCTGTCCTATCGCATGGACAACGGCTGGGGCTTCGAGGGCGAGCTCAAGTACCGCACCGCCGGCGATCGCAAGGACGTCGCCTTCGACAACACGGTGTCGAGCGGCCACGAGCTGACCACCAGCTATCAGTACAAGCCCAATGCGGTATCGACCTGGCAGCCGGCCATTCAGCTGGACAGCAACGAAAACGGCACCACCTACAAGTTCGGCGTGCGCTACACTCACAGGCTGAGCGACCAGTTCTACGTCGCCGCCCGCTACCGTTTCGACGCCCTGAAACTGAACCGCGACCGCATCGACGAAGAGGTGCCGGACCGCGGCTCCGACAACCGCAACACCCAGCGTTACGAGGGCTGGCTGGGCTACACGCCAGCGGGCAGGCTGTCGTACGAGTACCAGTACATCCACTTCAAGACCGACTACATCCGTTACGACAACAAGAAGAGCGACTACGAGCAGAACCTGGTCGTGAAGTACAAATGGGACAAATCCTGGGCGCCGTTCTTCGAGATTGGCGATATCAAGGTCAGTGCCACCGATGACGACCGTCAGCTGCGCTGGCGTATCGGGGTGCAGTACAACTTCATGTAGAACCTGTTCAAAGCCTTCGAACTCAAGTTCGTTGTTTTGGGCAAATGGGTGGCGGGAGTGGACATCGGCGCAGTGCCTGTGGGAGCGGCGAGCGGCCGCTTCTGCCTTGACGCAGCCTCTTTCATACCGTCTAACCAGATCATGAACAGGCAGCCAAGAAGATGCTGACCACTGCGAAACGATGGCGGCCATTCAGCGTCACAGGCGTTTGCGGTGTGTTTCATTCCGCAGCGAGGTGACTCGTCTCGCGTCCGATCAGGCGCGGCGCTGGGCCTTGAGCAGGCGCTCGCGGCTGTTGATCAAGTGCAACTGCATGGCCGCCCGGGCACAATCGACATCACCGCGGGCGATGGAGTCGTAGATCATCTCGTGCTCGAGGCTGAGGTTTTCCTTGTAGGCCTCACCGTCCTCGTGCGCCTTGTAGGCCGAGTTGAACTTGTTGCGCGGAATCTGCTTGGCGCCCAGGTGCTTCATGATGTCGAGCAGGTGCGGGTTCTCGGCGGCCTTGGCGATCTTGATATGGAACTGGAAGTCCGCGCTGATCGGCAGACCCGCCGGCAGCTGCACCGCGCCCTGCTGAATGGCATCCAGTGCCACGCGAATTTCCTGCAACGATTCTGGCGTGCGCCGCTGCGCCGCCAGGCCAACCGCCGCCACCTCGAGGCTCATGCGCAGCTCCAGCAGCTCCAGCACGTCCTCGGCGGTACTGATGGTTGCCGGGCCCAGCTTGAGCTCGGGCGCCGCCGGCATGTCGCACACGAACGTGCCGACCCCTCGACGCGTTTCCACCAGGCCCGCCACCTGCAGGCGCGACAACGCATCACGCACCACGGTGCGGCTGACCCCTTCGGCGCGCATGATATCCAGCTCGGCCGGCAGCTTCTCGCCACGCTTGAGCGTGCCATCGCGCATGTGCTGGGAAATCTTCGCAACCAGGTCTTCAGCCAGACGGCTGCGCTGCTTGCGCGGGGGGCGCGTCCAAATCGGGTTGTCCTGCATCATCGATCCGTTGTTGTTTCGTTATCGGTATACGACCGCCATGCTGGCGATTTGGTCGCATCGAATGACAGGGGGTGATAGTAGCAGTCCCTTTGCTTAAGTGCTTGATAGGCATCGGGCAACGGGCCTTGCCGTGGGCTGTGCGATCACCTGTGCCCTGGACAGGGCACAGGTGCGCTACCTGGGGGGCGGCTCTTACTGAAGCTGTTCGACCCGCCGCCAGCTTTGCCGGCCGATGCTGGATGGGTCTGGGTAGACGGTTACGCACTCCTGCCCGGTGCAGTACTGGTAGCCGCCATCGGGGTTCTGGGAAAGCGTGCCACCACCCTCGCCATCTTGACGAACCGCTGAAATCACTGCGCTGCCCGGAGCAGAGCTCGAAGCGCTATAAGCGAAAGCTCGCTGCGAGGTTCTGCCTCCGGTGAAGGGATTGATGGCGTAGCTCCAGCTACTGGCACCATCCCCGCAGGGGTCGCTGTTGGGCGTCAACGATTGAAAGAGGATGGTGCGGCCGAGCTGCGACATGTTCTCCACGACCATTTCTCCATCGGCTTGAGACAGGTTCAGGTACCAACCGTTTTGTGCAGGCTGGGCAGAACTCCCCGTGGTGGCCTGCCAACGCACCGTGTTAGTACTTATGACGCGAGCTTGGCGGGTCGTCCCGTCGCTGGCGGTCGCCGTTACCGAATCCGTCACAGTCTGCTGCTGTAAGCTGCTACGGTTGATTGACGGGTTACCAGCTGCCTGACCCAATGTCTGCTTGTCCCAGATGCCATAGACAGATTGCGGCATACTCTTGTCACCGTCCTTGTCGTCGCTGTCGAAAAAACGACCGGTTCCGAACACCACCAGGTAGCCCGTCCCGGTTGGATGGGCGATCAGGCTGGGAGCCGATGTAATGGCTTGGCGCTGAGTCCCTCCGCTATCTACCGTCGCTCTGAACAGGGGACTTCCGTTGAACCCGACCTTGAATTGGCTGACAGCGGAATCGCCATCGTCGGTCGTGGTGAACGGTTCAGCGCTGCTACGACCACTGCGCAGCAGGTCGAAGCGCCACATATTTCCTTGCAGATCGCCTGCGTATGCATAATCGGCGACCCCGTCGGCGTTGTAATCGGCCAACTTGGGCGTCGATAACCCATTGGCAAGGCCAACCGTGCCTTGAACCTCGAGGTTACTGAGCAGCGTGCCCTGCATCGCATCCACAATGAAAAGGGCTGCCTTGCCACTGGTGTTGCCAGCACTTTCATAGCCATTGCCGAACACCACTGCCCACTTGCCGTTGTGCAAGCGAGCGATGGTGGGCTGTGAATAGCTATATCCCATCTTTGCGGTGTTGGCTGTAGCGATGCTGTTTTCATCGAACTGCCATAACAGCTTTTCGCTGCCAGGTGTGGTGACATCAAGCGCAAAGATGGCTCTCCCGCCAGCTTTGAGCGTGCCGACCAGAATGGTGCGCCATTGTCGGGTGGCGCTGTCGTAGACATCTCCGACAACAGGCGAGCCATCGACATAAAACTCATGGGAATAGTTGGAGCCTGTCAACTTATGCAGCTTGGAAAAGACCGCTGATGGAATGAAGGCGAACTCTTCGACCCCCGTCAGCGCATTGAATCCGTGCAGCATGCCGGCATTGCCACCGACATAGATGCGCGGAGTACGGTTGGCGATGGCAGCTTTGAAGGTGGTGTAAGCCGTATTGCTCTCCAGGCGATTGGAAAACTGTTCGAGGTAGCGCGCGCCCAATACAACGGCAGGGCTCGATGAGTAGAAATCGCCCAACAGGCCGCTACGGCGACGGAACGTCGTGCCTTCACCCGTGCGGTTGCCACGCAGATAGTCAACGCGTGACGCGGCCAAGTTATCGGCAAGTCCGGTTTCCGGATTTCTTGCCAGGTGGGCGAATAACGTAGTGCCGGCGTATTGGCTGAGTTGCGCGTTGACAGCGGTGAGGTCCATAAGCCCGGTGTTACTGACAGCGGCTGGGGCTGCGATCTTGATTCGTCGTTGCGACCAACCTGGGACCTTGGCTTTCGCGCTCCACACCTCGACGGTATCGATGGCATTGGTTTGAGGGTTCCAGCGTTTTTCGAAACGCTTTACGTCCCCGGACCAGTTATCGTCGCTGGCATACGAAGTCTGATAGGAAACCGTTTGAGTCGTACTTTCGTCGGAGCTGATCTGGCCAGAGTTGATCGCCGGGCGGGCGGCACTGGATTTCCGATCGGCGATGCGCGAGAGGATATCCGCGAAGGCTTGCACCATGGCCTCCGGGCTGTCGACGCTGAAGAATTCTCCCCGGGAGTTGATTGCCGCGTGCCAAAGGTCGTAGACGTTCGCATCGGTGGCATTGGCTGCTGCTGCGGGCCATGCGGCGCCGGCTTCAAGCGCCGAGTAGCCAGTGCCGGCAAAAGTGCTACCACCCCATGGGATGTTGCTCTGGGTCAGAGACTGCGTCAGCCCGAGCCCCATGGTGAAATTGGTCATGTGCTGCCAGATAGCCGGGTCGTTGCGGGGGTTCCAGTAGTCGGCTGTGGTATCGCCACTTTTGAAGGGCAGGTACGCGGGCAAGCTGTTGCTGAGGTTGGGGTTCAGATCAGTGGCCCAATAGTGCATGGCCAGATCCGCTAGTGTGTTGGGCGTACTGTCATAATAGGGCGCGCGTTGCGTGAATGCCCTGCCATCCGGAAGCGTGAAAGATGCCGCGTCATGACGAAAGTTGCTCGGCGCGCTCGCCGCTTCATTCCACTGCCCGTCGGTCATCATGATGTGGTAACTGGCACGGCAGGCGTAGGTGTTCTGTGTCGTGTTCGTTCCGGTCGTGTTGGGAAATGCCAGCCAGGGAACCGTCGTTCTGTAAAACTCACCGGCACGCTTCATCGCTGCCGGCAGATAGGTGCTCTGGTCGAATGCGATATTTTGTAGCCACGCATAGAGCTGACCTTTGTGTGCGGGGGTATAAGCCTTGAACGCGTTGTTGCGGCAATACGTGGTGTCACTGCCATCGAAGGTGGTGCAGCGCCCCAGTCCCTGCCAACTCAATCTGACGGAAGGCGACAGATTGTAGAAAGCCAATGCTGCAGCAGAAATGGTCGATAGCGCACGATTGCGATAGAAGGAATACCAGTTCGCGAAGTTAGCCTGTTCGCTGTTACCGACGAAGCGCAAGGCATAACAATTGTCGTTGCTCGTGGTGCAATTGTTGGCTCTGCTTGAATCGTAGGTGTAGTAGTAAGCTGGAACTGGTCTTCTGACCAGTGAAGCGGTGTAACCGCTGGCCGTTCTGGTGCAGTCGGCTGGGAGGCGTGAAAAAATACCGGGATAGCTGGCTACCGCTGAACAGCCGAGCACGCCGATCAGGATCGGCGTAATGGTGAATTGGATGCCGCCAGGTGATGTCACCTGGGTGGAGAACAGCGTGCCAAGGCTGACCGTGGCGGAGAAGTCGGCACTCGGGTTATCGGCCAGCCTGGAGACGGTACCAGTCGGTTGAGCGTAGTTGCTGACGTCACCATAGTTGTAGCTGGTGCTTCCTGGAACCGTGGTAATGGGCACGTCCCAGGCCACTCGATAGCCTGTACCACTCAAGTCTGCCGAGCCCACCGGGGTTCTGAACCCGTTATGCCAAGCCTGAGTGAAGGTGGTCGCAAGCTGCTGTTCATTGCCCGATGTATCGAAAACCACCGGAGCGGCATAAGTGGCATTGGGGTTGTAGTAGATCGGATTGTAGGTGCTGGATTTGGCTCGACGAGTTGCGGACTCGTCGCTTAATCCATCTGGCGCAAACCCCCAGCGCATGCTTCCCGAATCATCGAGCGTCAACAACATGTTGGGAGGCACGCCCACTGTCAGGCTCAACGGGCTTTGCGAAACGGCCGCCAAGCTGCTCGAGGTGCCTGACACTGCAACGCTCAACATGACGCAGCGCAGTGTCTTAACATTGAAGGTTCGCTTCATCTTGCCGGCTCTCCCTTGCTCGTGCTCCTTGGGTATAGGGTGGTGCCTGGGGCAGATAGTTCTGTCCGATTCAGCTACCTCTCGTCGTACGAGTAGCCAGCGGTCATCACGTTTTCGCTCGCGTACTTTGAATACCCGTAGCGCTAAATCGATGCCTCCCGAGAGGACTCACCTGTTAAATCCTAGGCAAAAAAACCGCGCCTGGCGCGGTTTTTAGTTGCAGATTATTGAGTCAACGCCAGCAATCGCTCGCACTGGCGCCTGAAGCAGTGGCTCCCTTGACACCATTTGCGGTCAGCGTGAGATTGCCACATTTTGTGTCGCTGAACTGCTGGGTGGCTGTCAGGGTATAACCGCCGTCGCCATTCACCTTACTTACGGAGAAGACATATTTTCCAGTAGCCGACCTGTTGCTCGAAAGGTTCATTCCCAACTTTGCTATGTCGGACGCTGCGGTGACATAGGCATTGTTCTGATTGAAATAGCGCTCCTGACGGGCCGCTGCGTCACTTAGTAACGCCTGGCCCTCCGTGCGATTGCCGCGCTTTACGTATTCGGTGTAACTCGGATAAGCAATGGCTGCCAGTATGCCGATGATCGCCACGACGACCATCACCTCGATCAGAGTGAAGCCGGTTTGCCCGCTACTACGACATACTGCCTGTGTATGACTTCTTGACCGGCTCATTCCTTTTCCTCTGTGCGGCGCCAAGCCTGACGACCGATGCTGGTTGGATCTGGGTATATGTTGGTGCACGATTGGCCCGTGCAGTACTGATATGTATTGTTCGAGTTCTGCGACACGGTACCTCCGCCCTCACCATCCTGTCGCACGGCAGAAACAACCTGAGTGCCCACGTCCGTGGTTGGAGTGTAATCGAATGCTTTCTGCGTTGTTCTACCGCCGCTGAATGGGTTGATGGCATATGTCCAGTTGGCCGCACCATCGCCACAGGGGTCGTCGTTAGGCAGCAGTGATTGGAAGAATATCGTACGTCCAAGCTGAGACATGTTTTCCACGACCATTTCGCCGTCTGCTCGTACGAGATTGAGATACCACCCATTCTGGGCCGGGAGCGTTCCGCCTTGGCCGTTTTGCGCAGGCTGCCAGCGGACAGTATTGTTGCTCAGGATTCTCCCCTGAATGCTGGCACCATCTGCACTGACTGTCGTGGTGTTGGTGATCGTCTGTGCCTGAAGGGACGAGCGAGAAATATTGGGGTTGCTGGCAATCTCGCCCAGCGTTTCCTTGTCCCAGATGCCATACACGCTCTGCGACATGCTTTTGTCGCCTTCCTTGTCTCCGGTGTCATAGAAGCGGCCCGTGCCGAAGACAATCAGATAGCCGACACCTGTAGGGTGCGCAACGAGGCTCGGCGCAGACGTGATTGCCTGAGGTTGAGTGCCTGCGTTATCTGCACTGGCCTTGAACAATGGATTGCCCCCAAAGCCAACTCTGAAGTTACTGGCGGGGACGTTATTGGTAACTTTGAATGGCGCCGTCACGTCGCGATTGGAGCGAAGCAGATCGAAGCGCCACATATTGCCTTGCAAGTCGCCAGCGTAAGCGTAGTCTGCGGTGCCGTCACCGTTGTAATCCCCGAGTTTCGGAGTGGACAGGCCGTTGGCCACACCATTGGTACCCTGTACTTCCAGGCTCCTTACCAGCGACCCGTTCATGGCATCGACAATGAACAGCGCCGCCTTGCCATTGCTGTTGCCGGCACTCTCATAACCATTCCCAAAAACCACAGCCCATTTACCAGTGTGCAAGCGGGCGATGGTCGGTTGCGAGAAGGTGTAGCCCAGCTTCACGGCGTTGCTGGCAGTGATACTGTTTTCATCGAACTGCCATAGCAGTTTTTCCTGGCCAGGCGTGGTGACATCCAGAGCAAATACCGATTTGCCACCCGCTTTCAAGGTGCCTACCAAGATCGTGCGCCATTCCGAACCGGTATAGACGTCAGCTACCACAGGCGAGCCTTCGACGTAGAACTCATGGCTATAGTTGCTGCCGGTCAGCTTGTTTAGTTTCGGAAATACAGCGGATGGAATGAAGGCGAACTCTTCGGCGCCGCTGGTCGCATTGAATCCATGTAACATCCCGTCATTGCCGCCTACATAGACACGTGGCGTACGACTGGCAATCGAGCTCTTGAAAGCCGTATAAGCCGTATTGCCCTCGAGGCGATTGGTGAATTGCTCCAGATACCTGGGTGTATTCAGAACCACTGCGGGGGTCGAAGAGTAGAAGTCACCCAGTACGCCGCTGCGTCGACGATAGGTCGTGCCTTCCCCTGCGCGATCCCCTCGGAGGTAGCCGATGCGGGCTGCGGCCTTGGTGTCGGCGGCGTTGGCATTTTCCGGGTCTCTGTTGAGGTAGGTGGCCAGGGTGATACCGGAGTAGCTGGCCGAGCCGGCGTTGGTAAGGTTGAAGTCGGCAAGCCCTGAGTTGTCGCTGCCGGCAATCTTGATACGACGGGCTGCAGGTCCCGGTACGTTCGCTTTGGCACTCCAGACTTCGGTTTTCTCGATGGAGTTTGTTGTCGCGTTCCACTTTTTCTCGAAGCGCTTTACGTCACCAGACCAGTTATCGTCACTAGCGTAGGAAGTCTGATAAGAAACGGTTTTCACTGACGTATCGCCATTTTCTTCGGAGCTGACTTGCCCGGAGTTGATAGCCGGGCGTGCGGCGGTCGACTTTCGATCAGCGATTCGAGAGAGAATGTCGGTAAATGCCTGCACCATCGCCTCTGGGCTGTCGACACTGAAGAATTCTCCGCGCGAGTTGAGTGCTGCGTGCCAGAGATCGTAGACCTTGGCCACGTCGCCAAGCGACGGCCACTCTGTCCCAGCTTTAAGCGCTTGGTAACCGGAACCTGTGTGAGTACTTCCCTGCCAGGGGATGCCGTTGGCAGATAGCGACTGCGTAAGGCCCAAGCCCATCACAAAGTTCGTCATGTGCTGCCAGGTTGCTGGATCGTTACGTGGGTCCCAGTAATCGGACGTCTCGGTGCCACTTTTGAAGGGAATGTATGCCGGAACCTTATTGTTCAGGTCAGGGCGCAGGTCAGTGGCCCAATAATGCATCGCCAAGTCGGCAAGGGTATTTTCCGAAGCACTTTTGAACGGGGGCTGTCCGGCATATTCTTTTCCGTCGGGCAAGTCGATGTTAATACCGTCGTGGAGATACTCCGTATCCGGATTTACGGTGCCGCCCCAAATTCCATCAGTCATCACGATGTGGTAACTGGCTCGACAGGCATAGGTATTTGCGGTGGTGTTGCCGCTGTTGGCATAGGGGGTTTTCTGCCAGGGTGTATCTGTTCTATAGAACTCTCCGGCACGCTTCATGGCTGCTTGCAGCGGTGTGCCTCCGCCGAACGAGATACTTTGCATCCAGTCGTACAACGAACGTTTGTGCTGGCTGGAAAATGCCTGGAAAGCGTTGTTGTTACAGTTGTTACTGCGACCATCGAAGCTGTTGCAGCCTGCCAGACTCTGCCAGCTCAAGCGAGCGGACGGAGACAAATCATAGAACGCCAGATTCGCTGCACTGATCGTGGCCAATGCGCGATTGCGGTAGAAGGAATACCAGTTGGCAAAGTTTGTCTTTTCTGTATCACTGGTTACGAAACTGATGGAATAACAACTGTCGTACCTATCGTCGTTGGTGAGTGCACAGTTTTGACGATTGGCATCATAGGTGTAGTAATAAGCGGGGACGCCACGTTCTTGTAGAGTGCCTTTATAGGTGTTGGTAGCTGTTCGAGAACAGCTTGCCTGAATATCTGTTGGCCAGTCCGGATGGCTTGCGTTAGCGGTGCAGGCTGATGCATCTTCTACATCACGTACGATGGTAAAGGTGATATTGCTCACGGTATTACGTTGTCTTATCGCGCGGCCACGTTCCGAGGAGGCGATCGTGGCGGTAGCCGCGAAGTCGGCCTCCGAGTTCCTGGCGAGTCGATTGTTGTCGTTGGAAATACCATATTGGGTCGGCAGCCCGGTATTGACCTCGTAGGTCCAGTTGACCTTGTAGTCTTTTGATAAGTCCACGGTGCCCAAGTTATTTTTGTAGCCATTGACGCGAGCCGCGGTGAAACTTTGCTGAAGGCGCACTTCACGACCGTTGCTGTCATAAGACACAGGGGCTAGATATGTTGCTTGTGGGTTGTAATAAATAGGGTTGAAACTATTCGATTTGCCTCGTCGAGCAGGTCCGGCGCCACTGATCGAATCGGGTGCGAATCCCCAGCGCATACTGCCTGAGCTGTCCAGGGTCAGCAGCATATTGGGCGGAACGCCAATCGTCAGGCTCAACGGACTTTGCGACACGGCGGCATAGCTGTTGGCGCCCTGCAGCAACGTAAAGCCAAACAGCGCGCAGGAAAGCGACTTAGCACCGAAGTTAAGTTTGGAGTGACTCATCATGCCGGCTCTCAATTGTTCAGCCCCAGATAAATATTGGCATGCGTCGACTGCAGGTAAACCTGATCGTCCGCTTTAGCATTGTTGAGGTAGTAATAAGTGCCTTGGCCTTCGGCGACCATGCCGTATTCGGCATTGACGGCGTTGTTGCCTACCGTGACGGCTCGTGTACTGTTCCAGTAGGTAGTCTGTTCACTGCTGGTTTCCCGGGTGCCGGCTACGGTCTGATTGGCTGCGTCTGTGCCCCGATAAGGCATCCACAGCAGCCCCCCGGTAGATTCAGGTCTCAGGAAGCTGTTCGCAGTGCTTTGGGGGCGTTCCACGAACGTTTGCAGGTTCTCGTCCTTGATCGCAAGTAGGCATGGTTTGTTAATACCATTGGTTTTCAGTGTATTGCCCAGTGCGCAATTGGCAGCTTTGCCTTCGAGCTTGTCGATCAAATTTGCCGGGCCGTAGTAACGAAACTCTGCTTCCCGGAGCGCAGCGTCGGCCGCACTCTGCTGCTGGGTGTCGTGGGCGCGGTTTGCCGTGATGCGACTTTCCAGCGTGGTGCCTCGCATGCTACCGACGGCCATCAAGGTCAGTACCAGCAGCATGACCAAGGCGATCACCAAAACGGCTCCCGTCTGTGATTGACGATTCGATAAGTGGGTCATGGCATTAGATTCCTGACGGTTTGGGTGCTTCCAACGACTTGATAAATGCGCTTGTTATCGCCTGTTTGCAGACGCGTCTTGGTAGCCGCAGGGGTCACGGCGAGCCAGTCGGTGAGCACCTTGGAGTCGTCGCTATCCCGCTGCCCGGCTGCACTTGTCATCAGCAGGGAGTAGCGCACGCTGCGGATAGCCCCCGAGTTGGCCGTCCAGTCCTTCTGTGGTACGTAAGACGTAACCTCCTTGGAAAGTACGTCACTGCTGCCGACACCAAAATCAACGCGCATATCAGCGATGCCTGTGAGCTGTTCGGTGAATTGAGGGGTGGTGGCGTTCAGGCTTTTGCACAGAAGCCTGCCATTCTGTAGCGCGGTCGAGGCTCCAGGTTCGAATTTGAAGGCCAGGACGATCAGGTCGCTTGAGGTCAAATTTGGAGGGAAGGCTTGTGTGAATGTGGTACTACTGGCCACGCCCTGGCAATCGAGGTCGCCACTTACCTGAGGCTGATAGCGTAAGCAGAAGCCCATCCCTTCGTCCGCAGCCAGGTTCGTAACGGACGCACCTGCGCTGAATGCCATGCAACCATCTGACGCCGCGCGTTCTGGAAAGGACGTTTCCAACAGGCTCGAGGGTGTGCGGCGATAGCCGGCCTTGCCCAGATATTGGTCGAGCAACAGCGCTGCGAATCGCCCACCGTCGAGATTGCCGCTTTGACTCTGCTGGAACAGATAATGCCGCTGATTATCGATGTATACCTGGGTGATACCGAGAATCAGAAAGCTGCTAATCGCTAACGCGATCAGTAGTTCGATCATCGACAAACCGCTTTGGCGCTTCATGTCATTCATGGCTGCACTCTCACGGTATAGGTACAGATGGTCGAAGAGTTGCTGGTGTCAGCTGCATCCAGGCAGGCGCCCTCGCGCACTTGCCAGGCAAGACGGATTTCGATCATCGAGCCCTGGCCATTGCAGTTGCCAGCGCTGCTGCTGCGACAGATATACGAGTCGCTGACGAACACGGTCGAGCCGCCCGGCAGCAGAGCCTTTGCCTTGCTGGCCCAACAGTTACGTTGTTCGGCAGCGGTCTTGGGCACTACGGTAGCGCTGGCGACACAATCGGCCGGGCTGGAGAAGTCCGACGCTTTGGCTTTATAGAAGATCGAACTGGACTTGAGCCCATTGTTCATCGGGAACTGCGGTGCTGCGTTGCTGAATGTCTCGCTGGGGTTGGCGCGGATGATTTCCACCAATTCAGTGGCTAGGTCTACCGCCACATTGCGTTGCACGGAGTCTTGCGAGTACTGCACGCTACGACCTTGCAGCGCGACCATGCCGAGCACTCCGACGGTGGTTAGCAACAGAGCCACGAGTACTTCGATCAGGCTGAATCCCTTTTCCACGTTTTTCATCGCCATTCCTCGGTACTACTGACAGGCTGTCATGCTGGTGGTGGAATTAGTCATGCCTCTTGGCCAGCTCCGTACGCTGCCGCTGGCTTTTACCTCGATGGTGTAACCGTTGGCATGATCGGTGCCTTGGCAAGTGATCAAGGTGGTGTCTTTACTGGTTCCGTTGTACCTGAATAGAACTTCTGCCACGTTCGCTCCCACCGGGTTCACCGTGCTGCCGGATGGAACATCCAGTCTGCGTAACGTTTCGGCGCTATCGGCACAGGTTTTCTTCACTGTCCAACGGACGCTTTCCTTGCAAACTCTCATGAACGTCTTTTGCTCGACTGCAGTAGTGCGGGCGTATTGCACCAGTGCCAGCATCTCGTTGTTAAGCGACTGGGTACGGTTCTTATTGATGAATTGGGTGAAGTTCGGAATCGCGATGGCGGCGATGATCCCAACCAGAGCGACGATGATCATCAGCTCAATCAGGGTGAAGCCACATTGCGTATGCGAGTACGCCGATGGCTGGCTTTCCGAGAGTCTTGGCATGGTTGTCCAGTCTAAATACAGGAGGGCATGCGAATCCTGACGGCTTCGCTGGTAGCTGTCTTCAGGCTGTGGATGATCGGCCGTGAAGCACGGATGACTGGTCTAGCAGCAGCCGGAATTGTGAGCGGTTCCAAATCTCAAGCGGCCCTGGCGATTCAGCGTCAGTAGGTGGTGAGGTCCATTGCTGTTGCATATGAAGATCGTGCCGTTGCTGGTCCAGCTGGTTCCGTTTGGATGGAATCGTATGCTGTCGCCACCGAAACCTACCCTGCATATGTTTTCTGTAGGGGCTGCCTGCTGAGTCACGATGGTTGGCTGCTCGCCAGCCGTGGCTATAAGCCAATAACTGGCCCAGGTCCCGTCGCAGATTTCACCGTCGCTCGAACCGCAAAGTTTGTACGGGCGTCCCTCAACTACTGCGCTGGCACGGGTTTTCTGGATATAGCTGGCAAGTAGATCACGGGCTGAGTCGTGACGTTTTTGCTCCTGAAAGCGAGCGAAGGTGGGAATGATCATGCTGATCATGATGCCCAGTAGAACGACGGCTACCAGCAGCTCCACCAAGCTCAGGGCCTTCTGGTGATCTCTATTCATGTCGCACCTCCCTATGCGCGTATCATTAGCGGCCTTCCTGGCTGCTTTTTCTGTCTACACCCTCAGGTGTCACTGTCAAGGCATGCGGTTTGGCGATGGGGTGAGTTGTGCGTACGGATGTAATCGTTGTCGGCGGTGGGGTGATCGGGCTGTTATCGGCGTATCTGCTGGCGGGCGCGGGCAAGCGAGTCACGCTGGTGGAGCGCGTGTTGGTCGGTAGCGAGGCGTCCTGGGCGGGGGGCGGAATTGTTTCGCCGCTTTACCCATGGCGCTATAGCCTGCCGGTAACGGCTCTGGCGCACTGGTCGCAGGACTACTACCCAGGGCTTGGCAAGCGCCTATTGGCGCACACTGGCGTGGATCCCGAGGTGCATGTCACGGGGCTGTATTGGCTGGACCTGGAAGATCAGGCCGATGCGCTGGCCTGGGCGCAGCGAGAGGGGCGGCCATTGCATGAGGTGCCTGTCGAGTCCGCCTACGCTCAGGTCCCTGTACTGGGTGAAGGGTTCGAGCGCGCGATTTATATGCCGGGCGTGGCCAATGTGCGTAACCCGCGACTGGTCAAGGCGCTGCGAGCCGCCCTGCAGGATTCTCCGAACGTTACGCTGCTCGAGCGCAGCCCAGTGCTGCAGTTCGTCCGTGATGGCGCGCGCGTAGTCGGGGTTCGTACCGCTGAGGGTGAGGTGCTGGCCGAGCAGGTCGTCGTCGCGGCCGGGGCCTGGAGCGGGGGCGTATTGCAGAGCCTGGGACTGTCGCTACCGGTGGAGCCGGTCAAGGGGCAGATGATCCTGTTCAAGTGCGCCAAGGACTTCTTGCCCAGCATGGTATTGGCCGGCGGGCGCTATGCAATTCCGCGACGCGATGGGCACATTCTGGTGGGCAGCACGCTGGAGCACGCAGGGTTCGACAAAACGCCAACCGATGAGGCGCTGGCCAGCCTGCAGGCTTCTGCCGAAAAGCTGCTGCCGGCGTTGCGCGATGCCGAGGTGGTGGGCCACTGGGCCGGCCTGCGGCCTGGCTCGCCCGAGGGCGTTCCCTTTATCGGCGAGGTACCCGGTCACCCGGGGCTGTGGTTGAACTGCGGGCATTATCGCAACGGGTTGGTGCTGGCGCCTGCATCTTGCCAGTTGCTGGCGGATCTGATGTTGGGGCAGCAACCGATCATCGATCCGGCGCCGTATTCACCGGCGGGGCGTTTGTAGGCGGACGACCTGCTTCGGGGGCGGGGCTGCTGAACCTGGGTATCGCTTCGCTCAACCGCAGGCTACGAGGACTGTGTGCTCACTGGCGGTTCAACCGCAGGCTATGGTCTCAGTCGATGCCCAGCTTTTTCAGGCGATAGCGCATCGAGCGGAAGCTAAGCCCCAGGCGCTGAGCCGCCGCAGTGCGGTTCCAACGGGTTTCTTCGAGGGCCTGCATGATCAGTTTGCGCTCGACGTCTTCGAGGTAGTCCTCGATGTTGTCGATCTGCGCCAGGCTGGCATCGCCGTTCTCGCTAGCCGGCGCGGCGTCTGCCAGGCGCAGGTCGTTGGCGCAGATCACATCGCCTTCGCACAGGGTGTAGGCGCGCTCCAGCATGTTCTCCAACTCGCGAACGTTACCCGGGAAGCGATAGCTCTTGAGCTTTTCCAAGGCGGGGCCGTCGAGTTTGACCGGTGGCAGGCCGATGCCTTCGTTGAGGCGCTTGAGCATCACGTCGGCCAGCAGCGGGATGTCCTCGCGGCGCTCGCGCAGTGGCGGTACGCGCAGCTCGATGACATTGAGGCGGTAGTAGAGATCCTGGCGGAAGCGGCCGGCTGCCACTTCGGCGGCGAGGTCCTTGTGAGTGGCGCACAGGATGCGGGTGTCGACCACCACTTCCTGCTGGCCACCGACGGCGCGGATGGCCTTTTCCTGAATGGCCCGCAGCAGCTTGACCTGCATGGTCAGCGGCAGGTCGGCCACTTCGTCGAGGAACAGGCTGCCGCCATTGGCAGCCTGGAACAGGCCCTGCTTGTCTTCGACGGCGCCGGTGAAGCTGCCCTTCTTGTGACCGAAGAACTCGCTCTCCATCAGCTCTGACGGGATAGCGCCACAGTTGACCGGTACGAAAGCCCGCTCGCGTCGCGGGCCCTGTTCGTGGATCAGCCGGGCGACCAGCTCCTTGCCGCTGCCCGACTCACCGCTGATGTATACCGGCGCCTGGCTGCGCGCCAGTTTCTGGATTTGCCCACGCAACGCGCGCATCGGCGGCGACTCACCCAGCAGCCGGCTGCTACCCGGCGCTTCGCCTTCATCGGCGGCATGCAGACGCAGGGCGGTGGCCACCAATTCGCGGAGGCGGCTCAGGTCCACGGGCTTGGTGAGGAAGTCGAAGGCGCCGGCCTTGAGGGCGTTGATTGCCGTGTCCACGCTGCCGAAGGCGGTGATCATCGCCACCGGCGTCTGCGGATGGCGCTGCTGAATGTGCTGCACGATATCCAGGCCGTTACCGTCGGGCAGGCGCATGTCGGTCAGGCACAGGTCGAACGGTTCCTTGGCCAGCCACTCGCGCGCTTCCTTGACGTTGCGGGCGCTGCGGGTGTCGAGCTTCATGCGCCCGAGGGTGATCTCCAGCAGTTCGCGGATATCGGGCTCGTCGTCGACGATCAGGGCTCTCTGGCGATTCATCAGGTCGTTCAGCTCATTTTTCGCGGATGCGCGAAGGTGATACGGAAGCATGCGCCGCCGCCTTCGCGTGATTGATAGTGAAGATGAGCCTGGTTGCTTTCGCAAAGCTCGCGGGAAATATACAGGCCCAGGCCAGTGCCTTTGTTCTCCGTTGTGTAGAAAGGCTCGAAGATGTGATGCAGTTGGTCTGCCGGCACGCCTTCACCGTCGTCGAGCACCTCGAGCACTGGCAGATCGCTGCGCGGATCGCGGAGCAGCTTCAGCCACACCTGGCCCTGAGGATTGAGCTTGGCACTGTGGCGCAGGCCGTTTTGCACCAGATTGGTGATGACCTGGTTCAGCTGGTTGGGGTCCATGCGCGTCTGGATGCTGCTGCCTTCGATGGCCAGGTGCAGTACCTTGGAAGCCGGGGCGGTGCTGCGGAATTCGGCCGCGAAACGGTGCAGCCAGTATTTCAGATCCAGCAGCTGCGGCTCTGCCTGGCGCCGGCGAGAGAGCTGCAGCACGTTCTCGATGATCAGGTTCATGCGCCGCGAGTGGTCCTGAATGATCTGCGCCAGACGCAAGTCCGGCCCGTGCAGGTCTTCGGACTCCTGCAGCAGCTGCGCCGCATGGCTGATGGCGCCCAACGGGTTACGAATCTCGTGGGCGATGCCGGCAGTCAGCCGGCCAAGGGCGAGCAGTTTGAGTTGCTGGGCCTGCTGGGCGATCTGCGAGATGTCGTCGAGGAGGATCAGGATATGCCGCTGGCCGCCGCGCTGCAGCGCGATGAAGCTGGGCTGCAGGGTCGGGCCGTCACTGAGCGTCTGCAAGCTGGCCGGGCGCAGGCTGCTGTTCTCCTGCCACTGCTGCAGCCGCTTGACCAGTTCGGTGCAGTGCGGGTCGAGAATCTTGCCCGCCAGGTTTTGCTGGCCCAGCAGGCCGAGCGCGGCCTGGTTGGCCAGCAGCACGCGGCGCTGCTCGTCCACCACCAGGATGCCGGTGCGCATGCGCTGCAGGATCAGGTTGTTCAGTGTCTCCAGATCCGCCACGTCGGCAGCGCGTTGTTCGGCCAGTCTTTCGCTGACCTGCATGCGGCGGGTCAGGCCCTGCACGAACAGCGCTGCGGCGAAGCACAGTGCGCCCAGCGCGCCGACCTGCACGTACTGGTTACTGGCCTCAGCGTGGCTGAGGCTCAGGTAGAAGGTCAGGTAAATCATGCCGATCGCAGCGGCAGCGGCGATCAAGATCCCGAAGCGACCGCGTATCAGGATGTTGGCGATCGCCACGGAGACGATCAGCAGGTTGCCAATCCCGCTTGGTGTGCCGCCACCGGCATAGAACAGTGCCGAGAGCAGCATCACGTCACCCAGCGCCACGGCGAAGATCGGCAGCAGGCGATTGGGCGTGTGAATGATCAGTGCGATCAGGATGTTGAGCGTCAGGTAGACCCAGGCCGCCCCTCTGAACAGCGACACGTGGGCCAGTTCCAGCAGTTCCGAGTCCAGGTTGGCGGAAACCAGCAGCACCAGCACCACGCCGATGACCAGGCGATAGAGATGGTAAAGCCGGAAGATGCGGTGCCCTTGAGGGCCCCGTACCGCAAGGGCGCTATTGGGCACCGGGCTTGGGGCCTTGTTCCAGATGCGCCTGGCTGCAGTACCAGCGCTGCGCCAGTTGTAAGGCGTGCTGCTGCGGGGTGTGTACGCCGCAGTGTGCGCAGCGCACCATGGGCGCCGGATGATCCACGGGCGGTGCTGCCTTCTGGCGCCGTCGGGTGGCGCCGGCATAGCGCCGCCACAGCCAGATGGCGGCAAAGATGATGGCAATCCAGAACAGCAGGCGGAACAGGCCCATGGCGCTCTCTTCGTGTTGGAGGATGGGGCAGTGTAGCTAAGGACGCCCTGGGCGGACAGTTATCCAATCAGCGTTTTGCAGGGCCAGAATGCACGATGCCAGTCGGTTGACTGGCATCGTGAAGAGGCTGGCTAATAGCGGTGGATCAGTCGAACAGGCCGAAGGTCAGGCGGCTGAACCAGGAGCGCTTGGGCGCCTGTGGCTCTTCGCCGCGCCCGGCGGCTTTCAGATCGGCCGGCATCTGGTCGACCGCTTCTTGGTACTGACGCTGCACGTCCAGGCTGGCCTGGGTCTGGCTCGGTGGTGGCGGCACATCGCTTTCGATCAGGCCCAGGGTCGCCTTGGCCAGCCACGAGCGTTCGTCGGCAGCTTCTTCCTGCGGCACGAACTCGCCACTCTTCAGGCTCGAGTGATCCGGATAGTTGAGCCTCAGGGTCTCCAGGCTGGTGGCCGCCAGGTCGTTCAGGGTCAGGCGCTGATAGGCCTCGACCATCACGGCCAGGCCGTCACCGACCGATGGGCTTTCCTGGAAGTTCTCCACCACGTAGCGACCGCGGTTGGCGGCGGCGACGTAGGCGTGGCGGGTCAGGTAGTAATGGGCCACGTGAATTTCATAGGCGGCCAGCAGGTTGCGCAGGTAGATCATGCGTTGCTTGGCATCCGGGGCGTAACGGCTGTTCGGATAGCGATTGGTGAGCTGGGCGAACTCGTTATAGGAGTCGCGGGCCGCACCCGGGTCACGTTTGGTCATGTCCAGCGGCAGGAAGCGGGCGACGATGCCACGGTCCTGGTCGAACGACGCCAGGCCCTTGAGGTAGTAGGCGTAGTCGACGTTCGGGTGCTGCGGATGCAGGCGAATGAAGCGCTCGGCGGCAGCGCGGGCGGCTTCCGGCTCGGCGTTCTTGTAGTTGGCGTAAATCAGCTCGAGCTGGGATTGCTCGGCGTAGCGACCGAAGGGGTAGCGCGATTCCAGAGCCTTGAGCTTGGTAACGGCGCTGGTGTAGCTGCCGTTGTCCAGATCTTGCTGAGCCTGCTGGTAGAGTTCTGCCTCGCTGAGGTTTTCGTCCAGGACTTCCTTGGACGAACAGGCGGCGGTGAGGGCGAGGATGGCGATCAGCAGCAGGTGTTTCACTTGCATGGCGGCTTGCGTCCCTGGGACGGCGGCTGTCTTGGGCAGGACCGTCCTGTTATGATGAGCGCCCCCGGTACCCCTGGGGCAAAGACGCCGTATTTAACCACAAGCGTGTAGCCGAAACCAAAGGCTATGCCCCCGCCGTTGCCGAGCATGTCATCTATTAATAAGCAGGCCATTGAGTTAACCGCCGAGGTTCCCGCCGATCTGGGCGGTCAGCGCCTCGATCAAGTCGCCGCCCAGCTGTTCGCCGAGCACTCGCGCTCGCGCCTTTCCGGCTGGATCAAGGAGGGCAACCTGACCGTCGACGGTCAGGTACTGCGCCCGCGCGATATCGTCCACGGCGGCGCCGTGCTGGCGTTGTCCGCCGAGCAGGAAGCCCAGGGTGAGTGGATCGCTCAGGATATCGAACTCGATATCGTTTACGAGGACGACCAGATCCTGGTGATCGACAAGCCGGCCGGCCTGGTCGTGCACCCGGCTGCCGGGCACGCCGACGGCACCTTGCTCAATGCGTTGCTGCATCACGTGCCGGACATCGTCAACGTGCCGCGCGCCGGCATCGTGCACCGCCTGGACAAGGACACCACCGGCCTGATGGTGGTCGCCAAGACCATCGAAGCGCAGACCCGCCTGGTCGATCAGTTGCAGAAGCGCACCGTGAGCCGCATCTACGAATGCATCGTCATCGGCGTGATCACCTCTGGCGGCAAGATCAATGCGCCGATCGGCCGCAGCTCATCCCAGCGTCAGCGCATGGCCGTGACCGATGGCGGCAAGCCGGCGGTCAGCCATTATCGTGTGCTCGAGCGCTTCCGCTCGCACACCCATGCGCGTGTCAAGCTGGAGACCGGGCGCACGCACCAGATTCGCGTGCACATGAGTCACATCGGCTTTCCGCTGGTGGGTGATCCGGTATACGCCGGGCGCTTCCGCATTCCGCCGGCCGCCAGCCAGACCATGGTGCAGAGCCTCAAGGAATTCCCGCGCCAGGCCCTGCATGCGCGCTTCCTCGAGCTGGATCACCCGATTACCGGTGAGCGCATGAAGTGGCAGTCGCCGCTGCCTGACGACTTCGTCTGGTTGCTGACCCTGCTGCGTCAGGATCGCGAGGCGTTCATCGGATGAATGACAAGGCCCACGACTGGCTGACGCCGCACTGGCCGGCGCCCGAGTGGGTGCGCACTTGTGTGACGACCCGCGCCGGCGGTGTCAGCCAGGCGCCGTACGACAGCTTCAACCTGGCCGCCCATGTCGAGGATGACCCGGCCGCGGTAGCCAAGAATCGCCAGCGCCTGGTCAGCCAGCTGGGCTGCCGTCCGGCCTGGTTGCAGCAGGTGCACGGTATCGCCGTGGCCCATGCCGATCCAGAAGCGGTCGATGAGGCCGACGCCAGCTGGACGGCGACGCCCGGCATTGCCGCCACGGTAATGACCGCCGACTGCCTGCCCGTGCTGTTCTGCGACCGCGCCGGTACTCGCGTAGCCGCTGCCCATGCTGGCTGGCGCGGCCTGGCCAACGGCGTGCTGGAGGCCACGCTGGATGCCCTGACGATGGAGGCGGAAGACGCCCTCGTCTGGCTGGGCCCGGCCATCGGCCCCCAGGCATTCGAAGTCGGCGCCGAGGTGCGTGAGGCATTCGTCGATCAGCACGCCCAGGCTGCTGGCGCCTTCATGCCGAGCCACAACGCCGGGCGCTTCATGGCCGACATTTATCAGTTGGCGCGCATCCGCCTGGCGGCTCGTGGTGTTACCGCGGTGTATGGCGGCGGCTTCTGCACCGTCAACGATGCGCGCTTCTACTCCTATCGCCGCGCCGCGCAGACCGGGCGCTTCGCCTCGCTGATCTGGCTGGCTGATCGCTGAGCTCTGTCCTGAGTCGTGGGTAGCGATGCCGCGACTCATTGTGGGAGTCGCGGCCCGCGGCGAATCGTGATGGCGCTCCTGATCACCGTCTAACCCACTGCGCTTGAAACCCGCACAATCGGCCTCATCTATTCTCCATCTCGGCAGGTTCTAATCTCAGGCGCATGCACCGCGCCGGCCTGCCTCTAGAAGGAAGGATGACGCCATGCGAATCGACCGTTTGACCAGCAAGCTGCAACTTGCCCTTTCCGATGCCCAGTCCCTGGCCGTCGGCCACGACCATTCTGCCATCGAGCCGCTGCACCTGATGCAGGCGCTGCTCGACCAGCAGGGCGGTTCCATTCGCCCGTTGCTGATGCAGGTGGGCTTCGATGTGAACAGCCTGCGCCAGGCGTTGAGCAAAGAACTCGACCAACTGGCCAAGATCCAGAACCCTACCGGCGACGTCAGTCTGTCTCAGGATCTGGCGCGCCTGCTCAACCAGGCCGACCGCCTGTCGCAGCAGAAGGGTGACCAGTTCATTTCCAGTGAGCTGGTGCTGCTCGCCGCCATGGACGAGAACACCAAGCTCGGCAAACTGTTGCTTGCCCAGGGCGTGAGCCGCAAGGCGCTGGAAAACGCGGTGAACAACCTGCGTGGCGGCGATGCGGTCAACGACCCCAACATCGAGGAGTCGCGCCAGGCGCTCGACAAGTACACCGTCGACCTGACCAAGCGCGCCGAAGAGGGCAAGCTCGACCCGGTGATCGGCCGTGACGACGAGATCCGCCGCACCATTCAGGTCCTGCAACGCCGTACCAAGAACAATCCGGTACTGATCGGCGAGCCCGGCGTCGGCAAGACCGCCATAGCCGAGGGCCTGGCTCAGCGCATCGTCAACGGCGAAGTGCCGGACGGCCTCAAGGACAAGCGGCTTTTGTCATTGGACATGGGCGCGTTGATCGCCGGTGCCAAGTTCCGCGGCGAGTTCGAGGAGCGCCTCAAGGCGGTGCTCAATGAGCTGTCCAAGCAGGAAGGCCGGATCATTCTGTTCATCGACGAGCTGCACACCATGGTCGGCGCCGGCAAGGCCGAGGGTGCCATGGACGCGGGCAACATGCTCAAGCCGTCCCTGGCCCGCGGCGAGCTGCACTGCGTAGGCGCCACCACGCTGAACGAATACCGCCAGTTCATCGAAAAGGACGCCGCCCTGGAGCGCCGCTTCCAGAAGGTACTGGTCGACGAGCCGAGCGAGGAAGACACCATCGCCATCCTGCGCGGCCTGAAAGAGCGCTACGAGGTGCACCATAAGGTGGCCATCACCGATGGCGCGATCATCGCCGCGGCCAAGCTCAGCCACCGTTACATCACCGACCGCCAGTTGCCGGACAAGGCCATCGACCTGATCGACGAGGCCGCCAGCCGTATTCGCATGGAGATCGATTCCAAGCCCGAAGTGCTCGATCGCCTGGATCGCCGGTTGATTCAGCTCAAGGTCGAAGCCCAGGCGTTGAAGAAGGAGGAGGACGAGGCGGCCAAGAAGCGCTTCGTCAAACTGCAGGAAGACATCGCCAAGCTGGAGAAGGAATACGCCGACCTGGAAGAGATCTGGAAGTCGGAAAAAGCCGAAGTCCAGGGTTCGGCACAGATTCAGCAGCGTATCGAGCAGGCCAAGACCGAGCTCGAAGCGGCGCGCCGTAAAGGCGATCTCAACCGCATGGCCGAGCTGCAGTACGGGGTGATTCCCGACCTGGAGCGCAGCCTGCAGATGGTCGACCAGCACGGCACCACGGAAAACCAGTTGCTGCGCAGCAAGGTCACCGAAGAGGAAATCGCCGAGGTGGTTTCCAAGTGGACCGGTATTCCGGTGTCGAAGATGCTCGAGGGCGAGCGCGACAAGCTGCTGAAGATGGAAGGCCTGCTGCACCAGCGGGTGATCGGTCAGGACGAAGCCGTGGTGGCGGTCGCCAATGCCGTGCGCCGTTCGCGTGCCGGCCTGGCCGATCCGAATCGGCCGAGTGGCTCGTTCCTGTTCCTCGGCCCGACCGGCGTGGGCAAGACCGAACTGTGCAAGGCGCTGGCCGAGTTCCTGTTCGATACCGAAGACGCGCTGGTGCGCATCGACATGTCCGAGTTCATGGAGAAGCACTCGGTGGCCCGGTTGATCGGTGCACCGCCCGGTTACGTCGGCTACGAGGAGGGCGGTTACCTGACCGAGGCGGTGCGCCGCAAACCCTACTCGGTGGTATTGATGGACGAAGTTGAAAAGGCCCACCCGGACGTGTTCAACGTGCTGCTGCAGGTGCTCGAAGATGGTCGCCTGACCGACAGCCATGGCCGCACCGTGGACTTCAAGAACACCGTGATCGTGATGACCTCCAACCTAGGCTCGGCGCAGATTCAGGAACTGGTCGGCGACCGCGACGCGCAGCGCGCCGCGGTGATGGATGCAGTGAGTAACCACTTCCGTCCGGAGTTCGTGAACCGTATCGACGAAGTGGTGGTGTTCGAGCCCCTGGCCCGTGAGCAGATCGCCGGCATCGCGCGCATCCAGCTTTCGCGCCTGCTGCAGCGCCTGGCCGAGCGCGAGCTGAGCCTGGAGCTGTCCGACGAGGCGATGGACAAGCTGATCGCTGTCGGCTACGACCCTGTGTATGGCGCGCGCCCGTTGAAGCGAGCCATTCAGCGCTGGATCGAGAACCCGTTGGCGCAGTTGATTCTGTCCGGGCAGTTCAACCCGGGCAGTACGGTGACCGGTAAGGTCGAGAACGACGAGATCGTCTTCGCCTGACGCCCGCAACTGCAGCAAAACAAGCGGCCGGTGTGAGCGATCACACCGGCCGTTTTTATAGTGTTGTGCAGGCGCCATTTGCTGGAGTGCGATAGCAGGACGTAGCAGGGCACTGGCGAGTGCGGGTGGGGATGCCCGAGACTTTTTCGCGGGCATGGCCCGCTCCCACATTAGGGCGCTGAATGGCTGCTATTGAGCAGGGCGGACGACGTTTCGTACGTCCACCTACTGGTAGCCGCCGCGGTGGATGAAAACAGCGTCATCCACCCGACATGGCTGAAAGATCACACCGAGTCCATGCCCGTGATTTTCTTCGCGGGCATGGCCCGCTCCCACAGTAAGGTGCTGAATGGCTTCTAGCACCTGAAGACAAGCCGCCCTAATCAGGGCTTGCTGCTATCCGACGTATTACGCTGGCCTTCTTTCACCACCCAATCCATCAGTTGCCGTGAAAGCTGGTCGTTGGCGGTGCCGAAGGTCTTGACCACCGATTCCACCGCCGTGTCGCCGGCAACCTGGCGGACTTCGAAGCGGCGGCTGGCGAGGATGCGCTGGTTGCCGGCCTGTACCAGGCGCGCGTCGAGGAGGATATGCACTTCGGGCCGGCCGTTGCGGTACTCGCTCTGGAAGGCGCGCAGGTCGCTGCTCAGCTCCAGATCGGCCTGTAGCCGGCTGTCGTCGCTGCTGACGGCGCCGATGCGGCCGTCATCGAGAAAGGCGCCGATCAGCCGGTCGCGAAACAGTGCCGGCGCGCGGTCGCTCCAGCGGGCACCCTGGTAGGCGCTGATGCGGTCGCCTTGCGGCAGCACGACGATGCGCGGGCTGTCCAGCAACTGGCTGCTCTGCGGACGGTTGACCCGCAGCGACCAGCTTTCCCGTGGCGCATCGGCCGTGCGCACCGGCATATTGCTCGGCAGCAGGTACACGTCGAGAGCCTCACCCTGGGGAAGGATCGAGCAGGCGCTGAGCAGGCTGGTCAGTAGCAGGGCACCGGCAGTGGCGAATGCTTTCATGGTTGAAACTCCTTGATGCTGTCGCTGCGCAGCAGATAGCCGGCCGGGTCTTCCTCCAGACGCCGCGAGAACGAGCGCAGAGAACCCAGGGTGTCACGCAGCTCGTTGATGGCCGGGCCGAGCTCGCCGATGCCCTGCATGCCACCGTCGAGGGCGGCGCGGTTGTCCTGTAGCAGTTGTTCGATGTTGCTGCTGCTGCGCTCCAGCGAAGCGGCCAGGCGCTCGGCGCTCTGCAGGGTGTTCTGCGCCGGGCCGCTGAACAGCTTGTTGGCGTTGTTCATCAAAGCACTGGCCTCACGCCCAGCGGTGGACATTTGCGCGAGGGCCTCGCGCAGCTCCTCGCGCTGTTCGGAAACACTGGCGGTGATGTGTTCCAGGTTACGCAGGGTCTTGGCGATGTTCTCGGTGTTCTCGCGGGAGAACATGGCATTGGCGCGATCGAGCAGGCGGGTCACGCTGATCATCAGGTCTTCGCCATTGGCCATCAACTGCGACAGCGGCGAGCGATCGGCAACGATCACTGGCGTATGACCGTCTCTGGCTTTCAGTGCCGGGCTCTCGGGCGAGCCGCCGTGCAGCTGAATCACCGCACCACCGGTGATGCTGGTGACGGTCAGGCGCGCGCGGGTGTCTTCCTTGATCGGCGTGGTGCCGTTGATGCGGATAGTGGCGTGTACCTTGCGCGGATCTTGCGGGTCGAGGGTCAGGCTGATGACGTCGCCGACCCGGATGCCGCTGTACTGCACAGCGCTACCTTGGGACAGGCCGTTGACCGCTTCGGTGAAGATCACCTCGTAGTAGTTGAACTGCTTGTCGGCGCTGGTCTTGCCCAGCCACAGGGCGAACACCAGGATGGCGCTGACGATCGCCACCGTGAACATGCCGATCAAGACGTGATGGGCGCGTGGTTCCATTCAGCTAATCCTCGTTGCAGCCTGTTCGGCCGCGCGTCCGCGCGGGCCATGGAAATAGTCCTGTATCCAGGGATCGTCGGTGGCGGCGACCACGTCCAGGGTGTCAGCCACCAGCACCCGCTTCTGTGACAGCACGGCCACGCGGTCGCACAGGGTGTAAAGCGTATCCAGGTCGTGGGTGACCAGAAACACGCTGAGCCCGAGGGCGTCGCGCAGGGTGCGGATCAACTGGTCGAAGGCCGCCGCGCCGATCGGGTCTAGACCTGCGGTTGGCTCGTCGAGAAACAGGATGTCCGGCTCCAGCGCCATGGCGCGGGCCAAGGCGGCGCGCTTGACCATGCCGCCAGAAAGCTCGCTCGGATACTTGTTGCCGGCGTGGGGCGGCAGGCCGACCAGTGCCACTTTGGACTCGGCCAGGTGCTCGGCCTGGGAACGCGTCAGCCCGGCATGCTCGATCAGCGGCAGGGCGATGTTCTCCACCACGGTGAGCGACGAAAACAGCGCGCCGCGCTGGTAGAGCACGCCGAAGCGCCGCTCCAGCTCGGAACGCTGCTGCGAGGACAGCGTCAGCAAATCCTCGCCGAACACCCGCACCTTACCGGCGCTGGGCTCGCGCAGGCCGACGATGGTGCGCAGCAGCACCGATTTGCCGGTGCCCGAGCCGCCCACCACGCCGAGCACTTCGCCGCGATACAGATCCAGGTCCAGATGCTGGTGCACCACCTGGGGGCCGAACTGGTTGGTCAGGTCACGAACCTGAATGATCGCTTCGCCACTCACCAGCCCATCTCCATCAGAAACAGTGCCGCCACGGCGTCGACCACGATGACCACGAAGATCGACTGCACCACGGCGGAAGTGGTGCGTTCGCCGACTGACTGCGCGCTGCCGGTGACCTTGAAGCCTTCCAGGCAGCCGATTACCGCGATGAGAAAGGCAAAGATCGGTGCTTTGCCCATGCCGACCAGAAAATGGTTGAGCGGGATATTTTCCTGCAGCAGATACAGAAACATCGACGGCGAGATATCCAGTGTCAGCACGCACACCACGGCACCACCGAGCATGCCGCAGAGCATGGCGACAAAGGTCAGCAGTGGCAGGGCGATCAGCATGGCGAATACCCGCGGCAGCACCAGCAGCTCCATGGGATTGAGCCCCAGGGTGCGGATCGCGTCGATTTCCTCGTTGGCCTTCATCGAACCGATCTGCGCGGTAAAGGCGCTGGCGGTACGGCCGGCCATCAGGATGGCGGTGAGCAGCACCCCGAACTCGCGCAGGAACGAGAATGCCACCAGGTCGACCGTGTAGATGGTCGCGCCGAAGTCGCTGAGAATGGTCGCGCCGAGAAAAGCCACCACGGCACCGACCAGAAAAGTCAGCAGCGCAATGATCGGCACGGCGTTCAGGCCGATCTGTTCGAGGTGCGAGGCCAGCGACGTCAGCCGCCAGCGGCGTGGGTTGAGCAGAATCAGCAACAGGGTGCCGAGGGTAAGGCCGACGAAGCCCAACAAGCCGACCACCTTGTGCCAGATGCCTTCCACGACCTCGCCGATATGTCCGAAAAACTCGCGGTAGGTTGAGCGGCTTGGAGGCTCGCTCACCAGTTGTTGCTGCTGCATGGCCGTGGCAACGGTGTGCAGTAGAGCGCGGCGCTCATCACTGAGGCTGTCATCGGACAGCAAGGCGATCAGTCGCTGCGCACCGAGTAGTTCGACCAGCAGGCTCGCGCCTGCGGTGTCCAGTGCGTTCAGCTCGCTGAAATCGGCGCGGCTGTTTTCATCCAGTGCCGGTCTTGCCTCAGCGACCTGGGGCAGCAGCGCGCCGTAGTGGGCGAGTGTCCAGTCTCCACCTACCTTGAGCGCAGCGGCGTCGGCAGAGGACGTGGCGATGTAGGGCGAATTGGTCATGGGTAATAGCTTAACCCTCGAACGTTCGTTTGGAATAGCCTTGTTAGAGCCTCCAGTGTGTCTTCTGAGCCTTTATCGTTGCAAGAGGCGTCCGGTCTAGCAGCCCGTCAATGGCCGAGCATGAGCTCTGGCGAGACGGTTAGCCTTACCGGGCTGCGCTTCGAATAAATCGTTGCAGACGATGAATCGAATCGTAAAGGTCCCATGGTTTTGCCGGAGTGGCTTGTCTAGCATTGCAGCGAATCCTTCCATTGCCATCATCAGGAGCCAGCCCCATGCATGTTCACGAAGCCATCCGCACCCGCCGCGCCGTCAAAGGTTATGACGCCGGTTTCACCTTGAGCGCCGAAGAAAAGAACGAGTTGCTGCAACTGGCGCTGCTCGCGCCCACGGCCTTCAACCTGCAGCACGTTCGCTTGGTGGAAGTCAGCGACCCGGCGCTGCGTCAGCAGATTCGCGAGGTTGGCTGGGGGCAGGCGCAGATGACCGACGCCTCGATGTTGGTGGTGGTCTGTGCCCAGGTCGACAGCTGGGAAAAGAACGTCGGCCGCGTGTGGGATGGCGCGCCAGTCGAAGTGCAGCAGTTCATGGCGGGCGCCATCGATAACTACTACCGCGACAAACCACAGGTACAGCGCGACGAAACCATGCGCAGCTGCGGCCTGGTGGCGCAAACCCTTATGCTCGCCGCGCGCGGCAAGGGCCTGGATTCCTGCCCCATGGATGGCTTCGATTTCGACGCCGTGGCCAAGCTGATCAACCTGCCGGACAACCATGTGATCGCTCTGATGGTCGCCGTAGGCAAGAAAGCCATCGACGCCAAGCCTCGTATCGGCAAACTGCCATTCGATGAAGTGGTGATCCGCGACCGCTTCTGACGCGGTCTCGCTCGCCGCCGCCTTAATCGCCGGCGGCAGCGGCAATCAACAGGAACCTAGTCTCGCCCGATCGCCTCCAAGCTCCTAGACCCGTCGAAAGCGAGGAAGACCATGCAAGTTCATGTGAACAGCAACCATATCGAAGGCAGCGCACGGCTACAGGAATGGGTGAGCGGATCCGTGGCGGATCGTCTGGAGCGTTACGAGGAGTTCCTGTCGCGAGTGGAAGTGCATATCAGCGACGAGAACGGCGGCAAGAGCGGCGCGGACGACAAGCGCTGCCAGATCGAGGCTCGCCCCAAGGGCCATCAGCCGCTGTCCGTTACTCACAAGGCTGAATCGCTGGAGCAGGCCATCGACGGCGCCGCCGAGAAAATGCGTCATGCTCTGGAACACCTAGTGGGCAAGTTGGAAAGCAAGCCGGTTGGTACTGGTCATCTGCATCAGCAGTTGGAAGGTGACGAGGAAAATGCCGATGCGTTGCTGCAGGAAGAGTTTCTGCAACGCCAGGAGGCATTGGGCAAGGAGTGAAAGCGGAGGCGCTCACCTTGTGTAGTGGCGCTTTTTAAAACTCTCCGTTGAACAAGAGGCGGGCCCTGCATCAGATCATCGATCTGATGCAGGGCCCGCTTTTTTGCGGCTATTTCAGCGCCGGTCAGGCGACCAGGCTACGACCGATGAAGTCCGGGGACGCCGTTTGGCGATAAGCCGAAATGGCTTCAGCCGCCAAACGCGGACTCACCTGCGCAGCATCAGCTGCCGGCGGAGTAATTTCACTCTGTACCCGCTGCCTGGCAAGGCTTTCTGCGGACAGTGGATTGAGCACTTCCTGGCGTTGCTCCTGAAGTGTCTCAAGCCGCTGCTCGCGTAGCTGCTCGTCCAGCTCCTGGGCTGCATCCTGACGTTGCTGGCGCACCTGAAGGGCACGTTCTTGTTGCTGCTCCTGCTGCGCGATACGCTCTTCACGTGTCTCTTGCAGGCGATCCTGACGTTCCTGATCGATACGCCGACGTTCCAGCAACTGCTCTTGTGCATCGTTCAGACGCTGCGCCGCAGGCGTCGCGCGATCCAGAGCGTTGGTCTGCAGCCCATTGTTGGTAGTGCCAATTGGCCGATAGCTGTACTGGCCGATATTCATGCCGTCGATGGAAAGGGGCATGAGTCACCTCCGTCTTTCGATTCGATAAATTCAGTCTAAGTCGAGCGAGCGGAAGGCTTTAGGCAGATATGTCATAACCCCAAGAACTGGATGGACTAGCACTTTTTTTGTAGGCAATTGTCGGCTTCAGCGGCGATCCTCGTGGTTTCGAACGAAAGACGCGTGGTTACTGGGCTGGGTTGGAATCGCCTGGATACGGCGCCTGGCAGGCACACTGGGCGTGCCAGGCGCTAATCGTTGGTCAACTCAGCCAGTTAATCGACGAACGGCTGCCTTCGCGCGCTTTCCCGGGCGGATTCCGGCTCACGACCTACTATGAACAGAGGCCTTGCCGGGATGCTGCGATCTTTGCGTGACAGGGGCATGGTCTTTCGCGCGATATCGCGCTGCACAGAACGAGGAAAGCGCCATGCAGCCATTCAGCTTCGCTACAGCCGCCCATCTCATCTGCGAGCCCGGAGCCGTCCAGCGGCTTGTGCCGTTATGCCAGGCTTGGGGCGCGCGCTCCATAGCGCTGGTGACCGATGCCGGTGTTGCCCGGCAGGATTTCTTCGAAGATGTACGCAGCGCCTTTGCCAAGGGCGGCGTCGCGCTGCACGTGTTCGACGGGGTGCTGGCGGGTGCGCCGGAAGCCGTGGTCGGCAATGCCACACAGTTCGCCAAGGACGCCCAGGCCGAGCTGGTGATCGGCTTTGGCGGCGGCAGCTCGTTGGATGTAGCCAAGTTGGTCGCGCAGCTGGCGCATCCCGATTGCCGGCAGACGCTGGGCGATCTTTACGGCATCGACAAAGCAGCGGGGCATCGCTTGCCGCTGATTCAGGTGCCGACCACGGCTGGTAGCGGCTCCGAAGTGACGCCCATCGCCGTGATGACCACCCAGCATGCTACCCGGGTCGCGGTGGTGTCGGCGCGCCTGTTGCCGGACCTGGCACTGCTCGATGCCGAACTCACCCTGCAGTTGCCGGCGCCGGTCACCGCGGCCTGCGGCATGTTGGCCATGGGACACGCCGTCGAGGCCTATACCGGCGCGCGGCGCAAGAATCCGCTGTCCGACATGCTGGCGCGCGAAGCGCTGAGCCTGCTCGGTGCCAACCTGGACGAGGCCGTACACAATGGCGGCAATCGTGAGGCCCGCCAGGCCATGCTGCTGGGCGCCTGCCTGGCCGGGCAGGCTTATGCCAACGCGCCGCTGGCGGCGGTGCATGCGTTGGCTTATCCGCTGGGCGGACATTGCCAGGTGCCCCATGGTGTCAGCACGGCGGTGCTGCTGCCCCATGTGCTGGGCTTCAACGCCTCGGTGGCCGCGCCGCTCTACGAGGAATTGGCACCGCTGTTGTTAGGCGAGCGCCTGCGCAGCGGCGATGCCACGGATCACACCGAGCAATTCATCATCGAGCTGGCCGACCTTAGCGAGCGCAGCGGTTTACCCGCGCGCCTACGTGATATAGGCGTCGAGCAGGATTTGCTGCCGCGTCTGGCCGCCGACGCCATGCTGCATGACCGTCTGCTGGTCAACAATCCGCGAGAAATGACTCAGGCCCAAGCGCTGGCCATCTATCAGGTCGCATATTAACCGGGCGCAGTTGTCACTTTGGCAGGAGGCCGGCACCATGCCGGCTTGCGTTCTCATGCGAGGTGGCAACCCATGCAACAGTCGCAGCACCTGCGCGAGCATTATCTTCACTTCCAGCCGATCACCACGCGGTGGCACGACAACGACCTGTATGGCCACGTCAACAATGTCACCTACTACAGCTATTTCGACACGGCGGTGAATACCTATCTGATCGAATCAGGTGGTTTGGATATCCATCGCGGCGAGGTCGTGGGCTTCGTGGTGAGTTCAAGCTGCGATTACTTCGAGTCGATCGCTTTCCCCGAGCGCGTGGAGGTCGGCCTGCGGGTTGGCAAACTGGGCAACAGTTCGGTGCGGTATGAGCTCGCGGTGTTTCGCGAAGGGCAGATGCAGGCCTGCGCGGCGGGGCGTTTCGTGCATGTCTTCGTGGATCGCCAGAGCAACCAGCCGGTGTCGATTCCCCATGCATTGCGCCAGGCGATGGAGGTTTTGCTGGTGGCCTGAACGATCAAGGGCGCCGAGGCGCCCTTGATGCTGACTGGATGATCAACGGTGACGATGTTTGTGATGGCGCTTGTGGTGCTTTTTGCCGTGCCGATGGCCGTTGTCGCGATAGCGGGATTCATGGCGGTTGCTGTCCGCCACTTCGTTGGCCAAGGCACCACCGGCAGCGCCGCCCAGGCCGGCGCCAATGGTCGAGCCGGTACTGCCGCCGAACTGATTGCCCAACACCGAGCCGCCTGCTGCGCCCAGGCCACCGCCCAGCGCTGCCTCGGTCTTGTTGCGTGAGCTGATGGCACCACCGGCGGCGCCACCCAGGCCCGCGCCTATTGCAGCGCCCGTGCTACCTCCCAGTTGCTGGCCGACGATATTGCCCAGCGCGCCGCCGACTCCGCTGCCAATGGCAGTCTTGGTGGTATCGGCATAGGCCAGGGGAGAAATCATTGCACTGAAGGCCAGTGCGCTAAGGAATGTACGCATCGCGTAACCCTCGAAGATGACCCTTGCGGGCGTAGCCCATGGCTCTGCCATGGTTCCAGCGGCCACCGTGCAGTGCCGGTGACATCTCCTTAGAGCGGGCGCGCAGAGGAAATTCCCGAGAGGGGAATTAAAGATACGAGTATGAATGTATCAAGATGTGTTTTCGAGCGTTGCACTGATGCGTGCTGTTGTCCGGAAAGTGCCTAGAACAGCGATCTCGACGCCTTGATCGAGAACCAGCCCTCACACTCGGTGTTGTGCCCCGAATAGGCCGAGCAGGCCTCTCCACTCAGGCTCGAATCCGAGTACGAGAAATCGAAGTCGATACCTTTCCACGGGCGTGAGAGGCTCAGCGACCAGTCGTTGAACGAGCTGACCGTACCGCCGCCGGAAATCTGTTTGGGGTTGTCGAGCAGATGGTTGCCGTAACGCACGATTACCGCCATGCCCAGTAACTTCACGCGGCCGAGGTCGGCCAGCACGGTGCTGTTGAAACGGTTCGGGTCGTTGCTGAAGGAGAAACCGAAGCGGCGCGCGTCGTAGGTCAGGCCCGCGTACAGGTCCTGGCTGTCGAGGTGCGTATAGCCCGGGTGGCTGTAGCGGATGGTGCCGACTTCATAGCCGAGCGAGTCGACGAAGTGCCGGCGATAGCCCACGTAGCTGTTGAGTTCCATGCGGCTGCCCGGGCTGATACCCAGGTTGGGCGACCATTGGCCAAGGTACCAGCCACTGGGGTGGCTCAGGTCGAGCCCGCCGTGAAAGGCACCGCCACTCTCGGGCTTGACCAGCCCCTGCGCCATGCTGCGGCTTGGCGTGGTGCCCAGATTGAGTTCGTAGTCGCCCAGCTCACGCTCCATGATCGCTGCCTGGGCGTGGATGCTCAACAGAGCCGCCCCTAGCAGGACGACAGATGGAAACCGCATGGTATTCCCTCCCGTTGCAGGCCGATGACAGCGGAGCCAGGCGGCTTTTTCAGAAGCCTGGTAGTCAGTGGCACGGTTGTCGCTCGTTTGGCAGAAACCCGAAGGGCCACATCGTGGCTTGGGCGCAACTACGCGCTTCGATTGAGCGCTTCTGGACACGTTAACCGAGGCGGATAACGGCAAAGGGACATCAGAGGGTGATTTGAGGCGATAAGTGCCGTATTTCCGACGAACTGCAGTCTGATCGTTGGCGGGCGGGGAGATGCCCTGCCGCCTCGGGCGAGGTACCCGAGGCGGCAGGGCAATGGCGTCCTTAGAGCCTGTTCAAAGCCTTATCTGCGCATGAAGCGGCAACTACGAGGCAGAAGCGGACATCGTTGCTTCACCTGTGGGAACGGGCCATGCCCGTGATTTTTCGCGGGCATGGCCCGCTCCCACAGATAATCACCAGTCCATCCTACGAAACCGATCGGCCGCTCCCGCCCCACTTAGCCGCCAAAGTCGCCGAACCTGAGCTTAAAGATTATGAACAGGCTCTTAGACGATGCGCGCGGTTTGCTGCGCAGCGTGCAGGCGAATGGCGACGAACTTGGAGGTCGGCGTGTGGCTGCCCAGGCCGACGCTCTGCAGCGGCACCAGCGGGTTGGCTTCCGGGTAGTAGGCGGCCGCCTGGCCGGCCGGAATATCGAAGGCCAGCAGGGTGAAGCCGACTACCTTGCGCTCGACGCCGTCGTCCCACAGCGAAGTGATGTCCACTTTCTGCCCCGGCTTGTAGCCCAGGCGGGTGATATCGGCTTCGTTGACGAACAGCACGTCACGTTGGCCACGAACGCCGCGGTAACGGTCATCGAGGCCATAGATGGTGGTGTTGTACTGGTCGTGGGAACGCATGGTCTGCAGGATCAGGTCCGGCGTCTGGCCGCTATTGCGCACTTGGGGTGGCAGCAGATCGGCCATCAACGCGTTGGATTTGAAGTTGGCCTTGCCGGTGGTGGTCTTCCACTGGCGCGCGCCAGCCGAGTTGCCCAGGTAGAAACCGCCTGGGTGCTGCACGCGGGTGTTGAAGTCCTGGAAGCCGGGAATGGTGTCGGCGATCAGATCGCGGATGCGGTCGTAGTCGGCGATCATCGCATCCCAATCGACGGGGTGGTTGCCCAGGGTGGCCTTGGCGATGCCGGCGACGATGGCCGGCTCCGAGCGCATGTCCTTGGACAGCGGGTCCAGCTGGCCGTTGGACGCGTGGATCATGCTGAACGAGTCTTCCACGGTGATCGCTTGCGGGCCGGTGGCCTGGATGTCGATATCGGTACGGCCCAGGCAAGGCAGAATCAGCGCATCCTTACCGGTGGTGAGATGGCTGCGGTTGAGCTTGGTGCTGATCTGCACGGTCAGGTCGCAATTCTGCAGCGCCTGGTGGGTACGCGGGCTGTCCGGCGTGGCCTGGGCGAAGTTGCCGCCCAGGGCGATGAACACCTTGGCCTGGCCATCGACCATGGCGTTGATCGCTTCCACAGTGTTGTGGCCGTTGTCGCGCGGCACCTTGAACTGGAAGCGCTTCTCGATATTGTCGAGCAGCAGCACCGGCGGGCGATCGTTGATGCCCATGGTACGGTCGCCCTGCACGTTGCTGTGACCGCGAACCGGGCACAGGCCGGCGCCGGAACGACCGAGGTTGCCGCGCAGCAGTTGCAGGTTGACGATTTCCTGGATGGTGGCCACCGAGTGGATGTGCTGGGTGATGCCCATCGCCCAGCACATGATCACTTTCTCGGCGCGGCGGTACATCAGCGCCGCCTGCTCGATTTCGTCGAGGGTCAGGCCGGACTGCTCGACCAGCGACTCCCACGAGGTTTCGTCGAGTACGGCGAGGTAGGCATCGACACCATCGGTGTGTTCGGCGATGAAGGCATGGTCGAAGACCGGCTTCTCGCCCTTGGCGACGGCTTCGCGCTCCCACTGCAACAGGAACTTGGCAATGCCACGCAGCGCCGCCATGTCGCCACCCAGAGCCGGGCGGAAGAAGGCGGTGTTGAGCGGCTCGGAACCATTGGTGAGCATTTCCAGGGCGTGCTGCGGATGCTGGAAGCGCTCCAGGCCACGCTCCTTGAGCGGGTTGAAGGCGACGACCTGAGCGCCGCGCTTGACCGCCTCACGCAGCGGCTCGAGCATACGCGGGTGGTTGGTGCCCGGGTTCTGGCCGAGCACGAAGATCGCGTCGGCATGTTCGAAGTCGGCGAAGGTCACGCTGCCTTTGCCGATGCCGACGCTCTGGATCAGCGCCACGCCGCTGGCTTCGTGGCACATGTTCGAGCAATCGGGGAAGTTGTTGGTGCCATAGGCGCGCACGAACAGCTGGTAAAGGAACGCAGCTTCGTTGCTGGCGCGACCCGAGGTGTAGAACTCGGCCTGGTTGGGGGTCTCGAGGTTCTTCAGGTGCTTGGCGATGAGGCTGAAGGCGTCATCCCAGGAGGTCGGCACGTAGCGGTCAGTGGCCGCGTCGTAACGCATCGGCTCGGTCAGGCGGCCCTGATATTCCAGCCAGTAGTCGCTTTGCTCGCGCAACTGGCTGACGGAGTACTTGGAAAAGAACTTGGCGTCGACCCGGCGCTTGGTGGCTTCCCAGTTCACCGCCTTGGCGCCGTTCTCGCAGAACTTGATGCGACCGTCTTCCGGCGAGTCGCCCCACGCGCAGCCGGGGCAGTCGAAGCCACCGTTCTGGTTGGTCTTGAGCAGTGCGCGTAGGTTCTTGAATGGCTGTTTGCTGTCCAGCCAGAACTGGGTGACGCTGATCAGCGCACCCCAACCGGCGGCAGCGCCTTTGTAAGGTTTGTAACGCGGGTTAACGGGTTGCAGGCTCATGGCTGTTCTTCTCTTGCAGGCGGCGCGGGGCTGTAGACCCGTGGCGCACTGTGGTGGGGCAAATGAATCAGGTTGAGATTGTGCCGGCGCGCCCATTGCACGGTCAGGGCGGTCGGGGCCGACAGGCTGACCAGGTTGCCGATGCCGGCTCTGACCGCCTTGTGAATCAACTCCAGGCTGCAGCGGCTGGTCACCACCGCGAAGCCCCGGCGCACATCGTGCTTCTCGCGCAGCAGGGCGCCGATCAGCTTGTCCAGCGCATTGTGCCGACCGATGTCTTCCCGGCAGGCGCGGATCTCTCCGCTGGCGTCGACATATAGCGCGGCGTGCAGGGCGCCGCTGCGGCGAGCCAGATCCTGTACGGCGGCGATACGTTCGCGCAGATCGATAAGATGCGTGGCCTCGGGCAGCTCGGCCTGGTCCAGGGTCGCCAGCTGCGGCAGTGCCTGGTCGAGCGCTTCCACGCCGCACAGGCCGCAACCGCTGGTGCCAGCCAGTTGCCTGCGCTGCTGCTTCATCGCCCAGAAGGCGCGGCTGCTGATCTCTACCTCGGCGCTGATGGCTGGGCCGAAATGCTGCACTCGAATGTCATAAATATCGTCGATGGAGTCGACGACGGCGCTGCTCAGGCTGAACCCGACGATGAAATCTTCAACAGCGGTTGGCGACACCATCATCACGGCATGGCTGATGCCGTTGTAACTGATAGCCAGCGCACTCTCCTGGGCCAATACGGCTGAGCCCTCGGCTGCAGGATTGCCCAGCTCGGCATAGGCGTAGCCTTCCGCCTCCTGGGCGACAGGCTGGGTACGGCTGGCAACGGCGGAAATCTCGGCTGACCGGGGCACGGCAAGCTCCCCTGCGGCGGATTGACACAGAGAAGCCTAGGCGTTTGCCAGGAAAGCGTCTAATCGCTGTTGTCAATGCCGTGATCGATGCTGTTTATCGGTTGTGCTGGAAATGCTCTGTGACCCGGTTTGCAGCGCAGCCAGCCGCTCACCCCTCGCCCTGCAAATGCTCAAGAATCGTCTGCAGCTTCTGCATATTGAGCGCGTCTATGTCGATGATGTGATAACCCGCCCAGGACGGCTGGCCGATTGCACCCTCACGACTCCACAAACAGTCGGCGGTAAAACGCACCTCGTCCATGTCTTCGCCGACCAGTTTGCATTCCACCAGCGTATCGGCAGATTGCGGGGCCATGCTGCACAGCATGAAGCCTTCGCTGGACAGGTCGGCGATTCGACCCAGATACGATTCGCTTTGCTGATCATGGACCTCGAGCCGCGAAGTCGACTGATAACGAGGATGCTGGCGACGATCTTCCATTGGTGGCCCTCAGAACCTGTTCAACGTCTCGTGTGCGCATGAAGCGGCAACGACGATGCGATAGCAACCGTTTGCCGCTCCCACAAATACTCCACCGCTGGTCGCTCCCGCCGCTTCACAGTCGAAGTCGACGAACCTGGGCTCGAAGATTATGAACGAGTCCTCAGGTGGTTCGTCCGGTCAGTTGCTGGAGCACACGATAGACGGCGTGTAGCGCGCGGTCGACCATCGGCGCCGAGCGGTCGGGTTTGCTGCGGCGTGCGGTGCCCTGCTGCATTTCCTCGGCGAGCTGATCCATCGACTTGACCGCGGCCCTTTGGCCGTTACGGTCCACGAACATGTAGTTGTGGGTCGTGGGGCTGTACCAGGACAGCTTCAGGGTCTGCCGCTTGCCACCCAGGATGAAATCGAACCAGGTGCCGAACTCGAGTTTCTCCAGCTCGCTAACCAGGCTTGGGTCGGCGTGGCGCTGAGCTTTGCGTGACGTGGCGAGCAGCGCTGCTTCGTCGCTCAGCAGGGCGCCCAGTGGATTGGGGCTCGGCGGCAAGCTCAGCTTCGAGGCAAGCTGGGGTTGCCCGGCCTGTACGGCGTGCTGGCAGGCGACCAGGTCTTGCAGCAGGCGGCGTACGTCGTCTTCGTGGTAGCCGCCGAGCAGCATCAGGCCATTGCGCAACTCATCGAGCATATCGACGCGCAGGCGCTGCAGGCGATCACGCTGCGCGGCGTCTAGCGCAGTGGCGCTCCAGGCCAGGCTCTCTGCTGTTTCGCAGGCGCGCTGCCATTCCTGGCTGGAGGCGCCGTGGCGCAGTTGGATGAACACCAGGACGTCGATCCAGGTGCGCTCGAGAAACTGCCGGATGATTGGCGGTGGCGAGCGCTTGGCCAGCGCCTGGGCGATCGCCTGGGCGGCACTGTGACGAGCCCCTAGCAGCTTGTCGCGACCCTTGGCCGTCTCCACGGCGCGGCGCTCCTGAAGCTCTACGCGCTGGGTTATACCGCGGGTAAACTCTTCGAACTCGCCGAGCAGCATCTCGAACAGGCGCAAGTCGCCGCTGAAATGCTGGACGACCTGGCGCACCACCCATTGCACCTTGGCCAACAAACCATAGGTGTCATCCTGGGCACCGTACAACACGCCGGCCTGGGCCATGGCGTTGATCAGCCGGCGCGCCGGGTGATGGGGCTGGCTGAACAGTGCGCGATCGAGCAGCGCCACCTTCAGGCAGGGCGTATGCAGGTGGGAGAGGGCGACCTTGTAGGGTTGCGGCAGGTTTTCGTCATCGAGGATGAAGTCGAAGATCATTCCTACCAGATCGATGATGTCGGTTTCCTGGCCGCCCACGCGGTGTTGCTGGGGCGCTTCATTATGACTGGCCAGTTGGCGATGCAGGTCGGTCTTCAGGTCGGTGACGTGCAGTGGGCGACCCGGATGCTGGGTGAGTTCGACGGCGGAGGCCTGTTGCAGCCTATTCAGTGCTTCGAGCAGTTCGCCCGCTTCATAGGTGCGCTTGGCGTCCTGCGGCGCGAAACTGGCCATGCTCGGCGAGCCATTGAGCGGGCCGATGGCGTGTTGCTGTTTACGGTATTCGGCCAGCAACCTGTCGAGCCCGGCGGCCAGGTGCTCGGCATCGACGGGCGGGCTCGCGGTCAGGTCGATCGGTCCCGGCGAGCGGCGAGTCTCGGTGAAGCTGCTCGCGGATGGGCTGCTGGGTGACGGCTGCGCAGTACGTGCAGGGGCGAATTTCAGATTGGGCAGCACGCCGGCTTCGATCAGGCGGGTATTGAGTGCCTCATAGAGTGCGTCCAGCCCCTGCATCAATTGCTTGTCGAACAGGCCATAGAGCACCAGTTTGATTCGCAGCGGCAATTCGCTCGGTTGCAGGGCCGTCAGCAAGGCCTGAGCAATCGTCTTCGGGGAAAGCGGATTGATCTCCGCCGGCACGGGCTGGCCGTTGTTGAGCAGGGCCAGGCGCTTGTTCAGGGCGAACAGGGCTGGCGCGCAGCGCGTCTGGACTCGCTGCGCCATGTTGGTGACCTGCAACGCTTCCTCGTAGGCCTCGTTGTCGATCAGCGCCAGGTCTTCGGCTGGAACGTCCGTGGGCTGGCTGGCGACCAGTTTGCCGTCGAGGAAATCGGCGATGCCTTTGGAAATGCTCAGGTGATAGTGGCGTTCGATCTGCGGCCGCAGCCTGCGCACTTCGCGCATGCTGTCGAAGAACATGGCCTGGACCTGATTGTTCTCCGCCTGCTCGGCACATTGAAAGAGGGTGTCGTCGACCTGGGCGAAGGTGCGTGTCAGATGATCCGCCAGGTGATTGAGCACTAGCTTTCGACAGCTCTGCCCCAGCTCGCCGAAGCGCGGCTGAATGCCTCTGCTCGCCAATGTGCTCGGCGTGCTGGCGGAAGAAGGCGGCTTGCCCTGAATGCTCATCTGAGATCCTGAATAAGGCCCGGTGCGGTGCGCCAGGCTGTGCAGGTGTGCCTCGAAGTTAAATCAAATGACTACCTGTTCGCAAAGCATTGTCATAAAAGCAATTTAGGGGGTTGACAGCGGTTTGCGAAACCGTAAAATGGCGCGCCTCTGCAGCGGCAACGCAAACAGAGAAAAGAAAGAGCATAGTTCCGCGATAGCTCAGTCGGTAGAGCAAATGACTGTTAATCATTGGGTCCCTGGTTCGAGTCCAGGTCGCGGAGCCAATCTTTCCTCGGGGTGTAGCGCAGTCCGGTAGCGCGCCTGCTTTGGGAGCAGGATGTCAGGAGTTCGAATCCCCTCACCCCGACCATATTCGGGTCGTTAGCTCAGTTGGTAGAGCAGTTGGCTTTTAACCAATTGGTCGTAGGTTCGAATCCTACACGACCCACCATTTCAAGCACTGCTTGAGTAAAGAACCCGCCAAAAGGCGGGTTTTTTGCTTTCCGGGCTCTGGTTTGTATTTTCCGCGCACCACTGCGGAGCTCCGCTGGCGGTGGTTTTCACCCACGCGGCCTGACAGTCCCTGCGTGGTAGGAGGGGGCGGCGTGCCTCTGTGGGAGCGCGCCAGGCGCGCGAGATCGCGGGCGTGGCCCGCTCCCACAAGTTTGCAGTTGTTGGGCGGCGCAGGTGAAAGCCATCAATCACCGACGCCTTCGCCGCGTGGCTCGATCAGCAGCGTGCCATTCTCTCCGTCAGGGCGCCGAGCTGCTCCTCGGCAGCCTCCCGAGTTAATGCAGCTTCAGGCGCGGGTCGGTGCTGCGACCGATGCGGTCGCTGAGCATCAGCAGCAGCGTGCGGAAGGGGCCGTACAGGGCCATCTGGTGCATGCGATACAGCGAGATGTAGAACATCCGCGCCAACCAGCCCTCCAGTTTCACGCTGCCCATCAGGTTGCCCATTAGATTGCCGACGGCGCTGAAGCTCGACAGCGAAATGAGCGAGCCGTAATCCTTGTAGGTGTAGTTCGGCAGCGGCTGGTCCTGCAGGCGCAGGGCAAGCGATTTGACCAGCAGCGAAGCCTGCTGGTGTGCGGCCTGGGCGCGCGGTGGCACGTTACGCTCGCTGCCGTCACCCATCGGGCAGGCGGCGCAGTCACCAAAGGCGAAGATGTTTTCGTCGCGCGTGGTCTGCAAGGTGCCGGTGACGACCAGCTGATTGATGCGGTTGCTCTCCAGGCCATCCAGATCCTTGAGAAAGGCTGGCGCGCGAATACCGGCTGCCCAGACCTTGAGGCTGGCAGGGATGGTTTCGCCGTTGGCCAGCACCAGCCCCTCGGCGGTGACCTCTTTCACCGCCGCTCCAGTCATCACGTTCACGCCGAGTTTTTGCAGGGTCTTGTGCACGGGCGCGCTGATGCGTTCCGGCAGGGCAGGCAGCACCCGCGGCCCGGCTTCGACCAGGCTGATGCGCATGTTTTCCGGGCGGATACGATCCAGGCCGTAAGCCGCCAGTTCACGTGCGGCATGGTGCAGCTCGGCTGCCAGTTCGACGCCGGTGGCGCCGGCGCCGACAATGGCGACGCTGACCTGATCGTTGTCGCCGTTGCCCGCGTGCGCGCGCAGGTAGTGGCTGAGCAGTTTGCGATGGAAGCGCTCGGCCTGCTCGCGGGTGTCGAGGAAGATGCAATGGTTGGCCGCGCCCTCGGTGCCGAAGTCGTTGGTGGTACTGCCCACCGCGATCACCAGTGTGTCGTAGGGTAATTCACGGGCGGGCACCAATTCACGGTTGTCCTCGTCCAGGGTGGCGGCCAGCTGAATGGTCTTGCGTTCGCGATCCAGTCCGCTCATGCGCCCGAGCTGGAATTCGAAGTGGTTCCACTTGGCCTGGGCCACATAGTTCAGCTCGTTCTCCGTGGAGTTCAGCGAACCAGCGGCCACTTCATGCAGCAGCGGCTTCCAGATGTGGGTGAGGTTGGCATCGGCCAGGGTGATCTGCGCCTTACCGCGCTTACCGAGCTTTTGGCCCAGGCGGGTAGCCAACTCCAGGCCGCCGGCGCCGCCGCCGACAATGACGATTCGATGGGTCATGGTGAGTCTCACAAGGCTAGGAAATCGGTGGCGAGTCCGGGCGAGCGGTGCTCCAGCGCCGGGCGACTCATGTGCCAATCCGCTCAGGCGGGTGCCTGCGCGTCGGAAATCGGGTTGTGCTGCATCGAGGCTGCGTGCGTTGCGTCAACTCATCGACAGAAAGCCTGCCGCCTGGGTTCAATTCGTCGGCGACAGGTTGCATGCATTCTAACAGCGTGCTGCGCAATCAGCGTGCGACGGCATTACTATTCGAAGTGTTCCAGCGGTTCGACCTCGAGCCTGTCGTTCAGGCGAATGATGCCGCTATGGATCACCCGTGCGGTGATCCCGCCATGGCCGCGCACGGCTTGAAAGGTACCAAGGCCCAGACGCTGTTCCAGCTTGGCGCAGGGCTGGCACCAGCCGGTGGTCTCCAGGACCGCCTGGCCGATGCGAAAGCGTCGGCCCTTGAGGCTGAACAGATTGATGCCGCTGATGGCGATATTGCGCCTGAGATCCTCGGGCTTTATCGCGTGCTCAGCGTCGCGGCCGAGCAGAGCGCTGATCACGGCCAGGTGCTCCCACTGGATCAGCGTGACCTGGCGTGCATTGCGCGGGCCGGGGCGCGCATGATCGCCGGTCAGGCCCGCTTCGCGACGCGCCTCGACCGCGTCGAGAATCTGCATGTCGGCGAGCCGTTCGGGCCGTACGCCGATCCAGCGCACTTGGCCCTGCTGCGGCACGGCAGCGATAAGTGCCTGGAGCGGGCTGGCTGGGTGGGCGTCAGGCCTCAAGGTGTGGTTCCGCCGTCACGCTGGACAAGGAGCGGCGGCTCAGTGCCGGCTGGGCGGCAGGTCATCGGAGAACAGATCGTCCTCGAGCGGATTGCCGGGAATCGCGTGCTCTTCCGATGCCCAGGCGCCCAGGTCGATCAGCTTGCAGCGCTCGGAGCAGAAAGGCCGGCTCGGGCTCTGTGGGCCCCATTCCACGGGGGCAGCGCAGGTGGGGCAGGCGACGAGAGTAGGTGTGGTCATGGTTGGCCTCCTTTCAAGGTCAGGTAAAAGGCGTGCAGGCGTTCGACCTCCTGTTCGACCCAGGCCAGGTCGCGGTCGTTGACCAGTATGTCATCGGCATGGCTCAGGCGTGTCTGGCGGGTAGCCTGGGCCGCCATGATGGCTTGCACCTGTTCGGCAGACAACCGATCACGCTGCATGGTGCGCTCGATCTGCAACCGCTCGGGCACATCGACCACCAGAACGCGCTGCGCCAGTTTGTACTGGCCGGATTCGATCAGCAGGGGCGAGACCGTGATGGCGTAGGGTGACTTGGCGTTGGCCAGGAACTGTGCGGTTTCTGCGGCGATCATTGGATGCAGCAATCTTTCCAGCCAACTGCGCTCGGCGGGTGATTGAAATATCAGCTCGCGCAGCGCCGAGCGGTTCAATTGCCCGTCTGCTTGCAGCACCTGGTTGCCAAAGTGCTCGGCAATGGCCGCCAGGGCAGGGCGGTCCGGCTCGACGACCCAGCGAGCGGCCTGGTCCGAGTCGATCAAATCGACGCCCAGCGCGGCAAATTGCGCGGCAACGGCACTTTTGCCACTGCCGATACCGCCGGTAAGCCCGAGCGTCCAGGGTTTCATGGTCAGTTGCCCCTCAGAAAATCAGGGGCGGATTGTAAAGGAGCCAAGAGAGTGTGGCGAATCAGTCGGTGGTAGCCTGGGTTGAACGAAGCGATACCCGGGGCAGTTGGGACGCCTTAGTTGAAACCGGCGAATTGCAAGTAACCCTCGGTAATCTGCTTGCCCCAGAGCAGCGCAATAAAGCCTGCAATGGCCAGGTAAGGGCCAAAGGGAATCGGCGTGCTGGTGCTGGCATCACGCAGGCGCAGCATGATCACCCCGAGCACGGCGCCGACCACCGAAGACAGCAGAATGGTCAACGGCAGAATCTGCCAGCCACCCCAGGCGCCGAGCATTGCCAGCAGCTTGAAGTCGCCATAACCCATGCCTTCTTTGCCGGTCACCAGCTTGAACAGCCAGAACACCGACCAGAGGCTCAGGTAGCCCGCAACGGCGCCCCACAAGGCGTCTTCCTGGCTGGTGAACAGCCCAAAATTATTGGCGATCAAACCCAGCCACAGCAGCGGCAATACCAGCGCGTCCGGCAGCAACTGATGGTCGGCATCGATCAGGCTCATCGCCAACAGCCCCCAGGCCAACACGAGCATGCCGGCTGCTTGCCAGCCAAAGCCGAAGTGCCAAGCGACGTAGGCTGAAATCAGGCCGCAGGCGAGTTCGACCAGCGGATAGCGCAGACTGATCTTAGTCTTGCAGCCGGCGCACTTGCCGCGCAGGAACAGGTAGCTGATGACGGGGATGTTTTCCCACGGGCGAATTTCATGCTGGCAGTGCGGGCAACTGGAGTGGGGGAGTACCAGATTGTAGGTTTCCCCGGCAGGCTCAGGGGGTAGTTCCAGCACTTCCCGGGCCTGGATTCGCCAGTCGCGCAGCATCATTTTTGGCAAGCGGTGGATCACTACGTTTAGGAAGCTGCCGACCAGCAGGCCGATGATCAGCGCGCAGAAAACAAAGGCCGGCGTATTGCCGGCCAGGAAGTCGATTACGGTCATGGGTTAGACGACGGAGCCCAGTTGGAAGATTGGCAGGTACATGGCGATGATCAGGCCACCGACCAATACACCCAGTACGGACATGATCAGCGGCTCCATTAGCGCCGTCAGGCCGTCTACGGCGTTATCCACTTCGGCCTCGTAATAGCTGGCCACCTTATCGAGCATGGAGTCCAGCGCACCGGACTCCTCACCAATCGCGGTCATTTGAACGGCCATGGCTGGGAAGGCATTGGTCGAGCGCATGGAAAAGTTCAATTGCATGCCGCTGGTGACATCCTGCTTGACCTTGGCCACGGCATTGCGGAACACCACGTTGCCGGTCGCGCCAGCAACCGAGTCCAGTGCCTCGACCAGCGGCACGCCCGCGGCGAAGGTCGTTGATAGTGTGCGCGCATAACGGGCAACGGCAGCCTTGTAAACGATGTTGCCAACGATAGGGGTCTTGAGGATGGTGCGATCCAGCGTATCTCGGAATTTCTCCGAACGTTTTTGAGCCTGCGTGAAAGCGTAGCCCGCGCCTACCATTGCAATGAGGAAAATAAACCACCATTCCTGCAGACCTTCGGATATGCCAATAACAAACAGCGTAAAGGCCGGTAGTTCGGCACCAAAGTTAGCAAAAACCTCCTTGAACTGCGGCACTACCTTGATAAGCAAGATGCACGACACGATGACCGCCACCGCGATGACGGCAATCGGGTAGTTCATGGCTTTCTTGATCTTGGCCTTGAGTGCTTCCGTTTTCTCTTTATAAGTGGCGACCCGGTCAAGCAGGTTCTCCAGTGCACCGGATTGCTCGCCGGCGTCAACCAGGTTGCAGAACAAATCGTCGAAATACTGGGGTTTGGTACGCAGCGCGGCAGCAAAGCTGTTACCTGCCGCCACATGCTGCTTGAGCTCGTCTACCAGCTTGCGCATAGCGGGCTTTTCCACACCGTCGGCAATGATGTCGAACGACTGCAGCAGCGGCACGCCGGCCTTCATCATGGTAGCCATCTGGCGAGCGAACAGAGCGATATCCAGCGGCTTGATCTTCTTACCTGTGCCGCTCAGGCTCATGCCCTTCTTGCGCACCTTGGTCGGGTTGATGCCTTGCTTGCGCAAATGCGCCTTGACCAGCGCTGGATTCTGGCCGTTGAGCTCGCCTTTGACGATGCTGCCCTTGCGATCCTTGCCTTCCCACACGAAGGTGCTGGTCTTGGGCGCTTTTGCTGCTGCTGCCATGGTTAATCCTTGGTCACGCGGTTGACTTCCTCAAGGCTGGTCACGCCTTGCATGGCCTTCACAAGGGCCGAGGTGCGCAGGTCGTTAAAGCCGTCTTTGCGCATTTGCGCGGCAATATCGATGGAATTGCCTTCCTCCATGATAATCCGCTGCAGGCTCGGCGTGTTTTTAACCACTTCATAAATACCGACACGGCCTTTGTAACCGTTCTTGCAATTTTCACAGCCAACCGGGCCGTAGATCTTGAAGCTGCCGATCTTGTCTTCCGGGAAGCCTTCCTCTAGCAATGCTTCGCGCGGGATATCGACTTCCTTTTTGCAGGACGAACACAGCTTGCGCGCCAGGCGCTGGGCAATGATCAGGTTCACCGAGGTGGCGATGTTGAAGGACGGTACGCCCATATTACGCAAGCGGGTCAGGGTCTCCGCGGCGCTATTGGTGTGCAGGGTCGACATCACCATATGGCCGGTCTGCGCGGCCTTGATGGCAATGGACGCAGTATCCAGGTCGCGAATCTCACCGACCATGATGATGTCCGGATCCTGACGCAGAAACGCCCGTAGCGCCTGGGTAAAGTCCATGCCCTGCTTGGGATTGACGTTGACCTGGTTGATGCCTTCCAGGTTGATTTCCACCGGGTCTTCGGCCGTGGAAATATTTACGTCGGGCGTATTAAGGATATTAAGGCCGGTATAAAGAGATACCGTCTTGCCCGAGCCCGTCGGGCCGGTTACCAAGATCATCCCCTGAGGCTGCTTGAGGGCGTTGAGGTACAACTCCTTCTGATCTTCCTCATAACCCAGGGCGTCGATACCCATTTGCGCACTGGAAGAATCGAGGATACGCATCACGATCTTTTCGCCCCACAGCGTTGGCAGGGTGTTGACGCGGAAATCGATGGATTTGCTCTTGGAAATCTTCATTTTGATGCGGCCGTCCTGCGGCTTGCGCCGCTCGGAGATATCCAGGCCGGCCATGACCTTCAAACGCGCGGAAATGCGAGGTGCTAGCTGGATGGGCGGACGCGCCGTCTCGTGCAGGATGCCATCGGTACGGAAACGTACGCGGTATGCTCGCTCATAGGGTTCGAAGTGCAAATCCGAGGAGCCGCCCTTAATGGCGTCGAGCAGCATCTTGTTAACGAAGCGCACCACCGGGGCGTCATCGGCATCCTGACCGCCGTCCGGCTTCTTGTCGTCGTCGACGCTTTCGGTTTCCAGGCCGTCCAGGTCTACATCGCCCATGTCCTCTAGTCCGGTATGCCCGGTATCGAAAAACTTCTCGATGGCGTCGCCAAGCTTGTCGTCCTCGACCAGAAGCGCTTCGGTAGAAAGGCCGGTGCTGAACTGAATATCAGTGACCACTTGGTGGTTAGAGGGGTCTGAAATCCCCACGAACAGCTTGTTACCTCGGCGCCACAGCGGCAGCGCGCGGTGCTGACGCACAAGCTTTTCGCTGACCAGGTCTTTCGGCTGGCTTTCCTTGTCCAAGGCGCTCAGATCGAAATAGGCAATGCCGAACTGATCCGCGGTCAGCTCTGCTAGGGCGCGGCTCTTAACCAGTTTGTTCTGTGCTAGGTAATGCACTAAGGAAAGTTTGTTGCGCTTGGCTTGCACCTGAGCCTGTTGAGCGGCCTTTTCATCCAGCAGCTCGGCCAGCACCACCTGCTTGGCCAGGCCGGAAAGGGGAATGTTTTCGCTCATGGGCACCTCAGCATCAATAGATGGGGGCGTTATAGCGTAGATGTTTGTAGCTGCCAAATTGCGAGTAACGAGGTGACAAAAAATGTCACAAGGTGCGCATCAATGTGTTCGGCTGAGGGCGTGCTTTAGGAGGTGCCCGGTGATTCTGTGAGGATGTTGGCAGTAAGTGAGGTAGAAGGCAGGAATTCTGTATTTGGCACGGCTTCTGCTTGGTGATGGACAGGCTTGTCTGCCTGAACTTAACTACTGGAGAGTCCCATGAAAGCTCAAATGCAAAAAGGCTTTACGCTGATCGAACTGATGATCGTTGTTGCGATCATCGGCATCTTGGCTGCTATCGCTATCCCGCAATATCAGAACTATACCGCTCGCTCCCAAGCCGCTGAAGCTGTGACACTCTTGGGTGGGCTCAAAACGCCGGTGGTTGAGGGGATAAGCAACTCTGGAATCAGCTCCTGTAGTACTGCAGCTGCTAGCGGTACCGGCGCTAACGCCACGCCTGCTGGTGCGCTGAATGGTCTGACGCTCACTGGCCAGTATGTCAACACCGTTGTTGCTTCAACCGTTAACAGCACAAACTGCCAACTTGAAGCCACTTTCAAGACCACTAATGTTAATTCGCTGATTAGTGGCAAGAAAGTACTCTTCACTTATGCGCCGGCCACCGGTGCTTGGACCTGCACCAGCGACCTTGATGACAAGGTTCGCCCTAGCAACTGCGCAAAAATCTAATTGTTTGTGACGTATGGCAGGTACCCATAATCCGTATCGCGGTACTGCGGATTGAATTTGATTCGCAGACGGATCAGATGAAGTCGTAATCCCTCGTTTGCCGCGAACCTGCTGTATCGTGAGCTTTAACTGAACGCCCCGCCTCGCGCGGGGCGTTTTACTGTCTGGATTTCTCGGTGCTTCCGTCATGGCGACGGACTACGCCTTGCGGTTTTTGCTACACACGATATGGCTGCTCATTCAGATGAATTGTGGGTTCATCAAATACCTCGAGTCTGCCATAGCAACTGCAGCAGCTAAGCTTCGCCAAACCACGCCAGAAAAAAACTGAACCAAAAAAACCTCCCCCTTTCCACTGGCTATTGCTGAATAGATGTTTCAAAAGGCTTCGCTTTAGCTGGCTGTAATGAACTGGGTGGAGAGTTCCCGCATGACTATGGAAGACGGCCGTCGGCCCCTACTTATTAATCTGACTGCACTGGTGGTGCTACTATTTGGGCTGGTGATTGCCGGCGGGGGCGGGTATCTCGCGACACTGGGCGGGTCGTGGTACTACCTCGTGGCCGGCATCGGCCTGATTATCGTGGCGGGCCTGCTGTTTGCACAGCGGCGAATGGCTGTTGGTATCTACGGCCTCCTCCTTCTAGGCACCCTCACCTGGACCCTCTACGAAGTCCGCTTCGACTGGTGGCAACTGGCGCCGCGGATCGATCTGTGGTGCATCCTTGGCCTCTGGCTGTTCCTGCCTTTCGTCAATCGGCACGTCGGCCGCAACGGTGTCTGGCGTGACGGCGCGACCGGGGTTCTGGGCGTGGGGCTTTTGGCCGGTGCGGCGATGGCCGGTTATTCGCTGACCCAGGATTACCATTCCATCGATGGCGAATTCAGCGACGCGCAGATGCAGGGCGAGGCGGCTGGTGGTGTTGTGCAGCGCTCGTCGAGCGAGTGGCCGGCCTATGGGGGCTCCAAGCAGAGCGATCGTTACTCGAGCGCTGATCTGGTCACCCCCGAGAATGCCGGCAAGCTGGAGAAGGTCTGGGAGTTTCATACCGGGGATCTGCCGGGTGAGGGCGATCCTCATGAGCTGACCAATCAGGTCACTCCGCTGAAGGTCGGTAATACGCTGTTCATCTGTACGCCCCACAGCGTGGCGATCGCGCTGGATGCGGACACGGGCGAGGAGCGCTGGCGGTTCGATCCGAGCATCAATCGCGATGCCGAGTACTACCAGCATATGACCTGCCGTGGTCTGGCCTATCACGATGGTGCCGCTGCCGCGGCTGTCGCCAATGCGGCAGAACAACCCGATCAGCCCGCCGCCCGCTGTGAAAAGCGCCTGTTCCTGCCGACCAACGACGGCACCCTGATGGCGCTGAATGTCGAGGACGGTCAGCCGTGCGAAGACTTCGGCGATGCCGGCACGGTGGATCTCAAGGCCGGGCTGGGTGAGGGCGCACTGGGCGTCTTTCTGCCGACCTCGCCGCCTGTTGTGACCAGCAAGCTGGTGATCCAGGGCGGGTCGATAACCGATAACGGTTCGGTGGATTCTCCCGGCGGCGTGATTCGCGCTTATGACGCGAAGACCGGCGAGCTGGTGTGGAATTTCGATCCGGGCAGCCCGGACGCCACCGAGCCTTTGGCGCCAGGCAAGACCTATGTACGCAGCACGCCCAACGTCTGGACGATTCCCACCGCCGACGAGGCGTTGGGGCTGGTGTATTTGCCGATGGGCAACCAGACCCCCGATCAGTGGTCCATCCCTCGTGGCGAACTGGCCGAACGCTTCACGGCCACCCTGGTTGCGCTGGATCTGGCGACCGGCAAGGTGCGCTGGGAGTTTCAGACCGTGCACCACGATCTCTGGGACCGCGATCTGCCATCGCAGCCGACCCTGGTGGATATCGACGGCGCGCAGGGCAAGGTGCCGGCCATCATCCAGGCGACCAAACGGGGTGATCTGTACGTGCTCGACCGGCGTACCGGCGAGCCCATCGTGCCGGTCAACGAAATGCCGGTGCCGCAAGGCACCGACTACGGCGACACCACTGCAGCCACTCAGCCAACTTCGGCGCTGAGCTACGCGCCCCAGGAGCCGCTGCGTGAGCGCGATATGTGGGGCGGTACGCCGATCGACCAGATGCTCTGCCGCATCCAGTTTCGCAAGCTGCGCTACGAGGGCGATTTCACCCCGCCGTCGCAACAAGGCTCATTGATCTATCCAGGTAACGTCGGCGTGTTCAACTGGCCTTCAGTGGCGGTGGATCCGAACCGCCAGTTGCTATTCGGCGCGCCGAACTATCTGGCGTTCATCTCGCAGATGGTCAAGCGCACCGAGGTCGAGTCCGAGGAGCGTCGCGGTGGCGGTGAAACCGGCTTGCAGCCCAATCTGGGAGCGCCTTACATGGTGCGCCTGGAACCGTTCCTGTCGGTGCTCGGTTTGCCATGCCAGTCACCGCCCTGGGGCTATGTGACGGCCGTCGATCTGCGCACCATGAAAAAGGTATGGATGCACAAGAACGGCACCAGCCGTGACAGCGCGCCGCTGGGCCTGCCGTTTCCGGTCGGTACGCCAGCACTTGGCGGGCCGATCGTTACCGCTGGTGGGGTGGCCTTCATGAGCGGCACGCTGGACTACTACCTGCGCGCCTATGATCTGAAGACCGGCAAAGAGTTGTGGAAAGGTCGCTTGCCGGCGGGCGGCCAGGCCACGCCGATGACCTACGTGTCGGAGAAGACCGGCAGGCAGTACGTGGTGCAGATGGCCGGCGGGCACGGTTCGTTCGGCACCAAGATCGGCGATTCGGTGACGGCCTGGGCGCTGCCTGAGGAGAAGCTGTAAGTGAAGGCAGCGCGCTATGGCGGATTCGGTTCGATCCATAGCCTGGGTTAGCTGAGGGCTTAAAGCGGGGCAAAGCCCGTAGCTCGCTGTTTACCGCGAACCCGCGGTATCAGGTACCACATCGAACGCCCCGCCTTGCGCGGGGCGTTTTGCTTTCTGGGATTCGTGTTGTGGATTATGCGGGGATTACGCCTTCGGCTAATACGTCCTAAGATTTATGAAATCTATTGAGCCAGTACTGCGGACGCCTCCGCTCATGTGCGATAGCCAGGATTTGAACGTTGCCAGTCTGTTCACGATAGATAATGGACAAAGGAAAACGCTGGAGCGGAGCCTTGCGAATATCTGGCGTAAGTTCCACTTGCCATGCTCTCGGGGCGTCACTGATCAACCGGGCAAGTGTTTCGAATTCACGTATCAAGGTGCCGCCAAGTCCTGCAACCCTAGATTCGTAGTAACCCACCGACTCCAGGAGTTCGGCCTCCGCCGCAGGGTGAAACGAATAGCTCATCCGAGCAGTGCTCGAGCTTTTCTCATGACTTCTTCACTTGGCACCGCCCGAGCCGAGCCATTGTCCAGCTCTTTGGCTCTGAGCTGCGCCTCTGCCAGCCAGTCTGCCCGCAGTTCTTCCTCCGTGGGCGTGTCGAGACTGAGCACCAGGCGCTGGATCAGATCGGCCCGCTCCTTTCTAGAAAGGTGCAGAGCTTCGTTTTCAATTTTCTGGATGTCCATGGGGCAGTCCTGCTCTTGCGTGACGTTGGGATTCTGGCATGGAAGACAGGTGTGTGCCATGACTGCACGCTGATCGTGTGCTGCTGAAACACCAGCGCGCTATGGCCGATTCAATTCGATCCGTAACCCGGATTAGCCAAAGGCCTAATCCGGCGAAAAGCTCGTAGTCAGCCGTCTACCGCAAGCCCGCTGTATCGAGAGCTAGCACTGAACGCCCCGCCTCGTGCGAGGCGTTTTGCTGCCTGGGTTTGGGGATGTTGCGAGTAGTACGGCGGTTGACGCCCTCGACTGATACGCCCGCCAAGGCTGGGTTACACTTGCTTGCTCAGCAGGAGGGCATATGAACCAACAGGCCGTGATTGATTTGCTATGTGCACGACTCGAGGGTGTATTGGCTATTTATGCGTTCGGCAGCCGCATTCGAGGCGAGGCGAATGAGCATAGCGATCTGGATCTCGCCGTATTGGTAGAAGGATACGCAGAGCCTGTGGCGCTATGGCGCCTGGCTGGGGAGCTTGAGGACGTTGTGGGTTGCCCCGTGGACCTGTTGGATTTACGCAAGGCTTCGACGGTGATGCAGCAGCAGGTGATCGTGCATGGCGAGCGTTGGTGGGCCAGGGACGAGCGGGCAGGTTTGTTCGAGTGTGCCATGCTCAGCGAGAAGCTGGATTTGGATGCAGCCAGAGCGCCGCTGTTGCGCATTATCGAGCAGGAGGGGCGGGTATGTGGCCGATGATGTTTTGCTCAACAAGGCGGCAAGTATCGAGCGATGTGTCAGGCGGGCACGCGAGGAGTACGAACGTGACCCTTCTACTTTCGGTACGGACGTTACCCGTCAGGACGCTGCCATTCTGAATATTCAGCGTGCCTGTGAGGCTGCGCTGGACATGGGCCAGCATCTGATTCGTCGTGAGCGCTTGGGCATACCGCAGAGCGCCCGAGATGTGTTCGGCTTATTGGCCGAGCATGGTTGGATTGCTGTGGCGCTCGCCGATGCGCTGAAGAGGATGGTCGGATATCGCAATATTGCGGTGCATGAATATCAGGCGTTGCAGTTGCCAATTACCATCGCGGTGATTACTGGTCACCTGGATGAATTCCTGGACTACTCCCAGGCAATTCTTCTGCGCGACGCCGCTCGTTGATCTAAGAACCTGTTCATGATCTTTCGGCCCAGGTTCGCCAATTTTGGCCGCTAAGTGGTGGGGGCGGCCGTTCACTGATCCACTGTGGGAGCGCGCCATGCGCGCGAAAAATCGGGGGCATGGACTGGGCGTCCCCGCCCGCTCCCACAGATACTGCGCTGATGAGCGCTCCCGCCTTGTAGTTGCCGCTTCAGGCGCATGAAGATCGTGAACAGGTTCTAAAGCCGTGTGGTTATCGCGGCATGCCTCACTTCAAGCCTGATCAAGGCATGACGGATAACCCGTAGGATGGATTAGCCGAAGGCGTAATCCGTCGTTTACCGCGAACCACAATACCCGCTGCAGTACTGAACGCCCTGCCTCGCGCAGGGTGTTTTGATTTTAAGGGCGGCTCTGCATCGTGCGGCGCATCAAGCTTCGGCTAATGCGCCCTACAGTCTGCTGAGCACCTGATCAGTGATGTTCGCGCGTCGCGCGGAATTTCACGTCCGGCCAGCGTTCTTCCATCAGGCTCAGGTTGACGCGGGTCGGCGCCAGGTAGGTGAGGTGACCGCCGCCGTCGAGGGCAAGGTTTTCCACGGCCTTGTTGGAGAATTCCTCGAGCTTCTTCTTGTCGTCGCACTCGATCCAGCGTGCCGACCACACGGTGATCGGCTCATAGCCGCACTCGACCTTGTATTCCTCTTTCAGGCGGCTGGCGACCACGTCGAACTGCAGCACACCGACCGCGCCGAGGATGATGTCGTTGCTGCGCTCGGGGAAGAACACCTGGGTGGCGCCTTCTTCGGCGAGCTGCTGCAGGCCCTGACGCAGCTGCTTGGATTTCAGCGGGTCCTTCAGGCGTACACGGCGGAACAGCTCCGGCGCGAAGTGCGGGATGCCGGTGAAGCCCAGCGCTTCGCCTTCGCTGAAGGTGTCGCCGATCTGGATGGTGCCGTGGTTGTGCAGGCCGATGATGTCGCCGGCCCAGGCTTCCTCGAGCATTTCCCGTTCGCTGGAAAAGAAGGTCAGGGCGTCGCCGATGCGCACGTCCTTGCCGGTGCGCACGTGGCGCATCTTCATGCCTTTCTCGTACCTGCCCGAACAGATGCGCATGAAGGCCACGCGGTCGCGGTGCTTGGGGTCCATGTTCGCCTGGATCTTGAACACGAAACCGGAGAATTTCTCCTCGGTCGGCTCCACCGGGCGCTCGTGGGCCACGCGGGCCAGTGGGCGCGGCGCCCAGTCGACCACGGCGTCGAGCACGTGGTCGACGCCGAAGTTGCCCAGTGCGGTGCCGAAGAACACCGGGGTCAGCTGGCCATTGTCGAACTCGTCCTGGTCGAACGGGTGGCAGGCGACCTGCACCAGCTCCAACTGCTCGACGAAGCGCTCGTACTCGTCGCCCAGGTGGGCACGGGCTTCGTCGGAGTCGAGCTTCTCGATGATCTTGGTTTCGGTGCGCTCGTGGCCATGGCCGGCGGTGTAGACGATGATGTAGTCGCCGGCCAGGTGGTACACGCCCTTGAAGTCGCGGTAGCAGCCGATCGGCCAGGTGATCGGCGCCGCCTTGATCTTCAGCACCGCCTCGATCTCATCGAGCAGTTCGATGGGGTCGCGGATGTCGCGGTCGAGCTTGTTGACGAAGCTGACGATGGGCGTGTCGCGCAGGCGGCACACGTCCATCAGCGCGATGGTGCGTGGCTCGACGCCCTTACCGCCGTCGAGCACCATCAGCGCGCTGTCCACCGCGGTCAGGGTGCGGTAGGTGTCTTCCGAGAAGTCTTCGTGGCCGGGGGTGTCGAGCAGGTTGATCATGTGCTCGCGGTAAGGGAACTGCATCACCGAGGTGGTGATGGAGATACCGCGCTGCTTCTCCATTTCCATCCAGTCGGATGTCGCGTGGCGGTCGGATTTACGCGACTTCACCGTGCCGGCCACCTCGATCGCCTTGCCCATCAGCAGCAGCTTTTCGGTGATCGTGGTTTTACCGGCGTCGGGGTGGGAGATGATCGCGAACGTGCGGCGCTTGGCGACTTCGGCGGCCTGAGTGGTCATGGATGCGTGCCTGCTTGAAAGCGTGAGCGGGCCAGGGCGGCCCGGAAAAATGCGCGATTATAGCGGTAAATGCTGGCCTGCTGGGGCATCCGCGCATTCGTCCGTAGCAAAGCAAATGGCGTAGGATCGGCACTCCACTCACGGCCCTGGATCGTTGATGAAGCATTCGGCCATTTTGCTCACCGCCCTGGCGCTCGCCTCGAACGCCGCCCGGGCGCAACTGCCCGAGTGCCAGGTTGCATTCCCGGCCGGGCAGACTCGCGACCTGCCACTCGCGTTCACCCCCGAAGCGCGCACCCAGGGGCTTTCCGGTCGTGACGAGGTAGGTAGCGGCATGCTCTTCGCCTGGCCCCAGGAAGGGCTGCGCGAGCTGTGGATGAAGGACACCCGCGTCGCGTTGTCGGCCGCCTTCATCGATAACGCCGGCATAGTGCGCAAGGTGGTCGACATGCGTCCCTTCAGTCTGCAGCGCCATGGCGCCGATGAGCCGGTGCGCTACATCATCGAGGTCGCCAAGGGCGAGTTCGCGGCCCTTGGCGTGGTGGTCGGCAGCCGCGTGAGCATCGATTGTGAGGAGGCCGAGGGCTGAGTCGGCCCTCGATCCTTTTGATCGGTAATTCGGCTGACGCGGCTCTTGGCGCTGCTGTTACACTATCACCCCTCGCAAATTCGCATCCCTTTCCGCTACCAGGAGCATCCGGTGCCTGTCGTTTTCGTCGCCGCCTCCCAACTGCCGACTCCGTTCGGTGTGTTCACCATGCATGGCTTTCTCGAAGAGGCCACGGGCAAGGAACATGTTGCGCTGACCTTCGGCACTGTGGCCGATGGCGAGCCGGTGCTGGGGCGCCTGCATTCCGAGTGCCTCACTGGTGATGCGCTGTTCAGCCTGCGCTGCGATTGCGGCTTCCAGCTCGAGGGCGCCCTGCGTGCCATCGCCGAGGAGGGCCGTGGCGTGCTGCTGTACCTGCGCCAGGAAGGTCGTGGTATCGGCCTGCTCAACAAGATCCGCGCCTACGAATTGCAGGATGGTGGCGCCGACACCGTCGAAGCCAACGAGCGCCTGGGCTTCGGTGCCGACATGCGCGACTACGCGATCTGCCTGCCGATGCTCAAGCACCTGGGCATCTCCTCGCTCAAGCTGATGACCAACAACCCGCGCAAGGTCAAGGCGCTCGGCGACATGGGCATTCCGGTGGCCCACCGCGTGCCGCTGCAACTGGGTCACAACCCGCACAACAGCAAGTACCTGGCCACCAAGGCCGGCAAGCTCGGGCACATGCTCGGCAAGCTGCACCAGGGTGAGGTGGAGCGGCCTTGACCCGCGCCGCGGTCAAGCGCCGGTTGGCCCTGCTCTGGTGGCGGCAATTGGCACTGACCCTGGCTCCGCTGTTTGTGATCAACGTGCTGTTCGGTACCGGGCGTCAGCCGGGTGTGCTGGCCATGCCATTGTTCATCGCCGGGTTGGCCTCGCTGTTCGTCAGCCTGCCCTTGTTCAGCGCCTACAAGCGCGCCTTGTTCGCCACTGCGAAAGCCCTGAATACCGCCGACGAGCCCGCCGCCTGGCTGACCCTGGCCGAGCGCCGCCGACCGGCATTGCTGGGCGCCGGGCTGCCGGCCTGGATCGCCGCCCTGGCGGTGTTCGCCGGGCTGGAAGCGGTGCCGCAGATCCTGCTGGCACTGGCCAGCGTCGTGCTGCTCTACCTCTACCGCATTCCCCGGCAGGTCTGATGCGCGGCGTGCTGCTTGCGCTGTTGTTGCTGCAGGCGACCTCGCTGCTGGCTGCCGAGCGGGTGGTGAGCCTGGCACCCTCGCTGAGCGAAATCGTCCTCGAACTGGGTGCCGTCGACCGGCTGGTTGGCGTGCTCGATGGTGGCGATCGTCCCCAGGCGCTGGCCCATGTGCGGTCCGTTGGGCGCTACGGACAACTCGAGATGGAAACCTTGCTGGCGCTGCAGCCGGATCTGCTCCTGGTCTGGCCGGGCAGCATCAGCGCCGCCCAGCGCCAGCAATTGCAGGCGTTCGATATTCCCATGCTGGTGCTCGAGCCCCATTCGCTGGGCGAACTGGCCAGGCAATTCCTGCTGATCGGCGAGCACCTCGGTCGACCGCAAGCGGGGCAGCGCCTGCATGATGCATTCATCGATGGCCTGCAACTGCTGCGCACCCGTTATCGGCGTGACGAGCCGTTGCCGGTGTTCTATCAGGTGTGGGACGCGCCGCTATATACCCTGGGCGGCGGGCAGATCGTCACTGATGCCCTGCAGGTGTGCGGCGCGCGCAACGTGTTCGCCGACCTCAGGCTGCCCGCGCCGCAGGTCAGCACCGAGGCGGTGCTGCAGCGCGATCCGGCGCTGATTCTTGCCGCTGATGCGCGCCAATTACAGGCCTGGACCCGCTGGCCGCAGCTGCGCGCCGTGCGCCTCGAGCAACTGCGCGTGCTGCCGGACAAAGGCCTGGAGCGGCCAAGTTTCCAGATGCTCGCCGCCACGGCTCGGCTTTGCGAGGTGCTGGCGCCAGCCAGGTGATCGCCGTCAACGCTTGCGCTCGGGGCGTGCGATGACGCTGGTAAAGCGCGCCGTCAACTGGCAGATTGGTCGCCTTCCGGTTCATTGCAGACGTTATGAAAGCCCCCGTATCCCCTTGGTTTTTCCCCGCCAGCGCCTTGATCGTCGGCGCCGCGCTCCTGCTGGTCTTCCCTCTCAAACTGCTGCCCAGCCTGCTGGCCGGCTTGCTGGCCGGCTTGCTGGTGTTCGAGCTGGTCAACCGCCTGGCGCGGCCCATGCAGCGTCTGCTGGCGGGCCATATGGGGCGCGTGCTGGCCGTTGGCGTGCTGAGCGTGCTGGTGATCGCCGTGCTCGGGCTGCTCTTCGCTGGCGCCTTCTCATTGCTGATGCACGAGCTCAACAACCCGGGGCGGATGATGGGCAAGCTGCTGGGCGTGGTCGACCGCGCCCGCGAGCAGTTGCCCGAAGCGTTGGTGGCCTACCTGCCGGCCAACGTCGACGACATTCGCGTGGCGCTGCACGACTGGCTGCGTGGGCACATCAGCGAGCTGCAACTGCTTGGCAAGGGTGCCGTGCACATGTTCGTCACCGTGCTGATCGGCATGATCCTCGGCGCGGTGATCGCCCTGCAAAGCGTGCCCGAGCCGGGTCAGCTCAAGCCTCTGGCCGGCGCCTTGCTGACCCGCGTGCAGCGTTTCGTCGAGGCATTTCGCAATATCGTCTTCGCGCAGATCAAGATCTCGCTGCTCAACACCACCTTCACCGGCATCTTCCTGATGGGCGTGCTGCCGCTGTTCGACGTGCACCTGCCACTGACCAAGACACTGATCGTGATCACCTTCGTGGCCGGCCTGCTGCCGGTGGTCGGCAACCTGATCTCCAACACCGCGATCTTCGTGGTCGGGCTGTCGCTGTCGATCTGGGTGGCGCTGGGGGCGCTGGCCTACCTGATCGTCATTCACAAGGTCGAATACTTCCTCAACGCGCGCATCGTTGGCGGGCAGATCAAGGCGCGGGCCTGGGAGCTGCTGCTGGTCATGCTGGTGTTCGAGGCCGCCTTCGGCATCGCCGGCCTGGTGGCGGCGCCGGTCTACTACGCCTACGTGAAAAGCGAACTCAAGGCGCAGGGCTGGGTGTAGAGGCGAGGAAGCAAGGCACGCTTGTCCGAGACCAGGCTTGGTCGGATGAGGGTGCAGCGTGGTGCGACCTGCCGCTCGTAGAGCGTCAGGCCGAATCTTAGAACCTGTTCATGATCTTTCAGCCCAGGTTCGCCGATTTTGGCCGTTAGTTGAAAGAACGGACATGGGTGCAGTGCTTGTGGGAGCGGGCGGGGACGCCTAGGTCGTGCCCGCGATTTTTCGCGCGCATGGCGCGCTCCCACAGTCGATCCGTGAACTGCCTTGTAGTTGCCGCTTCAGGCGCATAAAAACCGTGAACAGGCTCTTAGGCGCGTCGTTGTACCAGACGAGCGCGGATCGCCGCTTCGATGCCCGCTTCGTCCAGGCCGCACTCGGCGAGCATCTGGTCAGGACGGGCATGCTCGACGTAGCTGTCGGGCAGGCCCAGGTGCAGCATCGGCTTGAGCGTGCCCTGGCCGGCGAGAAATTCGCTGACGGCGCTGCCGGCGCCGCCCATCACGCTGTTTTCCTCGATGGTCACCAGCAGGTCGTGGCAGGCGGCCAGTTCGCTGACCAGCGCGTCGTCGAGGGGCTTGACGAAGCGCATGTCGACCACGGTGGCGTCCAGGGTTTCGCCGACGCGCAGAGCTTCTGCCAGCTGCACGCCGAACACCAGCAGAGCCACGCCCTTGCCCTGGCGACGTACCAAGCCCTTGCCGATCGGCAGCGGCGTCAGCTCGCGGTCGATCGGCGCGTTGGGGCCGCTGCCGCGCGGGTAGCGCACCGCTGCCGGGCCGGTGAACTGGTAACCGGTGGTGAGCATATGGTGCAGCTCGTTTTCATCGCTCGGCGTCATGATCAGCATGCCGGGGATGCAACGCAGGTAGGAGAGGTCGAAGCTGCCCGCGTGAGTCGGGCCGTCTTCGCCGACCAAGCCGGCGCGGTCGATGGCGAACAGCACGTCGAGGTTCTGTACCGCGACGTCGTGGATCAGCTGGTCATAGGCGCGCTGCAGGAAGGTCGAATAGATCGCCACCACCGGCTTGGCGCCTTCGCAGGCCATGCCGGCGGCGAGCGTCACCGCGTGCTGTTCGGCGATGGCCACATCGAAGTAACGATCCGGGTGGCGTTCGCTGAAGGCCACCAGGTCCGAGCCTTCCTTCATGGCCGGGGTGACCGCCATCAGGCGTTCGTCATGGGCGGCCATTTCGCACAGCCACTGACCGAACACGCTGGAGTATTTCGGGCCAGACGGCTTCTTCACCTTGGCCGGCGCGTTGATCGGCTCCAGCTTGGTGATGGCGTGGTAGACGATCGGGTCGACTTCGGCCGGTGCGAAACCCTTGCCCTTCTTGGTGACCACGTGGAGGAACTGCAAACCCTCCAGGTCGCGCATGTTGCGCAGGGTGGCCAGCAGGGTCGGCAGGTCGTGGCCGTCGATGGGGCCGATGTAGTTCCAACCCAGTTCTTCGAACAGGGTGCCCGAGACCAGCATACCCTTGGCATGCTCCTCGGTCTTGCGGGCGATTTCCCAGGCACCGGGCAGTTTGGACAGCACCTTCTTGCTGCCTTCGCGCACGTTGGCGTAGGTGCGGCTGGAGAGAATCTTGGCCAGGTAGTTGGACAGGCCGCCGACGTTCTTGGAGATCGACATGTCGTTGTCGTTGAGCACCACGAGCATGTTGGCCTTCACGTCCGCTGCGTGATTGAGTGCTTCGAAAGCCATGCCGGCGGTCAGTGCGCCGTCGCCGATCACCGCCACCGACTTGCGCTTGCTGCCCTGGCGCTGGGCGGCGATGGCCATGCCCAATGCGGCGCTGATCGAGGTGCTGGAATGGCCGACGCCAAAGGTGTCGTACTCGCTTTCCGAGCGGCGCGGGAAGGCGGCGATGCCGTCCTTCTGGCGCAGGCTGCCCATGCGCTCGCGGCGGCCGGTGAGAATCTTGTGCGGGTAGGCCTGATGGCCGACGTCCCATACCAGGCGGTCGTCGGGCGTATCGAAGACGTAGTGCAGGGCGACCGTCAATTCGATCACCCCGAGGCCGGCACCGAAATGCCCCCCGGTCTGGCCGACTGTGTAGAGCAGGTACTGGCGCAGTTCATCCGCCAGGGTTTCCAGCTCGGCCTCGCCGAGGCGGCGCAACTCATCCGGCGTATTGGCGCGGTCGAGCAGCGGCGTCAGCGGGCGTTCGCGGGGAATCTCGTGGAAAGTCGTCGGCATCAGGCGAGTCGTTATAGGAATTCAAAATAGTGGGGCAGTCTACCTGATGCGATGACCCTAGCCCAAGGGAGGACTTGGGCGCGGTTGCCGCAGCAGCGATGTCAGATAGACAGCGGTTCAGTTGCGCCGTTCGACGATATAACGAGCCAGTTCGCGCAGTGGCTCGGCGGCCTCGCCGAACGGTTGCAGCGCTTGCAGCGCCTGGTCGCGCAGCTCCAGGGCGTAGGCCTTGGCGGCGGCCATGCCGAGCAGCGCCGGGTAGGTGGGCTTGTCGTTCGCCTGGTCCTTGCCCTGGGTCTTGCCCAGGGTCGCGGTATCGCTTTCCACGTCGAGGATGTCGTCCTGCACCTGGAACGCCAGGCCGACGGCGCGGGCGTAGGTGCTCAGCGCCGCCAGGGCTTGCTCGTCAGCGCGGCCGCTGGCCAGGGCGCCAAGGCGCACGCTGGCTTCGATCAGCGCACCGGTCTTGTGGCGGTGCATGATTTCCAGTGCCGGTTGCTGTAATTGCTGGCCCACCGAGCCGAGGTCGATGGCCTGGCCACCGACCATGCCGGCCGGGCCGGCCGCATCGGCCAGGGCGGCGAACATGCTCAGGCGGATCTCGGCGCTTTGCGGGTTGTGCCGCTCGCTGGCGAGCACGGCGAAGGCCAGGCTCTGCAGGCCGTCACCGGCAAGAATCGCGGTGGCTTCGTCGAAGGCGATGTGGGTGGTCGGCTGGCCGCGGCGCAGGTCGTCGTCGTCCATGGCTGGCAGGTCGTCGTGCACCAGGGAGTAGGCGTGGATCAGCTCCACTGCACAGGCGGCGCCATCGGCCTGTTGCGCGCTGCCGCCGAGGGCTTCGCAGGCGGCATAGGCGAGCAGTGGGCGCACGCGCTTGCCGCCGTTGAACACGCTGTAGCGCATGGCGGCGTAGAGGCGTTCGAGTTCGGCCCGTGGCGCACTGAACAGCGGCTCGAGGGCGGCGTCGACCTGCTTCTGGCAGCGCGCCTGGTAGGCGGCGATCATAGCGGCTCGTCCGTTTCGAACGGCGCCGCTTCCAGGGCGCCGTCGCGCTCCAGGAGGATCTGCACTTTCTGCTCGGCCTGGGTCAGGGCGGCCTGGCATTCGCGGGTCAGGCCGATGCCTTGCTCGAAGGCGCTCAGCGACTCCTCCAGCGACAACTCGCCATTCTCCAGGCGCTCGACGAGGGTTTGCAGCTCGGTGAGGGATTGCTCGAAATCGAGCGCGGCTTTCTTACGGGCCATGGTCAGCAGGTCTCAGGCGGGGTTCGCGGTCGCCGCGACACTAGCAGAGGGCTCTGTCGCGAGCAAATCGACCCAGGCGGGCGATTTGTATGGATATACAGTATTCTGTCGGGCGTTCATCTCATGTGGCAGTACCCGATGCGCCTGTTTCTCTGCGAAAAGCCGTCCCAAGCCAAAGACATCGCCAGCGTGCTCGGCGCCACGCGGCGCGGTGACGGCTGCTGGCTGGGCAACGGCGTGACGGTCACCTGGTGCATCGGCCATTTGCTCGAAACCGCGCCGCCGGATGTCTACGACGCACGCTACAAGCGCTGGGTGCTGGACGACCTACCCATCGTCCCGCAGCAGTGGAAGATGCGCGTCAAAGCCAAGACCGCCGCCCAGTTCAAGGCCATCAAGCGCCTGCTGGGCGAGGCTGGCGAACTGGTGATCGCCACCGACGCGGACCGTGAAGGCGAGATGATCGCCCGCGAGCTGCTCGAGCATTGCCGCTACCGCGGGCCGATCCAGCGCCTGTGGCTGTCGGCGCTGGACGACACCTCGATCCGCAAGGCCCTGGCGGCCCTCAAGCCGGGCGCCAGCACCTACAACCTCTATCAGTCGGCGCTCGGTCGCTCGCGGGCTGACTGGCTGATCGGCATGAACATGAGCCGCCTGTTCACCCTGCTGGGGCGCAAGTCCGGTTATCAGGGCGTATTGCCGGTCGGCCGCGTGCAGACGCCGACGCTGCGCCTGGTGGTGGACCGCGACCGCAGCATCGCCGACTTCGTGCCGGTGCCGTTCTGGGCCATCGACGTCACCCTCGATGGCAAGGGCGCGCCTTTCACCACTGTATGGCGCGCGCCTCAGGACGACTGCGACGAGCAGGGCCGCTGCCTCAAGCAGGCGGTCGCCCAGCGCGCCGCCGAGACCATGCAGGGCGCCGAACATGCCGTGCTGAAAAAGTTGAGGACCGAACGCATGCGTGAAGCGCCGCCGTTGCTGTTCGATCTCGGTACGCTGCAACAGGTGTGCTCGAAGAAGCTCGGCCTGGGCGCCCAGGAAACCCTGGACATCGCCCAGAAACTCTACGAGACCGACAAGTTGATCACCTATCCGCGCAGCGATTGCGGCTACCTGCCGCTCAGCCAGCATGCCGAAGCGCCGGCCATTCTCGCCGCACTGGGGAAAGCCGATCCGGGCCTGCGCGAGGTGCTGGCGCATACCCAGGCGCAGCGCTGCTCGCGAGCCTGGAACGATGCCAAGGTCAGCGCGCACCACGGCATCATCCCGACTCTGGCAGCCGGCGGCCTTGCCCGCTTGAGCGGCCGCCCGCGCGCCGTCTATGAGCTGATCCGCGCCCGCTACCTGGCGCAGTTCCTGCCCAACCACGAATACGACCGCACCCAGGCCGATTTCGACTGCGCCGGCCATGACCTGCGCGCGGTCGGCAAACAGGTCGTCGAGCCGGGCTGGAAGCGCGCGCTGCCCGAAGCCCTGGCGCCGAGCAAGGGCCGTGAGGCGCCTGCGCCCCAGGCCTTGCCCGCGCTCTATGAAGGCCAGTCGTGCGCAGTGCGTGAGGTGACGCTGAAGGATCAATTCACCCAGCCGCCCAAGCCGTTCACCGAGGGCGACCTGATCCAGGCCATGAAGAACGTCGCGCGGCTGGTCGAGGACCCGCGCCTCAAGCAGAAACTCAAGGACACCACCGGCATCGGCACCGAAGCCACCCGCGCCGGCATCATCCAGGGCCTGCTCGATCGTGGTTACCTGACCAAGCAGGGCAAGACCCTGGCCGCCACCCCGGCAGCCTTCGGGCTGATCGACGCGGTGCCACGCGCCATTGCCGACCCCGGCACTACGGCGATCTGGGAGCAGGCGCTGGACATGGTGCAGAGCGGTGAGATGCCGCTGGAAGAGTTCGTCGCCAAGCAGTCGGCCTGGATGAGCAAGCAGATCGAGCGCTGCCGCGGGCTGCAACTGAACATCAGCGGTCCACCACCCGGTGGCAAGCCGGCGTGGCGAGGTAAACGCAAGGGGGGAGCTGGCAAGGGCGGTCGATCATCGCGCAAGGCACCGCGCGCGACGAAGTAGAAGCTTGAGTGACATCCCGGGGCTGATTGCGACGTGGTTAATCTCGGCCCAGACACTTCTAGTTCACCCATTCACTGAGCAACCGGTGACCTTCTTGAGTCACCTCCACCATCGCTGAGAACACCACCGCTTCCTTACCGTCCTGAGTAAAAGCCTCTTGGAAATTGTGTGTATCGAACCGTATGCCCCGGGCGCCCGGCTTGGCTGGGACCAGAACGTTGAGAATTTGGCCCACCTGAAGGCGCTCGTTCTTCGAGTAATTATTCCGGTAGCAGAAAATCAAGGGTGACTGCATACGATCCTTGCCCATCCCATGGCCTGAATATTCGATGACAGGCTGCAGGTCATGGGCATCGAGCACCTCGGCTATTGCTTCGCCAATAGCGTCTACACGTTCTCCTGGCCGAATGCAGGCTACGCCGGCCTTGAGCGCCTGGCGTCCTGTCTCGAGCAGTGCGAGCTGCTTTGCATCAGCTTTCGCTCCTGCAAAGGTCCAGCTTTGTGCCAGGTAGGCAGTGCTTGAGGCTGCAACCAGCTCTATGGTCACTAGAGCGTTGTCGGGTAGCGGATTGGCTGTCGGAAAGCCGTTCAGAACGGCCTTGCCAATCGAAATCGGCACGGCCGCGGGATAATCCTTGTACCCCACCAGCATGGGCTGCCAGCCCAGGCGCTCGAACTCCTGAACAATCTGGTCCTGCAGGGCAAGCCCGTTGCTTTGCGGACCAATGAGCGGTGCCAGGTCGCGTAGCAACCTGGAGACTGCTGGCGCTTGTTCGCGAATCGAAGCGAGCCGTTCGCGGTCTGGCAGCAGCGCAATGCGCGCTGCCAACTGCTGATTCTTGATCTGGTAGCGCTCGATGAGTGTGGCCGCTGACTCAGGCTGACGGCCAAACCGGCGACCAAGCTGGTGCAGGGCTTTATCGAGAAATGCGGGCATGAAGACGTCCTTGTTGAGGTCTGGCACAGACATCGAGTTGTCGCCGATCTGAAGTGCTAAGCACACAGGCTGTTCATGCTCTCAGAGCTGGACCGATGAGGCAAACCAGGCTCGGATAACACCAGCGTTGACTGCCGCCCATCCGCCCGCTGCATGCGCGGAGTATTCCCAAATGGAAATTTTCCGTTACCATCCGGCGCGTTGAATTTAACGAACGGGTTTCAGTTGCTTGTTCGTTCGTGCCGTGGAGCCTTTCCATGGCTTGTTTTAAAGGGTCTCGCGGTGCCTTCAGGGGCCTGGTTCGATGGCGGAATGCACTGGCAGGGCGCCGGTAGTTTGCACCGATATGTGGAGTAAAACGAACATTCAACTCGGTGTACCCGCGCTTTTTCGGGCAGCACCGCTGCGGTAGATGGCTCGGCAGTCACGGTGTTGACAGGGTCTTTTCTGATTCAACCGGATGGATTTCGGCAAGGAACTGTTGCCCGAGACCGGCTTGCCGGATCCGGAAACGCTCACATGGACAGCGATCACACAGCGAAGCCTGCTGGCGCGCCGCATGGCGTGGTGCTCAGCGGCCTGGCTTCAACTGTTTCCAGCAAAATCAATAAGAGGTAGTCCTTCTATGGATGCGGTATCAGCCGAACAGGCAAAGCAGGAGCCTGAGAGCAAGCTCAGTGCGTCATTGAAGCCCCGGCACCTCACCATGATGTCCATCGCCGGTGTGATCGGCGGGGCGTTGTTCGTCGGTTCCGGCAGCGTGATTCACAGCGCCGGGCCGGCAGCGGTACTGGCCTACCTGGCGGGCGGCATTCTTGTCGTGCTGATCATGCGCATGCTCGGTGAAATGGCCACCTCCTCGCCAGACACCGGCTCGTTCTCCACCTACGCCGAACGCGCCATCGGCCGCTGGGCCGGTTTCACCATCGGCTGGTTGTACTGGTGGTTCTGGGTCATCCTCATGGCCTGGGAAGCCTACGTGGCGGGCACCATCCTCAATGGCTGGTTTCCGGAGGTGAGCGTCAACGTCTTCGTGCTGGCCGCCACTCTGGTGCTGATCAGCATCAACTTCTTCAACGTCAAGCACTACGGCGAGTTCGAGTTCTGGTTCGCGCTGATCAAGGTGGTGGCGATCATCTGCTTCCTGGCGGTCTGCACCCTGGCCGTGCTCAGCCTGTGGCCGACCGGCGAGACGCGCGGCTTCAGCAACCTGACCGCCCAGGGGTTCATGCCCAACGGTATCGAGTCGGTGGTGGTGGCCATCCTCGGTGTGATGTTCGCCTTCCTCGGCGCCGAGATCGTCACCATCGCCGCCTCGGAAGCCAAGGACCCGGCCAACCAGATCGTCAAGGCGACCAACTCGGTGGTCTGGCGCGTGTGCCTGTTCTACATCGGCTCGATCTTCCTGATCGTCTGCCTGGTGCCCTGGAACGACCCGCAGATGGCCCAGTCCGGCTACGGTTCCTACCGCCGCACCCTGGAGCTGCTGGGCATTCCCTACGCCGAGCTGGTGATGAACTTCGTGGTACTGACCTCGGTGAGCAGCTGCATGATCTCGGCGCACTACACCGCCTCGCGCATGCTGTTCTCGCTGTCCACCCGTGGCGACGCGCCGCGCTTCCTGAAAATCACCCGTACCGGGACCGGCGTGCCGGTGTTCGCGATCATCGCCTCCTGCTCGGTGGCCATCTTCGTGGCGCTGATCAACTTCAGCGAAACGCTGCGCCCCAAGGACGTGCTCGACACCCTGATGAACACCACCGGCATGATCGCCCTGCTGGTGTACCTGGTGATCGCCTTCTCGCAACTGAAGATGCGCCGCAAGCTGGAAGCCGAGGGCAAGGACATCCGCCTGAAAATGTGGCTGTTCCCCTGGCTGACCTACCTGGTGATCCTGTTCATCGTCGGCTCCCTGGTGACCATGGCATTCGTCGAGGAGTACCAGGTGCTGGTCATCTCCACCGGCGCGGCCGCGGCAGTCGTCGTGGCGCTGGGTGTGCTGGTGCACAGGCGCGCGGCGAAGCAGCTGGCGAGCTGATCGCCTCGCTATGAGCGAAGAAGGGCGCCCTCGCGAGAGGGCGCCCTTCTTCATTTCTGTTGCAGAGCGGTCAGCGCGCGGCCCAGGCGTTGAAGCGTTCCTCCAGTTCCTCGCCATGGTCGATCCAGAACTCGGCGTTGACCAGTTGCGCACCAGCCATGTTGGCCTCGGCGGTCGGCAGTTGCGCCTGCACATCGGCCGGCAGTTGCGGCAGCGTTTCTTTGTGCACCGGGCCATAGGGGATCTGGCTGGAGAACACTTTCTGGGTGTCGGCCTGGCTGGCGAACTTGATGAAGCGCTCGGCCAGCGCCTTGTTCGGGCTGCCCTTGACGATGGCCCAGTGTTCGGGATCGTACAGGCTGCCATTCCAGGAGATCTTCAGGTTGGCGCCTTCCTTCTGGGCCACGCCGATACGGCCGTTGTAGGCAGCGGACAGGGTCACGTCACCGGCCAGCAGCCACTGCGGCGGTTGCGCGCCGGCTTCCCACCACTGGATCGAACCCTTGATGGCATCCAGCTTCTTGAAGGCGCGGTCGACGCCTTCCTTGGTGCCTAGAATCTTGTACAGCTCGTCGCGGCTCACGCCGTCGGCCAGCAGGGCGGCTTCCAGGGTGTACTTGGCGCTCTTGCGCAGGCCGCGCTTGCCGGGGAATTTCTCCAGGTCCCAGAAATCCGCCCAGGAAGTGGGCGCGGTTTTCAGCTTGTCGCCGTTGTAGGCCATTACCATCGACCATACGTAGGTGGCCACGCCGCATTCGCTCACGGTGCCGGGAATGTACTGGTTGGCATCGCCGAGAATGGCCGGGTCGATGCGCTCGAACAGCCCTTCTTCGCAGCCGCGTTGCAGCTCGGGGCTTTCCACCTCGACCACGTCCCAGGTCACCTGGCCGACATCGACCATGGCTTTGACCTTGGACAGCTCGCCGTTGTACTCGCCGGCCACCACGCGGGCGGCGCCGCTCTGCTCGAAGGGTTTGAAGTAGGCGGCGGTCTGCGCGACCTTGGTAGCGCCACCGAAGGAGATCACCGTAAGGCTGTCGGCGGCCAGTGCCGCGCTGCTGGCGGTCAACAGGGACAGGCCGATGGCGGCGCGGATGGATGGACGCAAGTGCTTGAACATGGAAACTCCCTCGCTGTTTTTTCGTTGTAGTGAGAACAGGGGCAGTAGGGCCGAAGCGGCGAAGCTGCGCGTTGTGTCACGCGTCAGCAGAATCTTTGTTGTTGTGCCGCCCGGTGTGCATGCAGGGCGGGAACTGTCGTTCAGGTGAGGGCCATGGTGCGTCAGTCCGGCGCGAAGGAAAATTAGTAAAAATATGCTCGGGACCTACGAAAAACCTTTGCAAGGCAGCGACCCGCCAAGGCGCGTTGTTGGAGTAAGGTGCAGGCAACCATCGCGCTGAGATCGGACACGTGGCTTCCTATACCTTGCGGCAACTAAAGTACTTCGTCACCACGGTGGAAGCGGGCAGCGTGGCCGAGGCGTCGCGCCAGCTGTACATCGCCCAGCCGTCCATCTCCACGGCGATCAAGGGGCTGGAAGAAAGCTTCGGCGTGCAACTGTTCATCCGCCATCACGCCCAGGGCGTGTCGCTGACGCCCAGCGGCGCGCGCTTCTACGAGAAGGCCCAGCAACTGCTGCGCATGGCCCGCGAGTTCGAGCAGAACGCCCTGGCCGACAACGATATCGTTGCCGGGCAGATCGATATCGGCTGCTTCGAAACCGTCGCGCCGCTGTACTTGCCGCAACTGATCGCCGGTTTTCGCGAGCGCTACCCAGGCGTGGACATCCGCATTCGCGATGGCGAGCAGCAGGAGCTGGTGCAGGGCCTGACCGCCGGCTCGTTCGACCTGGCGTTTCTTTACGAGCACGACCTCGACGGCACCATCGCCACCGAGCCGCTGATGCCACCGCAGAAGCCCTACGTGCTCTTGCCCGAGCAGCACCGTTTCGCCGGCCAGGCCCAGGTTTCGCTGCGCGACCTGTGCCTGGAGCCGATGATCCTGCTCGACGTGCAGCCCAGCCGCACCTACTTCGTCAGCCTGTTCCACGAACTGGGGCTGGCGCCCAATATCGTCTTCAGCTCACCGTCCATCGAAATGGTGCGCGGTATGGTCGGCCAGGGCTTCGGCTTCTCGCTGCTGGTCACCCGCCCGCATTCGGAATGCACCTACGACGGCAAGCGCGTGGTCACCGTGGACATCGCCGAGCCGGTAGCCACCTCCGGGCTGGTGGCGGCGCGCCTCAAGCGCAGCCAACTGACCAAGCCGGCGCAATTGTTCGTGGATTTTTGCCGGGAACGCTTGGGGCAATTGAGCGCGCAAGCTACGCGATAGGGCGGTGCTCAGGTAGCCCGGGTCGAGCGCAGCGACACCCGGGAAATTGCCCTGGGTATCGCGTAGCTCAACCCAGGCTACGGGGCTGCTCAGCCGTAGGATGGGGCCGGCTGAGATAGCGCTGATATCAGCATTTAAACCTGTGGGAGCGGGCGGGGACGCCTAGTTCATGCCTGCGTTTTTTTCGCGCGCATGGCGCGCTCCCACATTGAGCATGGCCCGGGTCGAGCGCAGCGCGTAGGGCGGACTCAGGAGCGAAGCGAGCAGTCCGTCAAACAATGGCGAACCTGACAAAACGCAACGGCGTACTGCTTCGCGAGTACGCCCTACCGTGCTGACCAAGCCGGCGCAGTTGTTCGTGGATTTTTGCCGGGAACGGTTGGGGGAGTTGAGTGGGCGGGGTGGGGCGTAGGAGGGGCGGACCGCGTAGGTGCAACCCATCGTGCGTTGATGGGTTTCACCTCCGCGGCCCGACCCATCCTACAAGCTATCGGCGCAATTTTTGTGGGAGCGGGCCATGCCCGCGATTTTTTTCGCGCGCATGGCGCGCTCCCACATTCTTGATCGCAGTCCAGTCGAGTGCAGCGACACCCGGGAGAGCTCCCTGGGTATCGCGCTGCTCGACCCAGGCTACGGCTGAGATCGCGCTGATATGAGTATCTACACCTGTGGGAGCGGGCCATGCCCGCGAAATCAAAAAATCACACCGGCTCGCACAGATAGTCCGCCAACCGCTGCAGCATCGCATCACAGCCCTGCAACTGTTCCAGGCTGACGAACTCGTCGGGCTTGTGGCCCTGGTCCATGCTGCCGGGGCCGCAGACTACGGTGGGGATGCCGGTGCCGTCGAACAGGCCGCCTTCGGTGCCGAAGGCCACGGTGCTGAAATCGTTCGAGCCGCAGAGCCTGGCCAGTAATCGCGCCGCTTCGCTGTCAGGCGGTGTGGCGAGGCCCGGGTAGGCGCTTAGCGGTCGCAGGTGGATACCGCTGGCGGCGCTCACCGCCTGCATCTTCGGCAGCAGTTGCTCGGTGGCGTAGCTTTGCAGCTCGTCCGCCACGCGCTGCGCGTCGAAGCCTGGCAGTGCGCGCACCTCGAAATCGAACTCGCACTCGGCTGGCACAATGTTCAGGGCGCGACCGCCCTTGATCACGCCGGCCTGCACGGTGGAGAAGGGCGGGTCGAAGCGCGGGTCGTGGTGCTCGGGCTGGGCCAGCCGTGCGCCGATATCGCCAAGGTGGCCGATCAGCCGCGCTGCGTATTCGATGGCATTCACACCGTAGGGCGCGTAGGCCGAGTGACAGGCCGCGCCGTGCACTTCGCAGCGCATCGCCAGCTTGCCCTTGTGGCCGAGCACGGGCTTCAGTTCGGTGGGTTCGCCGATCAGGCACAGGGTCGGTTTGTGCGGGCGTTTTTCCAGTTCGGCGAGCATCGAGCGCACGCCCAGGCAGCCGACTTCCTCGTCATAGGAAAACGCCAAGTGCACCGGCACCTGCAGCGGCCGTTGCACTAGGCTCGGCACCGCAGCCAGTACGCAGGCGATGAAGCCTTTCATGTCCGCGGTGCCGCGTCCGTACAGGCGCCCGTCACGTTCGCTCAGCTGGAACGGCGCGACCGTCCAGGCCTGGCCGTCGACCGGCACCACGTCGGTATGGCCGGACAGCACCACACCGCCGCGATCCTGCGGGCCGATGGTGGCGAACAGGTTGGCCTTGGTGCCTTCGACGTTATGGAACAGCTCGCTGTTCACGCCAAAGCCCGCCAGGTACTCACGGATGAAGTCGATCAGCTCCAGGTTGGAATCACGGCTGACCGTGGCAAAGCCGATCAGCCGCTCGAGCAGGGCGCGGCTGACTGGCTCATTCATCGCCCGGTACTCCGTAGCTGGGCGCCGCCGTCGGGTCGAGGGCGCGGGTCAGGTAATCCTGCATCTGCGGCCGGTAAGCTTGCCACAGACCGTCAAGCTGGCCGATGGGGTCTTCGTCCGCCCAGTCGACACGCAGGTCGATGATCGGCCACACCAGGTCGCCCACCACCTTGAGCGCCGCCGAGTGTACCGGGCCGGCCTCGCCGCCGGCGGCCATCGCCCCATGCATGGCGGCAAGCAGGCGGTCGGCCAATTGCCCGCTGGCGTTCTCGAAGGCCTCGACCATGGCCTGGATCACCGCCTCGCTCGCCAGCAGATTGCCGGCTGCCACGCACTGCTCGCCGGCCACCGCGTTGTACAGCCCCAGCGCTTCCTTACCGCTGAACAAGGCGGTGCGACCCTGGCTGTCGATCACCGTCACCTGGCGATACTGGCTCCAGCCATTGGCGTCGAGGGCGCGCTGCAAGGCGTCATCTGGCTCCAATGCCTGCTGCTCGAGCAGGTCGAGAATCTGCGGGCCAAGGGCGGGCAGGGTAACGTTCTGGGTGGCCACCGCGCCGACGCCGGCCCGTAGCCAGGGGCAGCGGGCGCCGACGGCGATGCTCGACGAGCTGATGGCGATGCCCAGCTGACCGGTTTCCGGGCAGCGCCCGACGATGGAAAAGGTCATGCGCGCCTCCTTATTTGGCCTGCCAGTCGTCCGGGATCACCGCGATCACGTCGATCTCCATCAACCACTGCGGCTGGCCGAGGGCCGATACCACCAGCCCGGTGGAAATCGGGAACACGCCCTTGAGCCATTTGCCGACCTCCTTGTACACCGGCTCGCGGTAGCGCGGGTCGATGATGTAGGTGGTGGTCTTGACGATATGGGACAGGTCGCTGCCGGCTTCTTCGAGCAACTGCTTGAGGTTCTTCATCGCCTGCTCGGTCTGCGCCTGCGGGTCGCCGAGGCCGACCAGGTTGCCGTCGAAGTCGGTGCCGACCTGGCCGCGCACGTACACCGTGTTGCCGGCGCGCACGGCCTGGCAGAGGTCGTTGTCCAGGGTTTGGTTGGGGTAGGTGTCCTTGGTGTTGAACATGCGGATACGGGTATGGGTGGGCATCACTTGACTCCCTGCAGGCGGGTGACGGGGGCGGCGGCCTGGCGCTGTTCGGCATCGCGATAGGCGCTGTACTTGCGCTGCGTGGCGATATGGTCGGCGACGTGCTTGGCGTCGTGCCACACCCCCCAGATGAACGATGAACCACGGCGCGACAGCCACGGCAGGCCGAGGAAATAGATGCCCGGCTCACGGGACACGCCGCGCTGGTGCTGGGGCTTGCCGTTGGCATCGAAGGTGTCGGCTTCCAGCCAGCTGAAGTCGGTGGCGAAACCGGTCGCCCAGATGATCGACGTCACGCCGGCCGTGATCAGATCCAGCTCGCGCAGCGGCTCGTACATGCACGCGGGATCGGCCGGGATGATGCGCGCTTCGGGTTCCTCCGGCAGGTCGAGGCCGTTGCGTTTCACGTAGGCGTCCGCCGCATCGAGCAGCGCCAGATAGTTCTCGTCGCCGCGGCGGATGTTGTCGGCCAGGTCGTCGGCGAACTGCACCACGCCGTCGTCGAACGAGCGGGTCAGGCCGACCAGCGTCATGCCCTGGTGAGCCAGGCGACGAAAGTCGATGGTCTTGCCGCCATAGGCGCCGCTGACCGCGATGGTCACGTGTTCGCGGCCGGCCTTCGGCGTCTCCTGGTCCCACTCGCCGAGCACGCCCAGCCACCAGCAAAAGTCCCGGTTGCGGTAGCTGCGCGGCGGTCGGTCATGGGCGCCGACGGAGAGGTAAACCTGACGGCCGGCCTGCATCAGCTCATCGGCGATCTGCGTGCCCGACGAGCCAGCGCCCACCACCAGCACGGCACCGGCGGGCAGTTGCTGCGGGTTGCGGTAGTTGGCGGAATGGATCTGCGTGAGGCGTTCGTCCTGCGGCGCGATGGCCGGAATCACCGGACGCTGGAAGGGGCCGGTGGCGGCCACCACGCGATCGGCTTCGATCACGCCTTCGGAGGTTTCCACGGTAAAACCGGGGCGATTGGCGTTGCGGCGAACCTTGTGCACTTCCACGCCGGTGCGGATCGGTGCGTCGAAGCTGCGCGCATAGGCTTCGAAGTAAGCGGCCACCTGCTCCTTGCCAGGAAAGGCGTCATCGTCGATGTCGAATGCCAGGCCGGGAAAGCGGTCATGCCAGGCCGGGCCGTTGGCCACCAGCGAATCCCAGCGCATGGTGCGCCAGCGCTCGGCGATGCGCTCGCGTTCCAGCACCAGGTGCGGCACGCCGAGTTTGGTCAGGTGCTCGCTCATCGCCACGCCGGCCTGGCCGGCGCCCACCACCAGGGTGTCTGTTCGGGTTGTTTCGACAGCCATCGTTGCGTCCCTCTGAAGGAGGCTCGGCGCCCTTGCACAGGGATGGCCCTGGCCGGAGCGCACGAGCCGTTCGTGCGTTGAGGCCATTGTGTTCAGAGGTGGGGGATAGCGAAATTAGCGTTTTTGTAGTCGTTGCCCAGCAAAAAGCTGGGCATCGCCGCGAGGGCGGATCAGCCGGGCCGTTCGCTCAACGCCACGCGGTTGCGGCCTGCGCTCTTGGCGGCGTACAGGGCGACATCGGCGGCGGCGACCAGGTCGGCAGGCGCCTGCATCGTCTGCCCCGGAATGCAGGAGGCGACGCCGATGCTCAGGGTCAGGTTGGCGTAGGGCGAGCCCTGATGGGCGATCGCCAATGCCTCGACATCGGCGCGGATGCGCTCGGCCACCGCCATGGCCGAGGCGCTTTCGGCCGCCGGCAGAATCAGCGCCAGCTCCTCGCCGCCATAGCGCGCGGTGGTGTCCGCGCTGCGCCGGGCATGGCGCTTGAGCACCGCGGCCACCTGTTTGAGCGCTTCGTCGCCAGCCGGGTGGCCGTACTGGTCGTTGAAGCGCTTGAAGTAGTCCACGTCCAGCAGCACGAACGACAGCGGCTGGCGCTGAGCGGCAGCGGACTGGAAGGCGACGCCCAGCGCTTCGTCCAGGCGTCGGCGATTGGCCAGGCCGGTCAGGGCATCCTCACCGGCGATGATCTCCAGCGCGTGGTTGGCCAGCGCCAGGTCGCGGTGCATGCTCTGCAGGCGCGCCTCCATGCGCCCCTGGCGGCCCAGGGCACGCCAGATCAGCCAGCCCATGGAGAGCAGGATGACCAGCACGCCGCCGCTCAGTGACCAGGTCTGCAGGGCGCGGCTGCGCCAGGCGGCCATCGCCTGCTCTTCGCCCAGGGAGGCGGCCACCAGGATCGGGTATTCGTCGCTGGTGTCGAAGCCATAGACGCGCTTCACCCCATCGATCATCGCTGTGAGCACCATGCTGCCGTGTCTCACTCCGTCTTCATTCACTGCGCGCAGTACAGGGCTCCTGGACAGGTTCAGACCTGCGTTCTCGGTCGACTGCTGCGACCTGACCAACAAGGTGCCGTCGCGCTTGACCATACCGATCACCCCCTGGCTGCCCAGATCGATGGTCTGGTAAAAATCCACGAAATGCTGGACCAGCAGCGTGGCCAGTACCACGCCACGAAACTCGCCGTTGGCATCGCTCAGGCGTAGCGTCAGGGAGATCACCCAGTCGCCGCTCATGCGGCTCTGGATGGGCGCGCCGATATGCAGCCCAGTGACCTGATTGGTGCTGTGTACTGCGAAATAGTCGCGATCCAGCGCCGTGTAGTTGGTGGTGGCGTTGGGCACAGTGGTCAGCAGTGGATGGCCGTTTGCGTCGAGCACGGTAAAGCCTTCCACATCAGCCAGGATCGCCGATTGAGCGCGCGCCACCTCGAGCACTTCGCTCAGGTTCGCTGCGCCATACCCGGAGATCTGCAGCTTGCGCTCAATGCCGATCAACACCGTATGCGCATCGCGAATGGTCGACTCGGCCTGCCGGGTCAGCGCCGCCGACAGGTTCTCCATATCGGCCACGTTCTGGCGCAGCGCCTCGCGCCTGTCCCACTCCACCTGCAGGTAGGTGAGCAGCAACACGGCCACACCCACCACACTGGTCATGATCGCGACCAGGCGTCTTAGGTGAGCGATCTTGGAGGTCTGACTCGTCAAGGTACGGGCCTGGCTAGGCTGATTGGACCCGTATCGTCAGCGTGAACGGGCACGGCGGGATAGGAACGTCGTGCAAATTATGAACAAAGCGACGGGGGGATTGCACGTGGTTTTGCTGCGCGCTGGCACGCAATCGTTTGCCACCGGCAGGCTCCTTTGCGCCCCGCGAACAAGCCGCGGCGCATCGGATTGGCACTCGGCAGAGTGCATCGGTATACTCCGCCAGCCTTCTGGGGGCCTATAGCTCAGTTGGTTAGAGCAGAGGACTCATAATCCTTTGGTCCACGGTTCGAGTCCGTGTGGGCCCACCACCTTCAAAGCCGCGCGCCGCGCGGCTTTTGCGTTTCTGGCATATGGGCTTCGGCGCATCTTGCCTCGGCCTGCTGACCACAAAGTGTCCATACCGCTGTACTGCTCTTTAGACAGTGAGCCGAATAGCCGGCATTATCGGCTCATCATATGAGCCGAATAGAGTCGCTAATCGGCTCACGGACGAGTAATGCGCATGAATGCATCTCTCTGGATCTGGCAGCAGCCCGACTGGCCTCACTTCACCTGGCAGACTGAACAACTCGCTCCGTTGCTGCGCGCCTGCGTTCATGCACAGGCGCGTCTGCTGGGCATGTTGAGCGCAGTTGGAAGTGATACAGAGGTTCAGAGCAGTCTGGATGCCATGCTGCAGAACATTGTCACGTCGTCAGCAATCGAAGGCTAGCAACTAAATGTCGGCTCGGTGCGTTCCTCCTTAGCCAGGCGCCTCGGCTTGGATGAGGATGGCCGCACCACGCCACGCTCAGAAGGCTTGGCACAGCTGTTGATAGACGCTACCCGCGAATGTCATTCGCCGCTGGATCTGCCACGTCTGCTCAACTGGCATCACTGGCTGTTTCCTGCCGATGAGAGCCTATCGACTCGCCCCCTACGCATTGGTGAACTGCGTGGTGAGGAGCCGATACAAGTCGTTTCTGGCCGACTGGATCGGCCAACCGTTCACTTCGAAGCACCACCGCGGGACGGGCTGGATCAGCAGTTAACGGACTTCCTCACCTGGTTCGAAAGCAGCCGCGATGGTACAGGCTTCGATCCACTGCTCCGAGCCGGCATTGCCCATTTCTGGTTCGTCACCTTGCATCCGTTCGACGATGGCAACGGCCGACTTACGCGGGCCATCACCGATATGGCCTTGGCACAGAGTGAGCAGCAGGCCATCCGCTTCTACGCCATGTCGGCGAGCATCTTGGATGATCGAGCTGGCTATTACCGCATCCTCGAGGCCAACCAGAAAGGTGACCTAGA
>NZ_MSXV01000032.1:28915-48074 GCF_001945395.1 Pseudomonas sp. PA15(2017) | reverse complement strand
CTGCTCACCTGAAAGGTTGGTCGCGACCTTTCGAATCGTACAAAAGCAAACGCCCCGAACAATGTCGGGGCGTCTGATGGGATCACTACCTGCATCAGCGACTTTTCACACGCTCTGTTCGGCCTCCCTTTTTCATTCGCGCCACACGGCAAGCCGCTCAGAGCACGCCATCGCCACGACGGCGAAACCAGCCAGTCAGCGACAGCCGATCGCGGGTGGCCGGCAGCACCTCGTGGGGTACGTCCGCCGAGAGAAACACCACCAGCGTGCCGGCTTCGGGCAGCACGTCGCGCACCTGGCCGTCCGCCAGGTACAGACGCAGCATGCCGCCCTCCTCGGGCTGCCAGTCGTCGTTGAGGTAGAGCACGGCCGACACCGCGCGGCGGTCATCGTCGCGAAAACGATCCAGGTGCTTGAGGTAGAAGCCGCCCGGTGGGTAGAACGCGAAGTGGCTTTCGTAGTCCACCAGCCCCAGGTAGAGGCTCTGGTTGATCGCCACGCGCAGCTCGTCGAGCAACTGCAGGTAGCCATCGCAGGCCGACGACTGCCCGGCTTCGAGCCACTGGATGTGGTCGCTGCGGGTGCCTTCGTGCACCGCCACCGCGTGGCCACGGCCGGTACCGGCCGGCGCCAGGGTGCCCTGGGCGATGCGCTGGCGGCACTCATCGGCCAGTTCGCGGGTCAGAGAAGCGGGGGCGAATTGGGTTTGCAACGACCATCCGAATTCGGCAAGGTCATCGATGATGCGGCTCAGCAGCGAATCGGAAATGTCTGTCGTCATGGCAGGATTCTACCCTGTGTCGAGTACACCTCGACAAGCTCCACCTGGCTGCCGAAAATAGCCGCCCCAGACAGGAGTTCGTATGCGCGCGTTGTGTTGTTTCTTGCTGTTGCTCCTGAGCCTTCCCGCCATGGCCGACACCCATGCCGAGCTGTATGAAAAAGCCGGCTGGCCGCAGCAGCGTGCGCATTTCAGCGATGCTCTGAGCGCCGCCCAGGCGCGCTACAGCAAGAGCCTGCCGCCGGCGGTCTATCAGGCGCTGGTCGACAACAGCAATCGGCGCTTCGCCGCCCGCGCCATGGACGAACGCGCCGAAAGCAGCCTGCGCGCCAACCTCCCCGACCCGGCGCCCGCCTTGCGCTTTTTCGAATCGCCCCTGGGCCGCAAGATCGTCAGCGCCGAATTGCTCGCCACCCGGCCCGATCAGTTGGCCAAATACGCCGACGGCCTGCCGGTCAGCGAAACCGACGCCACCCGCCGCTTGCTGATCCGCCACCTGGCCCAGGCTCTGCCGGCGAGCGAAGCGGGCGCGGAGATCAGCCTGGCACTGGCTGGTGTGGCAGCCGACAGCCTCAGCCAGATGATTCCCGGCCTGCTCGGCGGCGGTACCGCCCAGGGGCTGCTCGATGGCCAACGCCAGCGCCTGGTGAGCCAGATCGACAAGGACCTGGACAACACCCTGCTGCACGTCTATCGCGGCCTGTCCGATCCGGAGCTGGAAGAGTTCGTGACCTTCGCCCAGTCCAGCGAAGGCGCGGCCTACTACAAGGCGGCCCTGACCGCGATTCGCGCCGGCCTGGCGGTCGGCCAGTAAATTTCAGCTCAATTGCTCGCCGAGATAATCGAAATAGCGCTGGCGTAGCGGAGCCGCCTCGTTGGCGAGGTGATGGCGCGCTTCGGGGAGCCGGAATATCCGCGGCGTGCTGAACTTGTTTTCGAGCACCGTCAGGTTGTGGCGCCAGTCCACCGTCATGTCTGCTTCGCCCTGGATGATCAGCGGGCTGCGCTTGCTGCGCGGCGCCTGCTCGATGCGCGGCACCCACTGGCTCAACGCGCCGACCCAGACGGTCGGTACCACCTTGGGTTGCAGCGGGTCGCGGTTACGCAGGAAATCGAGAAACTCCGCATCGCTGGAGTTCTCGCTGAACCGCCGCGGGATTTCCTGCACGAAGCGGCGCAGCAGGCGGTAGCTGAGCTGCGACCAGTTCCAGCGCCGTGGCCGAACCAGAGGCGCCAGCAGGATGGTCTCACCGACGGCGCCGAGCGGCTTATCGTTGAGCAGATAATCGATCAGGATCGCCCCACCGGTGCTCTGCCCACACAGGTGCCAGGGCGCCGGCAGGCCCAGCGCATCGGCCTGCTGCAGGGCGGCGCGCAGCACGGCCTGGTACTCGGCGAAATCATTGATGCTGGCACGCGCGCCACTGGACAGGCCATGCCCCGGCAAGTCCACGGCAAGCACCGCGAAACCGGCTTCCAGCGCCCACTCGATCACATGCCGGTACAGGCCACTGTGGTCGTAATAGCCGTGCAGCAGCAGCAGCGTCGCGCGGGGCGCCAGGGGTTTCCAGAGCTGGCCGGCGATACGGTAATCGTCCACCTCGAACCAGCCGAGCCGGCTCTCGACCGCCTCGCGCGGCACGAAGCCGTAGAACTGCCGATAGGCCAGTTCCGCAGCCGACAACGACGCAGCACTGGCCAGCGGGCGCAGGCCGGCGACCAGCGGTTCGGGTTGGAAGATATCGGGCATCGGCACCATCGACTCGTTGATTCACGGCAGCATCATCCGGGCGTCCGCCCGGTACAGTGACGATCTTCTGCTGCCATGCGCGCCATGGCAAGCTACCAGACCGCTCAACGGAAACTGTCGGCATGGCCCGCTCCCGTCGCACCACCCTGCTCGCCTGCCTGGTCGCCGTCATCTGGCTGGCCGCCATGGTCGCTGCCTTCTGGTGGTTCGAGGCGCGCTACCTGCGCCCGTTCGATGAGCGTACCGCCCTGTTTTCCGGCAGCCAGTTGCGCTTGCCGGAGCGGCTGGCAGGGCCGGGCGAGATTCGCCTGGTGCACTTCTGGGACCCCGCCTGCCCCTGCAACGTCGGCAACCAGCAGCACCTGGGCGAACTCATCGAGCGCTACGCCGGGCGCGGCGTGCAGTTCTATGCACTGCAGAAGCCCGGCAGCGAAGGGCAGCTGCCGCAGCCTCTGAGCGCGTTGCAGCCCCTGCCCGAGCTCGCTGGCAGCGAACTATTACCCGCCAGCCCGGCGGTGGCGATCTGGGACCAGCGTGGCGAGCTGGCCTATGTCGGCCCCTACAGCAGCGGCTTCACCTGCACCTCCGGCAACAGCTTCATCGAACCGCTGCTCGATGCGTTGCTCGACGGGCGAAAGGTGCTGGCGGACAAAAACCTCGCTAGCGGCTGTTTCTGCGATTGGGTTAAATAGCGGCAATCGGCCAGCAAAAAGAGCCGAATCTGCTTTTCTTTTCGTACTGCTACCATTTCTGAGCGCCGCCTCGACAGGAAGGGACACCCATGCACGATCATTTCTATCGCCAGGCCGATCGCCTGATGCTGTGCGTCGTCTGGCTGATGGTGCTGTACGCGCTGGGCCTGGCCTTCTGGCACGCGACCTGGGCTGCGGCCCTGATCATTGGCGGTGGTACCGCCGTTGCGCTCAGCACGCTCTATGCGATGGTCGGCGGCACGCGCCTGTACCGCTGCCTGATCGCCGTGGCCTTCATGGTGCTGGCGGCGCTGCATATCCAGCAGAGCCACGGCATGGTAGAGACGCACTTCAGCGTGTTCGTGCTGCTGGCCTTCCTGGTCTATTACCGTGACTGGCTGCCCATTCTCCTGGCGGCCGGCACCATCGCCGTGCATCACCTGGGTTTTTTCGTGCTGCAGCAGGGCGACAACGGCATTTACCTGCTACAGCCGGGTTCCGGCTGGCACATGGTGTTCATTCATGCCGGTTACGTGATCGTCGAAACCGCCATCCTGCTGGTGCTCGCGCGCCACGCCGCCCGCGAGGCTGCAGCCGGGGAAGACCTGCAACGTACCTCGGCGCACCTGTTGCGCGATGGCCATCCGGTGGACCTGGCCTACCGCAGCCCGTCCAGTGACGGCCTGGCGCAGCGTTTCAACCGTTTTCTGGCACTGCTCGACAACCTGGTGAGCCGAGTCGTCGGCGCCGGCGACGAGTTGCGCGACACCAGCCAGCGCCTCACCCACTCGACCCAGGAACTGAATCACTGCGCCGATGCGCTGCTCGATGCCACGGCGCAGATGGGCGGCGCCATCGAGCAACTGAGTCTTGCCGTCGGCGACGTCTCCAACAGCGCCGAGCAGGCGGCGCACACCGCTCGCCAGGCCGATGCCGATGCCACTGCGGGTGCCGCGGCGATCAGCGATACCCAGAGCGAAATCCACACCCTGGCCCGGCAGATGGACAGCAGCAGCGGCGTGGTGCAACAACTGGCCGCCGAGGCCCAGGCCATCGACCGCGTGCTGGAGGTGATTCGTTCGGTGGCCGAGCAGACCAACTTGCTCGCCCTCAATGCGGCCATCGAGGCAGCGCGGGCAGGCGAGCAGGGCCGCGGCTTCGCCGTGGTGGCCGATGAGGTACGCCAGCTCGCGCAGCGAACTCAACAGGCCACTGGTGAAATCCAGGGCATGATCAGTCGCCTGCAGCAGGGTTCGGCCAACGCGGTCAGCGCCATGGCCGAAAGCCATGCCGGCGTTGCCCGCTGCGTAGGCCACACCGAGCGCACGGTGACGCTGCTGGACAACGTGCACCGCTCCATCGAAGCGATTCAGACCATCGGCGTGTCCACCCGCGAGCAACTGGCGGCTACCACCGAAGTGGCCAGGCTGATCGAGCAGGTGCGCCAGGTGGCCGGTGACACCGCTCGCGATGCCGGCGAGGTGGCCGGCGACAGTCAGCGCCTGGCGTCCCTGGCCGAGCACCTCAACGGGCTGTGCGGGCAGTTCCGGATCAGTCAGAGCCGCGTCACGCCCTGAGCAGGCCGCCTTGCAGTCCGTGCTGATTGCCCGCAGCATGGCGGCCCGTGTGAGACAAGGACGGCAGCATGAAACGCACCCTGATCACCCTGGCGGCCGTCCTGCTCACGGTCGCGGGCGGTGGCGCCTGGTACCTGCACGACAAGCAGCCGCTGCGTAGCGGCGAGCTGGCGCTGCAGCACCTTGGCGCGCCGGTGCAGGTGCTCTATGACGAGCGTGGCGTACCCCACATCGAAGCGCAGAGCGAAGCCGACCTGTACCGCGCCCTGGGATTCGTGCAGGCCCAGGATCGCCTGTTCCAGATGGAGATGCTGCGCCGCCTGGCGCGCGGTGAACTGGCCGAAGTGCTCGGTGCCAAACTGCTGCCCACCGACCGCCTGTTCCGCACCCTGCAGATTCGCCAACGCGCCGACCAGCAAGCCCGCGAGCTGGACCCCGACAGCCCCCACGGCAAGGCGCTGGCCGCTTACCTCGACGGTATCAACCAGTACCAGAACAGTCGCCCGGCGCCGCTGGAGTTCGACCTGCTGGGCATCGAGAAGCGCCCGTTCACCGCAGCCGACACCCTGTCCATCGCCGGCTACCTGGCCTACAGCTTCGCCGCGGCGCTGCGCAGCGAACCCCTGCTGACGCGCATTCGTGATGAACTGGGCAGCGACTACCTGGCGATCTTCGATATCGACTGGCACCCCGAGGGCGTGCTCGACACAGCACTGGGCAAAGACGACTGGCGGATGCTCGACCGGATCGCCGCCCTGAGCGAACGGGCTTTGGCCGACAGCGGCCTGCCGCAGTTCGAGGGCAGCAACGCCTGGGCAGTGGCCGGCGCCCGCACCGCCAGCGGCAAGCCGCTGCTGGCTGGCGATCCGCACATCCGCTTCTCGGCACCGTCGGTGTGGTACGAGGCGCACCTCAAGTACCCGGGCTTCGAACTCTACGGCCATCACCAGCCCGCGACCCCGGTGGCCTTTCTCGGCCACAACCGGGATTTCGCCTGGACCCTGACCATGTTCCAGAACGACGACATGGACCTGGTCGCCGAACGCCTCAACCCGGACAACCCTGCCCAGGTCTGGTACCAGGACCGCTGGGTCGAGCTGCAGCAGCGCGAGGAAGTCATCCGGGTCAAGGACGGCGAGCCGGTGACCCTGCAACTGCGCCGCTCCCCCCACGGCCCGATCATCAACGATGCCCTGGGCGACGGCGCCGGCAGTACGCCGATCGCCATGTGGTGGACCTTTCTGGAAACCGAAAACCCGCTGCTCGACGCCTTCTACCGCCTGAACCGTGCCGACACCCTGGCAAAGGGCCGCGCCGCCGCCGAGCGCATCCATGCGCCGGGCCTCAACCTGGTGTGGGCCAACGCCAGCGGCGACATCGCCTGGTGGGCCGCGGCCAAGCTGCCGGTGCGGCCCACCGGGGTGAACCCGGCGTTCATCCTCGATGGCAGCACGAGCGCCGCCGACAAACCGGGTTTTCATCCCTTCAGTGCCAACCCGCAGGAAGAGAATCCACCGCGCGGCTACATCGTCTCGGCCAACTTCCAGCCGCTGCCGGCCAGCGGCATCGAGATTCCGGGCTACTACAACCCGCCGGAACGCGGCCAACGCCTGAATCAGCGACTGGCCGACCCGCATGTGCGCTGGGATCTGCACAACAGCCAGGCTCTGCAACTGGATACCGCCACGGCCTACGGGCCGCGGTTGCTGGCACCGATCCTCGGCGAGCTGCGCGCCGCCGCTGCGGATCAGCAGGGGCGTGAACTGGTCGAGGCCCTGGCCGCCTGGCAAGGTGATCACCCGCTGCAATCGCTGCCGGCGACGCTCTTCAACCAGCTCACCTATGAACTGGGCCGCACGGCACTGGCGCCACGCCTGGGCGCGCAGGCCTTCGAGCAACTGCTGTCGACGCGAATGATCGACAGCGCACTGCCGCGCCTGACCGCTGACGCCGATTCACCTTGGTGGGCACGCGCCGATGGCCAGCCGCGCAGCCGCGCCGAGGCGGTGGCCGAAGCCTGGCGCGCCACCGTGCAGCACCTGCGTGCCACCCTGGGCGACGACCCGGCTCGATGGCGCTGGGGCCAGGCCCATACCCTCACCCACCAGCACCCCTTGGGAGTGCAGTGGCCGCTGGATGCGCTGCTCAACGTTGGCCCGCAGCCAGCGCCCGGTGGCCACGAGATGCCCAACAACCTGTCGCACCGCATTGGCGCGGCTCCCTGGCCGGTGGGCTACGGGCCTTCGACGCGGCGGCTGGTCGATCTGGCCGATGCCGACCACAGCCTGGGTATCAACCCGCTGGGCCAGAGCGGCGTGCCGTTCGACCGCCATTACAGCGACCAGGCCCAGCGCTTCATAAACGGCGAGTACGTGCCGCAGCACCTGAGTGCCGACGACGTAACCGCCCACACGCGCAGTACCCTGACCTTGCAGCCGGCGCCCTGATCAACCGGCGGCACGCCAAATCGCAGGCATGAAAAAGCCCGCCATGGGGCGGGCTTTTCGAGTCAGCCGATCAATTACTTGATCTTGGCTTCCTTGTACGCAACGTGCTTGCGGACGACCGGATCGTATTTCTTGATCTCGATCTTGTCCGGGGTGGTGCGCTTGTTCTTGTCGGTGGTGTAGAAGTGGCCGGTACCGGCGCTGGACACCAAACGGATCAGTTCACGCATGACAGTCTCCTTAAACCTTTTCGCCGCGAGCACGAAGCTCGGCCAGCACTACGTCAATACCACGCTTGTCGATGATGCGCATGCCTTTGGTGGACAGGCGCAGACGTACGAAGCGGTTTTCAGACTCGACCCAGAAGCGGTGATGCTGCAGGTTCGGCAGGAAACGACGACGGGTTTTGTTGTTTGCGTGGGAAATGTTATTCCCGGTTACCGGACCCTTACCGGTAACTTGACAGACTCTCGACATACCTCAGCCCTCTAAAACCACATGCCCAACCCGGCATGGGTTGGCCGCTTAATCTCTGTTTTTCGGCGCTGGGCGCCGCGTTTCTTCAGGGTCTTACCGGTGATAGATCGCGATCAAGCAACCGGGCCCCTAGAAAAGAGCGCTGCTTTATACCAGAAAGCCCCCGCAGCAACAAGCGCGAGCACACTTTAAAATCCAGGCCATTCGGGGCTTAAGCCCCAGGCGGCGGGCAAGGGCGCGAACGACCGCTCGTCGCCGTATTGCATTGTTAGCCTGCATCTTATCGTTTAGGGTCTGTCCACGCGTTAACGCGACCCTCTCTCCCCCTCAGTATTTCATGACCGGCCCGCCGGATGCGTGCCGTTACGTTCAGGAGATCACCATGCGCCTTGCCCTGTTGCCGCTGCTCGTCGCCCCGCTGTTCGCCCAGGCCGCGACCCTGAGCGTCTGTACCGAAGCCAGCCCCGATGGCTTCGATGAAGTGCAGTACAACTCCCTGACCACCACCAACGCCGCGGCCGACGTGCTGATGAATCGCCTGGTCGAGTTCGACGCCGCCAGCGGCAAGCTGCAGCCGAGCCTGGCCAGCAGCTGGAAGATTTCCGACGACGGCCTGAGCTACACCTTCACCCTGCGCCCGGACGTACTGCTGCACCGTACCGACTACTTCAAGCCCAGCCGCCCGACGCTGGAAGCCGACGATGTGCTGTTCAGCTTTCAGCGCATGCTCGACCCCAACCACCCGTGGCACAAGACGGCCGCCAGCGGCTATCCCCATGCCCAGTCCATGCAGTGGCCCGAGCTGATCAAGGCGGTGGAGAAGGTCGATGCCCATACCGTGCGCATCACCCTGAACCAGCCGGATGCGACCTTTCTCGCCACCTTGAGCATGGGTTTCGCCTCCATCTATTCCGCTGAATACGCCGACCAGCTGCTCAAGGCCGGCACACCGGAAAAGCTCAACAGCCAGCCGATCGGCACCGGCCCCTTCGTGTTCCGGCGTTTCCAGAAGGATGCGGCGGTGCGCTATACCGCCAACGCCGATTACTTCGCCGGCAAGCCAGAGGTCGACAACCTGGTGTACGCCATCACCCCGGACGCCAACGTGCGCCTGCAGCGCCTGCGCCGGGGCGAGTGCCAGATCGCCCTGTCGCCGAAACCGGTCGACGTCGAAGCAGCGAGCAAGGATGCCGACCTGAACACCGTGAAGACCGCCGCCTTCATGACCGCCTTCGTGGCGATCAACAGCCAGCACCCGCCGCTGGACAAGCCCGCCGTGCGCCAGGCCATCAACCTGGCGTTCGACAAGAGCAGCTACCTCAAGGCGGTGTTCGAGAACAGCGCCGAACCCGCCAACGGCCCCTATCCGCCGAACACCTGGAGCTACGCCAGCGACCTGCCGGGTTACGCCCATGACCCACAGAAAGCCCGTGACCTGCTCAAAGAAGCCGGGCTGGCCGATGGTTTCAGCACCACCATCTGGACGCGCCCCTCGGGCAGCCTGCTCAACCCCAACCCCAGCCTGGGCGCACAATTGCTGCAGGCCGACCTGGCCGAAGTCGGCATCAAGGCGCAGATCCGCGTGATCGAATGGGGTGAGCTGATCCGCCGCGCCAAGGCCGGCGAGCATGACCTGCTGTTCATGGGCTGGGCCGGTGACAACGGTGACCCGGACAACTTCCTGACCCCGCAATTCTCCTGCGCCTCGGTGGAGTCCGGCCTGAACTTCGCGCGTTTCTGCGACGCCAAGCTCGACAAGCTGATCGCCGACGGCAAGGCGCTCAGCGACCAGGCCAAACGCAGCGCGCTGTACAAGGATGCTCAGGCGATCATCCAGCAGCAGGCGCTGTGGCTGCCCCTGGCCCACCCGACCGCCTACGCCCTGACCCGCAAGGGCGTCGAGGGCTACAGCGTCAGCCCGTTCGGCCGTCAGGATTTCTCCAAGGTCAGCGTACCGTGACCCAGACGGGCTGCCATCCAGGATGGGTGGCAGCCCGGCTGCCGGCAACCATGCCGGGCTCTGTCACCGGCATGACATACGCCTGCCGCACGCTGTTGGCTTTTCAGCGCAGGGAATCATCAGGCATGCGTCGACTCACTCATCTTCACGCACTACTGGCCAGCACGGTCTGCTGGGCCTCGTTCGCTGCGGCCCAGGGCACGGTCACCGCCTACCCGGCCACACTGGCTGGCCATGCCGTGTTGCCGGCCGCCAGCTTCATGCAGCCGCCCGCGGATGCGCCGGCGGACTTCACCCTCAGCGGCAAATTCTCCAACGGCCAACGCAACGAACAGGTCGGCAGCCTCGAAGGCCTGTCGGCCAATCGCCCCACCGGTCTCTCGCTGCCCTTCGAAGGCCAACCGCTACAGGGTCACTCCGGCATCAAGTACATGCCGGACGGCAGCTTCTGGGTACTCACCGACAACGGCTTCGGCACCAAGGCCAACTCCGCCGACGCCATGCTCTACCTCAACCATTACGCCATCGACTTCAAGAGCGGCGAATTCAAACGACTGAACACGGTGTTTCTCAGCGACCCGGACAAGAAGGTACCGTTTCGCATCGTTCACGAGGGCACGCCAGCGCGCTACCTGAGCGGCGCGGACTTCGACCCGGAAAGCGTCCAGCTGATCGGCGACTCCATCTGGATCGGTGACGAGTTCGGTCCCTACCTGATCAAGACCGATGTGAAAGGCCGTGTACAAGCGGTGTTCGATGTCGAGGCCGACGGCAAACCGCTGCGCTCGCCTGACAACCCAGCGCTGACGCCCCCCGCCTGGCCAGCCGAGGCAATGAGCTTCCAGGTGCGCCGCTCCAAGGGCCTGGAGGGCATGGCCGCCGCGAAGGACGGCAGCAAACTCTACGCGCTACTGGAAGGCCCGCTGTGGGACGCGACCAGCAAGGGTGCCGAGCAGCGCGACGGCAAGAACGTATTGCGCGTGCTCGAATTCGATGTCGCCAGCGAAGCCTGGACGGGCCGCCACTGGTTCTACCCGCTGGAGCAGCCCGGCCACGCCATCGGCGATTTCAACATGATCGATGGGGCCAGCGGCCTGATCATCGAGCGCGACAATGGCGAAGGCACGGCGGACAAGGCCTGCCCGCCTGGCGAGAAGGGCACCACCTGTTTCTCGGATATCGCCCGCTTCAAGCGCGTCTACAAGGTCGCCTTCGATGACGGCAGCGTCGGCCTGGCCGTACGCAAGGTCGGCTACATCGACCTGCTCGCCATCCAGGACCCGCAAGGCATCGCCCGCAAGCCGCTGAACGACGGCGTGCTGACCTTCCCATTCTTCACCATCGAGAACGTCGACATCGTCGATGATCGGCATATCGTGGTCGGCAACGACAACAACCTGCCGTTCTCCAGCAGCCGCGAACCGAACAAAGCAGACGACAACGAAATGGTGCTGCTGGAAGTCGGCGAATTGCTCAAGGTCCGCTGAAGCCTGGCCAGCCGCCGCTACATCCAGCCGTGCTCGGCCATCGACAGCGGCTCGCCGTCACCGACGATGAAATGGTCGAGCACGCGCACCTCGACCAGCGCCAAGGCGTCCTTGAGGCGCTGGGTCAGCACCTTGTCGGCCTGGCTCGGCTCGGCGACGCCCGAGGGATGGTTGTGGGTCAGGATCAGCGCCGCGGCATTGTGGGCCAGGGCGCGCTTGACCACCTGCCGCGGGTACACGCTGGCACTGTCGATGGAGCCGTGAAACAGCGCCTCGAAGGCCAGCACCCGATGCTTGGCATCGAGAAACAGGCAGCCGAACACTTCGTGGGGCTGGTGACGCAGCTGCGCCTTGAGGTAATCGCGCACCGCCTGCGGGCTTTCCAGGGCCGAATCACGACGCAGTTGCTCGGCCAGGTGGCGACGGCCCATTTCCAGTACGGCCTGCAATTGGGCGAACTTGGCGGGACCAAGGCCCAGGTGCCCACAGAAGGACGGCAGATCGGCCTGCAGCAATGCGCGCAGGCTGCCGAAATCGGCGAGCAGGTGGCGCGCCAGATCCACCGCACTCTGCCCCGCCACACCGGTGCGTAGAAAGATCGCCAGCAGTTCGGCGTCGGTCAGGCTGGCCGCTCCCTGGGCCAGCAGTTTTTCCCGCGGGCGCTCTGCCGCGGGCCACTCACGAATGCTCATCAAACGCTCCCTGTCCATCGACGCGACGCCGACCATCGCTCGCCCGGCGCGCCGCTGCTCCCCTGCTGCCGCTGTGCTATCGTAGCCCGGTTTTTCGCAGGGTGCCGGGCCTGGGGAGGTCTCGAGCACCTGCGTCTGTAACTACACACGACAAAGGCAGAGTTATGCAGCGGCTGTATCGCAAACGCATCATCCTCGGCGTGGGTGGTGGCATCGCGGCGTACAAGAGCGCCGAGCTGGTCCGCCGCCTCAAGGATCAGGGTGCCGAAGTGCGCGTGGTCATGACCCAGGGTGGTCGCGAATTCATCACCCCGCTGACCCTGCAGGCGCTGTCCGGCCACCCGGTGCATCTGGACCTGCTCGACCCGGCGGCCGAAGCCGCCATGGGCCATATCGAACTGGCACGCTGGGCCGACCTGGTGCTGATCGCGCCGGCCACCGCCGACCTGACGGCGCGCCTGGCCCAGGGCGTGGCCGATGACCTGCTGACCACCCTGGTGCTGGCCACCGATGCGCCGGTCGCCCTGGCGCCGGCCATGAACCAGGCGATGTGGCGCGACCCGGCCACCCAGGCCAACGTCGAGCTGCTGCGCAGCCGCGGCCTGAAAATGTTTGGCCCGGCCTCCGGTAGCCAGGCCTGTGGCGACGTCGGCCTCGGCCGCATGCTCGAGGCCGACGACCTCGCGCACCTGGCCGCCGACTGCTTCGAGCACCTGGCGCTGACCGGCAAGCACGTGCTGATCACCGCCGGCCCGACCCAGGAAAACATCGACCCGGTGCGTTACATCACCAACCACAGCTCCGGCAAGATGGGCTTCGCCCTCGCCGAGGCCGCCGTGGAAGCCGGCGCCAAGGTCACCCTGGTAAGCGGCCCGGTGCACCTGGCGACGCCGGATCGGGTCAACCGCATCGACGTGGTCAGCGCTCGCGACATGCTCGCTGCCTGCGAGACGGCGATGCCCTGCGACATTCTCATCGCCGCTGCGGCGGTCGCCGACTACCGGCCGGAAGTTGTCGCCCAGCACAAATTGAAGAAAGACCCCAACAGCGGCGATGGCCTGCTGTTGCAGATGGTGCGCAACCCGGACATCCTCGCCACCCTGGCGCACCGAGATGATCGCCCGTTCAGCGTCGGCTTCGCCGCCGAGACCGAGAACCTGCTGGAGTATGCCTCGCGCAAGCTCAAGGACAAGAACCTCGACCTGATCGTCGCCAACGACGTGGCCAACCCGAGCATCGGTTTCAACAGCGAAGACAACGCGATCACCATCATCGATCGCGCGCTGCACCAGACCAGCTTCGCGCAGACCAGCAAGGCCAAGATCGCCCGCCAACTGGTGAGTTTCATCGCCGCGCAGCAACCCAAACACTGACATTCATTCGCACGGACACCCTGATCGCCCCATGCACGCCCTACAAGCCAAGATCCTCGACCCCCGCCTCGGCAGCGAATTCCCCATGCCCGCCTACGCCACGCCCGGTTCGGCCGGCCTGGATCTGCGCGCCATGCTCAAGGAAGACCTGACCCTGGAACCAAACCAGACCGTGCTGCTTCCTACTGGCCTGGCGATACATGTCGCCGATCCGGGCCTGGCCGCGCTGATCCTGCCGCGTTCGGGCCTGGGCCACAAACACGGCATCGTGCTGGGTAACCTGGTCGGCCTGATCGACTCGGACTACCAGGGCGAGCTGATGGTGTCGTGCTGGAACCGCGGCAACAGCACCTTCAAGATGGCCGTGGGCGAGCGTATCGCCCAATTGGTGCTGGTACCGGTCATCCAGGCACGCTTCGAGGTGGTCGAGGAATTCGATGACAGCGAACGCGGCACCGGTGGATTCGGCCACTCGGGCACCAAGTGATCCCCTTCTAGCTCGCCAGGAGACGTCGGATGAAAGGCTTCAAACGCGCGCCCAAGGAAGAACGCCCCGGCGACTCGCAACCCGCCACTCGCGGCCAGAGCAAGGCTTCGGCCGACCTGGCGCCCGGCGTGATCGCCGCCGCTCTTGGCGTGGCCCTGGCCGGCGCCATTCTGTGGTTCGCTGCGGTGAGCCCGGCGCAGCAACTGCAGCAGCAACAGCTCAGCCAGGCCTGGGGCAGCAGCCAGGCGGCCAGCCTGCAGCAGGCCCTCAAGCAACTCAACGCCGACACCCTCGCCGCAGCGCGTAACCCGGCGCTCTCGCAAGCCCTGCAAAGTGGCGACAACGCCCAGGTGCGTAACGCCGAGAACGGCCTGCGCTACTGGAATGGCGTGGTCGATGCCCAGCTCAACCTGCCTGGCCAGGCGGTTCCGGACAGCTCGCGCAGCGCGCCGATGAACTTCGCCGCGCTGGACTTGCTGCGCCGCCTGGAAGCCGGTCAGGCGCCGGCCGTGGAAGCCTACAAGGTCGGTGAGCGCTGGCTGGCCTACAGCGTCGCGCCGGTACGCCAGGACGACAAACAGCCCATGGCCGGCACGCTGCTGCTGGCCGTCGACCTCAACCGGCTGCTCGGCAACCTGCCGCCAATGCCGGCGGACGTCGGGCAGATCCAGCTGTTGCAACGCTTCGATGCCGGCGCCGCCCAGGTGCTGGCCCAGCGCGGCCAGGCCGAGGGCACGCCCCAGGCGTTCGCCACCGGCAACCCACACTGGACGCTGAACTTCGCGCCGGCCTCGAGCCTCGGCGCCTCGGGCCTGTCACCCCTGTTGCTGGGCCTCGCCCTGCTGGTTGCGCTGATCGGTGCGCTGGCCGGGCTTTATCTGCTCCAGCGCAGCCTGCAGCAGCGCCTGGATCGCGATACCGCGCAATTGGCCGAGCTGGTCAAAGAACTCTCCGCGGGCAAAGCCGTCAAAGCCTTCAGCTTGAGCCTGCCCGCACTGCACCACCTGGCACAGAGCCTGAGCCGACTGCCCCGTCGCGCCCAGGAATCCGTGGCGACCCGCCCGGAAATCGCCGCCAGTGAAACACCCAGTAGTCGCGTCGCAGGCAAGCCGGCGGATCTCGTGAATCCGCTGTTTCAAGACACCGATATTCTCGATATCGACATTCTCGACGACGACCAGGATCTCCTGGGACTGGAGCAGACACCGATCATGACCGCGCCGCAAGCCCCGAAACTCCCAGCAGACATCTTCCGAGCCTATGACATCCGCGGTGTGGTAGGCGCGGGCCTGACCCCAGAAACCGCCTACTGGATCGGCCGCGCCATCGGCTCGCAAAGCCTGGCCGAAGGCGAGCCGAACGTCGCCGTTGGCCGCGACGGTCGCCTGTCCGGCCCGAGCCTGGTGGAACAGCTGATTCAGGGCGTGGCCGACAGCGGCTGCCAGGTCAGCGATGTCGGCATGGTGCCGACCCCGGTGGTCTACTTCGCCGCCCACGTGCTGGCCGGCAAGACCGCGGTGATGCTCACCGGCAGCCATAACCCGCCGGACTACAACGGCTTCAAGATCGTCATCGCCGGCGACACCCTGGCCAACGAACAGATTCAGGCGCTGAAGACCCGCATCGACACCAACGACCTGAGCAGCGGCGAAGGCAGCGTCGAGCGCGTCGACCTGCTGCCACGCTACCTGGAGCAGATCCGCAGCGACATCGCCATGGCCAAACCGTTGCGCGTGGTGGTCGATTGCGGCAACGGCGCCGCCGGGGTGATCGCCCCGCAGCTGATCGAGGCGCTGGGCTGCAAGGTGATCCCGCTGTACTGCGAGGTTGACGGAAACTTCCCCAACCACCACCCGGATCCGGGCAAGCCCGAGAACCTGGTCGACCTGATCGCCAAGGTCAGGGAAGAGAACGCCGACGTCGGCCTGGCCTTCGACGGCGATGGCGACCGCGTCGGCGTGGTCACCAACACCGGCACCATCGTCTACCCGGATCGCCTGCTGATGCTGTTCGCCAAGGACGTGGTGTCGCGCAACCCGGGCGCCGACATCATCTTCGACGTCAAATGCACCCGCCGCCTGACCCCGCTGATCAGCGGCTACGGCGGCCGCCCGGTGATGTGGAAGACCGGCCACTCGCTGATCAAGAAGAAGATGAAGGAAACCGGCGCCCTGCTGGCTGGCGAGATGAGCGGCCACGTGTTCTTCAAGGAACGCTGGTTCGGTTTCGACGACGGCATCTACGCCGCCGCGCGCCTGCTGGAGATCCTCAGCCAGGACAAGCGCACCGCCGAACAGGTGTTCGCCGCATTCCCCAACGACGTGTCGACCCCGGAAATCAACGTGCAGGTCACCGAGCAGACCAAGTTCCCGATCGTCGAGCGCCTGCAGCGTGAAGGTCAGTGGGGCGAAGGCAGTGTGACCAACCTCGACGGTGTGCGCGTCGACTATCCCAAAGGCTGGGGCCTGGTGCGTGCATCCAACACCACGCCGGTACTGGTGCTGCGCTTCGAAGCGGAAAGCCAGACCGAACTGGAGCGGATCCAGGAACTGTTCCGCTCGCAGATGCACCGCGTCGCCCCTGACGTCCAACTACCGTTCTGACCCGTCCAGCACTGGAGCCCCGCATGACCCTAGAGCGTGAAGCTGCCACCAACGTCGCCAAGGTGCTATCCGAAGCACTGCCGTACATCCGTCGCTTCGTTGGCAAGACCCTGGTGATCAAGTACGGCGGCAACGCCATGGAAAGTGATGACCTGAAGGAAGGCTTCGCGCGCGACATCGTGCTGATGAAGGCGGTGGGCATCAACCCGGTGGTGGTTCACGGCGGCGGCCCGCAGATCGGCGACCTGCTCAAGCGTCTGAGCATCGAAAGCCACTTCATCGATGGCATGCGCGTCACCGACGCGGCGACCATGGACGTGGTGGAAATGGTGCTCGGCGGCCAGGTCAACAAGGACATCGTCAACCTGATCAACCGCCACGGCGGCAGCGCCATCGGCCTGACCGGTAAAGATGCCGAGCTGATCCGTGCGCGCAAGCTCACCGTCAGCCGGCAGACGCCGGAAATGACCCAGCCGGAAATCATCGACATCGGCCACGTTGGCGAAGTCACCGGAGTGAACACCGACCTGCTGAATATGCTGGTCAAGGGCGACTTCATTCCGGTGATCGCACCGATTGGCGTAGGCCCCAGAGGTGAGTCCTACAACATCAACGCCGACCTGGTGGCCGGCAAGGTGGCCGAGGCGCTGAAAGCCGAAAAGCTGATGCTGCTGACCAACATCGCCGGCCTGATGGACAAGCAGGGCGAAGTGCTGACCGGGCTGAGCACCGAGCAGGTCAACGAGCTGATCGCTGATGGCACCATCTACGGCGGCATGCTGCCGAAGATCAAGTGCGCCCTGGAAGCCGTGCAGGGTGGCGTGACCAGTTCGCACATCATCGACGGCCGGGTGCCGAATGCGGTACTGCTGGAGATCTTCACCGATGTCGGTAATGGCACCATGATCAGCAACCGCAAGCGTCCCTAATCGCGGTTCGTGAAACGAAAAACGCCGGCCTCGTAGCCGGCGTTTTTGTTCGTACGCGTAATGCATCGGGTTGATGGGCGGCGTATTGCCCATGGTGGGTTACGGCGCCCTGAAAACGCGAGCGCCTCAAACCACCAACAGGCACCTCCACCCATCGAAACCGACGCCCGCATAGTCCCGTGGGAACGGGCCATGCCCGTGATTTTTCGCGGGCATGGCCCACACAGGTACTGCATTGATGGCTGCTGTTGCACTCAGTTCGCCCGTCAACGAATCGCGTAGATGTCCTTCTCGTTGGCCTCGGCATATTCGTACAGGCGTGCCAGGTAGGCCTTCTGCTGCTCCCAGACCTTTTGCGCGGCAGGATCCGCGGCGGCGGTGGCGTCGACCACCTCGGCCGAGACTTCCTTGAGCCTGGCGAGCACGTCGTCCGGCAGGCGGCGTACGTCGACGCCGTCCTTCTTCAACTGCTCCATGGACTCCATGTTCTTGGCGTTGTAATCGTCGAGCATGTCGCCGTTGACGTCGCGGGCGGCGGCGCGAACGATGGCCTGCAGGTCGGCCGGCAGGGTTTCCCAGGCCTTGAGGTTGACGTCCAGCTCGAAGGTAACGTTCGGCTCCTGCCAGCCCGGCGTGTAGTAATACTTGGCCGCCTTGTGCAGGCCCAGGGCCTGGTCGTTGTAAGGGCCGATCCACTCGGTGGCGTCGATGGTGCCGGTCTGCAGCGCGGTGAAGATTTCACCCGCGGGCATGTTCACCACGGTCCCGCCGACCTTGCTCAGCACTTCGCCGCCCAGGCCCGGGGTGCGCATCTTCAGGCCCTTGAGGTCGTCGACCGAGTTGATTTCCTTGTTGAACCAGCCAGCGGTCTGCACGCCGGTGGCTCCGCAGGCCATCGGCAGCACACCGAAGGGTTTGTAGACTTCCTCCCAGAGCTGGATGCCGCCGCCGTAGTGTAGCCAGGCGTTCATTTCCTGAGCGTTGGGGCCGAACGGCAAGGCGCAGAAGAACTGCGCGGCGGGCACCTTGCCCTTCCAGTAGTACGGTGCGCCGTGGCCCATTTCCGCGGTGCCACGCGAGACCGCATCGAACACTTCGAGAGCCGGCACCAGCTCACCAGCGGCGTAGACCTTGATCGTCAGGCGACCATTGCTCATCTGCTCGACGAGCTTGGCGAAACGCTCGGCGCCAACGCCTACTCCAGGGAAGTTCTTCGGCCAGGAGGTGACCATCTTCCAGTTGAAGGTCCTGGCCTCGGCTGCCGGCTTGGACGCGTCGGCAGCGTCGGCCTCCTCCTTGCACCCGACCAGTGCCCCTGCAGCGATGCCGACACCTGCAGCAGCCAGTATTTGGCGACGTTTCATAGGTAACTCCTTGTTGTTGTAATAATGACCTGTGGGCCTTTCCAGCCCTGATGCACAGTGGCGATCCGCCAACCGCCCCGCGCGCCATCCTAGTGCCGGGCGCCGACCAGGCAGGATCGGCAAGTGTTTCAACCCATGTCTAGCTGTGATCTCTCAGTAGGTTGTTCATCCGGGGCGTTCCCGGAATTCTGGAAGCGCGACCAACACAGCCTTCCAGGAGCCCCGGATGAACTTGCATAAACATGCCCGTCTTACCCCTCGAGGTCGAGCCCTTCTCGTGCAGCGCATGCTCGATGGATTACGTGTCGAAGATGCAGCACAAGCCGCAGGAGTCAGTGTCCGCACCGCCTACAAATGGCTCAAGCGCTTTCGTGAGGAGGGCGAGGCCGGCCTGATGGATCGCTCGTCACGTCCGCATTCATGCCCTCATGAGACGGCAATCGACCTCATCGCACAGTTGATTCAACTACGCCAATCTCGCCATACCTACCGACAGATCGCGCTGGCACTCGGCGTGGCCGTCAGTACCGTTGCGCGCCT
>NZ_MSXV01000032.1:0-28905 GCF_001945395.1 Pseudomonas sp. PA15(2017) | reverse complement strand
TGGGTCGATTCTGGAGGCCAGGGCACCGAGTTACGGGGGATCGTCTGCAGGGCTCCTTTGGCGCCGGCTGGGAGTTCGTTCATGTAGCCATCGATGACGCGTCTCGGCTGGCCTTCACTAGCCTGCACCCAGATGAGCGCGGCAATAGCGCCTGTCGAGCCCTGCTGCAGGCGTTGCGCTACTACCGCGGACTGGGCATCCGCTTCAAACGCGTCATGACAGACAATGGTGCCTGCTACCGCTCTCATTCTTTTCGGCGCTTATGTGCTCGGCTAGGGCTGAAACACATGCGCACTAAACCCTATACACCGCGCACGAACGGCAAAGCCGAACGTTTCATCCAAACGAGCCTACGTGAGTGGGCCTATGCACGCAGCTATGACAGCTCCGAACAACGAGCCAGGCATTTGCCAGCCTGGCTGCACCACTACAACTGGCACAGGCCGCACAGCAGTCTCAACTACAAACCACCAATCAGTCGGGCTCCATTGCCACTGAACAACGTACTGGGTTTACACATCTAGCCAATGGCCATCAGCCCTCCCAGAGAGCTCAAGACCGATGCTTCCAGGCCATTCGACAAATCATGGCAAACCACGCCAACCGGCCCGAGCGCCATTGCCGGATGCGCGAAGCGCCGCCTAAAATCCCCCGCTTTTTGCTCTTTTTCGATAACTATAAGGACGCATCATGTCCAACACGCCTTCACTTCCACTGGGGATCGCACGGGTCATCGACACCGTGAACTTCCGCTTCGGCCAGGCCTGCTCCTGGTTGACCCTGTTTCTGGTACTCGGCACGGCCCTGGTGGTGATCCTGCGCTATGGCATGAACCTGGGCGCCACCGCGCTGCAGGAAGCCGTGCTCTACGCCCACGCGCTGGTGTTCATGGGCGCCTCGGCCTGGGCACTGCAACGCAATGCCCATGTGCGTGTGGATATCTTCTACCAGCAGTTCAGCGGCCGCCGCCAGGCACTGGTGGAGGTGCTCGGCACCCTGCTCCTGCTGCTGCCGGTCTGCCTGTTTCTCGGCTGGGCGAGCTGGGACTACGTGGCCAACTCCTGGTCGACCCGCGAAGGCTCGAGCGAATCGGGCGGTCTGAAATTCGTCTACCTGCAGAAGAGCATCATCCTGGTGCTGGTAGTCAGCCTCACGCTGCAGGGCATTTCCAACCTGATCAAGGCGATCTACCTGGTGTGCGGCGTGCTGCCGGAGCAGGAGGTGAAACATGGCTGAAGTCATGTCGATCCTGCTGTTCGTGAGCATCTGCCTGGTGCTGATGGGCGGCTACCCGGTGGCCTTCACCCTGGCCGGCGTATCACTGCTGTTCGCCGGTATCGGCGTGGTCACCGGCACCTTCGACGCCGGGTACCTGAGCGCCCTGCCCAACCGCCTGTTCGGCATCATGAACAACCAGACCATGCTGGCCGTGCCGCTGTTCGTGTTCATGGGCGTGATGCTGGAAAAGTCCAAGGTCGCCGAAGACCTGCTCGAGTCGATGTCGCGCCTGTTCGGCGGCATCCGCGGCGGCCTGGCGATTTCGGTGTGCCTGGTGGGCGCACTGCTCGCCGCCAGCACCGGCATCGTCGGTGCCACGGTGGTGACCATGGGCCTGCTGGCCCTGCCGACCCTGCTCAAGCGCGGCTTCGACCCCGCCGTGGCGACCGGCACCCTGGCCGCCACCGGCACCCTGGGGCAGATCATTCCGCCATCCATCGTGCTGGTGCTGCTGGGCGACGTGATGTCCAGCGCCTACCAGCAGGCGCAGCTGCGCATGGGCATCTTCTCGCCCAAGACGGTATCGGTCGGCGACCTGTTCATGGGCGCACTGGTACCGGGTCTGTTGCTGGTGGTGCTGTACGTCGTCTACCTGATTCTGGTGGCGATCTTCCAGCCGAAGAAGATGCCCGTGGTGCCCAAGGAAGAGCTGGGCGAGGTGCAATGGGGCAAGCTGCTCGGCTCCCTAGTGCCGCCGCTGGCGCTGATCATCGCGGTGCTCGGCTCGATTCTCGCCGGTTACGCCACGCCCACCGAGGCCGCTGCCATCGGTGCCGTCGGCGCGACCCTGCTGGCGCTGTTCAAGGGCCAGCTGAGCCTGCCGCAGCTACGCAGCGTGGCCCAGGGCACCACGGAAATTTCCAGCATGGTGTTCCTGATCCTGATCGGCGCCTCGCTGTTCTCCCTGGTGTTCCGTGGCTTCGGCGGTGAAGCGCTGATCGAGGACGTGTTCAAGCAGTTGCCCGGCGGCGTGCTCGGCGCGTTCTTCCTGGTCATGCTGGTGATCTTCCTGCTCGGCTTCATTCTCGACTTCATCGAGATCATCTTCGTGGTGGTGCCGATCGTCGGCCCGGTGCTGCTGGCCATGGGCCTGGACCCGGTATGGCTGGGGGTGATGATCGCCCTCAACCTGCAGACCTCGTTCCTCACCCCGCCGCTGGGCTTCTCGCTGTTCTACCTGCGCGGCGTCACGCCGCGCTCGGTGAGCACCGCGACCATGTACCGTGGGGTGATTCCGTTCATCATCATCCAGCTGATGATGCTGGTCATCGCCTATCAGTTCCCGGCGCTGATCACCTGGCTTCCGACCCAGGTCTACGGCTCGTAAACTGTGCGGCAACGCAAAACGCCCGTCTCAACGGGCGTTTTTCATGGCGCTGGCGAACCTCCCCGCCGTGCCGTGGCCCAACAGCCAACCTATTCAGGAGCAGCCCCCATGAGCACCTCGAACGAACGCATTCAACTGGGCGATCTGGCCTGCTGGCGCATCCAGCATGCCGGCGCCGAACTCGTGGTCAGCGAACAGGGCGCGCAGATCCTGCGCTATCAGCCGGCCCAAGGCGAACCGCTGATCTGGCTCAGCGACGAGGCGGCCTACAGCACCGGCAAGAGCGTGCGCGGCGGCGTGCCTGTGTGCTGGCCCTGGTTCGGCGACCTGCAGCGCAACCCCGAAGCGATCCGCGCCAACCATGCACGCCCGGCCGATGCGCCGGCCCACGGCCTGGTGCGTGACCGTGACTGGCAGTTGATCGGCCTGAATACCGAAGAAGACGGCGTGACCCTGTCGTTCGCCTTCGACACCGCTGCCCAGCCCATCGCCGAATGGCCACTCGCCGCCGAGCTGCAGCTGGACATTCACCTCGGCGAGCGCTTGTCGCTAAGCCTGACCACCCGCAACCTTGGCGACCGCGAACTGCCGATCAGTCAGGCGCTGCACACCTACTTTGCGGTCAGCGACATTCGCCAGGTGCGCATCGAAGGGCTGGAGGGCTGCACCTACGTCGACACGCTGCAGGACTGGAAAACCGCACGGCAGGAAGGCGCGGTGACCTTCAGCGGAGAGACCGACCGCATCTACCTCGAGACGCCGCCGCAGCTGAGCATCGTCGACTCCATCTGGAAGCGACGCATTTTCATGCGCAGCCAGGGTTCGGGCTCGGCGGTGGTGTGGAACCCATGGATCGACAAGGCCAGGCGCCTGTCGCAATTCGCCGATGACGCCTGGCAGGGCATGCTCTGCATCGAGCACGCCAACGTGCTGGACGACTCGCTGATCCTCGCCCCAGGCGCCGAGTACCGCCTCGACGTGACGCTGTGGGCGCAACCACTTTGAGATGAGGTGCCATGGCGGCAGTCAGGCGGCGCGGGTCAGCGCGTCGCCAGCCTGATAGACTGCCGCGATGCACGCCCCTCCACCGGAAACTCCGATGCACGCAAAGAACCCCGCAATCGGCTTGTGTCAGCAAGCCACCTTTCTGATCAGCGCCGCCAAGGTCGACCAGTGCCCAGACGACCAGGGCTATGAAGTCGCCTTCGCCGGCCGCTCCAACGCCGGCAAGTCCAGCGCGCTGAACACCCTGACCCACGCCAGCCTGGCGCGCACCTCGAAAACCCCGGGGCGCACCCAGTTGCTGAACTTCTTCCGCCTGGACGACGAGCGCCGCCTGGTCGACCTGCCCGGTTATGGCTACGCCAAGGTGCCGATTCCGCTCAAGCAGCACTGGCAGAAGCACCTCGAGGCCTACCTGGGCAGCCGCGAGAGCCTGCGCGGGCTGATCCTGATGATGGACATCCGCCACCCGCTGACCGAGTTCGACCGCATGATGCTCGACTGGTCCGGCGCCAGCGGTATGCCCATGCACATCCTGCTGACCAAGGCTGACAAGCTGGCCTTCGGTGCGGCGAAGACCACCTTGCTCAAGGTGCAGCAGGAGATCCGCAAAGGCTGGGGCGGGCACGTCAGCATCCAACTGTTCTCGGCGCCCAAGCGCATCGGCGTAGAAGACGCACAAACCGTTCTGGGTCACTGGCTGGGCCTGATCGGCGACGAGGAAGGGGAGCAACACCAAGAATAACCGCACTCCCGTAGCCCGTGGTTGAGCGTAGCGATACCCGGGAGCAGGATTGAGTGTTGTCGTGCTTACCAGCGTCTCCTGGGTGTCGCTACGCTCAACACCAGGCTACCAACGCCCCGCCTTGCGCGGGGCGTTTTGCATTGCGCTACGGCGAGGAGCGGCTAGGCTCCAAGAAGGAAATAGGAGGGATGGCGAGCTGCCGGCCATTTCCTGCAGGCAAAAAAAACCCCGAACTTCGTATGGGGAGGGAGAAGATCGGGGTTTAAGAGTCTGAACCGCTAGGGCGGGGTTCAGATGTCTGCCAACACTTAACACAACAAAGGAGCATCGAAGGGCTTTATGGGCCATTCCCAAACTCTGACCGGGTGGACAGAAGTAAAGTTCAGCGGTGCTTAGATTCCTTTGTTTGGTCTTGATGACTACTAAGATCACACGGCACTAAATGATAACGGGACGCAGCTGCGTCCCTTTTTCGTGGGTGTCAGTGCGCTTCATCCCAGTTATTGCCCACGCCGACTTCCACCAGCAGCGGCACGTCGAGCTTCACGGTTTCGCCCATCAGTGGGCGAATCTGCGCGCTGACCTGCTCGACCAGATCCTCGCGAACCTCAAGTACCAGTTCATCGTGTACCTGCAGGATTACCCGGGCATCCAGGCCGGATTCGGTCAGCCACTCATCCACGGCGACCATGGCCTTCTTGATGATATCGGCAGCCGTGCCCTGCATCGGCGCGTTGATCGCCGTGCGCTCGGCCCCGGCACGCTCCTGCGGGCGGCTCGACTTGATCGCCGGCAGATACAGGCGCCGGCCGAACAGGGTTTCCACATAGCCCTGCTCTCCCGCCTGGTGGCGCGTGCGGTCCATGTACTCACGCACGCCTGGGTAGCGGGTGAAGTAGGTTTCGATGTAGGCCTTGGCGGTCTTGCCATCGACACCGATGTCCTTGGCCAGCTTCTGCGCGCCCATGCCGTAGATCAGCCCGAAATTGATCGCCTTGGCGCTGCGCCGCTGGTCGTTGCTGACCTGATCGAGCTCGACCTTGAACACTTCCGCGGCAGTCGCGGTGTGCACGTCGAGATTGTCGCGAAAAGCGTTCATCAGCCCTTCGTCGCGGGACAGATGCGCCATGATGCGCAGCTCGATCTGCGAATAGTCCGCCGACACCAGCTTGTAACCCTTCGGCGCCACGAAGGCCTGGCGAATGCGCCGACCCTCGGCGCTGCGCACCGGGATGTTCTGCAGGTTCGGATCGCTGGACGACAAGCGCCCGGTGGACGCCACGGCCTGTTGATAACTGGTGTGGATGCGCCCGGTGCGCGGGTTGATCTGCTCCGGCAGGCGGTCGGTGTAGGTGCTCTTGAGCTTGCTCAGGCTGCGGTACTGCATCAGTACTTTGGGCAGCTCGTAATCTTGCTCGGCCAGTTCGGCGAGCACCGCCTCGGCGGTCGACGCCTGGCCCTTGGCGGTCTTGCTGATGATCGGCAGGCCGAGCTTTTCATAGAGGATGGCGCCGAGTTGCTTGGGTGAGCCAAGGTTGAACTCCTCGCCGGCCACCTCGAAGGCCTGGCGCTCCAGGGCCACCAGCTTCTCGCCCAGCTCCTGGCTGTGCTCGCCAAGCAGCTTGGCATCCACCAGCGCGCCATTGCGCTCGATGCGCGCCAGCACCGGCACCAGGGGAATCTCGATATCGCGCAGCACGCCGGCCAGGCTCGGAATCTCTTCCAGGCGCGCCCACAGATTCTGGTGCAGGCGCAGGGTCACGTCAGCATCCTCGGCGGCGTACGGCCCGGCCTGCTCGAGGGCGATCTGGTCAAAGGTCAGCTGCTTGGCGCCCTTGCCGGCGATGTCCTCGAAACGGATGGTGCTGTGGCCCAGGTACTTGAGCGACAGGCTGTCCATGTCGTGGCGGGTGGCGGTGGAGTCCAGCACGTAGGACTCGAGCATGGTGTCGAAGGCCACGCCCTGTACGTTGATCGGCGTGCTGGCATTGGCCAGCACGTTGATGTCGTACTTGGCGTGCTGGCCGACCTTGGCCTTGGCTGGGTCTTCGAGAATCGGCTTGAGCGCACGCAGCACCGCGTCGCGATCCAGCTGCTGGGGCACGCCCATGTAGCTGTGCGCCACCGGCACGTAAACCGCCTCGCCGGCCTTGACCGCGAAGGACAGGCCGACCAGCTGCGCCTGCTGGGCATCGACGCTGGTGGTTTCGGTATCGAAGGCGATCAGCTCGGCCTGCTTGAGGTCCTCCAGCAGGGTGTCGAACTCGCCTTGATCAAGGATGGTGCGGTACTCGCCCGTGACCACCGACGGCTGGTCTTCGCCAGCAGCCGGCGTAGCGGCAGCCTGGACCGCCGGCACCTCGCCCGCCTCCGTGCCAGTCGCGCTGAACAAATCGCCGGCAGGCGGCGCCATTTCGGCGCGGGCAGCCTGCTTGGTCTTGGGCACCGCAGCCTTGTTCTGGCGCAGCAGCTCGTCGAGCCAGCCCTTGAATTCCAGCTGCTCGTAGAGCGCGGTCAGGGTCTCGATGTCCGGATCGCCGGGCATCAGTTGCGAGCAGTTCAGGTCCAGCGGCACGTCCAGCTTGATGGTCGCCAGCTGGTAGGACAGGTAGGCCATCTCGCGGTGCTCTTCGAGCTTGGCCGGCAGGCTCTTGGCGCCGCGAATCGGCAGGCCGGGTACCTTGTCGAGGTTGGCGTAGATCACGTCCAGGCCGCCACCGACGCCGACCAGCAGGCCCAGAGCAGTCTTCTCGCCGACGCCCGGCACGCCGGGAATGTTGTCGATCTTGTCGCCCATCAGCGCCAGGTAATCGATGATCAGCTCGGGGCCTACGCCGAACTTCTCCTTCACGCCCTCGATGTCGTAGACGCTACCGGTCATGGTGTTGACCAGGGTGACGTGCTTGCACACCAACTGCGCCATGTCCTTATCGCCAGTGGAGATCACCACGTCACGGCCTTCGGCGGCACTCTGCCGGGCCAGGGTGCCGATCACGTCGTCGGCCTCCACGCCGTCCACGCACAACAACGGTAGGCCCAGGCCCCGCACGCTGGCGTGCAGCGGCTCGACCTGCAGGCGCAGCTCGTCGGGCATTGGCGGGCGGTTGGCCTTGTAGTCGGCGAACAGCTCGTCGCGAAAGGTGCCGCCTTTGGCGTCGAACACCACCGCAAAGGGGCTGTCGGGGTACTGGCGGCGCAGGCTGCGCAGCATGTTCAGCACGCCCTTCACCGCACCGGTGGGCAGGCCCTTGGAGTTGGTCAGGGGCGGCAGGGCGTGGAAGGCGCGGTACAGATAAGAAGAACCGTCGACCAGGACGAGGGGAGCTTGGCTCATGAGGGCAATCAACCTTTTCGGCGGGCGTGGCGCTAGAATACAAAGCACCGTTGATATCAAAGGGACAAGGTTACCATGGGACCATTCAATCGCTTGATCCTGTTTGCCGTGCTGGCAGCCGTGCCGTTCGCCTCGCAGGCCAGTGATGCGCCCTCGGCCGAGCCCGACGTAACCATCCGCCAGGACGGCGATCGCACCGTGGAGGAATACCGGGTCAACGGGTTTCTCTACGCCATCAAGGTCACCCCGAAAGGTGGCAAACCCTATTTCCTGGTACGGGCCGACGGCAGCGACGGCAACTTCGTGCGTTCCGATTCGCCGGATATGTTGATTCCGGCCTGGGAAATCTTCAGCTGGTAAGGCAGTCAATTCATGTCGGTGTTCACCCCGCTGCAACGTCCGCAACTGGAAACCTTTCTCGCGCCCTATGGGCTCGGCCGCCTGCTCGACTTCCAGGGCATCGAGGCCGGTAGCGAGAACAGCAATTTCTTCGTCAGCCTGGAACAGGGCGAGTTCGTGCTGACCTTGATCGAGCGCGGCCCCAGCGAAGACCTGCCATTCTTCATCGAGCTGCTCGACATCCTCCATGACGCGGGGCTGCCGGTTCCGTACGCCCTGCGCACCGACAGCGATGAAGCGCTACGCACCCTGGCCGGCAAGCCGGCGCTGCTGCAACCGCGCCTGAGCGGCAAGCACATTCGCGACGTCAACGCCCAGCATTGTCATGAAGTCGGCGAGTTGCTGGCGCGCATTCACCTGGCGACCCGCGACCACCCGCTGCAGCGCAAGAGCGACCGTGGCCTGGAATGGATGCTGCGCGAGGGCAAGGTGCTGGCCACCCACCAGACGCCGGAGGCCACCGCGCTGCTGGAAAGCGCCCTGGCGGAAATCGCCGCCGTGCAGGAGCAGGTGCGCAAATTGCCGCGCGCCAACCTGCACGCCGACCTGTTCCGCGACAATTGCATGTTCGAAGGCACCCACCTGAGCGGCGTGATCGACTTCTACAACGCCTGCTCGGGGCCGATGCTCTACGACCTGGCGATCACCGTGAACGACTGGTGCTCGGACGAACAGGGCCGCCTGGATGAAGACCGCGCCCGCGCGGTGATGGGTGCCTATGCGGCTCTGCGCCCGTTCACCGCTGCCGAAGCGCAGATCTGGCCGGCCATGCTGCGCATCGCCTGCGTACGCTTTTGGCTGTCGCGGCTGATCGCCGCCGAAGCCTTCGCCGGTCAGGACGTGCTGATCCATGATCCGGGCGAGTTCCAGCGCCGTCTGGCCGCGCGCCAGCAGGTCAGCCTGGCCCTGCCGTTCGCGCTATAGACGCAGGATGTGACGAAATAGTGGCGCTGTGCTCGGCGTCACCCTTGTTCCCTTCCAACCCTTGCCCCTATGCTGCGGCTCTCGATCGCCTCTCGCAGGGGCGTGCACTGCGCCTGCGAGAGGCCGTCATCATCGGCTCGTCCAAAGATCGGGTCAGCTGCACGACAAGGGCCGCCATGCCATCACCCTCGCCCAAGCACACTCGCCGCTCCACGCCCGCCACCTGGGCACTACGTGCGCTGGGCGCGGTCACCTTGCTGGTGCTCGCCGTGATGATCTGGAATGCCTGGGATTACCAGGCATTCATCGCCTGGCGCGAAGAGGCCAGCGTGGTGCCCTTCTTTCTGGCCATGGCGCTGCTGCCTGCCCTGGGCGTGCCGATCACCCCGTTCTTCATCGTCGCCGGGGCGACCTTCGGCACCTATGTGGGCCTTGCCGGCAGCGCCATCGCCCTGTCCACCAACCTGGTGCTCTGCTACTGGATCGCCCGCAGCGGCCTGCGCCCCTGGCTCGCCCGTCTGCTGGCGCGCACGCGCTACGACATTCCGGATTTCGAAAAGGATCAGGGCGCGCTGCGTTTCGCGCTGCTGGTCAAGCTGGCCCCAGGCGTGCCGATCTTCATCAAGCACTACCTGCTGGGTATGGCCGGCGTACCCTTCTGGATCTACTTCGGGGTCTCCGGGCTGATCACCGGAATCTACGCCGTGGCCTTCGTGGTGCTCGGCGAATCGCTGCTCGATCATGACTTGGGCAGCGGCGCGGTAGCGCTCGCCGTGCTGGCCGCGGCCGGCGTGGCGATCTACCTGTGGCGCCGACGCATGGCGGGCCGGCAAGCTGCTCAATGAGCGCCGCGACCCGGCCATGGGCAAGGCCGTTGACCCGAGCCTGGCTGATCGACTCGCTCGGTGGCGGGCTTTAGAACCTGCTCATAATCTTTCGGCCCAGGCTCGCCGATTTTGGCCGCTAATTGGCGGAAGCGGCCGTTCACCGCTCCCACAGATACTGCGCCGATGACCGCTACTGCCTTGTCATTGCCGCTTCAGGCGCATAACGATCGTGAACAGGTTCTCAGAGCTTGCCAAGGCAGCCGCTGAAGCCATCGGCCAGGGTCTGCAGCATGGTCTGGTAACCGTCGGCATTGATGGGCGCAGTGGTGCCCATGGCGTCCAGCTCGGCCAGCGTCGCCGGAAGCCCCGCGGTCAGGGTTTCGGCCAGGCGTGGGCGCAGCGGCGGCTCACTGAACACGCAGCTCGGCCCAACTTCCTGCAAGCGCTCACGCATGGCCGCCACATGGCGGGCGCCGGGCTGCACTTCGCTGGCGACGCTGAATACGCCGACATGCTTGAGGCCGTGGGCCGCCTCGAAGTAATCGAAGGCTTCGTGGAACACGAAATACGGCTTGGCAGCCAAGGGCTCCAGCTGAACCTTCAGCCGGGGTTCCAGAACGTCCAGGCGCTTGCCGAACGATTCCAGGTTGGCCTGATAGCGCGCGGCGTTGGCCGGGTCGGCCTTGGCCAGATCCGCCGCCATGCGCGCGGCGATCACCCGGGCATTGGCCGACGATAACCACAGGTGGGCGTCCAGGCTGCCGGGGCGATGGTCATGGTCATGCTCGTCGGCGGCTGCCGGCGCTTGCTCGGCCTCGTGATCGTGATCGTGATCGTGGCCATGCTCCTCGCCGAAGTGACGCAATGTCATGTCCGGCAGACTCTGCACCGCCACACTGGGCTTCTCGCGGGTCGCCAGTACGCGGGGCATGAAGCTTTCCATGTCCGGACCGATCCAGTACAGCAGGTCCACTTCCTGCACCCGGCGCATGTCGGATGGGCGCAACGCGTAGTGGTGCGGTGACGCGCCCGGCGGCAACAGTACGTCAGGCTCGCCCACGCCGTCCTGCACCGCGGCGGCAATCAGCTGCAAGGGCTTGATGCTGGTCAGCACGCGCACCTCGGCTTGGGCAGAACCCACGGCAAACAGCAGGGCGAAGGAGATCATCAACGGTCGCGGAGAGAGCAGGCGCGGCAACATAGGCAGGAGATTCGGTCACGGGCAAAAAGGAGTAATACAATAACATCTCTTTATGTTCGTCGTCGAAATGCATCGACGGGCTGGCTGGGTGAAGCGTGGCGCCGGGCGGCCAATGCGTAATAGAATAACGTCCTACGTTTCGAGGCCCACGCCATGTACAAACCCGCCAGCGTCGTGCCGCCACTGGCATCGCGTCCCCACGATCACTCCCACTGCGTCAGCCATGCGCTGGCCGAGGCCGAGGTCATCTGCGCGCGCCAAGGCCTGCGCCTGACCGCCCTGCGCAAGCGCGTGCTGGAGCTGGTCTGGGCCAGCCACAAACCGCTGGGCGCTTATGACATCCTCGGCGTGCTCAGCGAGGAAGACGGCCGCCGCGCCGCGCCGCCAACGGTCTACCGGGCTCTGGATTTCCTGCTGGAAAACGGCCTGGTACACCGCATCGCCTCGCTCAACGCCTTCGTCGGCTGCAGCCACCCGGCCCACGCACACCAGAGCCAGTTCCTGATCTGCCGCAGTTGCAGCACCGCCGTCGAGCTGGAACAGACCGCCATCAGCGACGCCATCGTGCGCGGCGCCAAGGGCGTTGGCTTTGCGGTAGAACACCAGACCGTGGAAGTCGTCGGCCTGTGCGCAGGCTGTCAAGGCAAGAAATGAGCGACGCGCTGATACGCCTCGAAGGCCTGACTGTCGGTTTCACCGGGCAGACCGTTCTCGACAAGGTCGAACTGACCATCCAGCCCGGGCAGATCGTCACCCTGATCGGCCCCAACGGCGCCGGCAAGACCACCCTGGTACGCGCCGTGCTCGGCCTGCTGACCCCCGACAGCGGCACGGTGTGGCGCAAGCCGAAGCTGCGCATCGGCTATATGCCGCAAAAACTCCACGTTGACCCGACCCTGCCACTCAGCGTGCTGCGCTTCCTGCGCCTGGTGCCCGGCGTCGATCGCCCGCGTGCCCAGGCTGCCCTGGCCGAAGTGGGCGCCAGCCAGGTGCTCGACAGCCCGCTACAGGGCATTTCCGGCGGGGAAATGCAGCGCGTGTTGCTGGCCCGTGCGCTGTTGCGTGAACCCCAGTTGCTGGTGCTCGACGAGCCGGTGCAGGGTGTCGACGTCGCCGGCCAGGCCGAGCTGTACCGGCTGATCACCCGCCTGCGCGACCGCCATGGCTGCGGCGTGCTGATGGTTTCCCACGACCTGCATCTGGTGATGAGCACCACCGATCAGGTGGTCTGCCTGAACCGCCACGTGTGCTGCTCGGGGCATCCGGAGCAGGTCAGCTTCGATCCGGCCTTCGTCGAGCTGTTCGGTCGCGACGCCCAGAGCCTGGCCGTCTATCACCACCACCATGACCACGAACATGACCTGCACGGCGGCGTGGTCAGCGACAAACCGGGGCTGACCATCCACGGCCCGGTCCGCCCTCACATCCATGGAGACGGCTGCAAGCATGGCTGACTTTCTGCTCAACGCCCTGCTCGCCGGCCTCGCCCTGGCCCTGGTCGCCGGCCCTCTCGGTTCCTTCGTGGTATGGCGGCGCATGGCCTACTTCGGCGATACCCTGTCCCATGCCGCGCTGCTGGGCGTGGCACTGGGGTTGATGCTGGACGTCAACCTGACCTTTGCGGTGACCGTCGGCTGCGTGCTGCTGGCGATCCTGCTGGTGACCCTGCAGACCCGCCAGCCGCTGGCCAGCGATACCCTGCTCGGCATCCTCGCCCACAGCACCCTGTCCCTGGGCCTGGTGGTGCTGAGCTTCATGCGTGACGTGCGTATCGACCTGATGGGCTACCTGTTCGGCGACCTGCTGGCGGTGAGCCCCACGGATCTGGCCTGGATCCTCGCCGGCAGCGCCCTGGTGCTGGTGCTGCTGGTGCTGATGTGGCGCCCGCTGCTGGCGATCACCGTGCACGAGGAGCTGGCGCGCGTGGAAGGCCTGCCGGTAGCCGTCATCCGCCTGGGCCTGATGCTGCTGATCGCCATCGTCATCGCCGTGGCCATGAAGATCGTCGGCGTGCTGCTGATCACCTCGCTGTTGATCATCCCCGCCGCCGCCGCCCAGCGGCACGCTCGCACGCCCGAGCAGATGGCCTTCGGTGCCAGCCTGCTGGGCATCATTGCGGTGTGTTGTGGTCTGAGCCTGTCGTGGTTCAAGGACACCCCGGCCGGGCCATCGATCGTGGTGGCGGCCGCCAGCCTGTTCCTGCTGAGCTTTCTGCTACCACGCCGCAAGGCCTGACACCCCGCCGTGATGGCACATTTGGTAGCCCGCCGGCCGCCGTGTAGAATTGCGTATTTTTTGCACAAACCGAGACCCGCAGCCATGACATCGTTCCCTTCACGCTGCGCCGCCCTGGCCGTGCTGGCCCTGCTGACCGCTGGCTGCCAGACCCAACAGGCAGCCGAGCCGGCGCCAGCCCCGACTGAAGCTGCCGCGGCGCCGGGCGCCCAGGAGCAGTTCGAGGCACATCTGGCCGCCGGCCAGTTGGCCGAGGCCGAAGGCCAGTTACCCGCGCTGCAGGCAGAGGGCGATTCCGCTAAGCCATTGCAGGCCCAGCGCCAGCTCTCCGAGGCGTACCTGCAGGAAGGCCAGAAAGCCCTGGAAGCCGGCGACCTGGACAAGGCTGCCAAATCCCTTGCCCACGCGCGCACCCTGATGCCCAAGGCGCCAGCTCTGACCACTGGGCTGGATGGCGCCATCGGCAAGGCCCGCCAAGCCGAACTGAGCGCCGTCGAGCAGGCGCGCCAGGCTGGTGAGCAGGCCCAGGCGGCACGCCAGGAGCAACTGCGCCTGCTGCGCCAGGCCGCCGAAGCGCAAGCCGCCGCCAGCCGTGCAGCCGATGGCACGCATGCGCAGGTGCCGGCGCAATTGATCGACCCTGCAGACAAGCGCAGCGACGTCAGCCTGGCGATGCTCGACAGCCGTGACGAGGCGGCGCTGTTCGAACGCCTGGATGCCGTGGCCGCCGATGCGGTGGCCTTCGACCGCAGCGTGCATGTCCAGGTGCGCAGCGCCGAAGACCTGCGCCGCGTGACGACCCTGCTCGAAGCGCGGGTGATGAAGCTCGACCCGACGTTCAAACTTGTGCTCAGCCACGCCGTCAAACCGGTTCAGGTGCCGCGCCTGATCTTGCGCGCCCGGGGCCAGTAAGGTTTCGAGCCGGGCTTGAATCCAGCTTTTTAGATATAAACATAGGCCTACAAAGATTTTTGAGGCCTAAGCAGCGCCGGGTAAACTGGCAATCATTTTATGCTCATGCCTACCCGGCAGAACGAAGAACCCAAAAGGTTTAACGCGTGATCGACTTTCATCAGGTTCACAAGGCGTATCGCGTCAGTGGCCGCGATATTCCCGCCCTGCAACCCTGCGACCTGCATATCCAACGTGGCGAAGTGTTCGGCATCATCGGCCATTCCGGTGCTGGCAAGAGCACCCTGCTGCGCCTGATCAACCGCCTCGAGGAGCCCTCCGGCGGACGCATCGACATCGACGGCGTGGACGTCACTGCCCTGGGCGCCGACGGCCTGCGCAAATTCCGTCAGCAAGTGGGCATGATCTTCCAGCACTTCAACCTGCTGTCTTCCAAGACCGTTGCCGCCAACGTCGGCATGCCGCTGAAGCTGGCGGGTATGCCAGCCAGGGAAATCGACCAGCGCGTCGCCGCCCTGCTCGAGCGCGTCGGCCTCAAGGACCATGCCAACAAGTACCCGGCGCAGCTCTCCGGCGGCCAGAAGCAGCGTGTCGGCATCGCCCGCGCCCTGGCCACGCGGCCGAAGATCCTCTTGTGCGACGAGGCCACCAGCGCCCTCGACCCGCAGACCACCGCCTCGGTGCTGCAACTGCTGGCCGAGATCAACCGCGAACTGGGCCTGACCATCGTACTGATCACCCACGAGATGGACGTGATTCGCCGCGTCTGTGATCGCGTGGCGGTCATGGATGCCGGCGTGATCGTCGAGCAGGGCCCGGTGGCCGAGGTGTTCCTGCACCCGCAGCACGCCACCACCAAACGCTTCGTGCAGGAAGCCGAGCACGTCGATGAGGACGATCAGCGCGATGACTTCGCCCACGTGCAGGGCCGCATCCTGCGCCTGACCTTCATTGGCGAGTCCACCTACTCGCCGGTTCTGGGCCAGGTGGCGCGGGAAACCGGCATCGACTACAGCATCCTCGCCGGGCGCATCGACCGCATCAAGGACACGCCCTACGGCCAGCTGACCCTGGCCCTGACCGGCGGTGACATCGACGCCGCCCTCGCCCGCTTCGAAGCGGCTGACGTGCACCTGGAGGTCCTGCGCTGATGGAAACCTTGCTCCCCAACGTCGACTGGCTGGAAATCTGGCAGGCCAGTCTCGATACCCTGAACATGCTCGGCGGCTCCATGCTGTTTACCGTGCTGTTCGGCCTGCCCCTGGGCGTGTTGCTGTTCCTCACCGGCCCGCGGCAGATGTTCGAACAGAAAGGCCTGTACGCGGTGATTTCCCTGGTGGTTAACGTGCTGCGTTCGGTGCCGTTCGTGATCCTGCTGATCCTGCTGATCCCGGTCACGGTGGTGATCACCGGCACCTCCCTGGGCGTTGCCGGAGCCATTCCACCGCTGGTGGTCGGCGCCACGCCGTTCTTCGCGCGCCTGGTGGAAACCGCTCTGCGCGAGGTCGACCGCGGCATCATCGAAGCGACCCAGGCGATGGGCGCCAGCACCCGGCAGATCATCTTCAACGCCCTGCTGCCCGAAGCCCTGCCCGGCATCCTGGCGGCCGTTACCGTCACCGCCATCACCCTGGTGTCGTACACCGCGATGAGCGGCCTGATCGGCGGCGGCGGCCTGGGCGACCTGGCGGTGCGTTACGGCTACCAGCGTTATCAGCCGGACGTGATGTTCGTGACCGTGGCGCTGTTGGTGGTGCTCGTACAGATTCTGCAAACCATCGGCGACCGCCTGGTGGTGCATTTTTCCCGTAAATGAAACAGCTGGAAGGGCCAACGGCAGCCTGCCGCCACGCCATCTCACTTCAAGGAGTCAACGATGAAAAAACTGCTCACTGCCCTGGCTGTCGTCGCAGCCTTCTCCAGCGCCGCCCAGGCTGAAGCCCTGCGCGTCGCCGCCTCGGCCGTTCCGCACGCCGAGATCCTCAATTTCGTCAAACCGGCGCTGGCCAAGGAAGGCGTGGAGCTGGACGTGAAAGTCTTCACCGACTACGTGCAGCCCAACGTACAGGTCGCCGAGAAGCGCCTGGACGCCAACTTCTTCCAGCACCAGCCGTACCTGGACGAGTTCAACAAGAGCCGTGGCACCAACCTGGTCAGCGTCGGTGGCGTGCACGTCGAGCCGTTCGGTGCCTACTCCAGCAAGATCAAGGCCCTCAAAGACCTGCCGCAAGGCGCCAACGTGGTGATCCCCAACGACGCCACCAACGGCGGCCGTGCCCTGCTGCTACTGCAGAAAGCCGGCGTGATCACCCTGAAGGATCCGACCAACATCCTGTCCACCCCGAAGGACATCGCCGAGAACCCGAAAGGCATCAAGGTGCGTGAACTGGAAGCCGCAACCCTGCCGCGGGTACTGACCCAGGTCGACCTGGCGCTGATCAACACCAACTACGCCCTGGAAGCCAAGCTGAACCCGACCCAGGATGCCCTGGCCATCGAAGGCAGCGACTCGCCGTACGTCAACATCCTGGTGACCCGCGAAGACAACAAGGACAGCCCCGCCGTGCAGAAGCTGGTCAAGGCCCTGCACAGCGATGAAGTGAAAGCCTTCATCCTGGAAAAATACAAAGGTGCGGTGGTTCCGGCGTTCTGATCGCCGCTACGCAACCGCTGCAACCAATGCCGCGTCGCCTCCGGGCCACGCGGCATTTTCATCTCTGTGGCCCGGGTTTTCAGTCGGCTGGAATGAAGCGCAGCACCCCGGCCTGTCGCGGGCCGGCTCCGCGGGGATCGTCCTTGGGATGGGCGATGCCATCGCTGACCGGCACTTCCTGGAAATCGAACGGGCTGATGCCCTCCAGGCAGGCGACGTTGACGCCGTACTGATGGGGATTGGAACGACGCTGGTGGTGGGTGTAGATACCGCAATGCGAGCAGAAGAAATGCTCGGCGCTCCCGGTATTGAAACGATAGGTGGTCAGCAGATCGACACCCTGAAGAATGCGAAAGTCGGCCAGCTCGGCCGAAACCGCTACCGCGCCGCGCATCCGGCAATAGGAACAGGTACAGCGCCGTGCCGTGTGCAGGCCATCGCTGAGCGCCACGTGAAAGCGCACGCCGCCGCAATGGCAGGCGCCGTTGATCTCGCCGATATTCTTGTTCATCGCCAGGCCCTCGTTCGCACAGGCGCACAGCATAAGCTAAATACCGAACAGGTAGCCTGGCGTTGCGCTTAGCGATACCCAGGAACAGTTGCCCCAAAAACTTCCGATCTACCCAGGGTATCGCTGCGCTCAACCAAGGGCTACGAGACGTGATGGTCTTTGCGGGGGCGCTCCGGTCGTGACCAGATCCACAGCGCACCGCAACTCATGCCCAGCCCGGCGAAGATCACTGACGGTGTATGCGCCACCGTCAGAATCATGATGGCCAACGCCACCAGCATGCTCAGGCTGGCCGCCAGCTTGGTACGCCGGGTGATCACGCCACCATCTCGCCAGTTGCGCAGCAGCGGGCCGAACAGCCGATGGTTTTCCAGCCAGGCGCTGAGCCGTGGCGAACTGCGCGACGCGGTCCAGGCGGCCAGCAGCACGAACTCGGTGGTCGGCAGGCCTGGCACCAGTACGCCCAGCGCGGCCATACCAATGCACAGGTAGGCGAGCGCCAGCCACAGCCAGCGCGTCCAGCCGCTGGCCGGGGCGTGAGGCGACTCAGGCAAAGCAGCGCTCCAGGTGCTCGGTGAAACGTTCGAAGGCGGCAATGGCGGCAGCCTCGGCTTCACGTTCCTGACGCTCGTCCAGCTCGACGCCGTCGAGGGTTGCGATGAAGGATTTCCAGCCTTGCGCCCGCCCACCCTCGGGCTCGCCCAGATGCCGCGCCCCGAACGTTTCGCTCAAGCCCAAAGCGGGCATGCGCTTGAGCAGGAAGGCCGCGCCCAGCTTGGAGCCCTCGGACACGAATAACCAGGCCAGCGCGGCACCGAGCCCGAGCGAACGACTGCGGATGGCCTCGTCACCCTCGGGAATCGCCAAGCCGAGATCAGCCAGGTCCAGACGCGCCTGCTGGAGGCGGCAACGAGCGGGCAGGTCCGGTATCAGCGCGACCAGTGCCGGATCGTTGTAGAGCCTCTCCAGGTCGTACTGGAACAGGTATTGCGCAGCGACGAAGCGCGCGAAACGCTCCGGGCTGGCAAAGGGATCATGGCTCTTCACCAGCGCATCGAGCCGGCTGTGCGGCTGGTGGGTCAACTGGTTGAGGCGTTGCGAGCGCAGAGGGTGGGCAAGCTGTGCCGGTTGGGCGGTCATCGGTCTCTCCTTGGACGGGGCCTGCCGGGCGGTGCTCGGCATCATGTAGATAACTGACGAACCAGTGGGAAAAAGTCGGTAACCGAGCACGGCTCAAATATTACGCCCGGCCCGGAAAATAGCGGTTCAAGTGCTGCAGGTCCGCCTCACCGAGCACGCCAGCCAGGTAGCGCAACTGCAACCAGGCGCGCAGGTAGCCATAACGTGCCTCGGCCAAATCCCGCCGAGCGCTATAGAGCTGCTGTTCGGCATCGAGCACGTCGCGGTTGACCCGTTCGCCACCGGTCACGCTCTTGCGGGTTGCGTCGATCAGCGAACTCGCCGATTCCACTGCCAGCTCATAGGCGCGCACCTTGGCCGTGCTGCTCGCGCACAGGTTGAACTGCCGTCGCAGGTCTACAAGCACTTCGTCGCGCCGGGCATCGAACTCATAGCGAGCCTGCTCGTAGGACGCCGAAGCCTGACGCCTGGCTGCCGATACACCACCGCCGGCGAACAGCGGCATGCTGAGCTGGATACCGATGCTGTCGGTGTCGTATTTCTGGTTGTAGGTGCTTTCCGAATCGGAGCGGGTCTGCCGCGAGGTGGCGTACAGGCCGAGGGTTGGCAGGTGCCCGGCGCGCTGACGCTCGACCTCCTGCTCAGCCACGGTCAGGCCGTGGCGCTGGCCGGCGAGGTCGGCATTGTGCACCAGGGCCATATCGCGCCATCCGTCGAAGCGAGCCGGCGCCAAGGGTTCGGCGCTGAACGGGCCGCTCAGCGGCGTCAATTGCTGCAGCTCCACCGGCTCACCAATGATCGCCTGCAGTTCGCGCAGCGCAGCATCCAGCGCGTCCTGCGCCTCGATCTCCTGCGCGCGAGACAGGTCGTGGCGGGCGCGGGTTTCCAGCAGATCGGTACGGGTGCCCTCGCCGGCCTCGAACGTACGCTGGTTGAGCTTGAGCTGCTCGGCATAGGCGCGCCGCTGGGCCGCCGCCAGCTCGATCTGCTCGCCGGCCAGCAAGGCCTGGCTGTAGGCCGCGAACACGCGCACCACCAGTTCCTGACCACGGCCGCGCAAGCGCTCGTCGGCCAATGCCGCCTTGGCGACGCCCTGGCGGTATTCGGCCCAGGCGGCGTAGTCGAACAAGGGTTGCTGCAAGGTCAGCGTCGAGGAATAACTGCTGTAGTCGCGGTCGAGGGTCACCTCGCCAGCGGTCACCTCCGACTCGTTACGGGCCTTGCGATAGTTGTAGGAAAGGCTCGGCAACAACCCGGCCCTGCCGATGGCCAGATTCTCCACACCGGCATCCCGCTCATGGGTGGCGGCGCGGAAGGTCGGGTCGTTGCGCAGGGCCAGGGCGTAGGCGTCCATCACACCGAATGCGAAGCCCGGAGCAGTCAGCAACGCACCAATCAGCAAAACCAAGAGCCTGACGGCGACGTTCGAAGGCTTCATTCTTCCACCAGCGCCATGTGGGTACGATCGGTCAGCGGCTTGAACAGGTAGTTGAGCAACGAGCGCTCACCCGTGCGCACGAAGGCCTGCACCGGCATGCCGGGGCGAATCGTCTGGCCCTGCAACTGGCGCAAACCATCGTCATCCACCTGCACACGCAGCCGGTAGTAGGGCTGATCGGTCTTCTCGTCGAGCAGGCGGTCGGCGGAGACCAGGGTCACCTTGCCGTTGACCCGCGGCGTGCGGCTCTGGTTGAAGGCCACGAACAGCAGCTCCACGTCCAGGCCAGGCTGCAGCTTGTCGACCAGTTCCACCGGCGCTCGGGCGTCGACCAGCAAGGGCGCATCCTGTGGGACGATCTCCATCAGCACTTGTCCTGGCGCGATCACCCCGCCTTCGGTGAACACATCGAGCCCGACCACCGTACCGCCAGCAGGGGCGCGGACCTCGGTATGGGCGAGTTCGAAGTCGGCGGCGCTCAGGCGACTGCCCAGCTCCTCGACCCTGAGGCGGGCGTCGGCGAGTTGCTGACGCACGTCCTGCTGATATTCCTCGCCACGCTGGGCGGCACGCAGGCGCAGTTCGAGAATCTGCCGCTGGGTGCGGCCGATGGTGCCGAGGTCTTGGGAGATATCACCATTGAGCTGGGCATACAGTCGCTCGTTCTCGAGCAGACGATTGCGCGCCACGTAGCCGTCACGCGCCAACTCGCGCAGCCCCTGCAACTGGGTCTGCATGCTGCTGCGTTGCTCGTCCTTGTGCGCTCTGGCGGCCTGCAACCCCTCGAGCACGGCCTGGCTGCCGGCAATGCTCTCCTGCAGGCCTTCGAGTTCCAGGCGCAGTGCGGCCCGACGGCTGGCGAGCAACTGGCGCTGCAGGGCGACGGTCGCCTCGACGCGCGGGTCCGTCATGGCACCGACGCCAGCCGGCAGGGCGAAATCCGTCAGGCCGTCGCGCTCGGCCTCCAGCCGGGCGGTGCTGATCAGTGCGCCGACGTGCTGGACGAATAACGCTTCGCGCTGAGCGCCGATCTGCGTGGCATCCATGCGCAGCAGTACCTGGCCGGCCTCGACCTGATCACCATCACGAACCAGCAGGCGCTGCACCACACCGCCGGAAGGGTGCTGCACAGCCTGACGATTGCCGGCGACCACCACGTTGCCGCTGACCGCCACGCCCTTGTCGAGCGGAGCCAGGCCGGCCCAGAGCAGAAAGCCGCCAAACCCGAGGGCCAGCAGCCAGCTGCCCATCCGTGAATAACGCCGCTCGTCGAGTTGCAGTACATTGGCCAACTGGCCTTCCTTGCGAAGCGATTCGCCCATCACGAGGGCACTCCCTGGCTGCCGTAGCTCATGCTGAACGTTGACGTGCTGCGCACCGCAGCCGCCACCGGCGGCGCCTTGGGCTGCAGCTCCTGGAGCACTCGCTCGGCGGGCCCGAAGGCCTGCATCTGCCCGGCGCGCAGCACCAGCAGCTTGTCGGTACTGGCCAGTAACGACGGCTTGTGGGCAATCAGCACCAGGGTGCGGCCTTGCCGCTTGGCCTCGGCAATGGCGGCCAGCAAGGCTTGCTCCCCCGGTTCGTCGAGATTCGAATTCGGCTCGTCGAGCACGATCAACGCCGGCAATCCATACAGCGCCCGGGCCAGGCCGATACGCTGCCGCTGCCCGCCGGACAGCCCGGTGCCCCCATCGCCTAGAAGCGTGTCGTAGCCGTCGCTCAGTTGCAGGATCAGGTCATGCACCCCGGCCATGCGTGCCGCGGCGACCACCTTGTCCGCGTCCACCTCGGTAAAACGGGCGATATTCTCGGCCACGCTGCCGGCGAACAGTTGCACGTCCTGCGGCAGGTAGCCGATATGGGCACCGAGGGCGGTGCGGTCCCACTGCTGCAGGTCTGCGCCGTCCAGCCGAACCTTGCCGGTCTGCGCCGCGCTCACGCCCACCAGCAGGCGTGCCAGGGACGACTTGCCCGAGCCCGAAGGGCCGATCACACCGAGTACTTCACCGGCCTCGAGTGCGAAGCCGAGGTTGACCAGGCATGGCGTGCGAGTTCCCGGGGCAAAGGCACTGAGTTGCTCGACGCGCAGCGCACCACGCGGCGGCGGCAGCGGCATCCCCGCCTGACGTCGCGGGTTGGCCACCAGCAACGCCGACAGTCGCTCGTAGGCCAGCCGTGCATTGCTCCACTGTCGCCAGACACCGAGCACCTGGTCGATGGGTGCCAGCACCCGGCCCATGAGGATGGAGCCGGCGATCATCATGCCGGGCGTGATCAGCCCGTCCAGCGCCAACCAGGCGCCCAGGCCCAGCACCAGTGACTGAAGCGCCAGGCGCACGTACTTGGACCAGGCACTGAAGGCGGCGGTCTTCTCGCTGGCCAGGTTCTGCTGGCCGAGAAAGCCGGCATGCAAGGCGAACCAGCGCTGACGCAGGGCAGTGAGCATGCCCATCGACTCGATGGCCTCGGCCTGGCGCAGGTGGCCGCCGGCCTGCTGATTCGCCGCAATCGACAGGCGCGACGCCTCGCCGAGCGGCACCTGGGTCACGCGTTGGTTGAGCCAGGCCAGCACCACCAACACCAGAGCACCGACCAGGGCCAGCAGGCCGAGCCACGGGCTGAACAGAAAGATCACGCCCAGATACACCGGAAACCAGGGGGCATCGAAAAACGCGAACAGCGCATTGCCGGTCGCGAACTGGCGCAGGCTGGTGAGATCGCTCAGCCCCTGGGTCGAGGTCTGCCGGCTGTTGCCCAGGTTGGCGTCGAAGGTGGCGTCGAACACCCGCGCGTTGAGGTGCATGTCCAACTGTGTACCGAGGCGGATCACCACCAGGCTGCGAATCCACTCCAGCACCCCGGCGAACACGAACAGGCCGACCACGATGAGGGTCAGCATCAGCAGCGTCATGGCGTTGCCCGAGGCGAGCACGCGGTCGTAGACCTGTAGCATGTAGAGTGCTGGTGCCAGCATCAACAGATTGATCACCGCCGAGAACAGGCCGACATGCAGCAGCCCCGAGCGGCAGGCACGCAGAGCCTGAATTATCTCGTTGCCAGCCGTGGGAACGGGCACGCGCATGCAGGAACTCCTTGACGCAATGCCAGGCGCAGCGCGCCTGGCGGTATCCCCTGGAGCCATTGACGGGCGCCCGGGCGACACCCAGAATTCGTGACCGTCACAGCCTGGTCCTTGGAAAACACGGGCCGTGACGGCGTTACCAGAGCGAACGGGATGACACATCCGTTCGCTTTTTCATTGCCTGATGATCAGGCCGCCAGCAGCAACTCGGACTCGCTGAACGAGGCCGAACCGGTGGTGATGATGTCGTCGCTCAGGCCGGCAGCATCCAGCAGAGCCAGCAGACCGCCGTCGTTCACCGTGCCGGCGCTGTCTTCGGCGCCCTGCACGGAGCCGTTCATCAGGCCCCAGATCACGTCGTGCACCGCATTGTCGCGGCCTGTTTCCGTGCCGGAGGTCAGCGAGTCGAAGTTGAAGGTGATGAACGGATCGCCGACGGTGCCATCGGTGTTCAGGTAAGAGCCGAGGGAGATCGATTGCACGGTACCGGTCAGCGAATGTGCGGCGAAGTTGTACGACAGGCTACCGTAGGCAGAAAACGCAAAGCCTTCACCGTTGGACTGGGCGTACGTGTCGCCGGCCAAGCCGGAGGCGACGCCTGCCGTATAGAAACCGCCGGTGTTGATACCGCCCGGATTGCCGCTGTCATGTTCACCAGCGGCGCCGTTGGTTTCGAAATCAAGCAGCAATGCTTCCAGGCTCTGGCCAATGAAGTCGCTGGAGTACTCGGTGGAATTGAAAGTGTAGGTAATGCTCATCTCAGTTCTCCATGAATAGAGATCGGTTGAGGTTGGTACACGTTGATGGTGTACCCATCGCACTGGCGCCATGACTGCGCGCCATCTTTCCGGCCTGTAATCCAGGCATCAGAAATTGACTTCCAGCCCGGCCATCACGGTTCTACCGGTGCCGTAGGACTTGGAGAAAATATCGGAGTAGCCGGTGACGTAACTGCGGTCGCGCAGGTTTTCCACCGTGGCGCGGAGCATGAAGTTCTGGTTGATCCGGTAGCTGGCGAACACATCCCAGGTGATATAGCTGGGCCACACGTCATACTCGTACTCGTCAGGCCCCCCCGCAGCGCTGTAATTGAGGCGCGTCCCAACTTCCAGGGCTTGGTTGAACCAACGGGTGCCAAACACCCAACTGCCGCGATCCATCGGGACGTTACGCGCGCTGTTCATGCCGAAGACGGCCATGTCCCCACACAGTTGCTGACTATCGAGGTAGGCCTCATGAGAGGCATATCCGGCCTCAATGGCGGCTTGGTGTTCGGCCGGATAGTTGCCGTTTTCATCCGGTATATCGCCGCGCTTGTAGCCGCTGCCCAAGGGGTAGGTTTTCTGGCAGAAGTCGTTATTGCCACCGATCACATGGGTGTAATTGATACCGCTGTACCAACGCCCGGCATCGTAGTCCAACTCCAGTTCGATACCGCGGAACTGGGTTTCGAGCAGGTTGTTGACGAACATGGTGTTGCCCAGCCCACCGGTATAGCCGGGCATGATGTTGACCATGGAGGTGACCATGTAATCGTCGACCCGGGTGTCGTAGTAGGCCACCTTGCTGGACAGCTTATCGCCACTGCTGATGACGTCCCGGAAAGACAGATTGAAACCGACGTCCCAACTTCGCGATGTCTCGGTCTTCGCATAAGGGTTGGGCACCATGTAGGCGAAGGGATCGCCCGGATGACTGCCTTGCATCAGAGTTTCGGTCAGTGCTGGCGGGCGCCAGGATTTGCCCCAATTGCTGAACAGTTCCAGCCAGTCAGTTGGACGGTAAGCGGCAGAAAGGCTGGGCAGCACTTTGTGCTCGCTGTTATTGACCTTGTAGTCGGCTAGGGTGTTGACCGAGCTCCACTGTGCCGGATAGATACTTTCATACCTCGGGACGCTGGTAGGGTCGGCAACGTAGCGCTCGTACAGCGGCACATTGTTACAGTGAGTCTGGTAACCACGTCCACCTGCGGCGCATAACTCTATCGAGCGAGCCAGCCTATTGATGTAAGCAGCTAGCGTCCGATCGTAGCTGGATACATAGGTCCAATCGCTAATCGGCAAGCGCGTCTTGCCCTTGAGCTGGTAGTAGTCATAGCGAAGCCCACCTGCAAGGGTGTAGGTCTCGTTTTCCCACTTCAGGTTGCCAAAGGCGCTGGCGATGCTGCGTTTGCCGTTGGGATTGAGCGAATTGTCAGCTGTTCTGCTGACATCGGCACCCTCGCGTACCTTGGTCGTGGTGGATTCGCCTTTATCCTGGAAGTACTCTAGCCCGTGGTTGAACGAGAACCCCTCTACCCCAGCGACGGCAAAACGCGCGGTGTTATCAAGGGTGAAACCGTAGGTTTCGATCGAGGTGTCGGCTTCATTACCGTAACCACGCTCGCAGGCCGTTGCGTAGGTATTCTGTACCGGGTTTTGATTGCACACGCCGATCTGCCAGGCCAACTCGGTCATGTTCGTGCCGTTCTGATAGACCGGACGGCCAGCGGCAGTCTCGCGCTGATTGCGGGTATCCACGTAGTAGAACTTGACCTTGAGGTCGATCAGGTCGGAGTCAGGGTTGAAGCTGTAATCGAAACCGTAGGACTTGGAACGTGCTTCGGCGTTGCCGTATTTGATCCAGGCTTCGTCGCCGTCAAGCGCTTGAGCGGTTGATGGATTGATGACTCGCCTGTCGGATACATTGTTGTAGCTGATTTCAGTGCCAATGTAGGTGAACTGCATCGACTGCTCGGGGGTTAGATGCCAGCGCAGTTTGAATAGATCGGAGTCTTGCTTCTGATCCGAGAACTTAACGCGGTCGACCACTTGTTCAGCCACTGCGTTGTTAGCACCGTCCTGCACACCACTGAGCAAGAAATCGAAGTTTTCTTTACGCCTGCCGGGTTCATACTCGCCGAAATTGCGCTGGCTCTTGGCAACCAGCACGTCGAGCGAATCGCCCAAGCGTCCGGCAAACGCTGCACTACCTATGAATTTGACACCGTTGTCGTAACCGCCGACACCCGTCATCCCCCGCAGGCGAACCCCGACGTCATTGTCAGGCAGGATGACGTCGTCGTATCCCAGCGTGCCGAAGTTGGCACTACCGGCAATGGCTCCTGCGCCATTCAGCGCCGAGCTGGGTCCTTTTTCGACGACCACTTCACTGATCAACTCAGGGTCGACGTACAACTGGCCATTACGCTGCTGGTGGCCGTTCTCGTTGAAGTTCTGGCGCATGCCGTCGATCATCGTGTTGACCCGACCGAAGTCCTGCATGCCACGGATGTTCACCGACAGGCCGGGGTCCTGCGCACTCACCGCGCTATAAACGCCAGGGGTCTCGACCAGCATGTCGGCGGCATGCCGTGGCGGATTGCGGTCGAGCTGCTCGCGGGTGATCACGCTCACCGAGCGGGGCGTCTGGTAGATCCACTCGTTGCCGACATCGCGCGTCGACTCGATCAGGGTCGTGTCGATCTGCAGCGTACCGGCGACATCGGCCAGGCGCTCCAGATTGATTCGCCGCTCCCCGGTGAAGCTGTAGCTTACCGGCAAGCCGCCGAGCAACAGGCGCAAGCCCTCCTCTGGCGGATAGGGGCCCCGCAGCTCGTGGCTCTGCAGACCTGCCAACTTGCCGCTGTCGAAAAACACCTGGATTTGCGCCTGCTCGGCGAAGGCGATCACGGCACTGCGCAACGGCTGTGCCGGAATGTCGAACTCGACCTGCTTGACGACTGCGCCGCTGCCCACGTTACCCACTGCAGCCGCCGGCTGCTGAGCCCAGACATTACTGGCGGAGGCCAGTGCCATGCTGACCAGCAGACCACCAGCCACCCCACGCCAGCGAAGCACGCCCCGGGTTGCGCTGCTTGAATGACACCTTTCCTTGTTGGCCATCGACCCTGCTCTTTTCTTGTGTTGGCGTGTAATGAAAATCACTATCAACAAGCAAGACGATGCAGCCGGAAAAACTCAGTAAGCGTTTTCGAAAATTATTCGATCAGCCCGAAAAACCAGGCCTGGCTCAGTAGATCAGGCTCACGCCGCGCAGATCGGCATGGCGGGCCTTCAGCTCGCCCGTGAGGGTAGCGACTGCGCCGTCCAGCGAATCGAGGCGAAACACGCCACTGACCCGGCGCTGCGCCAGCCCGTCGCCCGCGACGAAGATGTGCCCGTCCCGATAACGGTTGAGCTGAGTCACCACTTGCTGCAGCGGCACCTGGTCGAAAATCAGCAAGCCGCGTTGCCAACTGCTGACCCGCGAGGGCTCCAGATTCAGGCGTTCGATGCGCCCGTCAGCCTCGACCCGCGCACTCTGCCCCTGCTCGAGAACCAGGCTCTGACCCCGTTTGCTGACCGCAACCCGGTGCTGCATGACGCCGACGAGCATCTGCCCGCCATTTTCACGACTGACCAGAAAGCGTGTGCCCAACGCCTGGGCCTTGCCCCCGTTACTGTCGACGATGAAGGGTCGCGTTTCCTGTGGCCCAACGGGCGCCGTCTGGAATACCGCCGAACCGGCAAGCAACTCGATACGCCGGGCCTGGGGCGTATAGTCCAGGCGTATGGCGCTGCGTGCATCGAGTGTCGCCAGGCTGCCGTCAGGCAACTCGACGGTGCGCACCTCACCGGTAACGGTCCGGTGATCGGCGACCAGCGGCAGGTACACCGCAGGTGCCTGGTTCCAGCCGACCAGGGTGACGACCACCGCCAGCGAGGCGCTGCTCAACCAGCGCAGCACACGGCGGGAGCGGCGCCTGGGCAGCGCCGCGGCCGAGCGGGCCGGCGAGCGACGAGGCGGTTCGCCAACCGGCTCTTGCAGGCTGGCCAGATCACCCCAGGTACGCCTGGCGAACTGCAGGGCAGCACCGTGGCGCGGATCGAGATCGAGCCACGCCTGTAGCGCCTGCTGCTGGTGCGCGTCGAGCGGCGAGTCGCTCATGCGCACCGCCCACTCGGCAGCAGCCTGGCGAATCCCGCGATCCTGCAGGTCTGGGCTATTCACGTGTGCTCTCGGCTTTCTCTTGTAAGACTGAAGACGCTCAGGCGGCTGTTTTACCGTAAAAGTTTCCGACCATGACGGTATTTTTGCCATCACGAGCCTGCGCCAAGGCGCTCCATGACGTGAGACAACGCTCTGGACAGGTGCTTTTGCACCGAGCTGTCGCTGATTTCCAGGCGCCTGGCGACCTCGGCGTGGGTCAGCCCCTCTATGCGGTTGAGGTGAAAGATTTCGCGTGTTCGCGGTGGCAGCTCGGCCACCGCACGCTGCAACAGCTCCATACGTTGCTGCCTCTCGGTGGTGTCTTCCAGGCTATCGACTTCATCCTCGACGGCATTGAGCACATCGTCGCCCACCAGATCGGTCTTGCGTCGCTCCTGCTGGCGGAGGTGGTCGATCAGCAAATTGCGTGCGGTGCGGTAGAGATAGGCTGGGGTATTGTCGATATGGTCGTGACGCGCCTGTTCGCTCAAGCGCAGGAAACTCTCCTGGACCAGATCGGCAGCCAGGTGCGGGTCACGGCTCTTGCGCAGCAGGAAGCTCTGCAAGGCACGAGCGTGCTGTTGAAAGAGGCCTTTGAGATCCAGATCCGACACTCGTCATACCTGATCTGAGCGGAAAGAGGCGGCATCTTACCGATAGATGAGAATAGTTTTCAATTGTCATTTTCATCCAGGCATTTGCCGCCGCCCGTGCTGCTCGTGAAAGAGCGCCAGGCCGTGTTCGCAAAACAGCGGGCCAGAATATCGGCCCCGCTGATACCCGGCAGTGCACATGAAAATGGGACCCGGTCAGACTGTGTGAAAACCTAGCAGTCCGAGGGTGAGTTGAAGACAATGCCTCTATCGGTTGATAGGGGCATTGTCGTTTATGGGTTATATCCAGGGCGAAGGTCGCGGGCAAAGCAG
>NZ_MSXV01000003.1 GCF_001945395.1 Pseudomonas sp. PA15(2017) | reverse complement strand
TGGAGAGACAGTTCAAAGTCGCAGAACCCAATAAGGTCTGGGTCACTGACATCACCTACATTCGCACCTATGAAGGCTGGCTGTACTTGGCAGTGGTGCTGGATCTGTTTTCACGCCAAGTGGTCGGCTGGTCGATGAAGCCACGGATGTGCAGCGATCTAGCGATTGATGCCTTACTGATGGCGGTGTGGCGGCGCAAACCCAAGCAGGACGTGATGATCCACTCAGACCAGGGCAGTCAATTCAGTAGCCTGGACTGGCAAAGTTTCCTCAAGGCCAACAACCTTATTAGTAGCATGAGCCGACGCGGTAACTGTCACGACAACGCCGTGGCAGAAAGCTTTTTCCAACTACTGAAGCGCGAACGTATCAGACGAAAAACCTACAACACCCGCGAAGAAGCACGCGCTGATGTGTTCGATTACATCGAGATGTTCTATAACCCTAAACGCCGGCACAGCAGCGCTATGCAGCTATCGCCAGTGGAGTTTGAGAAGCGATATATCCAGAGCTTGGAAAGTGTCTAGGAAAGCCGGGGCGATTCAGCGTGCACCCTTGCTAGATGCTTTTCGCATGTAGTTATGCCAGCCGGTAGTCTTGAAGAAATGTTCGTAGAAATCGTTCGTGTTGTCTTTGAATTTAAAGACTGTATACAGCGGCGACATCACGCCTGTACCAATTTTGTTCTTTGATATTGGGCCTACAGGCGCTATTGACGATACACGTGGGTTGTAGACGTAGCTGCCAAGCTCAACAACAACATAGCCCTCAAGCCTTCCTTGTGTGGCAATGTCTTTATCAAAAAAATCTCGCTGATCCACTACGCCAAACTCAGCAGAATTGGTCAGTACGCGGTCAATTTTTTGGTCTCGATTTTTCTGTTTAGCTCGAATCGCTAGACGATTCAGAGGGATAAATTTCCACTTCCCCGCCTCCCGAAATTCTGGAAACCGCAATTTCGGCACTAATACCTGCGTGTTCTCTTCCATTACATCACTTGCTTGTTGCTTACTGCTCATACGCGCTCAGTCCTGAAATCTCGCGGCCTTGGGCACGTCTGTTAAGAAGGGGGTATAGCTCTTTCATCAGTGCCTCTTCCGCCTGGGCGCGGGCTTTCCAGCCCAGGTCGAGCGGCTCCATCAGCTCGCTGAGCTGGTCGCCGTCCAGGATCATGCGTTGCAAAATGCTTTCGACGAACCCTTGCAGGGCGGCTGGGGCGAGCTGGTGCCGGTTGGCAATATCGGCAATCTCAGTGGCATCCTTGCATTCCTTGAAGTGGCGGTATCCCTCGCGAATCGCGCTTTCGCTCAGGCCTTCGCCAGCCTTTAGGGTGGCGATATAGGCGGCTATGTCGTCGCGCTCGTTGATGAACTTGGCATCGGCCTGAATCAGGCCGATCAGTTGTTCGCGGCTCATCTTCTGCTTGCTCGGCTCTTGCTGCGAGAAGCGCGACATCAGATCCATGATGTAGTCGTAATCGATCACGGCAGAGGCGAATAGTACGAACTCGAAGTCGAGCTGATCCACGATCTCGTAGCTGGTGCCTTCACCCTTGTCGTTCTTTTCCTGCTGGGCCTTGAGGCGCTGGGCCGTTTCCAGGTAGGCGCCGCGAAAGCCCAGCAGGCTTTCCTTGGGCAGAATCTGCTCGATGGTGGCGGCGTTGTCGGCGCTGAGGTCGGTGTATTGGTCGAGCTGGGTTTTCAGCCGCTGCACTTCTTTGAAACGACCGATAAACGCGGCGCGAGCTTCGTCTCCTTTGAGGTTGTGTACGTCTTCCGGTGCGCAGGCCAGGCCTTGCGAGCGCATCAAGTCGTCGAGCTTTTGCACGGCGGCCTGGAGTTTTTCAATCACCACCGGGGCTTTGTCCACCAGCCAGATTTCACGGGCCGGTTTGCCGCTCTGCTCGCCAGAGAAACGGGTAATGGCGGTATCGACCGCCTCTTGCTGCTGGCGAAAATCCAGAATGTTGCCGTAGGGCTTGGTGCTGTTCAGCACGCGATTGGTACGCGAGAAGGCCTGGATCAAGCCGTGGTACTTAAGGTTCTTGTCCACATACAGGGTGTTCAGGTATTTGGAGTCGAAGCCGGTGAGCAGCATGTCGACCACTATGGTGATGTCGATTTTCAGCGCATGGGGGTAATCGGCATTGGGCCATTGCTGGTCTTTGATGCGCTTTTGCACGTCCTGATAGTAGGCGTCGAACTCGCCGATGCTGTGGTTGCTGCCGTAGCGCTGGTTGTAGTCGGCCAGGATGGTTTTTAGCGCGGCTTTCTTGCCTTCCGGGTCTTCTTCGTTGTCCTGCTTTTCCTGCGGCAGGTCTTCCTGAATCTGTTTGACGTCGGCATTGCCTTCGGCAGGCGGCGAGAACACGCAGGCGATATTCAGCGGCTGATAATCCGGGTCGGCCTGGCGTTTGGCCTGTTGTACTTCGGCAAACAGGCCGTGGTATTCGATGGCGTCGTTGATGCTGGCCGTGGCCAGAATGGCATTGAAACGGCGCTGGGCGGTGGCCATGTCGTGCTTGGCAAGAATGGCCTCGACCACGGCGCGCTTGGCCAGGGCTTCCCCTGGCTTGGGTGTTTTCTTGCCTTCTGGCTTGAAGTAGTCGATATGAAAACGCAGCACGTTGGCGTCTTCGATCGCGTGGGTGATGGTGTAGGCGTGGAGCTGCTTCTCGAACAACTCATCGGTGGTTTGATAAGACGCCTGTTCGCCTTCCACTTTTACCCGTGTGGCGTTCTCTTCAAAGATGGGCGTGCCGGTAAAACCAAAGAGCTGGGCCTTGGGGAAGAACGCCTTGATGGCCTTGTGGTTGTCGCCGAACTGGGAACGGTGGCATTCATCGAAGATGAATACCATGCGTTTGTCGCGCAACGGGGCCAGCAGCTCTTTGTAGGTGGGCTGGTCGTTGCGTTTGCGCTGTTTGTTGCGCTTGCTGCTTTCATCCAGGGCAAGGCCGAGTTTCTGGATGGTGGTGACGATCACCTTGTCGGCGTAGTCCTCGGACAGCAGCCGGCGCACCAGGGCAGCGGTGTTGGTGTTCTCCTCGACGCAGCCTTCCTGGAATTTGTTGAATTCCTCACGGGTCTGGCGGTCGAGGTCTTTGCGGTCGACCACGAACAGGCATTTCTCGATCTTGGGGTTGTCCTTGAGCAAGGTGGAGGCCTTGAAGGACGTGAGGGTTTTGCCACTGCCGGTGGTGTGCCAGATGTAGCCGTTGCCGCAGTTCTGCTCGATGCACTCGACGATGGCCTTGACCGCATAGACCTGATACGGGCGCATCATCATGAGCTTCTGCTCGCTGGCAATCAGCACCATGTAGCGGCTGATGGTCTGGCCGAGCGTGCATTTGGCGAGGAAGGTTTCGGCAAAACGGTCGAGGTAGGTGATCTTTTTGTTCGCCTCGTCAGCGAACTGATAGATGGGCAGGAAGCGCTCATCGGCGTTGAACGAGAAGTGCCGGACGTTGTTGTTGGCGAAGTAGTAGGTGTTGTCGCGGTTGCTGACAATGAACATCTGCAGGAAGCACAGCAGGGTTTTGCTGTAGCCGTTACCGGGGTCGTTCTTGTATTCGACGATTTGCTCCATGGCGCGACGCGGATTGACGCCCAGGGTTTTCAGCTCGACCTGAACGCACGGCACACCGTTGATGAGGATGAGCACATCGAAGCGGTGGTGGCTATTGTCGGTGTTGATGCGTAGCTGGTTGACCACCTCGAAGCTGTTCTTGCACCAGTCTTTGATGTTGACCAGGGTGTAGTTCAGCGGTGTGCCATCTTCGCGGGTGAAGGCATTTCGCTCGCGCAGGGTGCGTGCAGCCGTGAATACATCGGGTGTCACGATCTCGTCGAGAAGGCGGGCGAACTCGCCATCGGTCAGGGTGACGCGGTTGAGTGCGTTGAATTTCTCGCGAAAGTTGCGTTCCAGCGAGTCGCGATCGGTGATGTCGTCGCGGTAGGTGTACTTGAGCTCAACTAGCTTGTCGATAAAGCCCTGTTCGATTTTTTGCTCACTCATTGCGGGTGCTCTGCGCTCTTATGTGGCCCCAGTAAAACACGCCTATTGTGGATCGCCTGCGCATTACGTGAAAGGGCTGTGTTGGATACGGCGTAGAGATAGCCTTGCTCATTAAGGCTTCACGTCGGGCTAGGTGACAAATTGGTTTGACTGCCGCGGAATTAGGCTGCAGGGATTTGAGGGGCTGACGATGGCTCCGCGAATTATATCTTCTGAGGGATTTCAGTATCATCTGCTTTGAGCTCCGAAGCACAGCGGTAATCGCCTCATGCTTCGGTCCTCATTGGTTTTGATCCGGCTTAGCCAGTGCCTTCTAACCTCTGCTGAATCCTACTGATAAACGCCACCTCGAACGCCCTCCGGTCCGTCTCATCCGGCAGTGCGTCCCGCTCGAAGATCAGCGCGGCCCATAGCCAATGACTGCGCTTGCCGTTTAGCCAACGTTCTGCAGCGCGTATGCCTTTATGAAAGGCCGGGCGGCAGTCTTTTGACCAGGCGATTGTGAGGCCGGGATAGCCGTCGTTCGAGGGCAGGGTGGTGGTAACGCCTTTAGTCATGGCTGTTACCTCCCCGGTTTTCGCAGCTTGCTCGGCGGTAAAGCACCGTCAATTCGTTGAGCAGTTCCTGGGCCGCTACGCAGGCCATTCGGACTCTTAGAGAGTCAGGCCGCTCTCGCTCCTTGCGCAGGAGGTCTTCGAGTAGTTCGCTCAACAGCACGGCGCGCAAGTCGGCATCGGCCAGTGCGCTTCGGGTCTGGAAGTTGGCGCCCGTGATCGGGCTTGGGCGTCTGGGAAAGTTGAGTACACGGCCAAGTGGGTTAGCCATGGGGCACCTCCGGGGTGGAGGTCTGTGGGCCGTTGGGGCGAGCAGGGTGGTGCCCTGGCGTAAAAGCTGGATGGCGCATTTTCCTTATGCTCCCTGGTTTCGTTAAGGAGCCGCCACCGCCGTTGTCACGCGGTTATGGTGACGGACCGTACGGGGGTGACAAACCGGAAACCAAGGGAACCGGCCAGGCCGAAGCCTGCCCCGTACGGCCCGCCATAGAAATGCGGTAGCACGGCATCAGATACCGGCTAGGCAATTACGACGCACCGCGTCTTGGTTTTTCAGGTTGTCACACCCGGTCGCGGGATTGACCACGACCCGCGCACTCTAGCCCGCAGGTTTTCAGATGGCAACCTTGCTGGTTGGCTCAGCTGTTACAGCTTCTTAGACGGGCGTCGACTCGCTCAGGGAGAGCAGGGTGGCGGTGTATTTGCCCATGCTGGTTATTTCCCCTGGATCACTGCACTCCCTACCTCCGCGCCACATCCGAAAAGTAAAACTTGTCGAGCGTATGCCGTGACTGGGTGTACTCGAACTGTCGGCCGTCCTGCAGAAAGGTCTGGTTGCTGACGACGATCACGTGGCTCTGGTCGTCCAGGTCGAGGTGCTTGAGGTCGTCCGCGCTGCGGGGAACGGCTTCGATGGTGCGTTGCGAATAGCTGATCTGCAGCTGCAAGGTCTTTTCGATGTAGTGGTAAATCGAGTGCTCGGCGATGCTGCGATCCAGGCCGGGGATCAGGTCGGCGACGAAGTGGTTGATATCCAGGATCACCCGCCGGCCATCGATGCGCCTGACCCGTTTGATGCGGGTGATCAGCGCTCCTTCTGCAGCCTGAATGTGCTCGCAGAGGCTGCCCTCCAGCGGTAGCTGGCTAAGCTCGACCACCTCGGTGCGCACGTTGCCGCCCAGCCGGGGGTAGGTCTCCTGAAAGCTGACGATGCCGCCGAGCTGGAATTCGATTGGCGCACGCGACAGCACGAAGGTGCCCTTGCCGTGGATCTTCTGCGCGAAGCCCCGTTCCTGCAGCTGCTCGATGGCTTTGCGCACGGTGCCGCGGCTGGTCTGGTAGTGGTCCATCAGCTCGGTTTCCGAGGGCAGGCGGGCGCCGCGCTCCAGGCGTTCGCTGGTGATGCTGGCAAGCAGATCGTTGTAGATCTGGCTGTATTTGCTCATGTGCAGGCTCGATGCCGGTTGTCGTCAAGCGAGGAACCTTAGGGAGCGCGTGGCGCTTTGTCTATGGTTTGAGGGGCGGCGGTGGCTGGAAATTTCCCTGCTGACTGGCGCTTTGGCAAACCCGGCTAAACTGGTCTATACGAGTTGTTGCTTTAACTCGTATGTACGAGTAAGGTCTGGTCAGGTTGCTACCTATGCCGCTCTCCAAAAACAAAATCCTCGAAGGATAACAAGCGCATGAGTCACGATTATTCAGCCATTGCCCGCGACGTGCTGCAGAGCCTCGGCGGCGTCGATAATGTCGAGCAGGCCGCCCATTGCGTGACGCGCCTGCGCCTGTCCCTCAAGGACCCGAAAAAGGTCGACGTGGGCACCTTGAACCAGATCGATCTGGTCAAGGGCTCGTTCTTCACCGGCGGCCTCTACCAGGTAGTGATCGGCCCTGGCGATGTGGAGAAGGTCTATGCCGCGCTGCGCGAGCAGACCGGCCTGGCGGCCATGACCATCGCCGATCTCAAGCAGCAGAGCGCTGCCAAGATCAACGGCATGCAGCGCCTGGTGCGCATCCTCTCCGACGTGTTCATGCCCATCCTACCGGCGCTGATCATTGCCGGCCTGTTGATGGGGGTGAACAACCTGATCGGCGCCAAGGGCATGTTCATCGAGGGGGTCACCCTGCTGGAGGCTTACCCGGCGCTGGATGGCGTGTGGAGCCTGATCAACCTGATGGCCAACACCTCGTTCGTGTTCCTGCCGGCGCTGGTCGGCTGGTCGGCGGCGAAGCGCTTCGGGGGCAGTGAAATCCTCGGCATCGTGCTCGGCCTGATGTTGGTGCACCCCGACCTGCTCAATGCCTGGAACTACGGCAAAGTGGTCGCCGGCCTGGGCGATCAGGGCATGCCGTACTTCGATATCTTCGGCTGGTTCAAAATCGAGAAGGTCGGTTACCAGGGGCAGATCCTGCCGATCCTGCTGGCCGCCTATGTGATGAGCGTGATCGAGAAATGGCTGCGCGCCCGGGTGCCCAATGCCATCCAGTTGCTGGTGGTGCCGATCACCACCATCGTCATTACCGGCGTGCTGGCGCTGGCCCTGATCGGCCCGATCACCCGCCACCTGGGCATCCTCATCACCGAGGGCGTGGTGATGCTGTTCGATTTCGCGCCGCTGGTCGGCGGGGCGATCTTCGGCGTGCTGTTCGCGCCGCTGGTGATCACCGGCATGCACCACATGTTCCTGGGCGTGGACCTGCAACTGATCTCCACCCATGGCGGCACCTTCATCTGGCCGATGATCGTGATGTCCAACCTGGCCCAGGGCAGCGCCGCGCTCGGGGTGTTCTACATGACCCGCAACGTGCGGGACAAGAGCATGGCGTCCACCTCGGCGATTTCCGCGTACTTCGGCATTACCGAGCCGGCGATGTTCGGTATCAACCTGCGCTACAAATTCCCGTTCTACGCCGCCCTGATCGGCTCGGCCATGGGCTGCATCTTCCTGTCGCTGAACAAGGTGCAGTCCTCGGCCATCGGCGTCGGCGGCCTGCCGGGTTTCATTTCCATCATGCCGCAGTACATCCCGGTGTTCATCGTGGGCATGGTCATCGCCATCGCGGTGCCGTTCCTGCTCACCTGCGCCCTCAGCGTGAAGATCGTCCGCCCGGGCTACCGGGTGGCCTGAACCATCGCTTGGCGAGCGGCAGCGCCATGGCGTGCCGCTCGTTGTTCTAAAACAGATGAAGGAATAGCGCCATGCAAGACTGGCAGCATTCGGTGATTTACCAGATCTACCCGAAGAGCTTTTACAGCCAAGCCGGCAACCCCACGGGCGACCTGCTCGGTGTGGTGGCCAAGCTCGATTACCTGCAGTGGCTGGGTGTCGACTACCTGTGGCTCACGCCGTTTCTGCGCTCGCCGCAACGTGACAACGGTTACGACATCAGCGACTACTACGCCATCGACCCCAGCTACGGCACCATGGCCGACTGCGAGCTGCTGATCGCCGAGGCGGGCAAGCGCGGCATCAAGCTGATGCTCGATATCGTGGTCAACCATACCTCCATCGAGCACGTCTGGTTTCAGCAGGCGCGCAGCAGCCTCGACAGCCCGTACCGCGACTTCTACATCTGGCGCGACCAGCCGAACAACTGGGAGTCGAAATTCGGCGGCTCGGCCTGGGAGTACGAGGCGCAGACCGGGCAGTACTACCTGCATCTGTTCGACCACACCCAGGCCGACCTCAACTGGGACAACCCCAAGGTGCGCCAGGAAGTCTTCAAGATGATGCGCTTCTGGCGCGACAAGGGCGTGGGTGGCTTCCGCCTCGATGTGATCAACCTGATCTCCAAGCCGGCCGACTTTCCCGAGGACGCCAGCGACGGGCGGCGCTTCTATACCGACGGCCCCAACGTGCATGAGTACCTGCAGGAAATGCACCGCGAGGTGTTCGAGGGCCATGATCTGATCAACGTCGGCGAGATGTCTTCCACTTCTCTTGAACACTGCATCCGCTATTCACGCCCCGACTCGAAAGAGTTGTCGATGACCTTCAACTTCCACCACCTGAAGGTGGACTACCCCAACCAGCAGAAGTGGGTGCAGGCCGATTTCAACTTCCTGGCGCTCAAGCGCATCCTCTCCGATTGGCAGACCGGCATGCAGGCCGGCGGCGGCTGGAACGCCCTGTTCTGGTGTAATCATGATCAGCCGCGGGTGGTGTCGCGTTTCGGGGATGACGGCGAATACCGCGTGGTTTCAGCCAAGATGCTCGCCACCGCGCTGCATTTTCTGCAGGGCACGCCCTTCATCTATCAGGGCGAGGAGCTGGGCATGACCAACCCGGGCTTCGACAGCATCGAGCAGTACCGCGATGTCGAGAGCCTGAATATCTACCGCCTCAAACGCAACGCTGGCGAAAGCCCGGCAGCGATCATGGCCACCATCATGCAGAAGTCCCGCGACAACGGGCGCACGCCGATGCAGTGGAATGGCGAGGCGAACGCCGGGTTCAGCACCGCCGAACCCTGGATAGGCGTGCCCGGCAATGCCAGGCAGATAAACGTCGCCAAGCAGTTCGACGACCCCACCTCGGTGCTGCACTACTACCGTCAGCTGGTTGGCTTGCGCCGTCAGGAGCCGTTGATCCAGCAGGGCGTTTATCGCCAGCTGCTGGCGGAGCATGAGCAGGTATGGATCTACCTGCGCGAAAGTGAAAGCGCCCATGAACGGCTGTTGGTGGTGAACAACTTCTATGGCACCGCCTGCGAAGTCGAGCTGCCTGAGCGGGTGATCGATACCGCCAGTCGCCAGCGGGTGGTGATCAGCAACTACCCGCACTGCGAACCGCGGGGGCGCCAGCTGTACCTCAGGCCTTACGAGTCCTTCGTGTTGCACCTCACCGATACCTGATGCGGGTGGCGCCGCGCCTGCCCGAGTCGCCGCGCGGCGCCCGATCCCGAGCAACCCAGTTACGCCATGCATTCCAAGAACAAAACCGCAGGTGAAGCCATGACCGTACCTCAACCCTTGCAACTGCTGGCACCGCTCTCCGGGGTGCTGGTGCCTCTTGATCATGTGCCTGACCCGGTGTTCGCCAATCGCGTGATCGGCGATGGCCTGTGTATCGACCCGACCTCGCAGACCCTGTGTGCGCCCCTGGCGGGGGAGGTCAGCGACCTGCAAGCCAGTGGCCACGCCATCACCCTCACCCATGAGGGCGGCGCGCAGATCCTGCTGCATATCGGCCTGGACACCGTGAACCTGGCCGGCAAGGGGTTCACGGCTCTGGTGGAAAAAGGCCAGCGCGTGGAGCCTGGCCAGGCGTTGATCGAGTTCGATGCCGACCATATCGCCGTGCATGCGCGCAGCCTGATGACGCTGATGCTGGTGGTCAGCGCCGAGCCGTTCAGCATGCTGACCGGCGACACCGCCAGGGTGGTCGGTGGCCAGCCGTTGCTGGAGCTTGGCCACGTCGGGCTGGCGGACGATGCGCCGGTGAATGAAGGTGAGGCGCTGGTCTCGCAGCCGATCCGCCTGCCCAACGCCAATGGGCTGCACGCTCGGCCAGCAGCGGTGTTCGCCCAGGCCGCCAAGGGTTTCAAGGCCGATATCCGCCTGCACCGGCAGCAGGACAGTGCCAACGGCAAATCCCTGGTGGCGATCATGGCCATGCAGCCGGCCCTTGGCGACATGCTGACCATCAGCGCCACCGGTGAGGATGCCGCCGCGGCCATCGAGACCCTTGCCGAGTTGCTGGCCGATGGCTGCGGGGAATCCGTGGCACCGGTCTCGGTCAGCGCGCCGGCCATCGAAGCGGTGCCGGTAGCGAAGCCCTCGGCGATGTCGCTGCAGGGCGTCTGTGCTTCGGCTGGCTCGGCCCTTGGCCAGGTGGTTCAGGTGGTTGAGCGCAAACTGGACATTGTCGAGGCCGCCAGCGACCCGCGCGCCGAGCTGCAGGTGCTGGATCGCGCGCTGGCAGAGGCCCTGGCTGCCTTGCAGAAGCTGCGCGACGGGGCGGCGAGCGAGGCCCAGGAGGAGATCTTCAAGGCCCACCAGGAGCTGCTGGAGGACCCGAGCTTGCTGGAGCAGGCCCGGCTGCTGATCAACCAGGGCAAAAGCGCCGCCTTCGCCTGGAACTCGGTCACCGAAGCGACCGCCGAGCTGTTCAAGGCCAGCGGCAACCGGTTCCTGGCCGAACGTGCCCTGGACCTCGCCGATGTCGGGCAGCGGGTGCTCAAGCTGATTCTGGATGTGCACGACAGCGCCTGGGTGCTGCCCGACCAGGCCATTCTGGTGGCCGAGCAACTGACCCCGTCTCAGACCGCGGCACTGGATACCAGCAAGGTGGTGGGCTTTGCCACGGTGGGCGGCGGGGCCACCAGTCACGTCGCGATTCTGGCCCGGGCGTTGGGGCTGCCGGCGGTGTGCGGCCTGCCGGCCGAGGTGCTTGCCCTGGCCGACGGCACACGGGTGCTGCTCGATGCCGACAAGGGCGAGCTGCACCTCGACCCCGATCCCGTTTCCATCGAGCAGTTGCAGGCCCAGCGCGAGCAACGAACTCTGCGCCAGCAGCGCGACCTCGAGCAGGCCTCGCTGGCCGCCACCACCCGCGATGGCCATCGCTTCGAGGTGACGGCCAATATTGCCTCGCTGGCGGAAGCCGAGCAGTCGCTGGAGCTGGGCGGTGAGGGCGTCGGGCTGCTGCGTTCCGAGTTTCTCTACCTGGAGCGCAGCAGTGCGCCCAGTCAGGACGAACAGGCGGCCACCTATAGCGCCATCGCCCGCGCCCTGGGGCCGGAGCGTAACCTGGTGGTGCGTACCCTCGACGTTGGCGGTGACAAGCCGCTGGCCTATGTGCCGATGGAGGCCGAGGCCAATCCGTTCCTGGGCATGCGCGGGGTACGTCTGTGCCTGGAGCGCCCGCAACTGCTGCACGAGCAGTTCCGCGCCATCCTGGCGAGCAGCGGCCTGGCGCGTTTGCACATCATGTTGCCGATGGTCAGCCAGTTGTCCGAACTGCGCCTAGCCCGGCAGATCCTCGACGAGGAGGCGGCGAGCCTCGGCCTCACCACGCTGCCGAAGCTCGGCATCATGATCGAGGTGCCGTCCGCGGCGTTGATGGCCGATGTGTTCGCGCCGGAAGTCGACTTCTTCTCGATCGGCACCAACGACTTGACCCAGTACACCCTGGCGATGGATCGCGACCACCCACGCCTGGCCAGCCAGGCCGACAGCTTTCACCCCTCGGTTCTGCGCCTGATCGCCACCACGGTTAAAGCTGCCCACGCCCATGGCAAGTGGGTCGGCGTCTGCGGCGCCATGGCCTCCGAACCACTGGCCGTGCCGCTGTTGCTGGGCCTGGGGGTGGATGAGCTGTCGGCCAGCGTGCCGCTGATTCCAACCATCAAGGCAGCGATTCGCGACGTGCAACTCAGCGATTGCGAGGCCATTGCGCGCCAGGCGCTGACGCTGGAGAGCGCCGCCCAGGTTCGTGAAGCGCTGCTGTCATGGCGGCCCTCGCCGCTGCCCCTGTCACCTGTGCTGGAGAGCTGAGCATGTTCAATAAATTGCAAAGTGCCTTCTGGAAGGCGTTGACGCCGGACCTGGTGCCGGACGAGCCCAAGGCGACCACGGCGCCTGAGACTCTGCTGCCAGCCAACGTCGTCGAGGCCCTGGGCGGCGAGAAGAACCTGGCCTCGCAACAGCGCGTCGCGATAACCCGCATCCGCGTGCAGCTGCGCGACACCGAACACCTCGACGAGCCGGCGTTGCAGGCGCCTGGCATGCCCGCGGTGATGGTGCTGGGCAAAGGCGTGGTGCATGTGCTGACGCCGGTGGAAGCGCCGTTGGCTGAAACCGGCTGAGGCGCTGCGTGTGTAGCGAATGAGTGATGCCCTGGCGGTTGGTCAAGCCGGGGTAACGCTTCTCTATCGTCTCCCGATGAACTGCACTTGTTAGGTGCCTCGTAGAACACTTGCCACAAGTAGTTCAACACCTTCGTTAATTCCGGCGATGCATTCGGTGGGTAACTGTTCTCTGAATTTGGTTCTTTAGTTCGTGGTGATCAATAAAACCCTGAAAGACTGAAGGAGTAGAACATGCAACCGGGGGCAATTTTCATATCATTCGATGCCGTTGCGGTATCGGGTATCACCGTCGAGGCCCTGAAGGTGGCCAAGCAACTTCGACGTAATGATATCGCCTGTTATCTGGATGTGGGTTACGACATAAAGGTCGACAAAGGCAACTTCAACAAGCCCTACGACGAAGAGAAAGAAATCTATCAGGGCGTGTTCAGCCTCGTTCGTGTCGAGGGCATCGACACCGTTCCTCATTACAGGGTGCCGTTCATTACGCATTCGCATGAAGTGCTGATCGGGCAACGAGTGTCCGTTTCGTCTGAGCAAGAACAGCAACTTCTCGAGGCGGTGCATGAGTCGTCGCAGGCATTGGCCCAGCGAATCATTCAGTTGTGGGAATCGTTGAATATCCGTTATGTGATCGTCGAAAACGGCACGCTGCCGGAAAACATCATCTACACCCGGGCGCTGTACCAGGCCATCGCCACCTATGGCAGAGAGCATGGCCTGGGGAGTTTCGTGATCTGGCGCGATCACGACCTGATGTGGAACAGTGAAAAGGCCGTCATGAAGTATGGCCCCGAGCCTTACCCCCATGCCGTCAAGCCTGTGCGCTCGCCCTATATCCGCTACGTGACCCTCAATAACCACCTGAAGAACCAGCTCGAGCAATGGTGCGACCACCAGATGCAGGTCGAGGTGCGCAAGAACACCTATGACTTCGACTGGCAAGGCACCTACAGCAACATCAGGGAAGGCCTGGATATACGCGATAGCGACGTATTGATCGCCCGTACCACGCGCATCATTCCGCAAAAACGCCAGGATCGTGACATCTGGCTGACCTACCGGCTGAACCAGCTATTCGCCCAGAGCGGCAGTGGGCGCAAGGTTTATCTGGTGGTCGCTGGAGACCCTCAGGAACACCCGGCTTACTTCGCCGCGTTGAATAAGCAGATCAGGGAACTGAACATCGAACCGTTCGTGAAGTTCGTCGGCTCGTTATCCCACGCTTGCATGCCGGCGAAGCAGAACGCGATCACCATCGAGGATCTTTATGGTTCTTGCGATCTGGTTTCCTTTCTGACTTCCTGGGGCTATGACAGTTACGGCAACCCCATAGGCGAATCCATCAGCAGCCAGCGGTGTTACATCACCTCCCGCTATGAGTATTACCAGGAAGTGTATGGCCGGCACGGCTTCGAGGCGCCGATCATGAATATTTCCCAAGCCAATGATGGGCTACCGGATGAAGCCTTCATCGATGAAGTTTATCGCCTGCTGAACGACAAGTTACTGATGGCCGACATGGCGCGGAGAAACTTCGCTATTGGCCAGCGTGTGCTCGCCAATAACGTCGCCGGCATGCTCGATTTGAATGAACCTGGAGGAACTATGCGTGACACCATTTTTGTATCGGTCGTGCTGCCGGTTTATAACGAGCGTGACCGCATCGACAGCGTGCTGGAGTCGCTGTTTCAGCAGCAGACCCGGGACGGCCTGATCACCCATGACAGCTACGAGTTGATCATCGTCGACAACAACTCCAGCGATGACTCGGTAGAGAAAATCAACGCCTTCAGGGCGCGTAATCCGGCCCTGGATATTCATGTCATCGAGGAGCGCGTGCAGGGTGTTTCCTCGGCGCGCAAACGCGGTATGGACTATGCCAGCGTGCGCTCCCGGCAGCGCGACCTGCGGCTGGGCACCAGCAGCAGGCACTACATCGCCTCCGCCGATGCGGACTGCACGGTGGATTCTTACTGGCTGCACGCGCTGATCAGAAAGATGGTCGATGAGAACGCCGACCTCGGTACCTGTAACTACTACTACAACCAGGCCGCCTTTCAGACTCGGCCGAACCTGTACGCCGAAATCGACAAGACGCTGCGTTGCCGCGCGATGTCGTTCTCGCTGTTCGGCGGCTTCCCGGACGGCAAGGGCTTTGCCGTCGAGCGTACGCTCTACGACAAGGTAGGCGGCATCGAGATCTTCTACCAGTTGCAGGACGGCCGGTTCGTGGAGCACCTCTCCGATGACTGGGACTTCGGCATCCGGGTCATCGCCTGGGGCGGCAAACCCGTGTATGCCCATGACTCGCGCATCGAAATCAACAGCCGCCGGGTGGACACCATTCTGGAGGAGGTCATCACCGGCAAGGCCTACGGCCAGGACGGCATCATCATCATGAAGGACGTGCGCCCGGACGTGGAGCGGCAGCTGCCCACCCTGGCCGACACCAGCGCCGAGCAGTCGCGGCAGGCCTGGGAGTATTCGATCAAGGATTATGTGCCCAAGAACATCGTGCTGCCGGCGTTGCTCAACCCCCACATCCTGCTGGAGAACAGAGCGGTGCGTGAGTTCTTCGGCGGGCCGGTGGCTGACCGTCTTTACCAGCGTATCCACGAGATCAAATACGAGTCACGAGTCATCGATTTCAAACCCATCCATGCCTACAAGACGCCGGCCTATCACCTGTATTTCGAGTTTCGCGACGAGCTGTTCAGCGCGCTGCGCCGGGCGGTGGGCGAGGACATCGGTTACCCGCCGGCCTTGCCCGAGTGCTTTGCGGCCGTGAAGCCCGAGGATTTCCAGCGCTTCGTCTACTACTTCTGCGAGGACCGCGAATCCGGCGAAGCGCACAACTACTTTGCCAACGGCGGGGTGTTCTGATGAACCTCGAAGCACTGAATTCACTGAACGATATCGATCCCAACTATCCGCTGCCCCGGGTCCATGAGTTTCTCTCCCGCCCGCAGAACAGCGCCATGCTGGACTACGTATTCAACGACCCCTTTGGCTGCCACGTGTTTCCCGGCGACATCGCCGACTACCCGCTGGAGGGCTTCTTCGCGGACATGGACCGTGAAATCGGCCAGGCCCGGCAGATTCACCTGTGGGCCTATATCCCCACTTGTCGTTACCGCTGCCACTTCTGCCAGTACCCCACGGTCATCCTCAATCCCAAGGCGGCGTCCTCACAACAGGTGTTCGTCGACCTGGTGGACTACAACATCAAGGAAGCCAGGATGTGGCTGCAGAAGGTCCCCAGTCTGGTCAGCGCCGAGGTGGGCGAATTCAATATCTTCGGTGGAACGCCGTCGCTGTTGCCGGAGCCGGAACTGCGCCGCCTGATGGACTTCTACCTGAGCCATTTCAATTTCTCGGCCGCCACCATGCGTTTCGAAGGCGAGCCGGGCACCCTGACGCGCGACTATCTGCTGCTGTTGAAGGAGCTTGGCTTCACCAAGATCAGCTTTGGCGCGCAGTCTTTCGACGACCGCATCATCTCCGCCTGCGGGCGCATGCACTCGGCCGAAGAGTGCGTGCAGACCATCCTGCATGCCCGGGAAATCGGCCTGGAGTGGGTCAGTGTCGACCTTATCTACGGCATGCTGGGGCAGGGCGTGGACGATGTTAAGTACGACCTGGAGAAGGTGCTCGAGCTGGAGCTTTCCCATGTGGTCATCACCAAGCTGCACATGGAAGAGTTCATGAAAACCCGCACCGGGGTTTCCGGTGAGCGGCAAAGCCACTGGCAACGCAAGGGCCTGATCGGCACCGACAGCATGACCTTTCCGGGCCTGGGCAAGCAGTACCAGATGCGCGAGCTGGTCGAGCGCTACCTCGCCTCGGGCTATCGCGAACACCCGACCATGTACTTCCACCAGAACCACCTGCAGGCGGAGAAGTGGAAGGGGCTCATCACCGACCTGCCGACCCAGTACCCGGAAGTGGCGATCGGCCTCGGCGGCAGCTCGAAGTGCACCCGCGCCGAGGCGATCAACATCACCGGCTACAAGGCTTACAAGGAAGCGCTCGACGACAACCGGCTGCCCATCGAAGGGAGCCGCGGCGTGTCGCCCCTGCAGCGGGAAGTCAATGCCTTCAAGATGGCGCTCTCCACGCTGGTGCCCGTGGACGACCAGGTGTTCAGGCAACGTTTCGAAGGCAGGAGTCTTTACGACAACCCGATCATCAGCCGCACCCTGGACACCCTGGTGGAAAAGGCCCTGGTCACCGTGCAGGGCGACCTGGTCAGCCTGACGCCCAACGGTGTGACCCTGGTCGAGGCCATCATCAATACCCAGTTCGCCGAGCCCCATGCCTGAGGAGGGCCCGCCAATGACACAGCCAGACGCTTCAGCCGCGCCGGTGTTCAGCTTCTACTACATCGCCATCGATACCGAGGCCGGGGTAACGCCCGAGCAATTCGAAGGCTTCGTGCAGGAAAAGGGCGTGCACATTCCCTGTTATCCCGGCTGGAACTGGACCCTGTTGCGCGGCCTGCGCGGCGAGCGGGCCGGGCAATACCTGATGCTTTTCGAAATACAGAGCGCCGCGCAGCGCGACCTGTACCTGACCGCCGAGGGCAACAAGACCCCGCTTGCCCGCCAGTTCTGGCACGAGCGGCCAGAGGCCCTGGATATTCTCGGCCAATGGAAGCGCTACGCCACCTTCAGTGAACGGCCGACCCTCTACACGGATTACCGGTTGCTGGCCGAGAACACCAGGAGCGACGTGCCCCGCGGCCCACGTTACCAGGCGCGCGCCGGCCAGGAGCCGGTAGCGCGGGTCATCGGCATTCACAACCTGGCGCTGCTTGAAGACGTCGAGGCGCACACCTTCGAGACCTTCATCGCCGAGAACCACCACCGCATCGAGGACTATCCCGACTGGAAATTCCATTTGCTCAAGGGCGAGCGGGGCAACCGGCTGGATCAGTACGTGGTGATGATGGAGATAGCCAGCCTGCAGGCGCTCGACGTGTTCTACCCGGAACCGGATATCGCCACCGACCAGGCCGCGCTGTTTGCCCAGGCGCATCGCGATACCAAGCAGATGTACGAGGAGTGGAAGCAACTCGCGTCGTTTTCCGGCTCGCCGCAGATCTACACCGATTACCTGTCGGTGGCGCAAAGCCTGGGCTGAGCGCAGGCGTTTCCCTGCCCTGGCGAACCGCGGTGGGCTGCGCTGCAGTGCAAGCGTGGCCACCGCCGCTCATAACAAGAACCTAGAGTTTCGTGCCATGAATGCAGCCTGCCCGAGTGTCGCCACCAATCGCCTCCAGCAGCGTGCCACCCGCCATATCTTCTTTGTCGCCGGGCTCGGCATGGCGTCCTGGGCGCCGCTGATTCCTTTCGTCAAAACCCACTTGGCCATCGATGAAGGTACGCTGGGCCTGTTGCTGTTCTGTATCGCCGCGGGCGCCATGCTGGTGATGCCGCTGGCAGGGCGTGGGATCGCCAGGTTCGGTTGCAAGAAGCTGATCCTGAGCTGCGCGGCGATCTTCTGTGTGGTGCTGCCCTTGATGATGCTTGCCAGCTCCGTTTGGGAAATGGCGGCCGTGTTACTGGTGTTCGGCGCGGCCAATGGCCTGCTGGATGTCTCGATGAATGCCCAGGCGGTCATCGTCGAGCGTGAAAGCGGGCAGGCCAGAATGTCCGGTTTCCATGGGTTCTACAGCATTGGCAGTGTGGCCGGTGCCGGCGGGGTCACCCTGCTGCTGTGGGCCGGGCTGACGCCGCTGCAAGCCATCGGCCTGATCGTATTGCTGATCGCGCTGTTCACCCTGTCCGCCCGCGGTCATTTGCTGGCCAGGCGAGTAAGGGATAGCGGCGAGTCCGGCGGCACCTTGCAGGCGCTGGCTCACCCCGGAGTGCTGTTCATCGCCGTGCTGTGCTTCTTCGTGTTCATGATCGAGGGGGCCATGCTGGATTGGTCGGCGGTGTTCCTGCACACCGAGCGCGGGTTGGACAAGAGCCATGCCGGGGTCGGTTTTACGCTGTATGCGATCGCCGTCGCCGTATGCCGGTTGTATGGCGACCGTCTGGTCAACGCCCATGGTCGCCAGCGCATGCTGATGCTGGGCGGCGCCTGCGCCTCGCTGGGGCTGCTGCTGGTCGTGGCGATCGATCTGCCAGGCGTTGCGCTGGCGGGCTTCGTGCTTACCGGCATCGGCCTGTCCAATATCGTGCCCATCCTGTTCACCGCCGCTGGCAACCAGCCCGGGGTTGCGTCGAGCTTCGCCCTGTCTGCGGTCACCTTGATCGGCTACACGGGCTTGCTGAGCGGCCCGGCACTGATTGGCGTGGTGGCCCGGCACTGGAGCCTGACCGCAGCGTTCTCCGCGGGGATCGTGATCATGTTGCTGATTTGTGCCAGCGCCCGGCGCATTGCCCGTCACGGTGCCGGCTGATCGGTGTTCCTTTCGCCTCACGTCGTTGCCGCGAGGGGCCAGGGGCTCGCGCGGTTGCAACCTTCCCAGTGTCCTGTCGCTAACTACCAGGGAGTCCCCATGAACAACGTATCCGGGCCTGTATTCAGCCTGCACTATATCGGCCTCAATCTGAAGAAAGGCGTCACCGCCGCGCATTTCGAAGCCTTCGCCCGTGAGCGCGGCATCCAGATTCCGGCTTACCCCGGCTGGCAATGGACGCTGCTCAAGGGCCTGCGCGGTGAGCGGCAGCATCAATACCTGATGCTGCATGAAGCACCCAGCGCCGAGGACTACGCCCGCTATATCGACGCCAACGGCGATCACACCGCGCTGGCCCAGGCCTTCTGGCAGCAGCGCCCCCAGGCCCTGGAGCTGATCGCGCAATGGAAGACCTTCGCGACCTTCTCCGAGCGACCCACCATCTTTTCGCACTACGCGCAGGTCGCCGAGAATACCCGCAGCACGCTGCCGGAGGGACCCAACTACCAGGCGCTGGCCGGGCAGAAACCCGTTGCTAGGGTCATCGGTATTCATAACCTGGCGCTGCGGCCCGGTGTATCCCCGGCGACCTTCGAACAGTTCATCACCAGTAATATCCACCGCATCGCCGACTATCCGGGCTGGAAATTCCATATGATGAAATGCCAGGGTGGCAGCCGCATCGATCAATACGTGGTCATGCTGGAAATCGAAAGCCTGGAGTCCCTCAATGCCTTCCACCCGGAACTCGATGTCTCTACCGAGCGGGCGCTCCAGTTCGTACGCGAGCACCAGGACGCGGAGCGCATGAACGAAGAGTGGCGTGAGCTGGCATCTTTTTCAGGCGCACCTCAGCTCTATACGGATTACCTGACCATTGCCGGCAATGGCGGTTGATTGGGGGAGGGGCCGACCGTCTCGGAGGCAAGATCTGCATCTATCCGAGGTGATGATTGTCGGCGTGGGATCCTGGGCATCGGGTATGGAAAATCGCGACGGGGCTGATCGTTAATGGACAGAAAACCAACATGGCCGCTGACCCTCTATTTTGACGGCGAGTGCCCACTCTGCGCCCGGGAGATAAACACCCTGCGCGGGCGCGCCGCCCCGGAGCGCCTGCGTTTCGTGGATATCCGCGAAGAAGGTTTCGAGCCCGAATCCATGGCGCTTACCTTTGCGCAGATGGAGTCGTTACTGCACGCCAGGTTTGCCGACGGGACCTGGGTCACCGGCCTCGACGCAACGCTGTGGAGCTGGCGCGCCGCTGGCCTCGGCTTCTGGGCTGCGCCCCTGTCATGGCGCTGGGCCAGGCCGGTGCTGAACGTTGCCTACCGGCTTTTTTGTCGCTGGCGCCCGCACCTGGCATGGCTGCCTCATCCCGATGGAGCCACCCGCTGTAAAGGGCAGAATTGTGCGGTTCCCCACACCAGCAAGGCCCTGCATAAAAAGCCCTAGACCTTGAACTGATCCATCAACCCCTGCTGGTGGTTGGCCAGGGCATTCAGCGAGCGGCTGACCTGGGCGGACTCGTCCGCCTGTTCGGCCAGCGATTCGGTGACGTCGCGAATGCCCGACACGTTGCGGTTGATCTCCTCGGCGACGGCGCTTTGCTCTTCGGCGGCGCTGGCGATTTGCAGGTTCATGCTGGTGATCACCGAGACCGCATCGCCGATACGCTTGAGGGCGCTGACGGCGAGGGCGACGTGGCTGACGTTGTCCTGGGCCTGGAGGTGGCCATCGTGCATGGAGTCCACCACGTCGCGGGTGCCTTGTTGCAGGCGTTCGATGACCTGGCGGATCTCCTCGATCGAGACCTGGGTGCGGATGGCCAGGCTTCTGACCTCATCGGCGACGACGGCGAAGCCACGGCCCGCTTCACCGGCTCGTGCGGCTTCGATGGCGGCGTTGAGGGCAAGGAGGTTGGTTTGCTCGGCGATGCTGCGAATGGCTTCGAGCACCGAGCCGATCTGCTCGCTGCTGGCCGCCAGGCCTTCGACGTCGCGCATGGCGGTGCCGAGGTCATGGGCCAGCCGCTCGATACGCTGGGTGGTCTGGTCGACCACCTGGAGGCCTTCGCGGGTCGCTTCGTCGGCGCTGCGTGCCGCGGCGGCGGCCTCGGATGCATTCTGCGCCACGGCCTGGGCGGTCGCGCTCATTTCATTGGAGGCGGTTGCCACCTGTTCGACTTCGCTGAGCTGCGCTTGCATGCCCTGGCTGGTGCGGGTGGCGATACCGGCGGATTGATCGGCGGTCTGGCGGGCGGACTGCACCGAGTCCTTCACCTTGGCCACGATCGGCTGCAGCTTGTCGAGGAAGTGATTGAAGCCATCGGCCAGGCGGCCGAGTTCGTCCTGCCGCGGGTACTGGAGACGGCGGGTCAGGTCACCTTCGCCGCTGGCAATGTCGTCGAGCCTATCGGCGACCGACAGGATCGGGCGGGTGACGCGGCGCGCCATGATGTTCATGAGCACCAGGCCCAGCACGATGGCGCCGATGCCCACCAGCCAGGAGATCATGCTGTCGCGGGTACGCTGCGCCTCCAGGGTGTCGGCGAGGGCCAGGGCGCGGGTGAGCACCACCGGTTTCGGCGCCTGGATCAGAACGCCCCAGGTCTTGGCCCCGGGAATCGGTTTCACGGGCTGCATGACGCCCAGGGACTGCTCACTCGAGACCACCGAAGGCTGGCCGGCCTGCAGCGCCTGTCGCAGTGCGCTGGCCTGGACCTGGTCGGCGTTGTCCAGAGGCTTGCCGAGCTGGGTCGCGTCCCGGGTGTAGGCCGCCAGCAGCCCGGCGGGGCTGATGATGCTGATGTCGCCCTGGCCGTCATACAGGCTGCGGTTAGCGGATTCGGCCAGTGCCTGCAGCGCGGCCAGGCTGATGTCGATACCGATCACGCCGATCACCTTGCCGCCGTCCTGCAAGGGCAGGGCCACGCTGGTCATCAGCACGGGCTGGTCATTCACCTGGTCGACGTAAGGGTCGAGCAGGCACGCCGTGGCGGTCCTGAGCGGGCAGCTGTACCACGCGTTGTAGGCTGCACCGCTGGGGCCGGGAGTGGTGTCGGCCAACTCCTGTTCGGTCATCACTTCGGCTTCGAACGCGCCGGGTGTGCTCTGCGCCCAATAGAGCGCGAAGCGGCCCACCTCGTTGCTGCTCGCGGCTTCGTCGTCGATGAAGGCTGCATCCTGGCCATCCAGGCCGTTGGGCTCGAAGGCGATGTAGATACCCAGGGATTCGGGGCGCGCTTTCAGCGCATCGGCCAGCACGGCGGTCAGGTCGCTACGCAGCGTCGCGGCGCTGAGCACACCCTTGGCGTGTTGTTTACGTAGCAGCTCAACCTGTTTGGCAAGGCCGATGCCGTACAGGTAAACCTCGAGGAATTCGCTGCGCATGCTTTGCGCCTGTGCCTCGCCGATGGCCTGCAGCCGCAGTTGCGCGGAGTCGCCGAGCATTTGGAAACTGGTGCCTTTGACGACATCGCTGCTGCGCGCCGCATAGAACTGGGAGACGAGCACCAGCAGGGACACGACCAGGAACAGGCAGAGGCCGGCGAGGGCGGTCAGCTTGAACTGGATGGAGAGCCGATTGAACATGAGAACAGCCATTTGAATAGGGACTGGCAGGTTATCGGCGGCCCTGGCAATTGCTTCAGCCGCGCAACGCGCCGTCCGTCTCGCTGTTCGCTGGCGCTGCCGCCTGTCGAAAGCATTGCACTCCGGGCCCGGGCGGCCTTTCAGAACGGTATGCGCAGATGTCCTGCGTCGTTACGGGAGTGTTGTCATGGCAGTCGAACATAACCAATCAGAATCCGCCTTCGAGTCCTCCAGCGACAAGGGAGTGGATACCGGGGCAGGGCACGGCTCGGGGCTGGAAAAGGCCAAGTCGGAACCCAAGCAGGGCAGCAACGAAGCCGAGGCGAAGAAGAACCGGGTGGAGTGGAACCCGCCGGCGGGCAACCCGGGTTCGGATCAGGATGCGTTGGACGAGCGTGAAAACGGCACCGCCAGAACGAATGAGCGCTAAGCGTCGGTTGTCGATCTGCAGGCGCTAGCCTCCGGTGAAACCCGGCGAAATCTCCATGGGTTTCACCTACCTGGCCCGACCCAAGCGACGGGCCACCACCCATCCGAGAAAGGGCCTCGCCCCTGATTTCCCGCCCATGGCGCGCTCCCACAGAAGCAGGTCGGTGGTGGCCTTTCCTGGCGCCGTCTATTCCGTTGCAACGATTGGGGTGGGCGGGTGCAGTCACCCGGCAACGCCTACGCTCCCGCCAGCCGTAGGGCTTGCCGGCAAAACCGCTCGACTCGTCCTTTGCGCTCCAATCAGGTCCTGGCCCCGGCATACCGGCCGGCTGGCTTGTTGAATCTTTGCCGGTGGGCGGCATCTTTCAAAATGTAACGGTCAGCCATGACCGGTCTGCAGGCGGCTGTCGCCGCACCTGCGCACTACCAACAGGACGTGAACGATGCCCACCGCCAATACCCCGCCAAGCCCACCCCTGAAACGCGCCATCACCGGCTCGATGCTGACCCTGTTCATCCTCGGGGACGTGCTCGGCGCCGGGGTGTATGCCCTGGCCGGGGTGATTGCCGGCGAGGTGGGCGGTGCGGTGTGGGTCGCCTTGCTGGTGGCCCTGGGTTTTGCCTTGCTCACCGCGGGCTCCTATGCCGAGCTGGTCACCAAGTACCCCCATGCCGGCGCGTCGGCGGTGTTTGCGGCCAGAGCGTACAAGTCGCCGCTGGTGTCGTTTCTGGTGGGCTTTTGCATGCTGGCGGCGGCGGTGACCAGTGCGGCGGGGCTGTCCCTGGCGTTCGCCGGGGATTACCTGGCGGCTTTCGTCGACATTCCCGCCCATGTGGCGGCGCTGGTTTTTCTGCTGGTGATCGGCCTGCTCAATGCACGCGGCATCAAGGAGTCGCTGTCGGCCAATCTGGTGATGACTACCATCGAGCTGTCCGGGCTGCTGCTGGTGATAGTCGCTGCGGCGTGGTTCCTGCGCGGCGGCGAGGGGGATTTCAGCCGGGTGGTGGAGTTCAAGGCGGGGGTCAACCCGGCCTATGCGGTGCTCGGTGCGGCGCTGCTGGCGTTCTATTCCTTCGTGGGTTTCGAGACTTCGGCCAATCTGGCCGAAGAAATTCGTGACGTGCGCAAAACCTACCCACGGGCGCTGTTTGGCGCCTTGCTGATTGCCGGAGCGATTTATATGGCGGTGGCCATCGGTGCGGCGGTGGTGATGCCTGTCGAGCAGTTGGCCCATTCCACGGCACCGCTGTTGGAGGTGGTGAAGGCCTCGGGGCTGGGCATCCCGGCGCAGCTTTTCGCCTTTATCGCGTTGATCGCCGTGGCCAACGGCGCCTTGCTGACGATGATCATGGCCAGCCGCCTGGCCTATGGCATGGCCCATCAGGGCTTGTTGCCGCGTTTGCTGGGCGGTGTATTGGCAGAGCGGCGCACACCGGCGGCGGCCATCGTGGCGACCACGCTGGTGGCTATCGTACTGACGCTGACCGGCTCGCTAGCCACCCTGGCGCAAACCGTGGTGCTGTTGTTGCTGTTCGTGTTCATCAGCACCAACCTGGCGGTGCTGGTGCTGCGCCGGGACAAGGTTGAAGCGGATCACTTCCGTGTGCCGACCTGGGTGCCGGTGCTCGGCGTGGCCTCGTGCCTGCTGCTGATGAGCCAGCAGGATGCGCAAACCTGGCTGCGTGCCGGCGCGCTGTTGCTGGTCGGCGTGGTGCTGTATGGCATCACCCGGGCCGGCGGTGTGAAGCCGCTGAAGGCTGAGGACTACGAGGTGGTGGACAGCTGAGCAGGGCGGCTGTCGGCGGCTTAGGCAAGGCGACACGCAGCGGATGATTGCACTCGGTTTCATAGTGCCATTAGCACGCCTGTGCTAATGACCGGGCTGTGATGCGGGGTTATGGTTCGGTGGTATCTCCAACGTTTTCAAGCCCTTGCGCAATCGCGGCGAGGCAACCGTTCGTTGTGGAGCATCACTACAATTTCAAGGAAGCACACCATGAAACTGCGTTCCCCGGTCACCACCTTCGCGCTGCTTGGCGCCCTGTTCGTTGGCCTTGCTGGTTGCAGCAATATCAAACCGTCCGAAGACAAGCTCAAGTCGCTGGCCGAGACCAACCTGGGTGAGCCGGTAAGCAGCGTCGGCAACGTGCGCAGCGACTCCATGCAGACCTATTTCGTCGCGCGTACGAGTTCGGGTGACTACAACTGCACCGTGCCCAGCGGCGCCAGCGGCGCCTCCTTCGCTGTCGCCAGCTTCGGCCTGATGCAGCCTTCCGCCTATTGCCAGAACAAGGGCAGTGGCAACAGCCGGCCCGCGCCGTTCGGCCAGTAAGGCCAGGGCCACTGGCCCGAATCCAGAGCCCCAGTGTGAAAGCCCGACCAGGGATGGCCGGGCTTTTTCACGTCTACCGCCTGGCTGCGGCAGTCTTCATGAAAGCCGCCAGATCCCCGTTGAAGCGCTCGGCTTCTTCGAAAAAGGGCGCGTGCCCGGACTGCGCATAACGTTTCGCCTGCGCCCGCGGGTTGAGCGCCTGGGCGCGGGCGATGCTCGGTTGCACCTGCACGAGCTGGTCCCTGGCGCCGTAGAGCAACAGCAGCGGCACCTGCGCCTTGGGTAGCCCGTCAGCGGCCGCACTGCGCATCCCTGGAATGGCGCGGGTCATCGGCCAGGAGGCCATCGCTGCGTTAGTCAGCAGCAGCTCCATGCTGTCGGCATCGGGCTGGGTGTGGAAGCACAGGCGCACGAAGGCGCGCAGGGCATCAAGGTGGGTTTTCAGGTCGTCCGAGGCCAGGCCGGCGTACACCTCGGGGTGCGGGGTAATCAGCGCTTCGCTCAGTTCGATAACGGCATTGACGTAGACCGCCCCGCCGATAGCGGCATCGCCATGGGCGGCCAGATAGTCGGACATCACCAGCCCACCCAGGGACCAGCCCACCAGCACGGGCCGCTTGGCACCTGTGGCGGCTAGCACGGCTGCCAGGTCGTCAGCGTAGCGGCGGCCATCGTTGTAGGCGCTGCTGTCGGCCGGCTTGTCGGAGAGGCCGTGGCCGCGCAGGTCGTAGGTGATCAACCGGTAACCCTGCAACGCTGGGCTTTCGATCTGGCGTTGCCAGTTCAGCCGGCTGCCCAGCAGACCGTGGATGAACACGATGGCCGGGCCATGGGGATTGCCCGCTTCCTGCACGGCCAGTTGCAGGCCGTCGGGCGTGGTCACGCGGTAGTGTTTTTCGGTGGCCAAAGCGCCGCTGGAAAATGCAGCGATCAGCAGTGCTAGCCAGAGACCGCGCACTGTTCTGGAAAGGTACGAGGGATACATGGGGGCTCCTGGGGCTGAACGAATGGCGTTGAGTCTATGGCGCTGATCTGGGACGATCCATGACGCTTCGTTTTTGATTATTGATCGATCGTCCTGATCTTCTGAGGAACCATCATGAGCGCGAATGACCTGATCAGCGAGCTGCTGGGCGGCATGCGCCTCTGCGGTGTGCAGTTTCGTCGCCTCACGGTGCGGGCGGCTCAGGGTATTGGCTTTACCAATGAGCTGGGGCGCGGGCAGTTTCATTTCGTGGCGCGTGGGCCGGTCTGGCTGCGCAGCCCAGGTGGCGACATGCACCGCCTGGAAAGCGGCGATGCGCTATTGCTGCCCCGCGGCGGGCAGCATGCAATGCTGGCGACGCCGCAGGTTGGCAGCCGCGCCATTCAGGCGTTCGACCTGAGTCTGCCGGCCGACGCTCAGCCGTGCGATCCGCAGGCGGCGATTATCTTCAGTTGTTGCATGGAGCTGGAGTTGGGCGGCATGCAGCCGCTGGTGGCGGCTATGCCGGAGGTGATGCGTGTCGACACGCTGCTCAACTGCGCGCCGGAGATTCGCCCACTGCTCGAGGCGATGGAGCGCGAGTCCCTGCTACTGCTGGCCGGCCACAGCGGCATCCTGGCGCGGCTGGCCGAGGTGGTGGCTGCGTTGGTCGTACGGGGCTGGATTACTGCCGGTGATGGCGAGGCGGGCGGGTGGATCAGTGCGCTGCACGACCCGCGGTTGAGCAAGGCGCTGCTGGCGATGCATAGGCACCCGGAGCGGCCGTGGACGGTAGCCGCGTTGGCAGGCGAAGCAGGGCAGTCGCGCTCGGTGTTCGCGCAGCGCTTTCTGCGCGCTTTGGGTGTCGCGCCATTGCGTTACCTGACTGACCTGCGGATGCGCCTGGCGCTGCAGCGCCTGCGTGATGAGCAAGTATCGGTCGAGCGGGTGGCCGAGGCACTTGGCTATGGCTCGCTGGCAGCGTTCAGCCGGGCCTTCAAACGTTCAGTGGGCGTGTCGCCGGGCGCAGTAAAACGCGGAGCCGCGTTGGGCGTGTGATGGAGAAGTGCCTGCCGCTAAAGGACAAAACCCGGCATTTGCCGGGTTTATTGTCAGCGTAGTGTTTATTCGAGTTCGTGAAGCAGGGTGACGCCGGAGTACAGGCCAATCACGAACAGAGCGAGGAATACCACTGCCGAGCCGATCAGAAATGCAGTCATGGTGCGGGCCTTATCTGGGGCGCCTCGTTGCCGGCGCGATGGAAAGGTAGAGGCGCGGCGGCGCGGATCCGTTCAGGTGTTTTTTGCAGGGCTGTCCTGCTTCAGCGCTGCCGTTGGTGGCTCAGCGCTGGCGACCAGGTGCTCTGGCTGCAACGCGGGCAGCTTTGCGGTTGCCCGCCGGCCATCTGTTGGGTGTAGCCGCAGCGCACGCAGGCGTAGGTGCCGGTCTCGGGCACCTGCTGGTAGTCATGGCGGTGCTCGGTCGGCAACACGCTAAGACCGGGCTTTACCGCGTCGTCGGCGAAGAAGTACAGGCTCATGTCGCCGTCGGTTTCCAGAATACCGAGGCGCACCTGGCCCAGGTGCTCGACGCCTTGCTGGCGCAGCTCCATGAAGAACTCGTCGGACGAGATGTTCAGGTGATCCAGGCTGTTCAGCTCGTAGAGGCCGTCCTTGATGATGGTCACGGGCTTGCCTTCCATCCAGTCGGAGATGCGCTCGCTGCGGCGCATCATCGTCACGGTGGCGCGGTACAGCACCAGCAGGGTGACGAACACCATGGCCACCGGCAGCAGCGGCACGTCGTCGTAGAACGACACGTCACCGGCCGCCGAGCCGAGGGTGAGGATCACCACCAGCTCGAACAGCGACAGCTGGCGAATGCCGCGCCGGCCGCTGACCTTGAGAAACACGAACACCACCACGAAGGCGAACAGCGCACGAAACGCCACTTCACCCAGAAACAGCAATGGGAAATCACCCAGCAGCATGCGCTGCCAATCGAACGCGCTCATCCACCGCTCCGCCAACCTGCCTATGTGGATTGAGACCGCCTGGCATCGGAATGGGTCGAACTCGATCTGCCCGGCCAGCGAAGCGCCGTGCTAGACGAGCTGGCCTGCAAATTGGTTGAACCAAGGTGAGCGGTATCACGTCAATGCGATATCAAAGTGATATCTCGCGATGCTGAGCGCTGCTTTTGGGCTTAGCCTTGGGCAACACGGCCGGCCATCGCGCACTTTTCTGATCATCTGTTCGAGTAGTCGGAGCGATCCATGAAGGCATGGTTTGGCAACATCAGTGTCACCCGCAAATTGGCTTTGGGCTTTGGCCTGGTTCTGTTACTGACCATGGCCCTGGCCTTTGTCGGCTGGACCAGCCTGAGCAGCGTGGTGCAGCGCAGCGAGCGCATGACGGACGTCAACGAGCTGACCCACTCCCTGACCGACCTGCGTGTGGCGCGCTTGCAGTACCTGCTCGCCAATGGCGGCGTTGCGGAGGGCGAGCAGGTACAGCAGCAGATTCGTGCGCTGGCTCAGCGGCAACAGGAAATCCTGCCGCACTTCCAGAACCCGGAGAACATCCGCCTGATCAAGCAGCAGATCGAGCTGATCGAGCAGTACCAGCAGGCCTACGACAAGACCAGCCTGCTGTACGCCACTGCCAACAAGACCCGTGTCGAGATGGTCGACCTGGCCGACCGCGCCGGTGAGCTGATCGACCGCGTCAGGGACGAGGTATCACGCAATGCTGCCGGCAGCGAAACGGGCTTCGCACGCTACCAGGCCATCGCTCGCACCAAGGACGACGTGCAGACCCTGCGCTACCGGGTGCTGAACTACACCGCCGATGTCAGCGAGCGCACCGAACAGGCGCTGAACCAGCAGATCGAGCGGGTCGACCAGGGCCTCGACGGCCTGACCACGGCCTTTGCCGGTGACTACAGCGAGGTGATCCAGCAGCTGGAAAGCACCGTGCGCGACTACCGCAGCCTGCTCGTCACCTACCGTACGGCAACCGCCGAGCGCGTGCAGCTACGCGATACGATGACCGCCCAGGTGCAGGAGATCGTCAAGGGCAGCGATACATTGCTGGCCATGCAGGTCACCCTGCGCGATGACGACAGCGCCTTCGCCACCCGCATGATGACTGCCGCGACGCTGCTGGCACTGCTGGTGGGCATTCTCTCGGCCTGGCTGATTACCCGGCAGATCACCACGCCGCTGCAGGAAACCCTGATCGCTGTCGAGCGCATTACCAGTGGCGACCTCAGTCACACGCTGCAGGTCAGCCGCCGTGACGAGCTGGGCGTGCTGCAGCAGGGCATCGGGCGCATGGGCAGCACCCTGCGCGAATTGATCGGTGGCATTCGTGATGGCGTCACCCAGATCGCCAGCGCGGCCGAGCAACTGTCCGCGGTGACCGAGCAGACCAGCGCCGGGGTGAATAGCCAGAAGGTGGAGACCGATCAGGTGGCCACGGCCATGCAGGAGATGTCCGCCACCGTGCAGGAGGTCGCCCGCAGCGCGGCGGAGGCCTCCCAAGCGGCCGTGGACGCAGACCGGGAAGCGAGCCAGGGGGATCGCGTGGTCGCCGAGGCCATCGCCCAGATCGACCGCCTGGCCGCCGAAGTGAGCCGCTCCAGCGAGGCCATGGGTGAGCTGCAAAGCGAGAGCAGGAAGATCGGTGGGGTGATGGACGTGATCAAGGCCGTAGCCGAGCAGACCAACCTGCTGGCCCTCAACGCGGCCATCGAGGCGGCGCGGGCCGGGGAGGCCGGGCGTGGCTTCGCGGTAGTGGCGGACGAGGTGCGCGGCCTGGCCCAGCGCACGCAGAAGTCCACCGAGGAGATCGAGGGGCTGATCGCCGGCCTGCAGCAGGGCACCCAGCAAGTGGCGGTGATCATGCAGGGCAGCCGCGAGCTGACCGACAGCAGCGTGGCGCTGACCCGCCGCGCCGGTGACGCTCTGGGCGCGATTACCAGCAAGGTGTCGAACATCCAGGCCATGAACCAGCAGATCGCCGCTGCCGCCGAGCAGCAGGGCGCAGTGGCTGAGGAGATCAGCCGCAGCGTGGTCAACGTATGCGACATCTCCGAGCAGACCGCCGAGGCCAGCGAAGAAACCGCCGCCTCCAGCGTCGAGCTGGCGCGTCTGGGCAATCAACTGCAAACCATGGTCAGCCACTTCCGGGTGTGAGGCGCAGGGTGGGTTATCCGAGATAGCGTGGGCCGGCCGGCGTCCTGTGGGAGCCCTGCCTCGGGGCGAATGGTCTGGTCTGCGCCGTAATCGCGGCATGGCCACGAACCCTTACGCCGGGGCGACGCTCCTACATGTGCGGCGGGTTATTACCGCTTCGCTTATCACGACCTCGCTCTATCGGATAATAAACATTGCCTATCATGGCACTGCCTTTTTCCAATTTAGCGAAGCGGCGGGCCTCTCGTAATTTAGTGCAAGCGCATGACGCGCAAGTACTCATAAAAACGACGAGGATTCACCGATGAAACCCACGACCCCATGGGCGCCCACCCTTGGCTTGATGACTGCGGCGTTGTCCGCTTCGTTGCTCGGACTGTCGGCCCACGCGGCGCCGTTGACCCGCGACAATGGCGCACCGGTAGGCGATAACCAGAACTCTCAGACCGCCGGCAGCACGGGCCCGACCCTGCTGCAGGACGTGCAACTGATCCAGAAGCTGCAGCGCTTCGACCGCGAGCGTATCCCCGAACGCGTGGTGCATGCTCGCGGCACCGGCGCTCATGGCGAGTTCACCGCCACGGCAGACATTGCCGACCTGACCCGCGCCAAGGTGTTCACCAAGGGCACTACCACGCCGGTGTTCGTGCGCTTCTCCAGCGTGGTACACGGCAACCACTCCCCGGAAACCCTGCGCGACCCGCGCGGCTTCGCCACCAAGTTCTACACCAGCGAAGGCAATTGGGACCTGGTCGGCAACAACTTCCCGACCTTCTTCATCCGTGACGCCATCAAGTTCCCGGATATGGTGCATGCCTTCAAGCCCGACCCAAACACCAACTACGGCAGCAATCGCACCCAGTTCGACTTCTTCAGCCACGTGCCCGAGGCGACTCGCACCTTGACGCTGCTGTATTCCAACGAGGGAACGCCGGCCAACTACCGGCAAATGAACGGCAACAGCGTGCACGCCTACAAGCTGGTCAACGCCAGGAACGAGTATCGCTACGTCAAGTTTCAGTGGCGCAGCCAGCAGGGTATCAAGAACAACGACCCCAAGCAGACCGAACAGATTCAGGGCAAGGATTTCAACCACATGAGCCGCGACCTGATCACCACGATCAACGCCGGCGACTACCCCAAGTGGGATCTATACATCCAGGTGCTCGAACCGGCTGACCTGGCCAAGTACGACTTCGACCCGCTGGACGCCACCAAGATCTGGCCGGACGTGCCCTACAAGAAAGTCGGCCAGATGGTGCTCAACAAGAACCCGGACAACGTGTTCCAGGAAACCGAGCAGGTGGCCATGGCGCCCTCCAACCTGGTGCCGGGCATCGAGCCCTCCGAGGATCGTCTGTTGCAGGGCCGGCTGTTCTCCTATGCCGACACGCAGATGTATCGCCTGGGCGCCAACCATGCCTTCCTGCCGATCAATCAGGCCAAGGTGCCGGTCAACAACGGCAACCAGGACGGCGCGGCGAACAGCGGCCATACCACCACCGAGGTGAACTACGAGCCCAGCCGTATCAATCCGCGCCCGGCCAGTGAGCATGCGCGCTACAGCAACCTGCCACTGAGCGGCAGCACCGAGCAGAAGAAGATTCAGCGCGAGCAGAACTTCAAGCAGGCCGGTGAGCTGTACCGCTCCTATGACAAGAAGATGCGGGGCGACCTGATCGCCAGCCTGGGCGGCGCTCTGGCCGAGGCCGAAGACGAGAGCAAGCACATCATGCTGTCGTTCTTCTACAAGGCCGATGCGCAATACGGCGAAGGCCTGGCCAAGGTGGCTGGTGGCGACCTGGCCCGCGTCAAGGCGCTGGCTGCCAAACTGCAGGACTAAGTTTGGCAGCCCATGGCGTGCGGCTCGGGCGAGCCGCACGCCGCGACAGATGCGGCGCAATGCCGCTTGGGAGGATTGCATGCTGCGTACCTTCTGTTTCACCCTGGCCCTGAGTAGCGCCACACCGCTGCTGGCCGGCACACCGCAGCCGGATGCCGAGCGCATCCAGGCGCAATTGCGCGACTACTACTTCCAGGCCGCCCGCGAGGGCAACGTGGCGATGCTCGATGAGTTCGTCGCTGCCGGCTACAACCTCAATAGCGCAGACGAGAAGGGCTACACCGCGTTGATCCTGGCGGCCTACCACGGCCACCGCGCCGCGGTGGAGCGCCTGCTGGGTGCAGGGGCGGACGCCTGCGCCCAGGACCGACGTGGCAATACCGCGCTGATGGGCGCGATATTCAAGGGCGAGGTACGCATCGCCAGGCGCCTGCTCGACGCCGACTGCAGCCCCGATCAGCGCAACGACAGCGGCCAGACAGCGGCCATGTATGCGGCGTTGTTCCAGCGCAAGGAAATGCTCGATGGCCTGGCCAAAAAGGGCGCCGACCTGAACGCCAGGGACGCTTTCGGCAATTCGGTGCAGGGCCTGGATAACGGTGAAATACGCACGGGCTGGTCGGCGCAACAGCCCTGATCGAGGCGTGATGGCCATCTTAAGGCCAGCACCCATTCGTCAGAAACCGCGCGCTAAAGCGGGTGCTGCGGCGTTCCAGTAGCTACACAGTGAAAACCTGTATCAATTGCAGGCGATTCGAAAGCACCATGCATCGAGTCGTCTGCAGCCTGATCGTCGCTCTCAGTTAAGGACGCCGCCCCCATGCCCGACTTCGCCAAAGCCGACCCGCAGGTGGTGCCGCGCCTGCTCCATGACATGCAGCAGCAAGGGTATGCCGTTATCGAAGGGTTTCTCAGCGAGGAACAACTGCAAGCCGCCCGTGCCCATGTCAAATACGAGGTGGAGCGCCACGAGCACGAGTATTTCGCCCTGCAGGGCCAGGCTGCCGTGAAGGGCAGCATCTTCGAGCAGATGAGCGTCTCGCCCCAGGTCAAGGATCTGTTCCGGCGGATCTACCAGGGCGGCATCGGCCAGCCGCCGCGCTCACCGGACATCTTTCCGGCGCTGCGCTGCCTGCAGGGGCAGACCGGCAAACGCGAGTCCTATTACTTCCACTACGACGCCGCGGCGCTTACGGCGTTGATCCCGCTGGTCACACCCACCGAGGGTCGCTATTGCGGCGACTTCATCTTCTTCCCCAACCTGCGCAACGTCCGCTCCAACCTGTATTTCAACATTCTGGAGAAGGCCGTGATGCAGAACACCCTGACCCAAAAGCTGGTCACCTTCGCGGTCAAACGCGGCTGGCTGAAACCGGTCACCATCAAGATCGTGCCCGGCAACGCCTACTTTTTCTGGGGTTACCGCTCGCTGCACGCCAACGAGCCCTGCGACCCGCAGGCGCTGCGCTCCACCGTGCTACTGCATTACGGCGAACCCCACAGCCGCGACAACCTGGCCTCGCGGCTGTTCCTGGGCTGGAACTTTCGCCGCGCGCGGGTCAGCAACGAGCGCACCACGCGCAAGGATGTCGGGTAGCCGAACCGGCAAGGCGCCACGCCTCCTCGTGCCCCTCTCGATCGGATGTTCAGTACGGCTGTACCTGAACTAAGGCCTTACATCCGCCGTCGGCTCGTGCATCGGGCAGCCATTACGCTGGCCGCGCAGCCTGGCGGACATCTCGTAGGCCGGCTTGCGCGAGCGCATGATGCCGCCAAGGGGGCGGTGCGCCGCCAGGCCGTGCCAGGGGCTGAAGGCCATGCCATCGTCGATCCGCGCAGCGCGTTCCTCGTCCCAGGCGGACTGTATCGGTATCTCGATACGCGCTACTGCCACATAGGGCGACAGGTTTTCTGGCCATTGCACCGAAGCGTCCTCGATCGGCGTCTTGTCGATGTCGACGCCCAGTTGCACGCGTACTTCCCATACGCCGCCATGTTGCGCCAGTGACTCGCAGGCGGCCTGACGCAAGCCGTCTGGTTTGTCCTTCAAGTCCACCGGGGCGTCGGTCAAGGCGATGAGCTCGGCGCTGACCGGCGCCACGCTGAGCTTGGCGAAGTAGGGGCCGTAGAGCACCGGCACCATGGTGTAAAAGGTTTCACCCAGCACATGGGTCTGCGGATGGCCGCCCAGGCTCTTGAGCGTAGGGCTCTCGCCGCCGAATGCCTCGACCACCTTTTCGGTGCCGCGCAGCACGGCGGACAGCGCTTTCTTGAGGCCTTCGGCGCGGTCGGTGGTCTTGGCCAGCAGTTTCAGCGTCTTGAGAAAGGCCTTCGGGTCGGGGGCGGTGAAGGCGGGGGCGTTCTGCATCACGAAATCCTGGGTGCGGTCGCCCTCGCTGCCGGGTAGTCGCTCGCCGGCTACACCGATGATCTTGATCGCCAGGCCGCGTGGGGTCGACACGCTGTCGGCCAGGATGTCGCCCGGATTGGTGGACAGGCGCATGATCACCGGATAATGCCCCGGCGTGGCGAAGGCGCCTTGGGCGTAGGCGGGCGGCAGGCCGTCGAGCACGTGCAGCGTTCCCTGGATCAGCGCATGGCTTTTGGCATGTACGGTGCGCAGTCCGTGGCCGGTGTCCTCGTAAGTCTTGTCGCCGATGCTGCGCATCACCTCGACCATTTCCTGGATGGTGTCGGCTTCGTCATCGCCGGGCTGTTCGAAATCAGCTTGAAACGGTAGCGGCTGAATAGGCTGCATGCAGGCACCTCGGTTACGGTTATCGTTGTTTTATGGGGCATCGCCACGGCGTGGTCATACAAATGAGTACCGGCATGTGCCGGTGTTCAGGAAATCCGATGCCCGGCGGCCCAGCGCCTGGGGTCGCCAATCAATTGCCGTCTTGCATCACACTCCGGCGCCATGCTCTGTCATCATTCGCCGTCTGATTCTGCTCTCAGGAATTCTGCATGTCGGCGCTTAACCCCGGTCTGATCGTCATCCATGGCAACCGCCTCGAGGAGCTGCGCGCCCTGGCGGTGGAGTGGATGCGTCGGTACCCGCTGCGCCCGCTGGAGAACGAGGTGCTGCTGGTGCAGAGCAACGGCATCGCCCAGTGGCTCAAGCTGGCGCTGGCCGAGCAGGACGGCTGCGGCATCGCAGCGGCCACCGATGTGAGCCTGCCGGCGCGCTTTCTCTGGCAGGCCTACCGCACGGTGCTGGGCAGCGAGGCGATTCCCCCGCAGTCGCCGCTGGACAAGGCGCCGCTGACCTGGCGGCTGATGCGCCTGTTGCCGAGCCTGCTCGACGAACCCTGTTTCGCGCCGCTGCGCCGTTTCCTGGCCGACGACGCCGACCTGCGCAAGCGTCACCAACTGGCCGAGCGCCTGGCCGACCTGTTCGACCAGTACCAGATGTACCGTGCCGACTGGCTGGCGGACTGGGCCGCAGGGCACGATCAACTGCGCAACGCCCGTGGCGGCGTGAAACCGCTCGATGACACCGCGCTGTGGCAGCCGCTGCTGTGGCGCACGCTGCTGGCCGATGTCGGTGAGGAGCATCTGTCGCAAAGCCGCGCCGGCGTGCATCCGCGCTTCGTCGCCAGGCTGGCCGAGCTGGATGCGCCACCCCGCGGCCTGCCGCGGCGGGTCACGGTGTTCGGCATTTCTTCATTGCCGGCACAGATGCTCGAGGCGCTGGCGGCCATGGCGCGCTTCAGCCAGGTGATGCTCTACGTGCACAACCCGTCACAGCACCACTGGGGCGATATCGTCGAAGACAAGGACCTGCTGCGCCACGAGTACCGCCGGCACAAGCGCAAGGCCGACGGCCAGGCGGGGCAGGTCGGTCAGCTTGGCCTGTTCGACGTCGAGGCGCTGCACCAGCATGGCCAGCCGCTGCTGGCTTCCTGGGGCAAGCAGGGCCGCGACTACATCAACCTGCTCGACCAGTACGACGAACCGCAGCGCTACCGCGAGCAGTTCGAGCGCATCGACCTGTTCAGCGCGATGAGCGAAGACAAGCTGCTGGGCCAACTGCACAACGACATTCTCGACCTGCGCCCGGTCGAAGAAAGCCGCACCCATTGGCCGGCAGTCGACCCGGCCAGGGATCATTCGCTGCGTTTCCATGTCGCCCACAGTGCCCAGCGCGAAGTCGAGGTGCTGCACGATCACTTGCTCGCCGCATTCAGCGCGGACCCGACGCTGCGCCCGCGCGACATCATCGTCATGGTGCCGGACGTCAACACCTACGCCGCGCATATCCGCGCGGTGTTCGGCCAATTCGCCAGCGACGACCCGCGCTTCATTCCCTTCACCCTGGCGGACCAGGGGCTGCGCGGTAAAGAGCCGCTGGTGATCGCCCTGGAGCACCTGCTGCGCCTGCCGGACAGCCGCTTCAGCGTCAGCGAGATTCTCGACCTGCTCGATGTGGCTGCGGTGCGCGCACGCTTCGCCATCGCCGATAACCAACTGCCGCTGCTGCGCCTCTGGCTGGAAGGCGCCGGGGTGCGCTGGGGGCTGGATGCCGAGCAGCGCGAAGGCCTCGGCCTGGGCGCCGGGCTGGAGCAGAACAGCTGGCGCTTCGGCCTGCGCCGCATGCTGCTCGGCTACGCCGTGGGTGGCGCCGGCGCACGGGCGGGCATCGAACCCTTCGACGAGATCGGTGGCCTGGATGCTGCGCTGATAGGCCCGCTGACCCGGCTGCTGGATGCGCTGGAGCTGCACGGCGACAGCCTCGCTGAAACCCTGCTGCCGGTGAATTGGGGCGAGCGCCTGCGGGCGCTGCTGGACGACTTCTTCCTGCCCCAGGACGAACGCGACGAAGTGCTGCGCAACCAGGCCCAGGATGCCCTGGAGGGCTGGCTGGAACTGTGCGAGGCGGCCAGCCTGGAAGAAGCCTTGCCGCTGACCGTGGTCCGTGAAGCCTGGCTCGGTGGGCTGGATCAGGGCGGCCTCAGCCAGCGTTTTCTGGCCGGGGCGGTGAACATCTGCACGTTGATGCCGATGCGCGCCATCCCGTTCCGTCACCTGTGCCTGCTGGGCATGAACGATGGCGATTACCCGCGCAGCCAGGCGCCGTTGGACTTCGACCTGATGGGCGGCGACTACCGCCCTGGCGACCGCTCGCGCCGCGAGGACGACCGCTACCTGCTGCTCGAAGCGCTGCTGGCGGTGCGCGAGCGCCTTTATATCAGCTGGGTCGGGCGCAGCATCCGCGACAATACCGAGCGACCGCCTTCAGTGCTGATCGGACAACTGCGTGATCACCTGGCCAGCGCCTGGCGCCTGGCGGACGGCAGCGATCTACTGCATGCCCTGACCACCGAGCACCCGCTGCAGCCCTTCAGCCGCCGTTACTTCTCCGGCGATGGGCCGCTGTTCAGTTATGTGCACGAATGGGCTGCCTCCCACCGCGCGCCGCTGGCGCAGCCCGGCGAGCAGCCGCTGGGCGCATTCGTCGTGGACGACGCGCTCAATCTGGAAACCCTGCAACGCTTCCTGCGTGACCCGGTGAAGCAGTTCTTCACCGCGCGCCTCAAGGTGCACCTGGACGAAGCCGAACAGGCCGAGCTGGATGCCGAGCCCTTTGCTCTCGATGGCTTGCAGCGCCACCAAATCCAGCAGGCGTTGCTGCAGGCTGCCGCGCTGGCCCTGCAGGAAAACCAGCCTGTCGATGCGGCACTCGAGCGGGCCGCGCGGCGCATTCAGCGCAGTGGCCGGTTACCGGTGGCCGGTTTCGGTGAGCGCCTGCGCGCGCAATTGCTCGAACCGTTGCCAGCGCAGCTGCAAGGCTACGCCGCGATGCTGGCGCGGTGGCCTGAGCGCCTGCCATCGCCGCTGCGCCTGAGCTTCGCCCATGCCGGCCTGGCGCTGGAGGACTGGCTCGGCGATCTGCACGCGGCCGGCGACGCCCTGGCACGCCTTGAACTGCAGCCTGGCGGGCTGAAGCGCAAGGACCGTTCCTACAAGTGGCATCGCCTGCTGCGGCCCTGGGTCAGTCATGTGGCGGCCGCTGCCTGTGGCCATCCGCTGACCACGCTGCTGGTCGCCGAAGACGTGCGTCTGGCCATCGAGCCGCTGAGCCAGGCCGATGCGGACCACCTGCTGCGCCAGTGGCTGGACGCCTACGCCGCTGGCATGCAGGCGCCACTACCGGTGGCGATCGGAACGGTCGCGGCCTGGTTCGCCCTGCTCGCCAAGCGCGAGGATGAAGACAAGGTCACGGAGGCGGCCCGCAAGGTCTACGAAGGCGACGGCCACACCACCACCGGTGAAGTGCAGCAGAGCGCCAGCCTGGCCCGCCAGTACCCGGATTTCGACGCATTGCTGGGCAATGGCCAGTTCGCCCACTGGGGCGCCGTGCTCTACCAGTCGCTGTTCGAGGCGGCGATCAGCGAACTTCAGGATGACCAGCCATGAGCCAGCCAGCACGCCCCTTGGCGCTCAGTTTTCCGCTGCACGGCAGCCGCCTGATCGAGGCCAGCGCCGGCACCGGCAAGACCTACACCATCTCGGCGCTGTACCTGCGTCTGATCCTGCGTCACGGCGGCGACGCGGCCTTTCGCGAGCCGCTGCTGCCGCCGCAGATCCTCGTGGTGACGTTTACCGATGCCGCCACCCGTGAGCTGCGCGACCGCATCCGCGCGCGTCTGGTGGAAGCGGCCACGGTGTTTCGCGGTGATGGCGAAGGCGACGCGCTGCTGGCCACCCTCAAGGCCGACTTCGCTTCGGCCGAATGGCCCGAATGCGCACGGCGCCTCGAGCTGGCGGCGCAGTGGATGGACGAGGCGGCGGTGTCGACCATCCATGGCTGGTGCCAGCGCATGCTGCGTGAGCACGCTTTCGACAGTGGCAGCCTGTTCAGTCAAACCCTGGAAACCGACCACAGCGAGCTGCTCGCCGAAGTGGTGCGCGACTATTGGCGTCAGCATTGCTATCCGCTGCAGGGCCTGGCTCTGGACTGGGTAGCGGAAACCTGGAACGCGCCGGATGCGCTGGGCCAGCGCATCCGCCCGCTGCTGGGCGAGCAGAACGACGGCGCTGCCCCGGCGTTGGGCGATCTGCTCGACGGCACCCTGCGTGACCGCCAGCGCGCACTGCAGGCGCTCAAGGAGCCCTGGAGCGCCTGGGCCGATGCTCTGCAGGGCCTGCTCGATCAGGCCGCTGCGGAGAAACAGGTCGATGCCCGTAAGCTGCAGGCGCGCTATTACAACCCCTGGCTCGACAAGCTGCGCGCCTGGGCCGATGGCGACGACGAGGCGCTGGATATCGGCACCGGCTTCACCCGCCTGACCCCGGACGGCCTGGCCGAGGCCTGGAAGATCGGCTCGCCACCCGCGCACCCGGCGCTGCAGGCCATGGTCACGCTCAAGGGCGAGCTCGACGCCTTGCCGGCACCGGACGAGGCCGCGCTGCGCCATGCCGCCGCGTGGATTCGCCAGCACTTCGACCGCGAGAAACGGCGACGCGCCGAGATGGGCTTCGACGACATGCTCACCCGCCTGGACGATGCGCTGCAGGGCGACAGCGGCCCGCGTCTGGCCGAGGTGATTCGCCAGCAGTTCCCGGTGGCGCTGATCGACGAGTTCCAGGACACCGACCCGCTGCAATACCGCATCTTCGATACCCTGTATCAGGTCGAGGCCAATCGCGACGACTGCGGCCTGTTCATGATCGGCGACCCCAAGCAGGCCATCTACTCGTTCCGCGGCGCGGACATCCACACCTACTTGCGCGCTCGCCGGGCCACGGCCGGACGGCACTACAACCTGGACACCAACTTCCGCTCCAGCGAGGCCATGGTCGCGGCGGTCAACGGCTTGTTCGAACGGGCCGAGACCCGTGAAGGCGGGCAGGGCGCCTTTCTGCTGCGTGACGACCTGCCGTTCATCGCGGTCGGTGCCCAGGGCCGCCAGGAAGTCTGGACGGTGGAGGGCCAGGTGCAGCCGGCGCTCAACCTCTGGCACCTGCCCAGCGAGGAAGCAGTCGCCAAGGGGCGCTATCTGGATGCCCTGGCCGCCAGCGCGGCGAGCGAAATCGTCCGCCTGCTGGTGCTCGGCCAGCAGCAGCGCGCCGGTTTTCTCAAGGGCGACGAACTGACGCCCCTGCGCCCCAGCGATATCGCCGTGCTGGTGCGCGATTTCAAGGAAGCCCAGGCGATTCGCGGCGAGCTGGCGGCCCGCGGGGTGCGCAGCGTGTACCTGTCCGACAAGGATTCTGTGTACGCCACGGTCGAGGCCCACGATCTGCTGCTGTGGCTGCGTGCCTGCGCCGAGCCCGATCAGGATCGCCCCCTGCGTGCCGCGCTGGCCACCTCGACCCTGGGCCTGAGCCTCTCCGAACTGGAGCAACTGAACCTCGACGAGCGCTTCTGGGAGGCGCGGGTCATGCAGTTCCGTGGTTACCGCCAGCGCTGGCAGCGCCAGGGCGCGCTGCCGATGCTGCGCCAGTTGCTGCAGGATTTCGGCCTGCCGCAACGGCTGATGAGCCGCCCTGATGGCGAGCGGGTGCTGACCAATCTGCTGCACCTGGCCGAATTGCTGCAGCTGGCCGCTGCCGAGCTGGACGGTGAGCTGGCGCTGATCCGTCATCTGGGCGACTGCCTGGCCGGGCGTGGGCAGGCAGCCGAGGAGCAGGTGCTGCGCCTGGAAAGCGACGATGCCCTGGTGCGCGTGGTGACCATCCACAAATCCAAGGGCCTGGAATACCCATTGGTGTTCCTGCCCTTCATCTGTTCGTTCCGCCCGCTGGACGACAAGAAGCCGGTGCAGGAGCACGACGGCGAACGCCGCCGCCTGCTGCTCAAGCCCGATGAGGAGAGCCTGGAGAAGGCCGAGCGCGAGCGCCTCGGCGAAGACCTGCGCCTGCTCTACGTGGCGCTGACCCGGGCGCGGCATGCCTGCTGGCTGGGTATCGTCGACCTGAAGATCGGCACCGCCAAGACCTCGCGCCTGCACCAGAGCGCCCTGGGTTACCTGCTCGGCGCTGGCCAGCCCCTGGCCCAGAGCGGGCAATTGATCGACTGGCTCAGCCCGTTGGCCGATCCACCGCGCTGCGTGGCGTTGCCTGCGCCCGAGGCCAGCGACCAGGCCTATCGCGCCCAGGATGCCGACGCTTTCGAGCCCCATTGGCGCACGCCAGCACGGCGCGCCGCCGAACACTGGTGGATCGCTTCCTACAGCGCCTTGCGTATGGAGGAGGGCGAAGCTGCCGGAGTGGATCGCCACCCAGTGGATCGCCACGACGACGTTTCGCCGGACAGTTCGGCCGTGCAGATCGCCAGTGACGACGAAGATCCGGCACTGGCGCTGGAGCAGATTCCGGTCTCGGCCCAGGGGCTGCATCGCTTTCCCCGCGGGCCCAATCCCGGCACCTTTTTCCATGGCCTGCTGGAAATCGCCGCCGCCGAAGGCTTCGCGGCCATGGCAGCGGCGCCGGATGTGCTGCGTGAGCATTTGGCGCGGCGTTGCCAGCGGCGCGGCCTGGAAACCTGGATCGAGCCGCTGTGGCTGTGGCTGCAGAGCCTGCTGGTGCAGCCCCTGTCGCTGGGCAATGGAAACACGGTGAGCCTGGCGCAGTTGAGCGACTACCAGGCCGAGTTGGAGTTCTGGTTCGAGGCCCGCCGGGTCGACGTGCTGCGCCTGGATGCGCTGGTGCGCCATTTCGAGATGCCGACCGTGGCGCGGCCCGTGCTCAGCCCGGACACCCTCAATGGCATGTTCAAAGGCTTTATCGACCTGGTGTTCGAACATGAGGGGCGTTACTACGTGGTCGACTACAAGTCCAACTGGCTCGGCGCTGACGAACAGGCTTATACCCCCGAGGCCATGAACACTGCCGTAGCCAGCCATCGCTATGACCTGCAGTACGTGCTCTACGTGCTGGCGCTGCATCGCCACCTGCGGCTGCGCCTGACCGACTATGACTACGACACTCATGTGGGCGGCGCGCTGTACCTGTTCCTGCGTGCGCCGGGCGCGGGCCAGTATCTGGCGCGCCCGCAGCGGGCGCTGATCGAAAGGCTGGACGCGCTGTTTCTCGGCGATCTGGTGGAGGAGCCGGCATGACGTCGATGCTGGAAAACCGCGACACGCTGTTCGAGCTGCTCGCCGCCTGGAGCGAACGCGGCTGGCTGCGCGAACTGGACCGAACCCTGGCGCATTTCTTCGCCGAGCTGGACCCCCAGGCACCGCCGTTGCTGTTGCTGGCGGCGGCGCTGGCCAGCCATCAACTGGGCCAGGGCCATGTGTGCCTCGACCTGCAGACCACCCTGGCCGATCCGGATTCGGCGTTGTCGCTGCCGCCGGAGGGGGACGCCGAGGGCGTCAGCCTGCTGCCCTCCGAGGTGCTGGTCGGCCTGAGTGCGGGCGCCTGGCTGGCAGCCTGTGCCGACAGCGCCTTGTTGCGCGATGCCGAAGATGAAGTCGCACCGCTGGTGCTGCGCGGCACCTGCCTGTACCTGCGCCGCTACTGGGATTACGAGCGCAGCGTCGCCGAGGATATCGGCGAGCGCCTGCGGGCGGCGGGCGATGCGCCGGCCGATCTCGCTCAGCGCCTGGCCGTGTTGTTCCCCGAGCCATTGCAGCTCGATGGCCAGCGCCTCACCGACTGGCAGAAACTGGCCTGCGCCCTGGCGGCGCGGGGGCGCTTCACGCTGATCACCGGTGGCCCCGGTACCGGCAAGACCACGACCGTGGTGCGCCTGCTGGCGCTGCTGCAGGCCGCCGCGCTGGATCGCGGCGCGCCGCTGCGCCTGAGCCTGGCCGCGCCTACCGGCAAGGCGGCGGCGCGGCTGACCGAATCCATCGGCGCCCAGGTGGCGACCCTGCCGGTCAGCGAGCAGGTGCGCGAGCAGATTCCCAATACCGTCACCACGCTGCACCGCCTGCTTGGCAGCCGGCCGGACAGCCGTCATTTCCGTCACCATGCGGCCAACCCGCTGCCGCTGGATGTGCTGGTGGTCGACGAAGCCTCGATGATCGACCTGGAAATGATGGCCAACCTGCTCGACGCGCTGCCGATGCATGCGCGGCTGATCCTGCTCGGCGACAAGGATCAGCTGGCGTCGGTGGAGGCCGGTGCGGTACTCGGCGACTTGTGCCGCGATGCCGAAGCCGGCGGCTACAGCGAGGCCACCCGTACCTGGTTGGCGCAGCAGACCGGCGAGCGTATCGAAGGGGCAGGGCTGCAGCCGGGCGAGCAGGCGCTGTCGCAGCACATCGTGATGCTCCGCCATTCCCGGCGCTTTGCCGGGGGCTCGGGTATCGGCCGCCTGGCCCTGGCGGTGAATCGCGGTGCGGCCCTTGAGGCCCGTGAGGTGCTGGCAGGTGGCGGGGCGGACCTGCACCAGTTGCGCCTGGCCGGCGAGCATGATCGCGCCTTCGAACGCTTGCTGCTCGATGGCTTGCCCGGCGCTGAGGGGCGGGCAGTGGGCTACGCGGATTACCTGAGCGTGCTGCATGAGCAGCGCCCAGGCTTGATCGACAGCGAGGAGCGCTGGAACGGCTGGGCGGCCGCGGTGCTGGCGGCCTTCGATCGCTTCCAGTTGCTGTGTGCGGTGCGCAAGGGCCCCTGGGGCGTCGAGGTGCTCAACGGGCGTATCGCCCATTCGCTGCTGCAGCGTGGGCTGATCGAGCAGGAGCATGGCTGGTACGAAGGGCGGCCGGTGCTGGTCACCCGTAACGATTACGGCCTGGGCCTGATGAATGGCGATATCGGCATCGCCCTGCGTTTGCCCGAGCCGGCGCTGGAGACGGGTGGCCCTTTGCGCTCAGCGCTGCGCGTGGTGTTCCCACGCAACGATGGCTCGGGCGAGCTGCGCTCGATCCTGCCCAGCCGCCTGGGTGCGGTGGAAACCGTGTTCGCCATGACCGTGCACAAATCCCAGGGCTCTGAATTTGCCCATTGCGCCCTGGTGCTGCCGGATACCCTCAACCCGGTGCTGACCAAGGAACTGGTGTACACCGGCATCACCCGCGCGCGGGATTGCTTCAGTCTGATCGAGAGCCGTGCCGGTATTTTCGAAGCGGCCATTGGGCGACGAGTCGAAAGGCGCAGTGGCTTGTGGGAGCGGTTGGTTGCCAGTGCGCCGTAGCGGCTACCTACCTATTTTGTGGGAGCGGGCCATGCCCGCGAATCGGGCGCATGGCGCCCTCCCACATTAGATGGATCGTAGGGGGAGTGCGAACCCATCTACCAGACCTCTGAGCTCAGGGCACCTTCACCCCCGCCTCATCGAGCATTTCCACCAGACGAATCAACGGCAAGCCGATCAGGCTGTTGACGTCGCTGCCTTCGGTGCGGCGAAACAGGCTGATACCCAGGCCTTCGGCCTTGAAACTGCCGGCGCAGTCGTAGGGCTCTTCGGCCTGCAGGTAACGAGTGATCTGTTCGGCATCCAGGGTGCGAAAATGCACGGTATAAGGCACGCAGTCGACTTGGCAGGCGCCACTGCTGCTGTCGAGCAGGGCCAGGCCGGTGAGAAAGGTCACGCGCTTGCCGCTGGCGGCGCTGAGCTGGGCATGGGCGCGCTCGAAGCCGTGGGACTTGCCGAGCACCTGGCCGTCGAGCACGGCCACCTGGTCGGAGCCGATGATCAGGTGAGCGGGGAATCGCCCGGCCAATGCCGCAGCCTTTTCCTGGGCCAGGCGGCGCACCAGGTCCTCGGCCGGCTCGCCATCCTGGCGCGACTCGTCGATACTCGGCGCGGCCCATTCGAAGGGCTGGCGCAGGCGGCTCAGCAGCTCGCGGCGATAGGGAGAACTGGAAGCGAGAACCAGGGGCAGCATGGGCATTGACCTCGTGTGGAACGGAGCGCCGATTCTAGTCGTCGGCCAAGGGCCTGGACAGGCGGAATTTCCTTTGACAGCGCACGGTTGCATCCATAGAATGCGGCGCCTATGTCAAATGGCCCGATTCCACCTCACGTTGATCCACGCAAACTCGCTGATCGCGGCGCCACCCTTCAAGGTGAATTGCCGCTAGCCGATTTTTCGAGGCTCTGTGATCCTCTCGCCGATAATGGCGGTAACGTGCGTGCGAAGCTCAGCTTCGAGCGTGACGAGCGCCATGCTGTGGTTATCCACAGCCAGCTTGAGGTCGAAGTCAAGATGGTTTGCCAGCGGTGTCTGGATCAGGTCACCTTACCGATCCGCAGCGAATGTGATTACGCTGTGGTGAAGGAAGGCGCGAATACCCAGTCCGTGCCGCAAGGCTATGACGTACTGGAAATGGGTGAAGATCCTCTGGATCTGTTGGCCTTGGTCGAGGATGAGCTGTTGCTCGCCTTGCCCATCGTGCCGATGCATGACCCGAAAGATTGCCAGCAGCCGGCGGGCCTCGATGAGCCCGAGCCGAGCGAGGACGAGGTGACGCGGTCCAACCCGTTCAGTGTATTGGCACAGTTAAAGCGTGACCCAAACGTTTAGGAGTTAACTAGTATGGCTGTTCAGCAGAACAAAAAATCCCGTTCCGCCCGTGACATGCGTCGTTCGCATGACGCGCTCGAGGGTAACGCTCTGTCCGTTGAGAAGAGCACCGGTGAAGTTCACCTGCGTCACCACGTATCGCCGGAAGGCGTTTATCGTGGTCGCAAAGTGATCGACAAGGGCGCTGACGAGTAAATCTTGTCCGCTCCGATCATCGCGATTGATGCAATGGGTGGGGACTTCGGTCCCCACTGCATTGTTCCAGCCAGCGTCGCCTGTCTGGCCGAATTCCCCTCGCTGCATCTGGTCCTCGTTGGCCAAGCTCCCCTGATTGAAGAACTGCTCGCTGGTATTGCCGGTGTGGATCGCGCGCGCCTGCGCGTCGAGCACGCGGCGCAAAGCATCGAGATGGGCGAGCGCCCCGGGCAGGCGCTGCGTGGCAAACCCGACTCTTCCATGCGCGTGGCGCTGGAGGCGGTGCGCGACGGGCGGGCCCATGCCTGCGTGAGCGCGGGCAACACCGGTGCGCTGATGGCGCTGTCGCGGCACGTGCTGAAAACCCTGCCGGGTATCGATCGGCCGGCGATGATCGCCGCCATTCCCAGTCGCAAGGGCGTATGCCTGTTGCTGGATCTGGGTGCCAACGTCGATTGCACGGCCGAACAGTTGTGCCAGTTCGCGATCATGGGGGCGGTGGCGGCCGAAGTGCAGGGCGCCAATGCGCCGCGCGTCGGTTTGCTGAACGTGGGCAGCGAAGAAACCAAGGGCAACCAGCAGGTCAAACAGGCCGCTGCGCTGCTCGAGGGCGTCGATGGCCTCAACTATATCGGCTTCGTCGAAGGCGATGGCCTGTATGGCGGCGAGGCTGACGTGCTGGTCTGCGATGGTTTCGTCGGCAATGCCTTGCTCAAGTCCAGTGAAGGGCTGGTGACCATGATCGTGTCGCGGCTCGAGGCGCTGTTTCGCAGCACGCTGTTGGGGCGTGTCACCGGTCTGCTGGCCTTGCCGCTGCTGCGCCGCTTGCGTGGCGAACTGGCGCCGGCGCGTCACAACGGTGCGAGTTTTCTGGGCCTGCAGGGCATCGTGGTGAAGAGCCACGGCAGTGCCGGGCCGGATGGTATAAAGAGCGCCATCCGCCGGGCGATGACCGATGTGCAGGAGAATTTACCGGCGCGACTGGGTGGTCGAATCGAGCACTTGATCCGTAATATGTGACCGTTCGGGATGGCCAGCCATCCAAGGTGTCAGTTTTCCAGCGCTCGCGAGTGGCGGGCGTAAATTTTTCGACGAGAAGATCACTAAGGGAACCGTTCCATGTCTGCATCCCTCGCATTCGTCTTTCCCGGTCAGGGCTCGCAAGCGCTGGCCATGTTGGCCGGACACGGCGCAGAGCACGCGCTGATCCTCGATACCTTCGGCGAAGCTTCTAGCGCCCTGGGTTATGACCTGTGGGCACTGACCCAGCAGGGCCCGGAAGAGCAGCTCAACCAGACCGACAAGACCCAGCCCGCGATCCTCGCCGCCTCCATCGCCCTGTGGCGCCTGTGGCTGGCCGAAGGTGGTGCGCGTCCGGCGTTCGTCGCCGGGCACAGCCTGGGTGAGTACAGTGCGCTGGTCGCTGCCGGTGCCGTCGGCTTCGCCGAAGCGGTCAAGCTGGTCGAGCTGCGTGGCCAGCTGATGCAGCAGGCCGTACCGGCCGGGCAGGGCGGCATGGCGGCGATCATCGGCCTGGAAGATGCTGACGTGCAGGCTGCCTGCGCCGAAGCTGCCCAGGGCGATGTGGTCAGCGCGGTGAACTACAACGCGCCGGGGCAGGTGGTCATTGCCGGCTCCGCGGCCGCTGTCGCCCGCGCCGTCGAGGCTTGCAAGGCCCGTGGCGCCAAGCGTGCGCTGCCACTGCCGGTCAGCGTGCCGTCGCACTGCGAGCTGATGCGCCCGGCTGCCGAGCGCTTTGCCGAGGCAGTCAACGCCATCGCCTGGCAGGCGCCGCAGCTTGCGCTGGTACAGAACGTCAGCGCGGCCGTGGTGACGGACCTCGATACCCTCAAGCGCGACCTGCTGGCTCAGCTGTACAGCCCGGTGCGCTGGGTCGAGTCCATCGTTCGCCTGGGTGAGCAGGGCGTTACCGATCTGGTCGAATGTGGCCCGGGCAAAGTGCTGTCGGGCCTGAACAAGCGTTGTGTCAAGGGCGTCAACACCCACAATCTCGACACCCCCGAAAGCTTTGCCGCTGCGCGCGCCGCACTGGCCGACGTACAGTCCTGAACAAGGGAGAATGCTATGAGTCTGCAAGGTAAGGTTGCGCTGGTCACTGGTGCCAGCCGTGGTATTGGCCAGGCCATCGCCTTGGAACTGGGCCGTCAGGGCGCCGTGGTGATCGGTACCGCCACGTCCGAGGCGGGTGCCGAGCGCATCGCCGCGACCCTCAAGGAAAACGGCATCGAAGGCACCGGCCTGATGCTCAACGTCAGCAATGACGAGTCCGTCGCGGCGACCCTGGAGAAGATCCAGAAGGATTTTGGCCAGGTACTGGTGCTGGTCAACAACGCCGGCATCACCCGTGACAACCTGATGCTGCGCATGAAGGACGACGAGTGGTACGACGTGATCGATACCAACCTCAACAGCCTGTATCGCCTGTCGAAGGCCGTGCTGCGCGGCATGACCAAGGCCCGTTTCGGGCGTATCATCAACATCGGTTCGGTGGTGGGTGCCATGGGCAACGCCGGGCAGGTGAACTATGCAGCCGCCAAGGCCGGCCTCGAAGGTTTTGGCCGTGCGCTGGCCCGTGAAGTGGGCTCGCGCTCGATCACGGTCAACGCCGTGGCACCGGGTTTCATCGATACCGACATGACCCGTGAATTGCCCGAAGCGCAGCGTGAAGCGCTGCTGACACAGATTCCGCTGGGCCGTTTGGGGCAAGCGCAAGAGATCGCCAACGTGGTTTCTTTCCTCGCTTCCGATGGTGCAGCTTACGTCACAGGGGCTACTATCCCTGTGAACGGCGGGATGTACATGAGCTGAATCCGAGGGGCGCCGTCGGCGAACGTCTGCGATTCGATGCAAACTTGGTGATAAAGCTGTAAGTTTGCGCACCGAATCGTTGGCGTATTTCCGTGGGCGCCGCTGGCTTTCAGCTTGAAAAGCTGAAAACCCTTTCTATACACTTGCCGGCACAACCAGCTGGCTGGATTTGTCCAATAGGAGTGATAACACGTGAGCACCATCGAAGAACGCGTCAAGAAAATCGTTGCCGAGCAACTGGGCGTGAAGGAAGAAGAAGTAACCAACAGCGCTTCCTTCGTTGAAGACCTGGGTGCCGACTCGCTTGACACCGTTGAGCTGGTGATGGCTCTCGAGGAAGAATTCGAGACCGAGATCCCGGACGAACAAGCCGAGAAGATCACCACTGTTCAGGAAGCCATCGACTACGTTACTGCTCACGCTCAGTAAGCAGTTCGTCGCTTCCCGAATCGGAAAAGCCGCACGTCTGCAAAGGCGTGCGGCTTTTCTTTGAAGGCTCGCTGTAAAAGTTTGCAAGAGCGCCTTTGGGCGTCATCCGCTCGGGTAACCGCTACCCTGAGCCAATCGCCGGATGATCGACGGCCTGGGCAACGGTTTGCCAGGTGCATCGCGGTGTCGAAAAACCTGATAAGAGGAGATTGCTGTGTCGCGTAGACGCGTCGTGGTTACCGGTATGGGCATGTTGTCGCCGCTGGGTAACGATGTGCCGAGCAGCTGGCAGGGCATTCTGGCCGGCCGCAGTGGTATCGGCCTGATCGAACACATGGATCTTTCCGCTTTTTCGACCCGCATCGGCGGTTCGGTGAAGAATTTCGATGTCGAGCCCTATCTGTCGCCCAAAGAGGCGCGCAAGCTCGACCTGTTCATCCAGTACGGCCTGGCCGCCTGCTTCCAGGCCGCCCGCGATTCCGGGCTGCAAGTCACGGACGCCAACCGTGACCGCATCGGTGTGGCCATGGGCTCCGGCATCGGCGGCCTGACCAACATCGAGAACAACTGCAAATCGCTGCATGAGCAGGGGCCACGGCGCATTTCGCCGTTCTTCGTGCCGGGCTCGATCATCAACATGATTTCCGGTTTCCTGTCGATCCACCTGGGTCTGCAGGGCCCCAACTACGCCATTTCCACGGCGTGCACCACCGGCACTCACTGCATCGGCATGGCTGCGCGCAACATCGCCTATGGCGAGGCGGACGTGATGATCGCCGGTGGCGCCGAGATGGCGGCCTGTGGCCTGGGCCTGGGCGGCTTCGGCGCAGCGCGGGCGATGTCCACCCGCAACGACGAGCCGACCAGGGCGAGCCGTCCGTGGGACAAGGACCGTGACGGCTTCGTGCTCTCCGACGGCGCCGGCGCTCTGGTGCTCGAAGAGCTCGAGCATGCCAAGGCCCGCGGCGCGACCATTTATGCCGAGCTGATCGGCTTCGGCATGAGCGGCGACGCCTTTCACATGACCTCGCCACCCGAAGATGGCGCCGGTGCTGCCCGCTGCATGGCCAACGCCCTGCGTGATGCCGGTATCGAGCCGTCCGCGGTGCAGTACATCAACGCCCACGGCACCTCGACTTCGGCCGGCGACAAGGCGGAAGTGGCGGCGATCAAGACCGTGTTCGGCGAGCACGCCCACAAGCTGGCGGTCAGTTCGACCAAGTCCATGACCGGCCACCTGCTGGGCGCCGCTGGTGCGGTGGAGGCGATCTTCAGCGTGCTGGCACTGCGTGACCAGATCGCGCCGCCGACCATCAACCTGGATCAGCCGGACGAAGGCTGCGACCTCGACTTCGTGCCTTTTGAGGCGCGCAAGATGCCGATGGACGTGGTGCTGTCCAACTCCTTCGGGTTTGGTGGCACCAACGGCTCGCTGGTATTCCGTCGGTACGCCGACTGATGCTGCAGTGGGTCGACGGTCAGCCAGTGGCGTCGCTGCCCCTGGCTGACCGCGGCCTGGCCTACGGTGACGGCCTGTTCGAGACCATGGCGGTGCGTGGCGGCCGGCCGGTGCTGCTGGAGCGGCATCTGGCGCGGGTCACGGCTGGTTGTGCGCGCCTGCATATCGGCCTGGATGTCGACCGGCTGCGCCGCGAGTTGACGGCCTTCTGCGTCGGGCTGGGTGAGGGCGTTGCCAAGCTGATCGTCACCCGCGGCGATGGCCAGCGCGGCTATGCGCCGTCGACCGGCGCACCGCGGCATATCCTGCAGTCCGCCGCCACGCCGGCGTATCCCGCCCAGCACGCCGAGCAGGGCGTTTGTCTGCATCCCTGTAGCACGCGCCTGGCCGAGCAGCCGCTGCTCGCCGGCCTCAAGCACCTCAACCGCCTCGAACAAGTGTTGGCGCGCGCCGAATGGCAGGATGCCGAGTACGCCGAAGGACTGATGCGCGATGTTTCCGGGCGGGTGATCGAAGGGGTGTTCAGCAACCTGTTTCTGGTTAGCGGCGGCGTGCTGGTCACGGCCGACCTGCAGCGCTGCGGCGTGGCCGGGGTGATGCGCGCCGAACTGCTCGAACAGGCGCAGGCGCTGGGCATCGAGTGCCAGGTTCGCGATATCGAATTGGACGAACTGCTGGGCGCCGATGAAGTCTTTCTCTGCAACAGCCTGTATGGCGTGTGGCCGGTACGTCGGCTGCAGGCCCGTCACTGGCCGGTGGGCCCGCTCACCCGTAAACTGCAGACCCTTGCCCGACATCTACTGGACCGCTGATTCGTGATTCGCAAATTACTGTTGATGCTCGAAATCGTCGTGGTGCTGGCCGGCCTTAGCCTTGGCCTGGTCGCCTGGCAGCAGCATCGCGCGCTCGAGCAGCCGCTGACCCTCAGCGAGGAGCGCCTGATCGAAGTGCCGGCCGGCGCCACCCCCGGCGGCGTGCTCAATCGCCTGGAGGCCGACGGCATGATCGACGGCGCCTTCTGGCTGCGCCTGTATTGGCGCTTCAACCTGCAGGGCCAGCCGCTGCACAGCGGCGAGTACCGCCTGACCCCCGACCTGCGGGTACGCGACATGCTCGACCTGTGGCGCCGCGGTGAAGTGGTGCAGTACAGCCTGACGCTGGTCGAAGGCTGGACCTTCCGCCAGGTGCGCGCTTCCCTGGCGCGCCAGGACAAGCTGGAACTGACCCTGAGCGATCTGAGCGACGCCGAGATCATGGCCAAGCTCGGCCAGCCCGGCGAAAACCCCGAAGGGCGCTTCTTCCCCGATACCTACCGCTACGTACGCGGCATGAGCGACCTGGACCTACTCAAGCAGGCCCACAAGCGCCTGCAGGTGGTGCTCGACGAGGAGTGGGAGAAGCGCGCCGACGCGCTGCCCTACAAGGATGCCTACGAGGCGCTGATCATGGCCTCGATGATCGAGAAGGAAACCGGCGTGCCCGAAGAGCGCGGCGAGATCGCCGGCGTGTTCGTGCGCCGCCTGGCCATCGGCATGCGCCTGCAGACCGACCCCACGGTGATCTTCGGTCTCGGTGAGCGCTACCAGGGGCGCATCACCCGTGCGCACCTGCGCGAACCCACGCCTTACAACACCTACACCATCGACGGCATGCCGCCGACGCCGATCGCTCTGGTCGGTCGTGAAGCGATCCATGCGGCCTTGCATCCGGTCGATGGCAAGACCCTGTATTTCGTCGCCCGCGGCGACGGCAGCCACGTGTTTTCGGAAACCCTCGACGCGCACAACCGCGCGGTTCGCGAGTACCAGTTGAAGCGCCGCGCGGACTACCGTTCCAGCCCGGCGCCCATTCCCCAGACCAGCGAAAAGGACACCCAGTGAGCGGCTTGTTTATCACCCTGGAAGGCCCCGAGGGCGCCGGCAAGAGCACCAATCGGGAGTACCTGGCGGCGCGTCTGCGCGAGCAGGGGATCGACGTGCTGCTGACCCGCGAGCCCGGCGGCACGCCACTGGCCGAGCGGGTGCGCGAGCTGCTGCTGGCGCCCAGTGATGAGCCCATGGCCAGCGATACCGAACTGCTGCTGGTGTTCGCCGCCCGCGCCCAGCACCTGGCCCAGGTTATCGTTCCAGCCCTCGAGCGTGGCGCGGTGGTGCTTTGCGATCGCTTCACCGATGCCACCTATGCCTACCAGGGCGGAGGTCGTGGCCTGGATGTCGAGCGCATCGCTCAGCTGGAAACCTTCGTTCAGGGCTCGCTGCGCCCGGACCTGACCCTGGTGTTCGATCTGCCGGTGGAAGTGGGTCTGTCCCGTGCCGCCGCGCGCGGTCGCCTGGATCGCTTCGAGCAGGAAGTCCGGGGCTTCTTCGACGCGGTGCGTGCTACCTACCTGCAGCGCGCCGAGGCGGCGCCTGCGCGCTATCGGATTCTCGATGCGTCGCAGTCCCTCGAGGCGGTGCAGCGGGACCTGGATGCGCTACTGCCGCAACTGATGGAGCTGCAGCGTGGCTGACGTGTACCCCTGGCAGACCGCGCTCTGGCAGCAACTGGCTGGGCGTACGCAGCACGCGCATGCCTATCTGCTGCATGGCCCGGCCGGTATCGGCAAGCGCGCGCTGGCCGAGCGCCTGATGGCCTTGCTGCTGTGCAAGTCGCCGGTGGACCTGCAGCCGTGCGGGCAGTGCAAGTCGTGCCATCTGCTGGCGGCCGGTAGTCACCCGGACAATTACGTGCTGGAGCCGGAAGAGGCCGACAAGCCGATCAAGGTCGACCAGGTACGTGCGCTGGTCCATTTCGTGGTGCAGACCGCGCAGCTCGGCGGGCGCAAGGTGGTGCTGCTCGAGCCTACCGAAGCGATGAACCTCAACGCGGCCAACGCGCTGCTGAAAAGCCTCGAGGAGCCGTCGGGCGATACCGTGCTGCTGCTGATCAGCCATCAGCCGAGCCGCCTGCTGCCGACCATCAAGAGTCGTTGCGTGCAGCAGGCTTGCCCACTGCCTAGCGAGGCGATGAGCCTGCAGTGGTTGAGCGAAACCCTGCCTGCTTGCAACGAGGAGGAAATCCGCGAACTGTTGTACCTGGCGGCGGGCTCGCCGCTGGCGGCTGCCAGGCTGCAGGAGCAGGGCGTGCGCGAGCAGCGCGCGCTGGTGGTCGACGGGGTGAAGAAGCTGCACAAGCAGCAGGCTTCTGCCAGCCAACTGGCCGAAGGCTGGAAGGACGTGCCGCTGACGCTGTTGTTCGACTGGTTCTGCGATTGGGCGCACCTGACCCTGCGCTACCAGCTGACCCAGGACGAACAGGGCCTTGGCCCGGCGGACATGGCCAAGGTGGTCCAGTACCTGGCGCAGAAAGCGTCCCAGGCCAAGGTAATGGCCATCCAGGAATGGTTGCTGCAGCAGCGCCAGAAAGTATTGGGCAAAGCCAACCTCAACCGTGTGCTGCTTCTCGAAGCCTTGCTGGTGCAGTGGGCAAGCCTGCCTGGACCGAGCTAGAATCGGGCTCACGTCATGACTTCAGGAATCACGCATGAACTTGCCACCTAATCTGGGACCCCGTAACGGCATCCTGTCCCTGACCATCAAGGACAAGTCCGTGCTGTATGCCGCCTACATGCCCTTCATCAAGAATGGCGGCCTGTTCATTCCCACCAACAAGAGCTACAAGCTCGGTGATGAAGTGTTCATGCTGCTCAACCTGATGGACGAGCCGGAAAAGATCCCGGTGGCCGGCAAAGTGGTGTGGATCACCCCGAAAGGCGCCCAGGGCAACCGCGCCGCTGGCGTAGGCGTGCAGTTCAACGAAGGCGACAATACCGCTCGCAACAAGATCGAGACCTACCTGGCTGGCGCCCTCAAGTCCGATCGTCCCACCCATACGATGTAACAGCGGCCCTTTATGCGCATGGCTGGCAGACCCCTTGGTCTGTCAGGTGACGTGCCGCATCCCGCCTGCCGCTCAAGGTTCTGATTTATGCTCGTCGATTCCCACTGCCACCTCGACCGTCTCGACCTGGCCGCCCATGGCGGTTCCCTGGACGATGCGCTGGCCGCTGCCCGCGCCCGTGGCGTCCGCCATTTCCTGTGCATTGGCGTGAGCGCCGACAACGCTGCCGCGGTGCGCGAGTTGGCGGGTCGCTATGCCGATGTCGATTGCTCCGTCGGCATCCACCCGCTGGATCTCGAGCCCGGCAGTGCGCCGGCGCTGGACTGGCTGCTCGCCGAGTTGGACCATCCTGGCGTGGTGGCCATCGGCGAGACCGGTCTGGATTATCACTACGAGCCCGAAGCGGCCGAGCTGCAGCAGGAAGCATTTCGCCTGCACCTGCAGGCCGCGCAGATTACCGGCAAGCCGGTCATCGTGCATACCCGTGAAGCCCGCGCCGATACCCTGAAGTTGCTGCGCGAAGCCGCGCTGCCTCAGGGTGGCGTGCTGCACTGTTTCACCGAGGACTGGGAAATGGCCAGGGCGGCGCTGGATATCGGCTTCTACATTTCGCTGTCCGGCATCGTTACGTTCCGCAATGCCGAGGCGCTGCGCGAAGTCGCTCGCCAGGTGCCGGCCGACCGGCTGCTGGTGGAAACCGATTCACCCTATCTCGCCCCCGTGCCGCACCGTGGCAAGCCGAACCTGCCGGAGTACGTGCGCGATGTCGCCGAGTATCTGGCGACGCTGCGTGGTGTCAGCTACGAAACCTTTGCGCAGCAGACTGGCGACAACTTCAGGCGGTTGTTCCCCCTGGCCCGAGTCGCCGCTGACGCTTGACGTGCCCAGGAAAACCGCTAGCGGTTTTGTCGTCTTCGCTGTGAAGATCTGCTTGCCACCAGACTGGCAAGCTTGTGTGCATATCACTTACTAGCTTGACACTATCCATTAACGCGTCGACTGAACCTATTTGTTGCGCCCCCTACGGGCGCCACACCTTTCTTGCTTGCCCAAGAAAGGTGTGCCAAAGAAGGGCACCCCGACATCCAGGTTTCGCTACGCGAAACTTCCCTCGCTCCGGCGCCGCTCCGGGGGCCGGCTTACAAGGGCCGTCCCTGGCCCTTTAAGCCTCTCGCCGCATCCATGCGGCTCGCTCCCCTACGCAACACCTGCACTCGGCTTCCTGACGGGATCGGAGCGCGAGCTTGCAAGATTTCCGCAGACTCAAGTTCGGCGGCGTCTAGTTTCGCTTTTGCTCTCGAGCTGCGATCGTATAAGCGACGCCCAAGCCCCCTCCAGGAGGCCGAGTGGAGTCGCTATGTAAGGGATTGAGCGACATGGATGTCGCGAGAGCTGCGATGGGCCAGGGATGGCCCTTCGCAGCGTGCCCCTGGAGTGGTGATAGAGCGAGGAAACCCCGGCGCAGCAGGGCGGGGGCGCCTAGCCCGAATGGAGAGAGCCAAGCCATCGGCAGCTGAAACTTTATGGCCAGTCCGGTAGCACCCCTAACTTTCTAATCTATGCGAAAGAGGCATAAAAAAACCCGGCTTCGGGACGGAATCCGGGTCAAGACCATTAGGAGTCAAACGAAGTGCGCGGTCCTCGGCACTTCGGCCGCTGCGACACTTGGGGGAATATGCCGCACCGGTACGCTTGAGTATCGATCATCCGCGGCCATCATCCATGGCGGCTTTAAACGGATTTGGAATACTCCCGCCGGCTGTGAGTGCCTATTCGCTGAGGATCGCCCGCAGGCGTTGCAGGGTGTGGTCGATCACCCGCGCTTCTGTGTAGAAGTGCGGTGACAGGCGAATGCCGCCGCCGCGCTGGGCGCAGATGATCTGCTCGGCCTTGAGACGTTCGTGCAGTTGGCGATTGTCCCAGCCGTCCGCCGTGAAGGTGACGATGCCGGCGCGCCGGTCGCGCTCTTGGGCACTGAGCAGGCGTACGCCGGCCATCTCGGCCAACCCATCGAGCAACCATTGCACCCGCTCGTGCAATGCGCGTTCGACCTGAGGCATGCCCACTTCCTCGAGCAGCGACAGGCTGGCCTCCAGGGCCATGGCGCCGAGCATGTTGGGGCTGCCGCACTCGAAGCGGCGGGCGCTGCGCGCGGGGGCCCAGTCATCGCGGTCATAGTCGCCGGCGTTTTCCAGCATATGCCAGCCGTATTCGTGCAGGGCGAGGCGCTCCCGCAAGTCCTGGCGGCAGTAGAACACGCCCAGGCCTTCCGGGCCGAGCATCCATTTGTGCCCATCGGCCATGGCGAAGGCGCAGCGGCTGCGCTGCACGTCCATGCTCAGGGCGCCCAGTTGCTGGATGGCATCGACGCACAGCAGCACGTCGCGTTGCTCGCAGCCCACGCCCAGGCGTTCGAGGTCCAGGCGCAGGCCGCTGGCGTATTGCACGGCGCTGATCGCCATCAGCCGGGTGCGCGGCGTGCAGGCGGCGAGCAGGGCGCCTTCAGCATCGCCGCCCTGCAGGTCGACCTGCACCACTTTCACGCCGCGCGGGCGCAACGCTTCCCAGACGATACGGTTGGAGGGGAATTCCTCGGTGCTGATGATCACCTGGTCACCTTCGCGCCAGTCCAGGCCGAAGGCAACGAACGACAAGGCTTCGGAGGTGTTCTTCACCAGCGCGATATCGGCGCGCGAGGCGGCGTTGAGCAAACGCGCCAAGCGCTCGCGCAGGGTGCGTTCAATGACCAGCCATTGCGCGTAGTCGCGGGCGCCGGTAGCGATGTTCTCCCGAGCGAAGCGCTCCACGGCCCGTGCGCTGCGTGCTGGCCAGGGTGCAACGGCGGCGTGATTGAGGTAGTAGAGATCGGTCGGCTGGGGAAACTCGTCAATGATGGCATTCATGTCGCGTGATCCGTGCAATTTGGCGTTAGTTGGGCATAATAGCGGACTTGAATTCCGACCTTGTCATTTCCCTATGCAGAAAGAACCCCGCAAGATCCGTGAGTTTCGCCGCCGTGAGCAGGAGATCCTCGACATCGCTCTGAAACTCTTCCTCGAGCAGGGTGAGGACAGCGTGACGGTGGAGATGATTGCCGACGCCGTGGGCATCGGCAAAGGCACCATCTACAAGCACTTCAAGTCGAAGGCGGAAATCTACCTGCGCCTGATGCTCGACTACGAGCGTGATCTGAACGAGCTGCTGCACTCGTCCGACATCGACCGTGACAAGGAGGCGTTGTCGCGGGCCTATTTCGAGTTCCGCATGCGCGACCCGCAGCGCTACCGTCTGTTCGATCGCCTGGAAGAGAAGGTGGTCAAGGGCAACCAGGTGCCGGAACTGGTCGAGCAATTGCATGCCATCCGCGCCTCCAACTTCGAGCGGCTGACCCAGTTGATCAAGGGGCGCATCGCCGAAGGCAAGCTCGAGGACGTGCCGCCGTACTTCCACTACTGCGCAGCCTGGGCGCTGGTGCACGGCGCCGTGGCGCTCTATCACTCGCCGTTCTGGAGCAACGTGCTCGAGGATCAGGAAGGCTTCTTCCAGTTCCTGATGGACATCGGCGTGCGCATGGGCAACAAGCGCAAGCGCGACAGCGAAACGCCTCCCGCCTGAGTCGTGGCGAGGCCTGTCGAGGTCGCGCGGGTCTCCTGGCGCGAAACCTGCTTGAGGCAGTCATTCGCCGGTTTTCCGTCGCCGGTGTCGGGAGATTTCATATGCGTAACCTGTTCGCCCTGGCTTTCGTGCTGAGCCTGACCGGCTGCATGAACGTCAGCGACATGGCCGATGGTGCCACCTACCACCTGCGCGATGCCGGCGTGCTGGACCACAGCACGATCCGCCGTTCGGCTTCCTGGCGCCTGCAGCCCGATTCGTTCATCTACATCGCCCAGGGCCCATTCACCCCCAGCGGCAAGCACGCCTACCCGCGGCCCAACGTGGTGGCCGAGGAAGCGTTTCGCGGCTTCGTCGAGTATTTCCCCATGGTTCGCCGCGCCCGCACGCCGGTCGGCCTGGACGAAGCGCTGGGTGAGGCCCGTGCCGCTGGCGCCCACTATCTGCTCTACACCCGTTTCGCCTATGCAGACGATCGCATCGGCACGATGGAGGAATGGGAGAATCAGGAAGAGTTCGATCGCCTGGGCACCGACCGCAGCGTGCTGCAACTGATGCTGATCGAAACCAACACCCGTTTTCTGGTCGACACCGCGCGCATTCGCAGCCGCGGCGGCTTCCTGACCTTTTACGATGCCAGGCCCGAAGACCTGATCCGGGCGCCGCTCGAGGATTATGCGCGTACACTCCTGGGTTTCAGCCGATAACCTGGGAGTGGCAATGAGCGAGGGCGACAAGGCCGGCAACTTGCTGGCGCAGATTCCGCCGGCGGGCAGCAAGGGCATGCCGCCGGTACACCTGTGGAACCCTGATTTCTGTGGCGACATCGACATGCGCATCGCCCGCGACGGCACCTGGTTCTATATGGGCACGCCGATCGGGCGGCCGGCGATGGTGCGGTTGTTCTCGACCATCATTCGCCGCGATGGCGATGATTACTTCCTGGTCACGCCAGTGGAGAAGGTCGGCATCACCGTCGATGACGCACCCTTCGTGGCGGTGTCGCTGCAGGCGAGCGGGCAGGGCGAAACCCAGGTGCTGAAGTTCGTCACCAACGTCGGCGACGAGGTCGAAGCAGGTGCCGAGCATCCGCTGCGGGTAGAACTCGACCCGCAAACCCAGGAGCCTTCGCCCTACGTGCACGTGCGCGCCAACCTGGAAGCACTGATTCACCGCAACGTGTTCTATCAGCTGGTGGAGCTGGCGCAGACTCGCGAAATCGATGGCCAACCCTGGCTGGGCGTGTGGAGTGGCGGGGTATTCTTCCCCATCGGGCCGCTGGAGTAGCGGCCAAGAAAAAGGCTCCCGAGCAGAGCGTGTGAAAAGTCGCTGATGCAGGTAGTGATCCCATCAGACGCCCCGACATTGTTCGGGGCGTTTGCTTTTGTACGATTCGAAAGGTCGCGACCAACCTTTCAGGTGAGCA
>NZ_MSXV01000031.1 GCF_001945395.1 Pseudomonas sp. PA15(2017) | reverse complement strand
GTAGAAGCTTGACGATGACCTACTCTCACATGGAGAAGCTCCACACTACCATCGGCGATGCGTCGTTTCACTACTGAGTTCGGGATGGGATCAGGTGGTTCCAACGCTCTATGGTCGTCAAGCAAACTGGTTGCTGCTTTGGGGTTTAGCCGCTGCAGCGAATTGGGTATGTGATGTCGGTTGGTATTACGTGTTCTCGCAAATTTTCGGCATTACTGTCGACTTCAACCGCCTAACAGCCAAATTGTTTGGGTGTTATATGGTCAAGCCTCACGGGCAATTAGTACTGGTTAGCTCAACGCCTCACAACGCTTACACACCCAGCCTATCAACGTCGTAGTCTTCGACGGCCCTTTAGGGAACTCAAGGTTCCAGTGAGATCTCATCTTGAGGCAAGTTTCCCGCTTAGATGCTTTCAGCGGTTATCTTTCCCGAACATAGCTACCCGGCAATGCCACTGGCGTGACAACCGGAACACCAGAGGTTCGTCCACTCCGGTCCTCTCGTACTAGGAGCAGCCCCTCTCAAATCTCAAACGTCCACGGCAGATAGGGACCGAACTGTCTCACGACGTTCTAAACCCAGCTCGCGTACCACTTTAAATGGCGAACAGCCATACCCTTGGGACCGGCTTCAGCCCCAGGATGTGATGAGCCGACATCGAGGTGCCAAACACCGCCGTCGATATGAACTCTTGGGCGGTATCAGCCTGTTATCCCCGGAGTACCTTTTATCCGTTGAGCGATGGCCCTTCCATACAGAACCACCGGATCACTAAGACCTACTTTCGTACCTGCTCGACGTGTCTGTCTCGCAGTCAAGCGCGCTTTTGCCTTTATACTCTACGACCGATTTCCGACCGGTCTGAGCGCACCTTCGTACTCCTCCGTTACTCTTTAGGAGGAGACCGCCCCAGTCAAACTACCCACCATACACTGTCCTCGATCCGGATAACGGACCAGAGTTAGAACCTCAAGGTTGCCAGGGTGGTATTTCAAGGATGGCTCCATGAGAACTGGCGTCCCCACTTCAAAGCCTCCCACCTATCCTACACAAGCAAGCTCAAAGTCCAGTGCAAAGCTATAGTAAAGGTTCACGGGGTCTTTCCGTCTAGCCGCGGATACACTGCATCTTCACAGCGATTTCAATTTCACTGAGTCTCGGGTGGAGACAGCGCCGCCATCGTTACGCCATTCGTGCAGGTCGGAACTTACCCGACAAGGAATTTCGCTACCTTAGGACCGTTATAGTTACGGCCGCCGTTTACCGGGGCTTCGATCAAGAGCTTCGCGTTAGCTAACCCCATCAATTAACCTTCCGGCACCGGGCAGGCGTCACACCCTATACGTCCACTTTCGTGTTTGCAGAGTGCTGTGTTTTTAATAAACAGTCGCAGCGGCCTGGTATCTTCGACCGGCATGTGCTTACGGGGTAAACCCTTCACACTCACCGGCGCACCTTCTCCCGAAGTTACGGTGCCATTTTGCCTAGTTCCTTCACCCGAGTTCTCTCAAGCGCCTTGGTATTCTCTACCTAACCACCTGTGTCGGTTTGGGGTACGGTTCCTAATTACCTGAAGCTTAGAAGCTTTTCCTGGAAGCATGGCATCAACCACTTCATCGTCCTAAAGGACAACTCGTCATCAGCTCTCGGCCTTGATCTCCCGGATTTACCTAAGAAATCAGCCTACCACCTTAAACACGGACAACCAACGCCGTGCTGGCCTAGCCTTCTCCGTCCCTCCATCGCAGTAATTAGAAGTACGGGAATATTAACCCGTTTCCCATCGATTACGCATTTCTGCCTCACCTTAGGGGCCGACTCACCCTGCGTCGATTAACGTTGCGCAGGAAACCTTGGTCTTTCGGCGTGCGAGTTTTTCACTCGCATTGTCGTTACTCATGTCAGCATTCGCACTTCTGATACCTCCAGCAAGCTTCTCAACTCACCTTCACAGGCTTACAGAACGCTCCTCTACCGCTCAACTTACGTTGAACCCGTAGCTTCGGTGTATGGTTTGAGCCCCGTTACATCTTCCGCGCAGGCCGACTCGACTAGTGAGCTATTACGCTTTCTTTAAAGGGTGGCTGCTTCTAAGCCAACCTCCTAGCTGTCTAAGCCTTCCCACATCGTTTCCCACTTAACCATAACTTTGGGACCTTAGCTGACGGTCTGGGTTGTTTCCCTTTTCACGACGGACGTTAGCACCCGCCGTGTGTCTCCCGTGCTGACACTTGCTGGTATTCGGAGTTTGCATCGGTTTGGTAAGTCGGGATGACCCCCTAGCCGAAACAGTGCTCTACCCCCAGCAGTGATACACGAGGCGCTACCTAAATAGCTTTCGAGGAGAACCAGCTATCTCCGAGCTTGATTAGCCTTTCACTCCGATCCACAGGTCATCCGCTAACTTTTCAACGGTAGTCGGTTCGGTCCTCCAGTCAGTGTTACCTAACCTTCAACCTGCCCATGGATAGATCGCCCGGTTTCGGGTCTATACCCAGCGACTAAACGCCCTATTAAGACTCGCTTTCGCTACGCCTCCCCTATTCGGTTAAGCTCGCCACTGAATATAAGTCGCTGACCCATTATACAAAAGGTACGCAGTCACCCAACAAAGTAGGCTCCCACTGCTTGTACGCATACGGTTTCAGGTTCTATTTCACTCCCCTCTCCGGGGTTCTTTTCGCCTTTCCCTCACGGTACTGGTTCACTATCGGTCAGTCAGTAGTATTTAGCCTTGGAGGATGGTCCCCCCATATTCAGACAAAGTTTCTCGTGCTCCGTCCTACTCGATTTCATTGATAAGAGCATTTCGTGTACGGGGCTATCACCCACTACGGCGGCACTTTCCAGAGCCTTCCACTACACTCTAATCAACTTAAGGGCTAGTCCCCGTTCGCTCGCCACTACTAAGGGAATCTCGGTTGATTTCTTTTCCTCAGGGTACTTAGATGTTTCAGTTCCCCTGGTTCGCCTCATGCACCTATGTATTCAGTGCATGATACCCAGCTTATGCTAGGTGGGTTCCCCCATTCAGAGATCTCTGGATCACAGTCTGTTTGCCGACTCCCCAAAGCTTATCGCAGGCTACAACGTCTTTCATCGCCTCTGACTGCCAAGGCATCCACCGTATGCGCTTCTTCACTTGACCATATAACCCCAAGCAATCTGGTTACTGTCTATAACGTGAAGACGACATTCGCCGAAAATTTGCACTTGAGAACAACGCAAATTTTACCTTGACCAGATCAATTGCCAGTGAAAGCAATCAATCAGTCACTTCTATCACATACCCAAATTTTTAAAGAACGATGTTTCGACTGGTCAAAGACCAGAAATCAACATTCACTCTGCCATCGCAGGAATGCTCATTTCTGAACTCTTACTCATTAACGACTGTAACCAGAAAGTGGTGGAGCCAAGCGGGATCGAACCGCTGACCTCCTGCGTGCAAGGCAGGCGCTCTCCCAGCTGAGCTATGGCCCCGTATCATCTGCACCTGAATTGGTAGGTCTGGGCAGATTTGAACTGCCGACCTCACCCTTATCAGGGGTGCGCTCTAACCAACTGAGCTACAGACCTATAACAGGGCTGCCCCAAGCCGACCTCACCCTACTCTCTATCTCAAAGCGTGGGTGCGCTCTAACCAACCGAGCAATCAGCCTATATAAGGCGTTACAGCATCGTCTTCTACAATGAATCAAGCAATTCGTGTGGGAGCTTATGAATAAGCTGCGATCTTCGATTAAGGAGGTGATCCAGCCGCAGGTTCCCCTACGGCTACCTTGTTACGACTTCACCCCAGTCATGAATCACACCGTGGTAACCGTCCTCCCGAAGGTTAGACTAGCTACTTCTGGTGCAACCCACTCCCATGGTGTGACGGGCGGTGTGTACAAGGCCCGGGAACGTATTCACCGTGACATTCTGATTCACGATTACTAGCGATTCCGACTTCACGCAGTCGAGTTGCAGACTGCGATCCGGACTACGATCGGTTTTATGGGATTAGCTCCACCTCGCGGCTTGGCAACCCTTTGTACCGACCATTGTAGCACGTGTGTAGCCCTGGCCGTAAGGGCCATGATGACTTGACGTCATCCCCACCTTCCTCCGGTTTGTCACCGGCAGTCTCCTTAGAGTTCCCACCCGAGGTGCTGGTAACTAAGGACAAGGGTTGCGCTCGTTACGGGACTTAACCCAACATCTCACGACACGAGCTGACGACAGCCATGCAGCACCTGTGTCTGAGTTCCCGAAGGCACCAATCCATCTCTGGAAAGTTCTCAGCATGTCAAGGCCAGGTAAGGTTCTTCGCGTTGCTTCGAATTAAACCACATGCTCCACCGCTTGTGCGGGCCCCCGTCAATTCATTTGAGTTTTAACCTTGCGGCCGTACTCCCCAGGCGGTCAACTTAATGCGTTAGCTGCGCCACTAAAATCTCAAGGATTCCAACGGCTAGTTGACATCGTTTACGGCGTGGACTACCAGGGTATCTAATCCTGTTTGCTCCCCACGCTTTCGCACCTCAGTGTCAGTATCAGTCCAGGTGGTCGCCTTCGCCACTGGTGTTCCTTCCTATATCTACGCATTTCACCGCTACACAGGAAATTCCACCACCCTCTACCGTACTCTAGCTTGCCAGTTTTGGATGCAGTTC
>NZ_MSXV01000030.1 GCF_001945395.1 Pseudomonas sp. PA15(2017) | reverse complement strand
GCCGAGGTCGAGCAGTTGCTGCTGAATGGGCATAAAAAATCCGATACCAGGAGGCTGGTATCGGATTTTCTAGAAACCCCGGCTTGGACTCAAATGCTTAAGTGAACAGCATTACGCCTTTCGGCGGGTTTTTTATGCGCGCCGTTCGGGCCTCAGTCGAGCCTGACCAGCACCCGCCCCGCCTGCTCGCCCTGCAGGATGCGTTCGATGGCTGCCGGCAATTCGCCAAGCCCGACTTCGGTGGCCAGGGATTCCAGCTTGGCCAGCTTCCATTGCAGCGACAGCTTGTCCCACATCGAGGCCTTGACCACCAGAGGCAGCTCGACCGAGTCGACCCCCAGCAGATTCACGCCACGCAGGATGAACGGCAGCACGCTGGCCTGGAAGTCGACGCCGGCGGTCAACCCGCAACAGGCCACGCTGCCGCCGTAGCGGGTGGCCTTGAGGACGTTGAACAGGATGTCGCCGCCCACTGTATCCACCGCGCCACTCCATTGCTCGCGCAGCAGCGGCCGGTCACTGCCGCTCTGCAGCTCCAGCCGCGGCACCACCTGCGACGCGCCCAGACGCGTGAGCATGTCGGCTTGCTGGGCCTTGCCCGTGGCGGCGCTCACTTGATAACCCAGCGTGCTGAGCAGCAGCACCGCGATGCTGCCGACTCCACCACTGGCGCCGGTAACCAGTACCGGCCCATTCTGTGGCTCGACGCCGGCCTGCTCCAGCTTGTCGACGCACAACGCCGCGGTCAGGCCCGCGGTACCGAGAATCATCGCCTCGCGCAGTGACAGCCCTTGCGGGCGCTTGATCGCCCAACTGGCGGGCACCCGGATGTACTGGCCAAACCCACCGGCCGTGTTCATGCCGAGGTCGTAGCCGGTAACGATCACCTCATCACCCTCGGCGAATTCGGCAGCGCTGGAATGCTCCACCACGCCAGCTGCATCGATACCCGGCGTATGCGGGTAATGCTTGCTGACGCCGCGCTGCCCGGTGGCGGACAGTGCATCCTTGAAATTCAGCGAAGAATAGCGAACGCGGATCAGCAGCTCACCAGCGGGCAAATCGGCCACGTCGCGCTCGACCACTTGCAGGCCGAAATGGCCATTGGTGTCGGGCGCAGCTTGCAGCGCAGTGAAATTCGTCATCCAGACCTCCTTGATCCGCTCGTGCGGAGAGTGCGGGTTACCAGAAGCGCTGCTGGGTCAGACGGCCCAGCCAGGTCAGGGCAAAGCGATCCAGCGCTACGCTGGCAGCCAGGCCGACACGCTCCTGCAGGGATTTCTTCTGCACGTAGTGCAGCTGGTACAGGTCGGCCTCGCGCGCACGCTCGGCCAGGTATTCGTCGCTGGTTTTCAGTTCGTCGACCAGTTGCTTCTCCATGGCCGCCATGCCGAGCCAGACTTCACCAGTGGCGATCTCGTCGATTTCCAGCTGCGGGCGGTAGCGGGCCACGAAGTTCTTGAACAGCTCGTGGGTGGTTTCCAGGTCTTCCTGGAATTTCTCACGACCCTTTTCGGTGTTCTCGCCGAATACCGTCAGAGTGCGCTTGTATTCACCGGCGGTCAGCACTTCGAAGTCGATGTCATGCTTTTTCAGCAGACGATTGACGTTGGGCAGCTGGGCGACCACGCCGATGGAGCCGAGAATGGCGAACGGAGCGGAAATGATCTTCTCGCCGATACAGGCCATCATGTAACCGCCACTGGCAGCTACCTTGTCGATGCACACCGTCAACGGCACGCCGGCCTGACGAATGCGCACCAGTTGCGACGAGGCCAGGCCATAGCTGTGCACCATGCCACCGCCGCTCTCCAGGCGCAGCACCACTTCGTCCTGGGGCGTGGCAAGGCTCAGCAGCGCGGTGATCTCATGGCGCAGGCCTTCGGTGGCCGAGGCCTTGATGTCGCCATCGAAATCGAGCACGTAGACCCGCGAGCGGGTTTGCGGCTGCTTCTTGGCAGCCTTGGCAGCCTTGGTTGCTTCCTTGGCCTGCGCCTTGAGCTGCTCCTTGTCGAGTATCGATTGCTCGAGACGCTGGCGCAGCGCCTTGTAGAAATCGTTGAGTTTGGTGACCTGCAACTGGCCGCCACTGCGACGCCCCCGGCTGCGCAACACGGCAACCGCTACCAACACGACCAGAATGGCCACCACGAGCGTTACCGTCTTGGCCAGAAACCCTGCGTAATCAGCAAGAAACTCCACACACTTCCCCTTTATCCAATCGTCAGCCTCGCCTGGAGGCCCGCGTCATTCAGCATACCGGCGCTACCGGGTAGCGACCAGCCAGCGCACGGGGTTTTGCCGCCGCCACGAGCAATTCAAACAAACGTATGAATTTTCGTTGACAGCTTCCGCCCATCCCTCCTACCCTCGCCTCACATTCAAGGTTCCCGGGTTGCAGCACACGTGGGCAGCATCTACCTGATTCGACATGGCCAGGCCTCATTCGGTGCAGAGGATTACGATGTCCTCTCGTCGCTGGGCGAGCGCCAGTCGACTTTGCTCGGCAGCCATCTTGCCCAGACCGGCCTGCGGCTCGATCGCGCGGTCAGCGGCAGCCTGACCCGCCAGGTCCATACCGGCCGCCTGGTGCTCGAACAGTTTGGCCAAGCACCGGCGCTGGAAACCGATGCTGCCTTCAATGAATTCGACGCCGAAGGCATGATCCGTGCCCTGCTCCCCGCGCTGTTGCCGAGCGAGCCCCAGGCGCTGGACGTGATGCGCAACGCCGCGCACAACCGTGACGAGTTCCAGCGCCTGTTCGTGAACCTTATCGACACCTGGGTCGGCGGTGACTACGACGCACCAGCACTGCAGAGCTGGCAGGCCTTTCTGGATCAGGTCAACGGCGGCCTGCAGCGTCTGCTAGAACAGGCCCACGGCCGCGAGCGTATCGCCGTGTTCACCTCCGGTGGCACCATCACCGCCCTGATCCACCTGCTGACCGGCATGCCGGTCGCCAGCGCGTTCGCCATGAACTGGCAAATCGTCAACACCTCGCTAAGCTGCCTGAAGTTCCAGGGCGCGCGGGTGACTCTAGCTTCCTTCAACAGCCACGCCCATTTGCAGCTGTTGAACACCCCATCGCTCATTACCTATCGCTGAGCGACGGTCAACGCGCCCGCATGGGCGCAGAACACTCGGAAACCACAAGGAAACCACCATGAGCGTCGCAGACATCGTCCAAACCATGAAGGCCAAGTTCAACCCAAGCGCCGCCGAAGGCCTGGACCTGGTTTTCCAGTTCAACATCGAAGATGCCGACAACCACTACCTGATCGTCAAGGACGGCACCTGCGACGTGAAACAGGGCGACAGCCCGGACGCCAACGTCACCCTGATCATGGACAAGGAAACCTTCAAGGGCATAACCACTGGTGAAACCGACGGCATGCAGGCGTTCATGGCCGGCAAGCTGCGCGCCGAGGGCGACATGATGCTGGCGCTCAAACTGAGCGAACTGTTCCCGGTCTGAGTAAAGGCGAACGGCTCGAATCGCGAAACCGGAATCCCAGGATTCCGGTTTTTTTTGGCCCGCTATTCTTGGCGACTGTTCTACAGGCCGTCGCCAGCGCCGACGTCAAGGATTGCCCCGACGTTTTTTTGCCCGGCCCCCTCAGCGCATCAGCGGGTTTGATTCGCCACCAACAGCCGTATCGATAAGCCTGCGCCGCGCTTGTGGCCCGACGCCAGGCTGATTAGATTGGCTCCATCAGCACCGCCAACGACAATTAGAAGGGATCGGCATGACACTCACCGACCGGCCCGGCGCCATTCGCCGGGGTGAAGAACTCGATGCCGGCGCCATCGATGCCTACCTCAAGGCTCACATCAGCGACCTGCACGGTGAACCGCAGATCAGCCAGTTTCCGGGCGGCGCCTCCAACCTGACCTACCTGCTGCGTTATGCAGACCGCGAACTGGTGCTGCGCCGACCGCCTTTTGGCCGCAAGGCCAAGTCGGCCCACGACATGGGCCGTGAGTTCCGTATTCTCAACCAGCTCAGAGACGCCTTCCCTTACTGCCCGCAGGCGTTCGTGCACTGCACCGACGAGTCGGTGATCGGCTCCGAGTTCTACGTCATGCAACGTATGGATGGCATCATCCTGCGTGCCGACCTGCCGGCAGAGCTGCAACTGACGGCCGAGCAAACCACCACCCTGTGCAAGAGCTTCATCGACCGCCTGGTCGAGCTGCACCAGGTCGATTACCAAGGCTGTGGCCTCGCCGACCTGGGCAAGCCCGATGGCTACGTGGCGCGGCAGATTACCGGCTGGAGCGAGCGCTACGACAACGCGCGCACCCCCGACGCGCCCGCCTGGCAGGCGGTTCGCAGCTGGTTGCAGGCGAAGATGCCGGCCGACCACCCGCGACCGGCCATCGTGCACAACGACTACCGCTTCGACAACGTGATCCTCGACGCCAACGACCCACTACGCATCATCGGCGTGCTCGACTGGGAGCTGACCACCCTCGGCGACCCGCTGATGGATCTGGGCAATACCCTGGCCTACTGGATCGAAGCGGACGACCCGGCGCCCGTGCAACTGATGCGTCGCCAGCCGAGCAACGCGCCCGGCATGCTGACTCGCCAGGCCTTCGTGGATTACTACGCCGAGCGCGCAGGCATCCGCATCGACTGCTTCGATTTCTATTACATCTACGGCCTGTTCCGCCTGGCCGGCATCGTCCAGCAGATCTACTACCGCTACTACCACGGGCAAACCGCCGACAAGCGCTTCGCCTCCTTCGTGCAGATGAACGCCTTGCTCGAACAGATGGCCCTCGGGGTCATCGCGCGCTCATCGCTCTGACGCCCTTCCTCACCGAGACTCACCCCATGTCCAAGACTCAGTTGTTCGACCTCGATGGCAAGATCGCCTTCGTTTCCGGTGCCAGCCGCGGTATTGGTGAAGCCATCGCCCATCTGCTGGCCCAGCAAGGCGCCGAGGTGATCGTCGCCAGCCGCAAGCTGGACGACTGCCAGGCCGTGGCCGACGCCATCGTCGCCAAGGGCGGCAAGGCCGTGGCGATGGCCTGCCATATCGGCGAGATGGAACAGATCCAGGCGGTGTTCGCGGAGATTCGCCAGCGCTTCGGCCGGCTCGACATCCTGGTCAACAACGCAGCGACCAACCCGCAATTCTGCAACGTGTTGGATACCGACCTGGGCGCCTTCCAGAAGACCGTCGACGTGAACATTCGCGGTTACTACTTCATGTCCATCGAAGGCGGCAAGCTGATGAAGGACAACGGCGGCGGCAGCATCATCAACGTGGCATCGATCAATGGCGTGTCGCCGGGTGAATTCCAGGGTATCTATTCGGTGACCAAGGCGGCGGTAATCAGCATGACCAAGGTGTTCGCCAAGGAATGCGCGCAGTTCGGTATTCGCTGCAATGCCCTGTTGCCGGGGCTGACCGACACGCGCTTCGCGTCGGCGCTGACCAAGAACGAGGCGATCCTCAACTTCGCCCTGCAGCGCATTCCGCTCAAGCGCGTCGCCGAGCCGAGCGAAATGGCCGGCGCGGTGTTGTACCTGGCCAGCGAGGCATCGAGCTACACCACCGGCGTGGCGTTGAATGTCGATGGCGGGTTCCTGTCCTGAGACCTGGCTGCGAGCCTTGAGGCTATCGTGTCGCTGTATGGGCGATAAAAGGCAGAAACAGCCACTCAGCGATTGGGTGGGAGAGGCTTTAGCCGCGAGCTCTTTGCGCCCCATATGCGATACGTGAGCTGTGGTTGTCCATTGTTATTGCGTTGCTCATACGTCCGGTTCCGCTCTGCCGAGCGGGTTTCTTTTGGCATCGCCCGGATGGCCGGCCCCGCCAAAAGAAACCAAAAGGTCTAGCCCCAGCATACGGCCCCAGCTTCGCTGGGGTTCCCTCGCGCCATCATCGCTCCGAGGGCGCGCCTCGAAGGGCCATCCCTGGCCCATCGCGGCTCTCGCGGCATCCATGCCGCTCAACCCTCTCCACGACGATTACGATCGGCCTCCTGAAGGGGCGATTGGTGTCGCCTACCAATTTTGTGGCATGAGGAGCACCAAAAGGCAAAGCGGCCGAACGGCTGCTCCCGCCACACTCCGCTCATTGCAGATGGGCCACATCCGCGCTGCAGCAACTCATTGCCAATCCTTGAGCGCCTGATGAGCCGCCTCGTTCATCGGCTCGGCCAGAAGCCCCGTAGGCGTCAGGCTGACGTTGAACACTGCCTTGTCGGCCATCGGCAGGTAGGTCACGCGGCGCGCCTGGGCGTCGAACATGAACAGGTCGTGCTGGCCCAGGCGCAGCCAGCGCCACAGGTCCACGCCATACGGGCTGTGGGTCAGCTCGGCCTGGGTGTAACGTGCCTGGTTCTGCTGCTCGATGGACAGGAAGCGACTGTTGAGTTTCTCAAGTCGGTAGCCCGGCTCCAGGCCGATCAGCGCGGCCAGCCCCTGCCACTGCAGCAGGCGCACGTCGAGTTGCCACAGATCGCCCTCCAGATTGACGCTGCGCTGCACGCCATCCTGGAGAATATCGACCTGATAGACGTTGGCCGTACCATGAAAGCTCAGGGTCAGCAGCGGCTTGTTGGCGGGTAACGGTTCGTAGCGGCTCAGGTCGTACGCCACCAGCCCCACCAGCACCGCAGCGGCAAGAAACACCAGACCGCTGGTGCCACGCAACCAGGCCAGAAACCAGCGCCCGCCAAAAAGAACGCGCAGGGCGATGAACAACACCAGCAATGCCAGCAGAGCCGTTGCCCAGGCGAGCGCGTTGTACTGCATCGAATCGATTCCTTGTAAGTGAAAATGTCGGCATTATGCGCAGCGCATTCGCCTGCGAATAGCGCCGTTGCCGCACAATCGGATACAGGTCGCCTTTTATGTCTTTCCCCTTCGAACTCGCCGTCGATCCCACGACGCTGCTGTTGCTCGCCCTGGTCGCCTTCATCGCCGGGTTCATCGATGCCATCGCCGGCGGCGGCGGTCTGCTGACCATCCCCGCCCTGCTCACCACCGGCCTGCCGCCGCACCTGGTGCTGGGCACCAGCAAGCTGTGCGCGACCTTCGGCTCGGGCACCGCGAGCTACACCTTTTACCGGCGCAAGCTGTTCAACCCCGGCAAGTGGAAGAACGCAATGGCGGCCACGGCCATCGGCGCGATCAGCGGCGCCATATTGGTGCACTGGATGCCGGCCGAATGGATCAACAAGATGCTGTCAGTGGTGGTGTTCGCCTGCGGCATTTACCTCCTGTTCGGCAAAACGCCCGACGCGCCACTGGACGCCGATCTGCCCATCGCCAAACGGCGGCAATGGCCACAAGGCATCGGCCTGGGTTTATATGACGGCGTGGCGGGCCCGGGAACCGGCGCATTCTGGACGGTCAGCACCCTGCTGATGTACCCACTGGACCTGGTACGGGCCAGCGGCGTGGCGCGTTCGATGAACTTCATCAGCAACGCCTGCGCCCTGGCGGTGTTCATCGTTGCCGGTCAGGTGGCCTGGATGCTGGGGCTGTGCATGGGCTTTTCATTGATGGCAGGCGCTTTTCTCGGCGCGCGCACGGCGATTGGCGGTGGCTCGAAGTTCATCCGCCCGGTATTCATCCTGGTGGTGCTGGGGCTGACCACGCGGCTGGTCTGGCAGCACTGGTTCAGCGCCGCCTAGGTTTTTCAAGGGCCTGCCAAGCGGCTGGCCACGTACGAGTCGATCAGATAACGGGCGATCGAGCGCGAGGCCGGTAATGGTGGCAGCGCATGGACGGAGAACCAGCGCGCGTCCTCGATCTCCTCTTCCTGCATGACGATCTCGCCACCGGCGTAGTCGGCATGAAAGCCGAGCATCAGCGAGTGCGGAAACGGCCAGTTCTGGCTGCCCTGATAGCGAATGTTGCAGACTTCGACGCCCACCTCTTCGCGCACCTCGCGAGCGACGCACTGTTCTACCGATTCACCCGCTTCGACGAAGCCGGCCAGGGTGCTGTACACCCCGCTGACGAAGCGCGGCGACCGCGCCAGCAGTACGTCGTCGCCGCGGGTGACCAGCACGATCATGCTCGGCGACAGGCGCGGATAGTGGCGTAAGCTGCACGCCGGGCACTGCATCGCGCGCTCGCCGGGCACCTGTAGCATCGCCGTTGCGCAACTGCCGCAGAAACGGTTGTCGCTGGCCCAGGTGCCGATCTGTGCGGCAAAACCGAGCATCTGGAACAGCTCGGCGTCGCCTTCGATCATCACCTGGCGCAACGATTGCCACTGGCAGCCCGGCAGCTCGGCTTTGCCCCGCAATTCGAGCAGGTAGACCGGCTCCCCGCGAAAATGGCCGAGGCCATGCTCGGCGATTACCGGCAGCTCCTGCTTCTTCAACCACTCGCGGGGAAACAGCAGGCCATTGGCATCGCCCAGAAAATGCTGACGATGGTGGGCCAGCACCAGGCCGCCAGGCTGCTCGGGGTCGAGCAGCTCGGGTTGCCAGTGCGCGGTGATCAAGCCGCCACCTCCTGACCCAGAGCGCGCACGCTTTCTTCAGCCAGATCCAGCACGCTCGGCTGGACCAGTCCGGCGTCGGCTTCCAGGTAGTATTCCAGGCTGCTCAGGGCATCGGCGAGCACTTCCAGGCGCGCTTCGGCGGGCATCTGCTCGGTGTCGAGCATCTGCGTCTGGATGTAGTCGGCACAGGCGCCCACCAGCGTCGCCGCGCGCTCCTGACCGAGGAACCACAGGCCGCCGCGCACCGCCTGCAGGCTGAACGGCACGTTGGACAGGTGCATGCGGTCGCCGGACGACTCCAGGTACGCGGTAATCGCCCGCTTGGCCAGCGCCAGGCCGGCACGGGCTTCGTCGAGCACCACGATGCGCGCTTCGAACAGTTGATGCTGGGCGAAGGTACAGACCTCCGGCTCGACCCGTGGCATGGCCACGCGCTCGCCACGCTCGAGGGTCGCTACCATGCCTTCGACATACAGCACGGCGTCGGCCAGAGCGATCAGTTGTTCGGACTCGACCGGCGCGCCTTCGCACCAGGCGCTGACGACTGGCAACTGATTGGCCAGCGAATTGCCCGCCGAGCTCAGGCCGACCATGGCCAGCGTCTTGCTCAGCTTGCCGAGCAACGCGTGCAGGCTGGTCAGGCCATCGGCCTGCAGGGTGCCGCGCTCGCTCAGGTCGAGCAGGTCCTTGACGCTGGCCAGCTCCTCGCGAATCGCCGAGCTCAGCGAACGCATCACCGCCTTGCCGGGGCCGGAGAGGCGCTGGTATTCCTCTTCAAGCAGGTGATCGGTGAACGGCAGCGCGTTGATGCCGAACAGCTCGCGCACTTCACCAGCCAGCGGGCCGCGGCCGGCGGACAGCGCGACCAGATACAACAACTCCTTGAGCAGACTACGCGGTGGCTCGTAAGAGCCGTTGAACAACATCTGCCGCAGCTCGCGATCGATGCGCGAGAACAGCTGCTTGCGCGATTTGCGCGGCAGCAACTGGCCATCGTTCAGTGCCTCCACGGCCGCCGCGCCGAGCCAGCACAGGCGCCCGCGGGGCTCGTTGGCGAACAGGCCGTCGAGGCGGCTCATGGCCCGACCCATCAATTTCATGCTGGCAGCCGGGCTCTGCTCGCGGATATAGCCCAGCAGGCCGACCTGATACATCTGCCGCAAACGGCGGCCTTCGCCTTCCTTGGCAGCCGCATCCAGTGCCGGTGGCACCATGCGCGGCCGGGTCTGGTCGAGGCGGACGCTGAAAAAGAAACTTTCCGGCAACGGCGGCTGCTTGCACGCCTGACGCAGGTCGTTGATCGCCGGCAACAGCAATTCGGGCATTTCCTGGCGATGGGCATCCAGCCCTTCGAGATAGCGGCGCAGCACGTGCAACGCATTGCTGAGCGCCGCCAACTGCGCGTCGCGCTCGTTGCCGACGCCAGCGGGGATATCGGTGGCCTGGTCGAGCACTTCCTGGGCGAGCAATTCTGCGCCGGTCAGCTCGATCAGGTTGAGCGTACCGCGCACCTGCTGCAGATTATCGACGGCCTGCTGCAGCAGGCTGCCGTTATTGCGCTCGACGATGAACTGCTCCAGGCTCGCCTCGGCCTCTTCGATCGTGGCGAACAGTTCGTCGCGAACCAGCCCCAGTGACGATGCTCCAGAAACCATTCGCTAGTGTGCCTCCCGCACAGGTGATGAAACCGCGCTCAATCAGCGAACTCGGGATTCTGCTTGTTCATATGGGCCATCATCGCGACACGCAGGTCGGCCGACTGCAGCATGGCGGCGTTCCAGGTAGCGACGTATTCGAGCCCGTCGTCGACCCGGTGATCACGCATGTAGCGAATCATTTCCTTGGTGCCACGCACGGCAACCGGCGATTTTGCGGCGATCGCTCGCGCAATGTCCATCACGCCGGCCAGCAATGTGTCGTAGGTCTCGAATACGCGGTTCACCAGGCCGATTTCCTTCGCTTCGGTCGCCTCGACGACGCGGCCGGTATAGGCCAGCTCGCGCAGCATGCCGTCACCGATCAGGCGCGGCAGCCGTTGCAGGGTGCCAACGTCGGCGGCCATACCGATGTCGATTTCCTTGATGGCGAACTGCACGTCCGCGCTGCAGTAACGCATGTCGCAGGCGCTGATCAGGTCGATGGCGCCGCCCAGGCAGTAACCCTGGATAGCGGCCAGCACCGGCTTGCTGCAGTGATCGACGGCGTTGAACGAAGCCTGCAGCTCGAGAATCTTGCGGCGCAGCGTTTGCGCATTGCGGCCGACATCCTTGCCCAGCTGCGTGCTTACCTGAGCCAGCAGGTTGAGGTCGATACCGGAAGAAAAATGCTTGCCGGCCCCCGAAAGCACCACCACGCGCACTTCATCGGTCTCGTCGGCCCAGCGGAAGATATCGATGATTTCCGTCCAGAAGGCGGCGTTCATCGCATTGATCTTGTCCGGCCGGTCAATCACCACATGGGCGATCTTTTCCTGCAGCTCGACGCGAAAAGCCTGATATTGCCCCATGAAAGTCATCCTTTTTGAAGGAGGCCGAACGGCCCACGACACACGCTGCAAAACAGCCGCGCCACTATAGCAAGCGGCGCTGGAAAGTCGATCATGGCCGCCGTGACGGGCCGCACCGCCCGCCACGCCGACGGTGACCTACTTCTCGACGATGCAATCCACCGTGTAGTAGCTGCCCTGCTCGCCTTCATGGCGCTGCAGACCGTGCACGTCGGCATCGAAGCCCGGGAAGCGCTGTTCGAAGGCCTGGGCGAAACGCAGGTAATCGATGATCGAGCGGGTCGCCGCGGTGAAACGCTCGCCCGGCATGATCAGCGGAATGCCAGGCGGATACGGCACCAGCATCACCGCAGCGATGCGTCCTTGCACCTCATCGACCAGCACTTCCTCGACTTCACCGCGCACCAGCTGATCGTATGCATCGGCTGGCTTCAGGGCGATTTCCGGCAGCATCGTGTACATGCGCTTGAGGGACTTGGCGGTGGCGTTCTCGCGGTAGCAGTCGTGCAGCGCATCGCACAGGTCGCGCAGGCCCATGCCCTGGTAGCGCAGCGCGCCTTCGCGGGCGACCGAGGGCAGCACCGAACTCAACGGCAGGTTGGCGTCGTAGCTGCGCTTGAATTCCAGGAGTTCGGTGAGCAGTGTGCTCCACTTGCCCTTGGTGATGCCCATGGAGAACAGCACCAGAAACGAATACAGGCCGGTCTTCTCGACCACCAGCCCGCGCTCCCAAAGGAACTTGCTGACCACCGCGGCGGGAATGCCGCGCTCGTCGAGGCGGCCGCCGGCGGTCAGGCCGGGCATCACCAGGGTCACCTTGATCGGGTCGAGCAACACGTAGTCTTCGGCGACGTCACCGAAACCGTGCCAGTCGGCCTCCGGCTGCAGCAGCCAGTCCGGCGTCGCCACATCGTCGGCGCCCTCGGTCTGCGGCGGCTGCCAGATGCTGAACCACCAGTCCTCGCTGCTCAGACTCTGCCCCAGGTTGGCCAGGGCACGGCGGAAACTCAGGGCTTCGTCGAAGGTTTCCTGGATCAGCGAGCGCCCGGCCGGGCCTTCCATCATCGCCGAGGCCACGTCCAGCGAGGCGATGATGCCGTACTGCGGCGAGGTGGAGATGTGCATCATGAAGGCTTCGTTGAAGCGGTCGCGGTCGAGCTGACGCACACCTCCGTCCTGCACGTGGATCATCGACGCCTGGCTGAAGGCCGCCAGCAGCTTGTGGGTCGAGTGGGTGGTGAACACCATCGGGCCGCCAGCCTCGCGGCTGGTACCCATACCGTAGCGTCCGGCGTAGAACTCGTGGAACGCGGCGTAGGCGTACCAGGCTTCGTCGAAGTGCAGCACCTCGACCGAATCGCCCAGCGTGCGCTTGATCAGCTCGGCGTTGTAGCACAGCCCGTCGTAGGTCGAATTGGTCACCACCGCCAGCTTGACCTTGGGCTCGCGGCCACGTGCCAACGGGCTGGCGTCGATCTTGGCCTGGATCGACTCGCGGGTGAATTCGCTCAGCGGAATCGGCCCGATGATGCCCAGTTCGTTGCGCTCCGGCGACAGGTACAGGGGAATCGCGCCGGTCATGATGATGGCGTGGAGGATCGACTTGTGGCAGTTGCGATCGACCAGCACCAGGTCGTCACGGCCGACCATCGAATGCCAGACGATCTTGTTGGCGGTCGAGGTGCCATTGATCACGAAGTAGGTGTGGTCGGCGCCAAAATTGCGCGCGGCGCGCTCCTCGGCAGCGGCCAGCGGGCCGGTGTGGTCGAGCAGTGAGCCGAGTTCCGGTACCGAGACCGACAGGTCGGAGCGCAGCGTGTTCTCACCGAAGAACTGGTGGAACGCCTGGCCCACCGGGCTCTTGCGATAAGCCACGCCGCCGCCGTGGCCCGGCGTGTGCCAGGAGTAGTTGGATTGCGCGGTGTGCTGCACCAGCGCCTTGAAGAACGGCGGCAACAGGCCATCGAGGTAATTGCGCGCGGCGCGGGCCACCTGGCGGGCCAGGAACGGCACGGTGTCTTCGAACAGATAGAGAATGCCGCGCAGCTGATTGAGATCGGCCATGGCTTCGGCCGGGGCGTTCTCGATGGTGACCTGCTCGCCCAGGGCGAAGATCGGCAGCTGCGGCGCGCGGCGTCGGGCGATGCGAATCAGCTCGACCATGTCCTGCAGCAGGTGACGGTTTTCACCGGCACCCTCGGCGGCGACCAGGATGCAGGCCAGGCCGTGATGGGTCGAGGCGACGATATGGCCTTCCGCGGAGCTCGCGGTGGACAGAATGGTGAAGCCGTCCTGCTCCAGCTCGGCAGCGATGGCCCGCACCCGTTCACCGGCCACGGTATCGGCCTTGATGTCACGATGAACGATGAGAACCGGGAACTTGAGGTCTTTGTACATCAGCACCACCTGAGGTCATGCGGGATGAACCCGCTATGCCCTCAGGGTAGAGACTCGCCGCGGAGGACGGAACCCCTCGCGCAGAGCGCTATACGAAAAGGTCGCAATTGACCGATCAGGAGGCGGATGTGCCCTGCTCGGCCGCTTCCATCTGCACCCACAGGGCCGGCGCACCGGCGGCCTTTTCGATCACCGCCAGGCGTGCGGCGTGGGCTTCCAGATCGTCGGTGCTGGCAGCGATCACCGCGCCACGCGGCCGCTCGGCGGGCAGGCGGCGAATCGGCGTGGCCTGCTGACGACCGCTGCCATCGCCATCGGCGCCTTCGCCGGCCAGCGACAGGTTGGTCTGCCCACCCGTCATCGCCAGGTAGACGTCGGCGAGAATCTCCGAGTCGAGCAAGGCGCCGTGCAGTTCACGGCCGGAGTTGTCGACACCGTAGCGCTTGCACAGGGCGTCGAGGCTGTTGCGCTGGCCCGGGTGACGCTCGCGCGCCATCTGCAGGGTATCGAGCACGTCGCAATAGGCCGCGATGTCCGCGCGTTCGTGCTGGCCGATCAGGGCGAACTCGTTGTTCAGGAAGCCGATGTCGAACGGCGCATTGTGGATGATCAGCTGCGCGCCCTTGATGAACGCGTGGAACTCGTCGGCAACGTCCTTGAAGCGCGGCTTGTCCTTGAGATCCTCGTTGGTGATGCCGTGCACCGCGATGGCGCCTTCGTCGATCTCGCGATCCGGCTGCAGATAGATGTGGAAATGCCGCCCGGTCAGGCGCCGTCCCTCGACCTCCACACAACCGATCTCGATGACCCGGTGGCCATCGTTTACCGGCATACCGGTGGTTTCAGTATCCAGTACGACTCTACGCACGCTTCACGCTCCTGATGTCTTCGACGCCACGGTTGGCCAACTGGTCGGCCCGTTCGTTGCCGGGGTGGCCGATATGGCCGCGCACCCATTGCCAGGTCACGTTGTGGCGATTGACCTGCTCGTCCAGTTGCTGCCAGAGGTCGGCATTCTTCACCGGCTCCTTGGCAGCGGTCTTCCAGCCGCGCTTCTTCCAGCTGGGCATCCACTCCTTGATGCCCTTCATGACGTACTGCGAATCGGTGACCAGGCGCACGTTGCACGGACGCTTGAGCTCGGCCAGGCCGCGAATCGCGCCCATCAGCTCCATGCGGTTGTTGGTGGTCACGGCCTCACCGCCCCACAACTCCTTCTCGACACCCTGGAACACTAGCAATGCACCCCAGCCACCGACGCCCGGATTGCCCTTGCAGGCACCGTCGGTGTAAAGCTCAACTTGATCGGACATGCAGCGCCTTTATCTATGGTCTGATTTCGATGTGCGGGGCCAGCTCAGGCGCCGTCGCGGTCGCGACGACTGATCTTGGCCACCGGCATGGGCACCAGCTTGCCCATCGGTTCGCGGCGGGACTGGCGCAATGGACGCAGGCCGACCACCAGCTTGCGCGCCACCAGTACGTAAAACCCACCACCTGGCGACTGCCAGGCGCCGCCCCAGCGTTCCAGGGCAGCCAGCCGAGCCTGCCAGGCCGCCGAAGCAAGCGGCGGACGATAACATCCGAAGCGCCGTTTCTCCAGCGCGAAGCCCAGCAGGTTGAGCCAATCACCGAGGCGCCCCGGGGCAATGCAGCGGGCGTCGTGCAGCACGTCATGGGCGAACAGATGGCGCACGCCCCAGGCACTCATCGGGTTGATACCGACGATCAGCAGGTGTCCGCCCGGGCGCACGCTGCGCGCCGCCTCGCGCAGCAAACCGTGGGGTGACTGACTGAAGTCCAGGCCGTGCTGCAGCACCACCACGTCGGCTGCGTGCTCGACCAACGGCCAGGACTGCTCCTCGCAGGCGATCTCTACACCGGCGAACGGCGCGCCCAGGCGCACGCTGCGCTGGATCTGCTGGGTTTCGAGCGAGGTTTCGGCGCAAGGCCCGTAATGCACCAGGTAGCCCCCGAAAAATCGCGCCAGCTCCTCATCGAGCAGGCGCTGTTCCTGCTCGAGCAGCAGGCGGCCCAGGGGGCTGGTGAACCACTGGCGGGCTGCACCGATCAGTTGCAGCCAATCGGCATCGGCCTGGGCAAAGGGATCGTCGGTCATGGACGCTTGCTCATGGAAAGTACCTGCACAGTCATTTCTAAGAACCTGTTCAAAGTCTGCTGCGCGTCGGCACTGCGGCGTTTAAAACAGGCTCCAACGATGACACCTGGGGTCCGTTGACGTTTCACCGACGGGAACACAGCTCGCGTTGCAGCGTCAACAACTCCTAAGATGCACCTTTGTCCCCAGCTTGGCGACCACCTGATGATCAAGATCGAAGCCCTCAGCGCATTCTCCGACAATTACATCTGGCTGCTGCAGGACGCACAGCACAAGCGCGTCGCGGTGATAGACCCCGGCGATGCCGCACCAGTGCAGGCCTGGCTGCGGAAGCATGGCGACTGGACGCTGAGCGACATTCTGATCACTCACCACCACAACGACCATGTCGGCGGCGTCGAGCAGCTGCGTCACGACACCGGCGCGCGGGTCTACGGCCCGGCCACCGAGAAGATTCCAGGCCGTGACCAGGCGCTGGTCGATGGTGACCGTATAGACGTGCTGGGCCTGGCCCTGCAGGTCTTCGAGGTGCCCGGCCATACCCTCGGACATATTGCCTTCTATCAACCCGATCAGCACTGGCTGTTCTGCGGCGACACCCTGTTCGCCGCTGGCTGCGGGCGCTTGTTCGAGGGCACGCCCCTGCAGATGCACCAGTCGCTACAGCGCCTGGCGGCCCTGCCGGACGACACGCTGATCTATTGCGCCCACGAATACACCCTGAGCAACCTGCGCTTCGCCAAGGCCGTCGAGCCGGGCAACGCGGACATCGCCAGACGTTTCGAGCAGGTCGAGGCATGGCGGCGGGGCGGGCAGATCAGCCTGCCATCCAGCCTGAAGCTCGAGCGGGCTACCAACCCGTTTCTGCGCGCCGCTGAAACATCAGTTAAAGAAATGATCGCCAGCCGTGAGGGTCGCACCCTGGCCAGCGAGGGTGAGGTTTTTGCCGCGCTGCGCGCCTGGAAAGATCGCTTCTGAAGCGCCGACTGGCCCGCAAAAATCTGGTCAAAACTTGACCACCCCTGGATCGGTTTCTAGAATCCCCCGACTTTCGATCCAGGATACCCCCCGTCACCAATGCCCTCTTCCCGACCTAACTCATTGAATTCAAAGGCATTGGCCCTGCGCTATCCAGCGCTCGCCCTGGCTGTTTGTACCGTACTCAGCGGCTGCCAGAGCCTCGATCAACAGCAGGTGGAGAATGGTCCGTCGGTGGATTTGAGCGGCAGAACGCCGCACCAGCCGTTGTGGATCGAGGCTACGGCCAAGGCCGAGCAGCCCAAGGATATCTGGGAGCGCGTGCGCGCCGGCTACAAGCTGCAGGACGCCATCGGCGTCAACCCGCGTATCGAACAGCAACGCCTGTGGTTCTCCAGCAACCCGGCGTTCGTCGAGAAGGCCGGAGAACGTAGCAACCCCTACATTCATTACATCGTCGAACGTCTCGAAGAGCGCAACATGCCGATGGAGCTGGCGCTCCTGCCGATGATCGAGAGCGCTTACAATCCCTTCGCCTACTCGCCGGCCGATGCTGTCGGTCTGTGGCAGTTCATCCCGTCCACGGGGCGCAACTTCAACCTGCGCCAGACCCGCTGGTACGACGGCCGCCGCGACGTCACGGCCTCCACCCAGGCGGCCATGGATTACCTGGCGCGCCTGCATGAGATGTTCAACGGCGACTGGCTGCTGGCCCTGGCGGCCTACAACGCCGGCGAAGGCCGGGTCAGCCGCGCCATCGAGCGCAACCAGAAGCTCGGCCTGCCGACCGACTACTGGAACCTGTCGCTGCCCCAGGAAACCCAGAATTACGTGCCCAAGCTGTTGGCCCTGTCCGAGGTGGTCATGGCCCCGGCCGCATACGGTGTGAGCCTGGCACCGATCGCCAACGAGCCTTACTTCGAGGAAGTGGAGCTCAAGCAGCGTATGGATCTGGCCCGCGTCGCCGCCCTGGCCGAGATAGACGAAGACGAGCTGTACCTGCTCAACCCCGCCTTCAAGAAACGCGTGACCATGGACGGCCCTCAGCATCTGCTGGTACCGACCCAGAAAGTGGAGCTGCTGACGGCCAACCTGTCGACGCTCAAGCCCGAAGATCGCGGCATGCAGGAGTACGTGGTGCGCGCCGGCGACAACCTACACGGCATCGCCAATCGCTACGAACTAAGCGTTGCCAGCATCAAGGAGCTCAACCAGCTCACCGGCAACACCCTGGCCGTGGGCCAGCACCTGAGCCTGCCGACCAGCCTGCAAGCGCTGCCCGACAAGGCGCCGCAGCGCGCCATCAACACCGCCGTGGCCTCGCGCAATTACACCATTCGCAATGGCGACAACCTCTGGCAGATCGCTAAGGCACACAATGTGTCGGTCAACGATATCCAGCGCTGGAACGCCCTGAAGGGCAACTCGCTGCGCGTTGGGCAGACCATCAAGCTGCAAGGCAGCAACGCCAGCGCGAAAGCCGTCGCCGACGTCACCTACTACAAGGTGCGCAAGGGCGATTCCCTGCACCTGATCGCCAAGCGTTTCAACGTGCAGATGCAGAACCTGCAGAGCTGGAACCCGCGTACCGGCAAGGCCCTGAAACCGGGCCAGGTACTGACCCTGCGCCTGCCCAACTGACGCGCACTGCAACACTCTTGACGCGAGCCGCCGGGGCCGCTCTTTTTCCTGTACAGACAAGCTGTTACTGTACGGAAACCTTGCTGCCCCGGATCGGATACTGCTCTTGAGACGCCCCCTCCTCTCGCTGTTTTTTGGCCTGGCCACCAGCTTCCCGGCCTCGGCAACGCTCAGCGAAAGCCACGGCTATGCGCAGTTCGGCGCGCTCAAGTATCCCGCCAGCTTCACCCACTTCGACTGGGTCAACCCCGAAGCCCCAAAGGGCGGCACGCTGCGCATCATGGCCGCTGGCAGCTTCGACACCCTCAACCCCTATACGCTCAAGGGCACCAGCCCGGTGGCCACCGCCAACTTCCTGCAGTACGGCGTGACCGAACTGAACGAGCCATTGATGGTGGGCACCGGCCAGTACGACCCCTCCGGTGACGAACCGGCGTCCAGCTACGGGCTGATCGCCAGCTCCGTCGAATACAGCGAAGACCGCAGTTGGGTGGTATTCAACCTGCGCCCCGAGGCGCGCTTTCACGATGGCAAGCCCATCACCGCCTACGACGTGGCATTCTCGTACCGATTGCTGCTCAAGGAAGGCCACCCGCAGTACCGCACCAGCCTGCAGGAAGTGAAACGGGTCGATATCCTCAACCGGCACCGCGTGCGTTTCGTGCTCAAACGCGCCGACAACCCGCTGCTGATCCTACGCCTGGGCGAACTGCCGGTATTGCCGCAGCACTACTGGAAAGATCGTGATTTCAAGGCCACCACCTTCGAGCCCCCGCTGGGCAGCGGCCCCTATCGCATCACCCAGGTCAACCCGGGGCGCAGCCTGACCTTCGAGCGGGTCAAGGACTGGTGGGGCGCATCCCTGCCGGCCAATCGTGGCAAGTACAACTTCGACCGGGTCGAGGTGGACTTCTACCGCGACAGCCATGTCGCTTTCGAAGCCTTCAAGGCCGGCGAATTCGATTTCTATATCGAGCAGCAGGCCAAGAACTGGGCCAATAACTACCGTTTTCCGGCGGCCACACGCGGTGACGTGGTGCGGGCGGAAATCCCTCATCAGATTCCCACCCAAACCCAGGCGCTGTTCATGAACACCCGCCGCGCCACCTTCGAGGATGCGCGCGTGCGCGAAGCGCTGGGCTTGATGTTCGACTTCGAGTGGACCAACCGCACCCTGTTCAACAGCTCCTACACCCGCGCCGCCAGCTATTACCCGAACAGTGAGTTTTCCGCCAGGGGCAAACCCGAAGGCGCCGAGTGGCTGTTGCTGTCGCCGTATCGCGGGCAGTTGCCGGCAACGCTGTTCACCGAACCATTCAAGATGCCGGTGACCGACGGGCGCGGTATTCCGCGTGAAACCATGCGCCGCGCACTCGGTCTACTCGCCGAGGCCGGCTGGAAACCATCGGGCCAGCGCCTCAGCAACGCCAAGGGCCAGCCGCTGCGTTTCGAGATCCTGCTGGTCAACCCCAATCTGGAGCGCATTCTCCAGCCATTCACCGAGAACCTGGCCAGCGTCGGCATCCAGGCCAACCTGAGAACCGTGGATCGCGCCCAATACAAGCAACGTCTGGATCGCTTCGAGTTCGACATGATCCTGCTGACCCTGCCGCAAACCCTCAGCCCCGGCCTGGAGCAATCGCTGTACTTTCACTCCAGCCAGGCCAGCGTGAAAGGCGGCAAGAATTACGCCGGCATCAACGACCCGGTCGTCGATGCCCTGCTCGAAAAGCTGCTCTCTGCCCGCACCCGTGATGAACAGGTGGCCGCGACCCGCGCCCTGGATCGCGTGATGCTCTGGCAGTACTACACCATTCCCAACTGGTACATCGACTATCACCGCCTGGCGTACCGCAACCGCTTTGCCTTCGTCGCCACGCCGCCCTACACGCTGGGGCTGCGCAGTTGGTGGCTGAAACCCACGGAGACCGCACGATGACGCACCCACTGCGTGCATTTCTCATGCACGGCAGCGCCTTGCTGCTGCTTGGCCTCGCCAGCCTCGCCCAGGCCGCGCCGCAACACGCCCTGACGCTGTACGGCGAAGCGCCCAAATACCCGGCCAACTTCAAGCACTTCGATTACGTGAACCCGGACGCGCCCAAGGGCGGCGTGCTGCGCCTGCCAGGGCTCAACGGTTTCGACAGCTTCAACCCGTTCATTCCCAAGGGCAACGCGGCCGACCGCATCGGGCTGATCTACGACACCCTCACCTATCATTCGCCGGATGAGCCCTTTACCGAATATGGCCTGCTCGCCGAAAAGATCGAGAAAGGCGCCGACGACAGTTACGTGCGTTTTTACCTCAATCCCAAAGCGCGCTTTCACGACGGTGAACCGGTTACCGCCGAAGATGTGATCTTCACCTTCAATACCTTGCTCGAACACGGCGACCCGCTGTACCGCCACTACTATGCCGACGTCGCCGAGGTGGTCGCCGAGAACGAGCGCACCGTGCGCTTCAGCTTCAAGCATGCCGGCAACCGCGAGCTGCCATTGATCCTCGGCCAGTTGCAGGTGCTGCCCAAGCATTGGTGGCAAGGCCGCGATTTCTCCCGGGGCAGCCTGGAGCCGCCTCTGGGTAGCGGCCCTTACCGGATCGCCGACTTCTCGCCGAACAGCTCGATCCGCTTCGAACGCGTCAGGGACTGGTGGGCCAAGGATCTGCCGGTAGCACGCGGCATGTACAATTTCGATGAAATCCGTATCGACTACTTTCGCGACATGGCCGTCGCCCTGGAGGCCTTCAAGGCCGGCCAGTTCGACGTCAACCTCGAATACTCGGCCAAGGACTGGGCCACCGGCTACAACTCGCCGGCGCTACGTGCGGGGCGATTCGTCCAGGAAGCGTTCCCCAACCGTAACCCGGCCGGCATGCAAGGCTTCGTGTTCAACACCCGTAAACCGATGTTCCAGGACCCGCGGGTACGTGAGGCGATTGCCCAGCTGTTCGATTTCGAATGGGCCAACAAGCAGTTGTTCTACGGCGCCTACAAGCGCACCCACAGCTACTTCGAGAACTCGGAAATGGCCGCCAGGGGCCTGCCCAGCCCGGCCGAGCTGAAGCTGTTGGAGCCGCTGCGCGGACAGATTCCCGACCGTGTGTTCACCGAAGCCTTCGCACCACCGGTCAGCGACGGCAGCGGCATCATCCGCGACCAGGCCCGCCGCGCCTATCAGTTGCTCACCGAGGCCGGCTACCGGATCGAGAACGACAAGATGGTCGATGCCAACGGCAACCAGCTGGCCTTCGAATTTCTCAACACCCAGGCCAATCTGGAGCGGGTGATCCTGCCGTTCAAGCGCAACCTGGCCGAGTTGGGCATCGACCTGCAGATCCGCCGTGTCGACGTTTCCCAGTACATCAACCGTTTGCGTTCGCGGGACTTCGACATGACGTCGTCGATCTGGCCGCAATCGAGTTCGCCCGGCAACGAACAGCGCGAGTTCTGGCACTCCAGCAGCGCCGACAACCCGGGCAGCCGCAACCTCATCGGCCTGCGCGACCCGGCGATCGACAAGCTGGTCGAGGGGCTGATTCAGGCCGACTCCCGCGAATCGCTGATCACCCATACCCGCGCCCTGGATCGCGTGCTGCTGTGGGGCAACTACGTGGTGCCCAATTACTTCGTAGATGCCTACCGCGTCGCTTACTGGAAACGCTTCGGCCACCCCGAAAAATCACCGCTGTACGACTACGGCCTGATGACCTGGTGGCAGGAAAAGCCGATCGGCGAAGTGGTCAGCCGTGAAGACGCATCCACCGCCGAGCAGGACGAACGCTAGATGCTGGCCTATATCCTGCGGCGCCTGCTGCTGATCATTCCCACCATATTCGGCATCCTGGTCATTAACTTCGCGATCATCCAGGCCGCGCCCGGTGGCCCGGTGGAACAGATGATCGCCAAGCTGGAAGGCTTCGACGCGGCCGCCGGTGGCGCCACGGGGCGCATCTCCGGTGGCGGCGGCGAAGTGTCCACGGCCGGCTCCAATTACCGCGGCGCCCAGGGCCTGGATCCGGAGTTGATCGCCGAGATCGAGAAGATGTACGGCTTCGACAAGTCGGCCCCCGAGCGCTTCTGGATCATGGTCAAGAACTACGCCCAACTGGACTTCGGTGAAAGCTTCTTTCGCGATGCCAAGGTCATCGACCTGATCATGGAGAAGATGCCGGTGTCCATCTCCCTCGGGCTGTGGAGCACGCTGATCATGTACTTGGTGTCCATCCCGCTGGGGATCGCCAAGGCCACTCGGCACGGCAGCGCTTTCGACGTATGGACCAGCTCGGCGATCATCGTTGGCTACGCCATTCCCGCATTCCTGTTCGCCATCCTGCTGATCGTGCTGTTCGCCGGTGGCAGCTATTGGGACTTCTTCCCGCTACGCGGCCTGACGTCCAGCAACTTCGACGAGTTGAGCCTGGGCGGCAAGATTCTCGACTATTTCTGGCACCTGGCCCTGCCGGTCACCGCCCTGGTGATCGGCAACTTCGCCACCCTCACCCTGCTGACCAAGAACAGCTTTCTCGACGAGATCAACAAGCAGTACGTGACCACCGCCCGCGCCAAGGGCCTGAGCAACGCCCGCGTGCTCTACGGCCACGTGTTCCGCAACGCCATGCTGCTGATCATCGCCGGCTTCCCGGCGGCCTTCATCGGCATCTTCTTCACCGGCTCCCTGCTCATCGAGGTGATCTTCTCCCTCGACGGCCTGGGCCTGTTGAGTTTCGAGGCGGCGATCAACCGCGATTACCCGGTGGTCTTCGGCACCCTGTTCATCTTCACCTTGCTGGGGCTGGTCGTGAAACTGATCGGTGACATCACCTACACCCTGGTCGATCCACGCATCGACTTCGAAAGCAGGGAGGCCTGAGCCATGGCACTTTCCCCGCTCAATCAACGCCGCTTCGAACGTTTCAAAGCTCACAAGCGTGGCTGGTGGTCGCTGTGGATCTTTCTCGCCCTGTTCTTCGTGACCCTGGGCGCCGAGCTGATCGCCAACGACAAGCCGCTGGTGGTCAGCTACGACGGCGAGCTGTATTACCCCGTGCTCAAACGCTACCCGGAAACCACCTTTGGCGGTGAGTTCCCTCTGCAAGCCAACTACAAGAGCCCGTATATCCGCGAGCTGATCGAGCAGAAGGACGGCTGGATGGTCTGGCCGCCGATCCCTTTCAGCTATTCAAGCATCAACTACGACCTCAAGGTGCCCGCCCCCGCACCGCCCTCGGCGGCCAACTGGCTGGGCACCGACGATCAGGGCCGCGACGTGTTGGCACGGGTCATCTACGGCTTCCGGATATCCGTGCTGTTCGCCCTGGCGCTGACCCTGGCCAGCTCGGTGATCGGTGTTGCCGCCGGCGCCCTGCAGGGCTTCTACGGCGGCTGGGTGGATCTGGCCGGGCAGCGTTTCCTGGAGGTGTGGTCGGGTTTGCCGGTGCTCTACCTGCTGATCATCCTGGCCAGTTTCGTGCAGCCCAACTTCTGGTGGCTGCTCGGCCTGATGCTGCTGTTTTCCTGGATGAGCCTGGTCGACGTGGTGCGCGCCGAATTCCTGCGTGGCCGTAACCTCGAATACGTGCGCGCAGCCCGGGCCCTGGGCATGCGTAACGGCGCGATCATGTTCCGCCACATCCTGCCCAACGCCATGGTCTCGACCATGACCTTCCTGCCGTTCATCGTCACGGGCGCCATCGGCACCCTTACCGCCCTGGATTTCCTGGGTTTTGGCCTGCCGGCAGGTTCACCGTCGCTCGGCGAGCTGGTCGCCCAGGGTAAGTCCAACCTGCAGGCGCCCTGGCTGGGTATCAGCGCCTTCGCCGTACTGGCCATCATGCTGAGCCTGCTGGTGTTCATCGGCGAAGCGGCCCGCGATGCCTTCGACCCGAGGAAGTAAGATGAGCCATCCCGATAACCTCGTCGAAATCCGCGACCTCTCCGTCGCCTTCGTCAACGGCGACAGCAGCCGAAGCGTGGTCAACCACATCAGCTTCGACATCCGCCGTGGCGAGACCCTGGCCCTGGTCGGTGAAAGCGGCTCCGGCAAATCGGTCACCGCCCACTCGATCCTGCGTTTGCTGCCCTACCCGCTGGCCCAACATCCCAGCGGCAGCATCCGCTACGCCGGCGAAGACCTGCTCAAGCTGCCCGAACGCACGCTGCGCGGCATCCGTGGCAACCGCATCGCCATGGTGTTTCAGGAGCCGATGACCTCCCTGAACCCGCTGCACAGCATCGAAAAACAGATCAACGAGGTGCTTGCCCTGCACAAGGGGCTGCGCGGCAAGGCCGCCACCCAACGCACCCTGGAGCTGCTGGAGCTGGTCGGCATACCCGAGCCACACAAGCGCCTCAAGGCCCTGCCCCACGAACTGTCGGGTGGCCAACGCCAGCGCGTGATGATCGCCATGGCCCTGGCCAACGAACCTGAACTGCTGATCGCCGACGAGCCGACGACCGCGCTGGATGTGACCGTGCAGTTGAAGATCCTCGAGTTGCTCAAGGACCTGCAGGCGCGCCTGGGCATGGCCATGCTGATCATCACCCACGATCTCAAGCTGGTACGCCGCATCGCCCAGCGCGTATGCGTGATGCAGAACGGTGAGTTGGTCGAGCAGGCGGATTGCGAGACGCTGTTCACCACGCCGCAGCATCCCTACACCTGTGAGCTGCTGGCGGCCGAACCGGATGGCGACCCTGTCGCCAGCGAAGACGCCGACACCTTGCTGCAGGTGGAAGACCTGCGGGTCTGGTTCCCGATCAAGAAGGGCCTGCTGCGCCGCACGGTCGATCACGTCAAGGCCGTGGACGGCATCAACTTCAGCCTGCAGCGTGGCCAGACTCTGGGCATCGTCGGTGAGAGCGGTTCGGGCAAATCGACCCTGGGCCTGGCCATCCTGCGGCTGATCGGCAGCCAGGGCGGCATCCGCTTCGGCGAGCATCATCTCGACGGCCTGTCGCAGCGCGACGTGCGCCCGCTACGACGGGAAATGCAGGTGGTGTTCCAGGACCCGTTCGGCAGCCTCAGCCCGCGCATGACGGTGGGCATGATCATCGGTGAAGGGCTGCGCATCCATCGCATTGGTAGCGCGGCCGAACAGGAACAGACGATCATCGATGCCCTGCTGGAAGTCGGCCTCGATCCGGACAGCCGGCACCGTTATCCCCACGAGTTTTCCGGTGGCCAACGCCAGCGCATCGCCATCGCCCGCGCTCTGGTGCTCAAACCGGCGCTGATTCTGCTCGACGAGCCGACATCGGCGCTGGATCGCACCGTGCAGCGCCAGGTGATCGACCTGCTGCGCTCGCTGCAGGCCAAGTACAACCTGAGTTACCTGTTCATCAGCCATGACCTGGCGGTGGTACGCGCGATCAGCCATCAACTGATGGTGGTGAAACAGGGCCAGGTCGTCGAGCAAGGTGACGCCAGGCAAGTGTTCCAGGCGCCTCAACACCCCTACACCCAGCAGCTCCTGGAAGCGGCGTTCCTGACCAAGGGACCCGAGACAGCCTGAAGCCGGCGCCTGAGCCTGCCATGAACCTGCGGTGCAGGTCGCCGCAGACTCGCGATGGCGCTGCCGTATTACCGACCTAAACCTGCAGATACACAAAGGCCCCGAAATCGGGGCCTTTGTCGTTGTCGCGGTGAGTCTTAGAAGCGCTCGATATCCGCCTTGCTTTCCAACAACCTGCGATACGCCGCGAAATCCTCCTGGCCACTGCGCGAAGCGAGGAAGCGGCGGTACATGGCTTTCTCCTCGTCGGTCAGGGCCTGCTCGGGCTCGCTGACGCCCTTCAGGCGGATCACCACGAAGTCGCCGTTGCCCAGGGCAATGCCGCTGAACTCGGACTTCTCACCGGTCGGCTTGGGCATCCGGAACAACGCCTGCAGCACGGCCGGGTCGACGCCATCCTGGTTGCGGGTGGCCGCCTCGACGACTTGCCACTCGGCACCTTCAGGCTTGACCTTGCCATCATGCAGATCGCTGACCATCTGCTCACCAGCGGCCTTGGCCGCCTCACTGGCGCGGGTCCTGGTCAGCTGAGCACGAATGCTGTCGCTTACCTGATCGAGCTCCAGTTGCTGTGGCTTGCGGTGCTCCTTGACGCGGACGACCACCAGGGTGTTCGGGTCGAGTTCGATGGCACTGCTGTTGCTGCCATCTTCCATCACTTCCTGGCTGAATGCGGCCTGCAGAACCTGACGGTTCGCGGCGATGCCTTCACCGCCCTGGCGACCGAACGGCTCGCTGGTCTGCACCTTCAGGCCCAGTTCCTGGGCAGGCTGCGCCAGATCCGAAGATTCGAAGGCTGCGTCTTCGAGCTGCTTGGTAGCCTCGACGAAACGCTGCTCGACACGCTGGGTTTTCAGGTCGGTCTCGAGCTTTTCCTTCAGGCTGGCGAACGTCGGCACTTCAGGTGCCTGTACGCCCAGCAGCTTGATCAGGTGCCAGCCGAACTCGGTGCGCACCGGAGCCGATACTTCATCCTGCTTCAGGGCGTAGAGCGCGTCCTCGAAGGCCGGGGCGTAAACGCCCTTGCCCGCATAGCCGAGGTCACCACCCTCGCTGGCCGACCCTGGATCCTGGGAGAACTCCTTGGCCAGCGCGGCGAAGTCTTCGCCGCGCTGCAGACGCTTCTGAACGTCGTCGATCTTGGCCTTGGCCTGTTCGTCGCTGACGTCGCCGCCAACTTCGATCAGGATGTGAGCAGCCTGACGCTGCTCGGCCAGGTTGGCGATTTCCGACTCGTAGGCCGCTTGCATTTCGTCGTCGCTGACGGAAACCTGCGAGAAGAATGCATCTTTCTTCAGTTCGACGTACTCGATGACCACCTGCTCGGGGCTCATGAACTGCGACTGCTGAGCGTCATAATAGGCTTTCACGTCGTCTTCGCTGACCTTCACCGCGGCGCCGTCAGCCTTGATGGTGCGGGTCGCGAAATCACGAGTCTGCTTTTCGAGGCGCGCGAAAGCGGCCACTTCTTCATCGGTGACGAAGCCGCTACCGGAAAGACCGGCGCGCAGCTGACCGATCAGCATTTCCTGCTCGAGCATCTGGCGGAACTGCATACGGGTATAGCCGAGCTGACGAATCACCTGGTCGAAGCGGTCGGCATTGAAGCGCCCTTCCACCTGAAACTCGGGCGTCTGCACGATCACCTGATCGAGAGCCGCTTGCGAAAAGGCGAAATTGGAATTCTTGGCGCCCTGCAACAGCAGCGAGCGTTCGATCAGCCCTTTGAGAGAGGCATCGCGCAGCAGGCGCTCATCAAGCATGGAAGCGTCGAAATCCTTGCCCAGTTGCTGCAGCAACTGACGGCGCTGCATCTCCACAGCCTGGTTAAGCTCGTTCTGGCTGATTTTCTCGCCATTCACGTCGGCAGCGTTCTGGCTGTTGCCCGTGCCGGTAATGATCGCGTCAACGCCCGTCAACGCCATGAGAACGACGATCAGGCCGATGATGGTTTTGGCAATCCAACCCTGTGAATTGTCCCTGATATTTTGCAGCATGCTTCCCCCAGAACGGCCACATACAAAGAATGGCCGCGCAGCGTGGGTAAAATCCGGATAGAAGAAAGGCGCATCCTGGGATGCGCCTTCTCGTAACGTGCGAAGCGGATCGGGATCAGAACTCTACAATCCCCGGCGTGACAGACCGCTTGGTCTTATTGCCGCCCCACAACCGAGCCGGGATTAGCCGACCCGGCGGGCAAAGGCCCGAAGACGCTTAGTTGACGGCGTCTTTCAGCGCTTTACCAGCTTTGAAACCTGGGATCTTGGCAGCAGCGATGCTGATCGGCTTGCCAGTCTGCGGGTTGCGGCCAGTGCGAGCAGCGCGCTCTTTGACAGCGAAAGTACCGAAACCAACCAGTACAACGGAATCACCAGCCTTCAGAGCGCCAGTAACGGATTCAATCACTGCGTCCAGCGCACGGCCAGCGACAGCTTTCGGGATATCAGCAGATGCGGCGATGGCATCGATCAGTTCCGACTTGTTCACTCTAAGTCCCCTTAATTTCGGTTTAGGTTGTTTCTTGATTTTAATGGAAGCGAATCGGGTGCTGGATGGCCTACCGACACGGTAAGAGCCGCTTTATATCAAGGGCTCCAAAAAAGTGTCAAGGAAGGCATCCGGCTAATGCGTGCTGATTCGCTCCTTGGAATCAGACTCGCGTTTTTCATCCTTTGCAACCAACTCCGGAGCCGCGTCTGGCAAGGGCTCCGGCGCGTATTGCAGCGCAATTTGCAGGACCTCGTCAATCCATTTAACCGGTTTAATCTGCAGGTCCTGCTTGATGTTCTCGGGAATCTCCTTGAGATCGCGAACATTCTCCTGGGGAATTATCACGGTTTTGATTCCACCACGATGAGCGGCCAGCAGTTTTTCCTTCAGACCGCCAATGGCCAGCACCTGACCGCGCAGGGTGATTTCCCCGGTCATGGCGACATCGGCACGCACCGGAATCTGCGTCAGCGCCGACACCAGCGCGGTGCACATGCCGACACCGGCACTCGGGCCATCCTTGGGCGTAGCGCCCTCTGGCATGTGGATGTGGATATCGCGTTTTTCATAGAAATCCGGGGCCACGCCAAGACTCTGGGCACGGCTGCGGACCACGGTTTGCGCGGCCGTGATCGATTCGACCATGACGTCGCCCAGCGAGCCGGTCTTGATCAGGTTGCCCTTGCCGGGCACCACGGCCGCCTCGATGGTAAGCAATTCGCCGCCCACCTGAGTCCAAGCCAGACCGGTCACCTGACCGATCTGATCCTGCTGTTCGGCAAGGCCATAACGGTGCTTGCGTACGCCCAGGAAATCCTCGAGCGCGTCGGCGGTAACGACGACATGGAAGCGTTTTTCCTTCGCGTGCTTCTTCACCGCACGCCGGCAGACCTTGGCGATTTGCCGTTCAAGGCTACGTACGCCTGCCTCGCGCGTGTAGTAACGAATGATGTCACGGATCGCCGCTTCCTCGAATTCCAGCTCGGTTTTCTTCAAACCGTTGGCCTGAATCTGCTTTGGCGCGAGGTACTTGGTGGCGATATTGACCTTTTCGTCCTCGGTGTAGCCCGGCAGACGAATCACTTCCATGCGATCCAGTAGCGCGGCTGGGATGTTCATGGAGTTGGCGGTGCACAGGAACATCACGTCGGACAGGTCGTAGTCGACTTCCAGATAGTGATCGTTGAAGTTGTGGTTCTGCTCCGGGTCGAGCACCTCGAGCAGCGCCGAGGCGGGATCACCGCGCATGTCCTGGCCCATCTTGTCGATTTCATCGAGCAGGAACAGCGGGTTGCGCACGCCGACCTTGGTCATCTTCTGGATCAGGCGGCCGGGCATGGAACCGATATAGGTCCGGCGGTGGCCGCGGATTTCAGCCTCGTCACGCACGCCGCCGAGCGCCATACGCACGAACTTGCGATTGGTCGCGCTGGCGATCGACTCGGCCAGCGAAGTCTTGCCCACGCCAGGCGGGCCGACCAGGCACAGCACCGGGCCCTTGAGCTTCTTCACCCGCTTCTGCACGGCGAGGTACTCGAGGATGCGCTCCTTGACCTCCTCGAGGCCGTAATGATCGGCATCGAGGATGTTCTCGGCGCGCGCCAGGTCCAGACGCACCTTGCTCTGGGCCTTCCACGGCACATTGACCAGCCAGTCGATGTAGGAGCGCACCACCGTCGCCTCGGCGGACATCGGCGACATCTGCTTCAGCTTGTTCAGCTCGGCCTGGGCCTTGCCGTAGGCTTCCTTGGTCAGCCCGGCGTTTTCAATGCGGCGCTTGAGTTCGTCGAGCTCGTTATGACCCTCTTCGCTGTCGCCAAGCTCCTTCTGAATAGCCTTCATCTGTTCATTCAGATAGTACTCGCGCTGGCTGCGCTCCATCTGCTTCTTCACGCGGCCACGAATACGCTTCTCGACCTGCAGCAGATCGATCTCGGCGTCCAGCAGGGCGAGCACGTGCTCGACCCGGGTCGGCAGATCGACGATTTCGAGAATTTCCTGCTTCTGCTCGATCTTGAGCACCATGTGTGCGGCCATGGTATCGACCAGGCGACTGGGCTCATCGATGCTGTTCAGCGAGGACAGCACCTCGGCCGGCACTTTCTTGCCCAACTGCACGTACTGCTCGAACTGGCTGAGCAGGCTGCGGGTGAACACCTCGCTCTCACGCTCGGGCGCTTCGACTTCGTCGAGCAGCTGCACTTCAGCAGCGCTGTAGCCGTCGGCCTCGATGAACTGCTCGATCTCGCCGCGCTGCTCGCCCTCGACCAGTACCTTGACGGTGCCATCGGGCAACTTGAGCAGTTGCAGCACGGTGGCTACGGTGCCAACGCGGTAGAGCCCCTCTTCACTCGGCTCATCGTCCGCGGGATCTTTCTGGGCGAGCAACAGGATCTGCTTTTCGCCATTCATCGCCGCTTCGAGCGCTTCGATGGATTTCTCCCTGCCCACGAAAAGCGGGATGACCATGTGCGGATAGACCACGACATCGCGCAAAGGCAGGAGAGGCAATTCGATGGTTGTCTTCATGATTTTGAGCCCTACGGCGGCCTTGCGGCCGTAAACGGTGGGATTACCCTTGGCCCTAAGATGGGGGCAGCCCCACGAAAAAACAAGCGTTGCCGGCTGTAAAAGCAAAGGGGCCCGCAGGCCCCTTACTTACAACGTATGACGAACGCGTTACGCGTCAGGCGCCACCTTGGCAGGCGGCTCGCTGTTTTCGTAGATCAACAGCGGCTTGGAGCTGCCGTCGATCACGCTTTCATCGATGACCACCTTGCTGACGTCCGATTGCGACGGAATGTCGTACATGGTGTCGAGCAGCACGCCCTCGAGAATCGAACGCAGGCCGCGTGCGCCGGTTTTGCGCTCCAGCGCCTTCTGGGCAACCGCCTTGAGCGCGTCGGGACGGAACTCGAGGTCCACGCCTTCCATCTCGAACAGCTTGCCGTACTGCTTGGTCAGCGCATTCTTCGGCTCGGTGAGGATCTGCACCAGCGCCGCTTCGTCGAGCTCTTCCAGGGTAGCGATGACCGGAAGACGGCCCACGAACTCCGGAATCAGGCCGAACTTGACCAGATCGTCCGGCTCGATTTCACGCAACGACTCGCCGATCTTCTTCTCGACGTCCTTGGTGCGCACCTCGGCGTTGAAGCCGATGCCGCCCTTGGTCGAACGGCCCTGAATCACCTTCTCGATGCCCGCGAACGCGCCACCGCAGATGAACAGGATATTGCGCGTATCGACCTGCAGGAACTCCTGCTGCGGATGCTTGCGACCACCCTGGGGCGGAACGGAGGCAACGGTGCCTTCGATCAGCTTCAGCAGCGCCTGCTGCACGCCCTCGCCCGACACGTCACGGGTGATCGACGGGTTGTCGGATTTGCGGGAAATCTTGTCGATCTCATCGATGTAGACGATGCCCATCTGGGCCTTCTCGACATCGTAATCGCACTTCTGCAGCAGCTTCTGGATAATGTTCTCGACGTCTTCACCTACGTAGCCAGCCTCGGTAAGGGTGGTCGCATCGGCGATGGTGAACGGAACGTTGAGCAGGCGCGCCAGGGTTTCGGCCAGGAGCGTCTTGCCCGAGCCGGTCGGGCCGAGCAACAGGATGTTGCTCTTGCCGAGCTCGACGTCATCCTTCTTCTCGCGCTGGTTGAGGCGCTTGTAGTGGTTGTAGACCGCGACCGCCAGGATCTTCTTGGCACGTTCCTGCCCGATCACATACTGATCGAGGATCGCGCTGATTTCCCGGGGAGCCGGCAGCTTGTGCGCACTGCTCTCGGCCTGGGCTTCCTGCACCTCCTCGCGGATGATGTCGTTGCACAGGTCGACGCACTCGTCGCAGATAAATACCGAGGGGCCAGCAATCAATTTGCGCACTTCATGCTGGCTTTTGCCGCAGAAGGAGCAATAGAGCAGCTTGCCGTTGTCCTCGCCGTTGCGGGTGTCAGTCATTCGATCAATCCAATACCGTAGGCTTAAAACACAAGATGGAGCCAAACCGGGGCATTTTCAAGCCCGATGTGCCGCTGACCGACTATCGTCGGCCAGCGCGCGTGATGCTTCAGCCGATTTGCTCGCGACGGCTGTGTACCTTGTCGATCAGGCCGTAGTTGACCGCTTCCTCACCGCTCATGAAACGGTCACGGTCGGTATCACGGGCGATCACTTCGATCGGCTGACCAGTGTGGTTGGCCAGTACCTGGTTCAGGCGCTCGCGAATGAACAGGATTTCCTTGGCATGGATTTCGATATCCGAAGCCTGGCCCTGGAAGCCACCCAGCGGCTGGTGGATCATCATGCGCGAATGCGGCAGGCAGTAACGCTTGCCCGCAGCGCCGCCAGCCAGCAGCAACGCACCCATGCTGCACGCCTGACCGATACAGGTGGTCGACACGTCCGGCTTGATGAACTGCATGGTGTCGTAGATCGACATGCCAGCGGTTACCGAACCGCCTGGTGAGTTGATGTACAGGTGGATGTCCTTGTCCGGGTTCTCGGCTTCGAGGAACAGGAGCTGCGCGGCAACCAGGTTGGCCATGTAGTCTTCGACCGGGCCGATCAGGAAGATCACGCGCTCTTTGAGCAGGCGCGAATAGATGTCGTAGGCGCGCTCGCCACGAGCGGACTGCTCAACGACCATGGGAACCAGACCGCCAGCGGCCTGGATATCGGACATTTGCTGCATGAAAGGATTGTGCGACATTTCCAGCATTCGCTCCCTAGTAAAAGTCATGTCTCGAATACGCATAAGCCAGCACTGAGGCTGGCTTATGGTGTTCTCGAACGAGGCGAAGAGATCAGGCGGCTTGTGGAGCTTCTGCCGGCTTGACTGCTTCTTCGTAAGAGACCGATTTGTCAGTCACATTGGCCTTCTGCAAAACAGTATCTACAACTTGCTCTTCCAGTACAACCGAACGCACTTCGTTCAGTTGCTGGTCGTTCTTGTAGTACCACGCCACGACCTGCTCAGGCTCCTGGTAGGCCGAGGCCATTTCCTGGATCAGCTCACGTACGCGGGCGTCGTCAGGCTTGAGTTCGAACTGCTTGACCACTTCGGCGACGATGAGGCCAAGGGATACACGGCGCTTGGCTTGCTCTTCGAACAGCTCGGCCGGCAGTTGATCCGGCTTGATGTTGCCACCGAACTGCTGAACGGCCTGCACGCGCAGGTTGTTCACTTCGCTGGCAATCAGCGCCTTCGGCACGTCGACCGGGTTGGCGGCCAGCAGGCCTTCCATCACCTGGTTCTTGACCTTGGACTTGATGGCCTGGCGCAGTTCGCGCTCCATGTTCTTGCGAACCTCGGCGCGGAAACCTTCCAGACCACCTTCCTTGATACCGAACAGGGCGAAGAACTCGTCGTTCAGCTCCGGCAGTTGCGGGGCGGAAACGCTGTTGACCTTGACGGTGAATTCAGCGGTTTTGCCAGCCAGGTCGAGGTTCTGGTAGTCCTCGGGGAAGGTCGGGTTGATCACGCGCTCTTCACCGGCCTTGGCGCCGACCAGGGCGTCTTCGAAGCCCGGGATCATGCGCCCGGAGCCCAGCACCAGTTGAGTACCGGTGGCAGAGCCGCCTGCGAAGGCCTCGCCGTCGATCTTGCCGACGAAGTCGATGTTCAGCTGGTCGTCTTTCTCGGCAGCACGCTCTACGGCTTCGAAACGGGTGTTCTGCTTGCGCAGGATGTCCAGCATGTTGTCGACATCGGCGTCGGCCACTTCAGCCTGCTGACGCTCGATGGCGATGCCTTCGAGGCCGCTGACCTTGATTTCCGGGAACACTTCGAAGGTGGCGACGAACTCCAGGTCCTTGCCCTTCTCCAGTACTTTCGGCTCGACCGAAGGCTGACCGGCAGGGGCGAGTTTCTGTTCGGCCACTGCCTCATAGAAGGAAGACTGGATGACGTCGCCTACCGCTTCCTGGCGTGCGTCGGCTTCGAAACGCTGGCGAATCACGCTCATCGGCACCTTGCCGGGGCGGAAACCAGGGATCTTGGCTTTCTGGGCAGTCTGCTGCAGACGCTTGTTGACCTGGGTCTCGATGCGCTCGGCCGGCACAGTGATGCTCATGCGGCGCTCGAGAGCGGAAGTGCTTTCAACAGAAACTTGCATGGATATTCCTCGTTGCACAGACGTATGCCGGCCGCTTACCGGCCCCATTCAAGGGCATGCATTCTAGAGGGAGGTGTTGCAGAAGTCACCCTAGATGCAGGTGGCAAACGGGAGGGGCGTAAAGATGGTGCGGACGGAGAGACTCGAACTCTCACGCCTTGCGGCGCTGGAACCTAAATCCAGTGTGTCTACCAATTCCACCACGTCCGCGTGGTAATACTTTTTACAAACAAAAACGCCAGGCTTTTTAGGGCCTGGCGCTTTCAGAATATGGGGTGGACGAAGGGGATCGAACCCTCGACACCAGGAGCCACAATCCTGTGCTCTACCAACTGAGCTACGCCCACCATATTGCTTTACTGCTATTCACTTGTGCCGACACACCTAGTGGCGCACCCGGCAGGACTCGAACCTGCGACCATCCGCTTAGAAGGCGGATGCTCTATCCAGCTGAGCTACGGGCACTTATCCATCCACCAGAGCAGACTTCAAGCTTCGGCTAGAGCGGCTACTTTCGTTGCTGCCGTTGCCACTTTACCCTGTCACTTGCTGTGCTCGCCAAGTGGTGCGCATCTTATAGAGGCGCCCCTGAGGCGTCAACACCCAAATCGAAAAAAATTCAGTTAGATAAAGGAGTTACACCAAATCTGCGTTCTGCCGCCTTTGCCCTTCCTTAATGCCATGCGAGAATGCGCGTCCTTTTTTCTCCCTTTCGATGGTTAACCAAGCGCAATGACCGCACAACTGATAGATGGCAAAGCGATTGCCGCCAATATCCGCCAGCAGATCGCCCAGCGCGTCGCCGAACGACGCGAGCAGGGGCTGCGCGCGCCCGGCCTGGCAGTGATCCTGGTCGGCAGCGACCCCGCCTCTCAGGTATATGTCGCGCACAAGCGCAAGGATTGCGAGGAAGTCGGCTTCATCTCCCGCGCTTATGATCTGGACGCCGAAACCAGCCAGGACGAATTGCGCGACCTGATCGATTCGCTCAACGAAGACGCCAGCATCGACGGCATCCTGCTTCAGTTGCCTCTGCCGGCCCACCTGGACGCCTCGCTTCTGCTCGAGCGCATTCGCCCGGACAAGGATGTGGACGGCTTTCACCCCTACAACATCGGCCGCCTGGCGCAACGCATGCCCCTGCTACGCCCCTGCACCCCGAAGGGCATCATGACCCTGCTGGCCAGCACCGGCCAGGACCTCTACGGCATGCACGCCGTGGTGGTGGGTGCGTCGAACATCGTCGGCCGCCCGATGGCCATGGAACTGCTGCTGGGCGGCTGCACCGTGACGGTCACTCACCGCTTCACCAAGGACCTGGCCAGCCATGTGGCTCAGGCCGATATCGTCGTGGTCGCCGCCGGCAAGCCGGGCCTGGTCAAGGGCGAGTGGATCAGGGAAGGCGCGATCGTCATCGACGTCGGCATCAACCGTCAGGCCGATGGCAAGCTGATCGGCGACGTGGTCTACGAGACCGCCCTGCCCCGCGCTGGCTGGATCACTCCTGTACCCGGCGGCGTTGGCCCGATGACCCGCGCCTGCCTGCTGGAAAACACCCTGCACGCCGCAGAGCACCTGCACGCCTGACGCGCTGCCTGCGGCAAGAACGGCGCCCAGGTCAGGCCGTGTGAAAACTACTGCGCTCGGTCATGCAGCGTTAAAAACCGGCTCGGATGCGAGTCCAATCAAAATGCTCATTTACAGCTCGTAAACTGCGCTTTTTCGCCGCTTTTTGCCTTGCCTGACCTTCGCTCGCTACGTTTTTCACACAGCCTGAGGTGGCGCCGTTTTCGTTTCAGCCCAGCGAGCGCGTGGCGCCCTGGGGTTTGCGCACGAACCACAGCACCCGACTGACGCCTCGGGTGACGGCGACATAGCCCAGGCGCAGGCTTTCGTCTGCCATCGCCTGGTCGTAGCTGTTGGCGAAGAAACCACTGTAGGCGTACAGCGCATTACGCAGTGGATGAGGCGTAGGCGGCAGACAGTCATCGACGATGATCGCTACCTCGGCCTGCAGCCCCTTGGCACGGTGGATGGTATAGGCCTTTACCGGTAACTGGCGGTCGAAACCGGCCTGAATGTCCCTCAGGGTGTCGTTGCGTCGCCCGAGCAGGAGCACCGCAGTGCGCTCCTTGGAACCGATATCACGCGCATAGTCGCATTGCGCTGCAATGGTCCGTTGCAGCTCACCCATGTCGCGGGCCAGGTCGAACGGCGCCAGCAACTTCACGCCATGGCCGCCCGCCGGTGTGTGGCGGATCGGCGTGGTCACCTTGTCCTGCTTGAAGGCCACGGCGTCGAGCATGGATTCAGCGTCGCGAATCACCGGCTCGATGCAGCGATAGTTGGCTTGCAGCATCAGCACCGCACTCTTGCCTTTGCTTTTGCTCGGAAAATGCCGATCGAAGGCCATGAACAACTCGGGAGAACTGCCGCGCCAGCCATAGATCGACTGCCAGTCATCGCCGATGGCCATCAGGCTCACCGCGCGGGCCGTGCCGACCAGGCGCCTGTGCAGCGCTTGCAGCCATTGCACGATCTGCGGCGAGATGTCCTGGAACTCATCGATCAGCAGATGGGAAAAGCCCTGTAGCGCATCGGCACCCAGGCGCCCGTCGGCTTCATCGAGCAACTGCGTCAGCTGCTGGAAGGCACCATTGAAGGTCATCAGGCCCTGCTGGCTCAGCTGCTGGCCAAAGGCCTTGCAGAATGCCTGCAGAGCCAGGAGAAAGGTTCGCTCGGCAGGCGAGCAGCAGAGCGCGGCTACCGTCATCCGCTCGATGGAAATGCCGATGCTCTCGATGAAACCGGCCTGGGTGTAGAACACCTCGAACAGCGGCGCAGCATGCAGCTCACCCGCCAGCCTGAACGGCTGCATGGGCGCTTTAGGCAGCGCCTTTTGCGGATCGGGCAGCGCGGAGCCGAGCAGCTCGTGAACCCAGCCACGAAAGGCCGGGTCATCGGCATAACAGGCCTGATAAGCACCCTTGAGCAAGCGTGTTTGTGCCGGCCCCAGGCGCCCGCCCCCCAACGGGTTGTCCGGCTCGCTCGCCGACGCGCGTTTATCACCCAACTGCTCGAACCAGGTGGGATTGCCCAGAACCTGGCGCGCCAGCACGCTCATCGCCGAGTGAAAGGTACGCACGCACGGACCAACATCCGCCGAGAACTGCCAGAAGCCGAGCACGCTCACCAGTCGCTCACGCAGTTCGGCGCAGGAGGCGTTGGTAAAGGAGATCACCGTCAACCGTTCAGGCTCGACGTTCAGGTGACAGAGCATGAACACCACGCGCAGCACCAGGGTGGTCGACTTGCCCGAACCCGCTCCGGCGAAGATGCGGGTCAGTGGTTGGCGACAGAGAATCATCGCCCACTGCTCGTCGGACGGCGCGCCGATGACGCCCGCCGCGACGGCCCGCGCCACGGTCTCGCGCATTGCCTGCTCCTGGGCTGCGCTCACCTTGATTGCCGCTGCCGAGTAGATGCCGGCGCTAGCGCGCCTTACCGGCTTTTTTGTTGCCGGCTCCCCCTTGGCTTTGTCAGCGCTCACCCGCTTGGCACCGCGCTTTGTTGCTGCGCTCTTCTTCTGCGCCAGCGGTTTCTTGGCCGCGACCTTTGCGCGCTCGGCAGCAGCCTGCTTCTCGGCTTCGAGGTAGGCGGCGGTCCGCGGAAAATAGCGAGTCAAGGCACTGGAGAGCAGCAGTTTGTAGCGGGTCAGCATGGGTTTTCCGTGGCGTTGCGATGTTGGCGTCTGGAAATGAAAAGGCCGCGTTAGCGGCCTTTTGGATGCAGCGGGCGATTACTCGGCGAGGCGCCAGGTGGTACCACCCTTGCCGTCTTCGAGCACCACGCCGAGCGCAGTGATCTGATCGCGGATGCGATCGCTTTCCGCCCAGTTCTTGTCGGCACGGGCCTGCAGGCGCGCGGCGATCAGCGCCTCGACCTCGGCGGCGTCGACCTTGCCTTCGGCGCCGGCCTTGAGGAAAGCATCCGGCTCCAACTGCAACACACCGAGTAGACCAGCCAACGCTTTGAGCTGCGCCGCCAGGCCGGCAGCCGCCTGTACGTCCGACTCGCGCAGGCGATTGACCTCGCGAATCATCTCGAACAGCACGGCGCAGGCTTCGGGCGAGTTGAAGTCGTCGTCCATCGCCGCGTTGAAGCGCTCGACGAAGGCCTCGCCACCGGCAGGCTGAGCCTGCGGCAGACCCTTGAGGCCATTGTAGAAACGCTCCAGGGCGCCCTTGGCTTCGCGCAGGCTCTCTTCCGAATAGTTGATCGGGCTGCGGTAGTGGCTGGACACCAGCAGGTAGCGCACCACTTCGGGGTGGTACTTCTCCAGCACCTCGCGGATGGTGAAGAAGTTGCCCAGGCTCTTGGACATTTTCTCGCCGTCCACGCGCACCGCACCGGCGTGCATCCAGGCATTGGCGTACTGCTTGCCGGTAGCCGCCTCGCTCTGGGCGATTTCGTTCTCATGGTGCGGGAACACCAGGTCCGGGCCGCCGCCGTGAATGTCGAAGGTCTCGCCGAGGCAGCAGGTGGACATCACCGAGCACTCGATGTGCCAACCCGGCCGGCCCTTGCCCCACGGCGACGCCCAGCTCGGCTCGCCCGGTTTGGCGGCTTTCCACAGCACGAAGTCCAGCGGGTCTTCCTTGACTTCGTCGACCTCGATGCGCGCACCGATCTTCAGTTCGTCGATCTTGCGACGCGACAGCTTGCCGTAGGTTTCGAACTTGGTGACGCGGTAATACACGTCGCCATTGCCCGGCGCGTAGGCATAGCCCTTGTCGATCAGGGTCTGGATCATCTGGTGCATGCCGGCGATGTGCCCGGTGGCGCGCGGCTCGATATCCGGGCGCAGCACGTTCAGGCGACCTTCATCCTCGTGCATCGCCGCGATCATGCGCTCGACCAGCGCCTCGAACGGTTCACCGTTCTCATTGGCGCGTTTGATGATCTTGTCGTCGATGTCGGTGATGTTGCGCACGTAGGTCACGTCATAGCCGCGATGGCGCAGCCAGCGAGTGACCACGTCGAAGGCGACCATCACCCGGGCGTGGCCGATGTGGCAGAAGTCGTACACGGTCATGCCGCACACGTACATGCGCACGCTGTTGCCTTCAAGCGGCTTGAAGGGTTCCTTGACCTTGCTGAGCGTGTTGTAGATTGACAGCATCTTAAAATTCCTCAAGAACGGCTTTCAAAGCAGCGAGCGAAGATCAGGCAAGGCGGAGCGAGGTGAGGACGCGGAGTGTACTCAAGTACATGAGCAGTCCGATCCACGCTCCAACGTAGCCTGATCGAGCGCAGCAATTTGACAGTCGTTATTGCCCCCACGAGTCGCGCAGCGTGACGGTCCGGTTGAACACCAGCGCATCGGCGGTGGAATCCTTGTCGAGACAGAAGTAGCCCTCACGCTCGAACTGGAAACGGTCGTCAGCGGCGGCCTTGGCCAGCGACGGCTCGGCGCGGCAGCCGCTGAGCACCACCAGCGAATCCGGGTTGATGTTGTCGAGGAAGCTACCGCCCTCTTCGGCCTTCTCAGGGTTGGCCGAGCGGAACAGCCGATCGTACAGGCGCACTTCGCATTCGACGCTCTCGGCGGCCGGCACCCAGTGGATCACGCCCTTGACCTTGCGGCTTTCCGGGTTCTTGCCCAGGGTGTTCTCGTCGTAGGAGCAGCGCAGTTCGACGATGTTGCCGGCTGCGTCCTTGATGGCTTCGTCGGCGCGGATCACGTAACTGCCGCGCAGGCGCACTTCACCACCAGGGATCAGGCGCTTGTAGCCGTCCGGCGGAGTTTCTTCGAAGTCGCTGGCGTCGATGTAGATCTCACGGGAGAACGGCAGCACGCGGGTGCCCATGTCCTGCTTGGGATGGCGCGGCAGCTCGAGGTTCTCGACCTGGCCTTGCGGGTAGTTGCTGATCACCACCTTGAGCGGTTTGAGCACGCACATGGCGCGCGAGGCGTTGGCATCCAGGTCTTCGCGGATGGCGAATTCCAGCATGCCGATATCCACCAGGCCGCCGGCGCGGTTGACGCCGATCATGTCGCAGAAGGTGCGGATCGATGCCGGCGTATAGCCGCGGCGGCGGTAGCCCGAGAGCGTCGACATGCGCGGGTCGTCCCAGCCGTTGACGTGCTTCTCGTCGACCAGCTGCTTGAGCTTGCGCTTGCTGGTGATGGTGTAGTTCAGGTTCAGCCGGGCGAATTCGTACTGACGCGGCTGCGCCGGCACCGGCAGGTTGACCAGGAGCCATTCGTACAGCGGGCGGTGATCCTCGAACTCCAGGGTGCAGATCGAGTGGGTCACGCCTTCGATGGCATCGGACTGGCCATGGGTGAAGTCGTAGCTCGGGTAGATGCACCACTTGTCACCGGTCTGGTGATGGTGGGCATGGCGAATGCGATAGAGGATCGGATCGCGCAGGTTCATGTTGCGCGAGGCCATGTCGATCTTGGCGCGCAGCGAACGGGCGCCGTCCGGGAACTCGCCGGCCTTCATGCGGGCGAACAGGTCGAGGTTCTCTTCCACGCTGCGCTCGCGGTACGGGCTGTCCTTGCCGGGGGTGTTCAGGGTGCCGCGGTATTCGCGCGCCTCGTCCGGGGTCAGGTCGTCGACATAGGCCTTGCCGGCCTTGATCAGCTCGACGGCCCAGTCGTGCAACTGGTCGAAGTAGTTGGACGCGTAGCGCTCCTCACCGGCCCACTCGAAGCCCAGCCAGCGGACGTCGTCCTTGATGGCGTCAATGTATTCCTGGTCTTCCTTGGCCGGGTTGGTGTCGTCGAAACGCAGGTTGCACGCGCCACCGAATTCCTGGGCCAGGCCGAAGTTCAGGCAGATCGACTTGGCGTGGCCGATGTGCAGGTAGCCGTTGGGCTCCGGCGGAAAACGGGTGATGATCTTGGCGTGCTTGCCGGCGTCCAGGTCGGCCTGAACGATGGGCAGCAGGAAATTGGCGGCTTTTTCGACGGTGGGCTTGCTCATGGTGTCCTTAGCGCGTGGATTGCGGCACAGGGTAGGCCGACTAAAACAAAGCGCTTATCATAGCCCAAGCTGTCAACCCCCTGACAGGCCTTGGTGCCTGCTCACTGACCTTCGGGCAGCATTAATGCCCCGGTCAGCCTGGAGCGGCCCGCGTTTTTCTCGACAGAGCGATTAAACACATGATCAAGCTGCACACCAATCACGGCGTCATCACCCTCAAGCTGTTCGAAGACAAGGCACCGGAAACCGTCGCCAACTTCAAGGAATACGTGAAGAGCGGCCACTACGACGGCACCGTGTTCCACCGCGTGATCGGCAACTTCATGATTCAGGGCGGCGGTTTCGAGCCGGGCATGAAGCAGAAGCCGACTCGCTCGCCGATCAAGAACGAAGCCAACAACGGCCTCTCCAACAAGACCGGCACCGTGGCCATGGCCCGTACCATGGAACCGCACTCGGCCAGCGCGCAGTTCTTCATCAACGTTGCCGACAACACCTTCCTCGACCACAGCGCTCCGACCGTACAGGGCTGGGGCTACGCGGTGTTCGGTGAAGTGGTCGAAGGCCTGGACGTGGTCGAAGCCATCAAGGGCGTGTCCACCACCATGAAGTCCGGCCATCAGGACGTTCCGGCTGACGACGTGATCATCGAGAAGGCCGAGATCGCCGAGTGATTCTGCTGATCTCCGACCTGCATCTTGAAGAGGAGCGCCCGGACATTTCCCGGGCGTTCTTGCATTTTCTCGACACCCGGGCGCGCCAGGCCGAGGCGCTGTACATCCTCGGCGACTTTTTCGAAGTGTGGATCGGCGACGATGCCATGACGCCGTTCCAGCAAGGCATCGCCGAGGCGTTGCGGCGCCTTAGCGACAGCGGCACGCGCCTCTACCTGATGCACGGCAATCGCGACTTTCTGCTCGGCAAGGCATTCTGCCGCGAGGCGGGCTGCACCCTGCTCGGCGATCCCCATGTGCTGAACCTGAATGGCGAAAAGGCCCTGCTGATGCATGGCGACAGCCTGTGCACCCTGGATGTGGGCTACCAGAAGATGCGCCGCCTGCTGCGCAACCCCCTGAGCTTGTTCATCCTGCGCAACCTGCCGCTCAACACCCGCCACAAGCTGGCGCGCAAGCTGCGTTCGGAAAGCCGCTCGCAGACACGCATGAAGGCCAGCGACATCGTCGACGTCACGCCCGAGCAAGTGCAGCGGGTGATGGCGCAATACGGCGTGAAGACGCTGATCCACGGTCATACCCACCGCCCTGCCGTGCATGAGCTTCAGGTCGATGGTCAGCCGGCCAGGCGCATCGTGCTCGGCGACTGGGACAAGCAGGGCTGGGCGCTGCAGATCGACGAGAACGGCTTCAACCAGAGCCCTTTCGCTCTGGACTGAGATCAAAGGTAGCCCGGCGTTGAGCGACGCGATACCCGGGATTTTCTGCGATGAATCCCGCCTACGCCTGCGGAACGCCGCTGTGGAAGCGAAACTCGCTGTCGGGCGACTCGATCAGTTCCTGTTCCACCGCCCTCACCCGCTCAATCACCTGTTCGACGTCGGCGGCATCGCCATACTGATAGGCCAGCTTCAGGTAGCCCTGAAAATGCCGGGCCTCGCTCTTCAGCAAGCCGTAATAGAACTTGCCCAGTTCTTCGTCCAGGTGCGGCACGACCGCCTCGAAGCGCTCGCAGCTACGCGCCTCGATGAAGGCGCCGACCACCAGGGTATCGACCAGCTTGTAGGGCTCATGATTACGCGTCACCTTGCGCAGCCCCGAGGCGTAGCGCGCCGCGGATACCGGACGCAGGCCGATCTTGCGGCGCTTCATGATGCGCAGCACCTGCTCGTGGTGCACCAGCTCCTCGCGGGCCAGGCGCGACATCATGTTGATCAGATCGACATGGCAGCTGTACTTGGCCATCAGGCTAAGCGCCGTACTGGCCGCCTTGAATTCGCAGTTCTTGTGGTCGATCAGCATGATGTCCTGATTGGCCAGCGCGGCTTCGACCCAGGCCTGGGGCGTGCGGCAGCCGAGAAACTCATGGATTTCCGGCAGGCTCGGCGTGGCACTACGGCGGCCGGTAGCGGGTGACTGATCTGAAACTGTGACGGGAGATGACACGTGCATGGCCCATGAGCAACGAAAGGAGAAAAGCCCGAAACGCCTGCCCACCAGGAGGCGGCACAGGCAGCGCCAGGCATCGAGCCGGCTATTATAAGGCCGCCGACGGCAACCACCAGCCACCGGGTTTGATACCGATCAAGAACTTGCTGCGAAAGCACCCTCTATATTGATAACCACCGCCGCACGCAGAGGAACACGCCATGCAAGCCATCCGCAGCATTCTCGTGGTCATCGAGCCCGAACACGCCGACACCCTGGCGCTCAAGCGCGGCAAACTGATCGCCGGGGTCACGCAATCCCACTTGCATCTGCTGATCTGCGACGAGTCGGTGGATCACAGCGGGCATCTGCGTCAGCTATGCAATGCGGTGCAGCAGGATGGTTACAGTGTCAGCGCCCAGCAGGCCTGGCGCGGCAGCCTGCACGACACCATCGCCCATGCCCAGCAGACCGAAGGTTGTGGCCTGGTGATCAAGCAGCATCGCCCTGACAATCCCCTCAAGAAAGCGCTGCTGACGCCCGATGACTGGAAGCTGCTGCGCTATTGCCCCTGCCCGGTGCTACTGGTGAAAACCCTGACGCCCTGGAGCGGCGGCACTGTGTTGGCGGCGGTCGACGTGGGCAACATCGACGGCGAGCACCGCGCGTTGCACACCCTGATCGTCGATCATGGCTACGACATCGCCAAGCTGGCCAAGGCCGAGTTGCACGTGCTCAGCGCCCATCCATCGCCCATGCTGACCGCCGCGGACCCGACCTTTCAGTTGCGCGATACCGAGCAGGAGCGCTATCGCCAGGAATGCCAGGCGTTTCAGAACGCCTACGATATCGATGACCAGCACCTGCATATCGCCGAGGGCCCGGCCGATGTGCTGATCCCACAGCTCGCCCACGAGCTGCACGCGGCCGTGACGGTGATCGGCACGGTAGCACGCACCGGTTTCAGCGGCGCGCTGATCGGCAACACCGCCGAGGTGATTCTCGACACACTGGAGAGCGACGTGCTGGTGCTAAAGCCCGACAGCATCGTCGAGCACCTCGAGCAGCGCCTCGGCGAAGGCTGATCAGCCGCGCGGTGGATGGCGAGGCTTGCTGCGCAGGGGGTCGAGCAGCGCCGACAGGCCGTTGTGGTCGATCTCCTGCATCAAGGCCAGCAATTGGCCGATCTCGCCTTTCGGAAAACCCTCACGGGCGAACCAGTTGAGGTAGTGGCCCGGCAGGTCGGCGATCAGCCGCCCCTTGTACTTGCCAAAAGGCATCTCGCGGCTCACCAACAATTTCAGGTCTTCGGGTTTCATCGCATCGGCCGTGAGGATCAGCTGGGCGCAACATTATGCCGCAAGCGCTAGCCGGTTGGGCCGGCAGTTCAACTGAGGTAAGCTGCGCGCCGTTCACACTTGCAGGTACTCATCATGATTATCAAGGCACTGCGCCTGGGCCTCGGCCAACTGATCGTTCTCGGCGACCTCGCTACCCGACCGGCCAAGATGAAGCGTGCGCCCGAAGCGCAGGCTGCGGTCGAACAGGACGCCGGCAACCTGGCGCTGTATCAGTTCAAGGCCTGCCCATTCTGCGTGAAGATCCGCCGCAAGCTGCACGCGCTCAACGTGCCCGTGGCGCTGCGCGATGCCAAGAACGATGCCGCGGCCCGTAGCGAGCTGGAAAGTCAGGGCGGCAAGATCCAGGTGCCTTGCTTGCGCATCGAAGAAAACGGCCAGAGCACCTGGCTGTACGAATCCAAGGCCATTGCAGCCTATCTGGAACAGCGCTTCGCAGCGTAACGCCTGTAGCCCGGCGTAGAGCGAAGCGAAACCCGGGAGCAATTCTGCAGCCTCGCGAACGCTCCCTGCACATCGCTGCGCTCAGTGACAGGCTAGCGATCAAACCCGCAAAGGCGCAGCCGCAAACCGCCGGCTGCGCCTCGCTCTTACTGCGTTACCGCGACCTTGCCGACCATGCCGGCCTGGTAATGCCCGGCGATCAGGCAAGCGAAGTCGAAGGTGCCCGCCCGGTCGAACGTCCAGGTCACTTCGCCCTCCTCGCCCGACTGCACGTGCAGCATGTCCATGCCGGTATGCGCCATGTTCGGCTGCTGCAACATCATGGCAGCGTGCTCGTCCAGTTGCGCCTTGTCACCCAGCACGAACTCGTGCAGCAATTGCCCATCGTTGTGCAGCACCAGCCGCACCGTCTCACCGGCCTTGACCTCCAGCCGATCCGGCACGAAGCGCATCTGGTCGTTCATGCGGATATGCACCGTGCGCGTCGCTTCGGCGGCATCACCAGGAATGCCCCAGGGTTTCTGTTCGGCGTCTTGGGTAGCGTGGCCGGCACCATGGCCGCCAGCATGCTCATGCTCGGCAGCGTCGAGCACTGGCGCCTGGAGCAGCGCGGCAAGCGCCAGGCTGCTGATAAGGGTTGTGGTTTTACGCATCTTGTTTGCCTCGTTGACTCATCATCGGCGTGCACGACAGCACGCGGGTCATCTGGCGGGCCTTTACTGCCGCCAGGTGTCGTTTCGCGGAAATGATTCAGCCGATGAAGGCGCGAGGGGGCCGATCCGGGGTGTCGGCAATGTGCTCGAGGAAATGTCGATGCCAGGCAGCCTGCGGTCGATCCAGCGGCAACTGCGTGGCCGAGAGCACCCCAGGGCTCAAGGCGACCACGCCGACGCAGAACACGCAAAGGCTGCAGGCCGCGTGCCCGGGCGCCTTCTGCTTGGCGGGCTGCTGATGATGATGAGCACAATCCGCCTCGCACGAATGCGCATCACCCGAGAGATGCATGGCATGACCGTGGCCGCCGATCGAAAGCGCCATGCCCGCCTGCATGCCGGCCGCGGCGATGCCCTGGGCGGGCAAGGCCAGCGCCAGCAGACAGAGCAGCAGGATGCGAAGCGGGCGGCAAGACATCGGATACCGGGCAGGCAATGACAGACAGAGCCCGATTATGCCCAACTTGCAGCCGCGCGACTAACAGGTCGTTGAAAAACGTAGGTGAGGCAAGTTCTTCAAGAGCACTGCTAGTGCCGATGCGCCCGGCCGACATGAGAAACATCCTTCTCGGCGTGCAGCGTATCGCTGGTACTGAGTTGCCGGATGATCTCGCACGGCGATGATTGCTGATCCGCCAGACAGCTGTTGCGCAGTTCGACCAGTTGCTCCTGCAGCGACTGCAGGCTGGCGATTCGCGCGTTGACGTGCTCGATATGCTCGTCGATCAGGCTGTTGATGGCTTCGCAGTTTTCTGCCGGCCGACCGCGCAGGCTGAGCAATTCGCGGATCTCGTCGAGCGTCATGTCCAGGGTGCGGCAGTTGCGGATGAAGGTCAGCCGCTCGACGTGCTCCTGCAGGTAAAGGCGGTAATTACCTTCGCTACGCTGGGGCGCGGGCAGCAATCCTTCGCGCTCGTAGTAGCGGATGGTTTCTACCTGGCAGCCAGTTACCGTCGCTAATTCGCCAATTTTCATGATCACCTTTCTCCCAGTGCTTGACCCTATAGTGGCTACAGGGTGTTCACTCTGCAACAGGATAGTTGGGAGAGCCCCCATGTCGAACTGCTGTGATCATGACCATGCCCCGAAACCCGCACGCCCTCAGGAGACCTGCTGCGCGAGCGACACGACGCCTGCGTGCTGCACACCGGGCAGCCCGTTGGTCGCGGGGATCAGCGAGCCAGCCGGCAGCCAGGCGGCTCTCGCCACTGAAAGCAGCGCCCTGCGCATCGAGCAGATGTGCTGCCCGACCGAGGAAAGCCTGATCCGCGGCAAGCTGCAGCCGATGCCTGAGGTGCACGGCCTGCAGTTCAACCTGCTCGACCGCAGCCTTGTGGTCGAGCATCAGGCCGGGGCTGCGCCGCAGGTGATCGCGGCGATCGCCAGCCTGGGTATGCAGGCGCAACCTCTGGCCGCCGAGACCCGCGTGCGTATCGAGCAGATGGACTGCCCGACCGAGGAGCGCCTGATCAGCGATAAGCTGGCCCGCCAGCCCGGCATCGAGGCGCTGCAGTTCAACCTCATGCAGCGGGTGCTGACCATTCGCCACCGCCCGGACGCTCTGGAGCCCGCTCTGCGGGCGATCCGCGGGCTCGGCTTCACCCCGCAACTCGAAAGCGAAGGCCAGGCCGCGCCCGCCGAGCCTGCGGCCAGCGGCTTGCCATGGACGCTGATCGGTGCCGGCGTGGCCGCTTTCATGGCGGAACTGGTGCACTTCACCGACAGCGCGCCGCAGTGGGTGGTCGCACTGATCGCCCTGGGCGCCATCCTTACGGCAGGCCTCGACGTCTACAAAAAGGGCTGGATCGCCCTGAAGAATTTCAACCTCAACATCAACGCACTGATGAGCATCGCCGTAACCGGCGCCGTGCTGATCGGGCAGTGGCCCGAGGCGGCCATGGTCATGGTGCTGTTCGCCATCGCCGAGCGGATCGAGGCGAAATCCCTGGATCGTGCACGCAACGCGATTCGCGGCCTGATGGCCCTGACCCCGGAACAGGCGACGGTGCGCCAGGCCGACGGTAGCTGGCAGGCGCTCGACGTCGCCCAGGTGACCATCGGCAGCGTAGTACGAGTGCGCCCTGGTGAGCGCATCGGCCTGGACGGTCAGGTGCTCGATGGGCACTCGACGGTGGACCAGTCGCCAATCACCGGGGAAAGCCTGCCCATCGAGAAAACCGTGGGCGATACCCTGTTCGCCGGCACCATCAACCAGGGCAGCGCCTTGGAATACCAGGTCAGCGCTGCCGCCAGCAACAGCGCCCTGTCACGCATCATCAAGGCCGTCGAGGAGGCTCAAGGCGCACGCGCACCGACACAGCGCTTCGTCGACCGTTTCGCGCGCATCTACACACCGCTGGTGTTCCTGCTCTCCCTGGCGGTGGCCGTGGTGCCACCATTGTTGCTGGGTGGCAGTTGGTTCGACTGGGTCTACCGCGCTCTGGTCCTGCTGGTGGTCGCCTGCCCTTGTGCGCTGGTGATTTCCACGCCGGTAAGCATCGTCAGCGGCCTCGCCGCAGCGGCGCGCAAGGGCATTCTGGTCAAAGGCGGCGTGTATCTGGAGAACGGCCGACACATCACTCACCTGGCGCTGGACAAGACCGGCACCCTCACCCACGGCAAGCCGGTGCAGACCGACTACCAGGCGCTGGGGGATGCCGCCGGCTACCACACGCTCGCCGCCAGCCTGGCTGCCCGCTCAGACCATCCGGTTTCCCTGGCAGTGGCCAATGCAGCCCGGCAAGAGGCTGTCGAGCTGCACGAGGTACAGGCATTCGAAGCCCTGGCCGGGCGCGGCGTGCGGGGCGTGATTGATGGCCAGCGCTACCAGTTGGGCAACCATCGTCTGCTCGAGGAGCTGGGGCTTTGTTCGGCGGCGCTCGAGACCCGGCTCGACGAACTCGAGCGCCAGGGCAAGACGGTGATCGTGCTCAGCGACGAAGCCCGCCCCCTGGCCCTGTTCGCCGTCGCCGACACCTTGAAGGACAGCAGCCGCGAGGCCATTGCCAGCCTCCACGCCATGGGCATCAAGACCGTCATGCTGACCGGCGACAACCAGCACACCGCCCAGGCCATCGCCGTCCAGGTCGGCATCGACGAGGCCCGCGGCGACCTGCTGCCCACCGACAAACTGGCAACCGTCGAGGCCCTGCTCGCACAGAAAGGCGTGGTGGCCATGGTCGGCGACGGCATCAACGATGCTCCGGCCCTGGCCCGCGCCGATGTCGGTTTCGCCATGGCCGCGATCGGTACCGACACGGCCATCGAGACCGCCGACGTGGCGATCATGGACGACGACCTGCGCAAGATCCCGGCGTTCATCCGCCTGTCTCAGCAGACCGCGGCGATCCTTAAGCAGAACATCATGCTGGCCCTGGGCATCAAGGCAGTCTTCCTGGCCATGACCGTCACCGGCCATGCCACCATGTGGATGGCGGTGTTCGCCGATGTCGGCGTGAGCCTGCTGGTGGTGTTCAACGGGTTGCGGTTGTTGCGGAAGTAGTCATTTGCGTCTGTAGCCCGTCACTGAGCGAAGCGATGTGCGGGGAGCGGTTTCGCAATCGGCATGTGTAAGCAGCAAAAACCGATCCCTGGGTTTCGCTGCGTTCTACGCCAGGCTACAAGAGCGGACGCGGCTATCAATCCAGCATGGTCACGTGTTTCGGGTGGCTGGCGATGCGATCCAGCCAGGCATTGATGGCCGGGTAAGCGCTGAGGTCGAAGCCGCCCTCGTGAGCCACATGGGTGTAGGCGTACAGGGCGATGTCGGCGATGGTGTAGCGATCGCCAACCAGATACGGCGTCTGCTGCAGCTGTCGCTCCATCACCCGCAGCGCCTTGTGGCCACGAACCTGGCAGACCTTGTACTCCTCCTGACGCTCGGCAGGCATGCCCTGGTACAACTGAATGAACCGTGCCACCGCCACATAGGGCTCATGGCTGTACTGCTCGAAGAACTGCCACTGCAGCACCTGGGTACGCAGGCGTGGCTCGGTCTCGAGGAATTCGCTGCCATCGGCCAGGAAGTTGAGGATGGCGTTGGACTCCCACAGACAGGTGCCATCTTCCAGTTCGAGCACCGGAATCTTGCCGTTAGGGTTCTTGGCCAGGAACTCGGGCCGCTGGGTATCGCCATTGAGAATATCGATAGGCACCCACTCGAACGGTTTGCCCAACAGGCTGAGCATCAGCTTGACCTTGTAGCAGTTGCCCGAGCGGTAATCGCCATACACCTTGTACATGTTCATCCCCCCTTTGCCGATAATCACGCCGCGTCCGCGGCCAATCCCTGACGTACCACGCCAGCCAACCGGCGTAGCCCTTCACCCAGGCGCTCCGGTGCCACGTGGCTGAAGTTCAACCGCAGGTAACCGGGCTCACGATCCGGGTCGATGAAGAACGGTTCACCCGGCATGAACGCCACGTTCTGCGCCAGCGCCGCATCGAGCAGCAGGCGCGTGTCCTGGGGCTGCTTGAGCTTCAACCAGAAGAACAGGCCACCCTGGGGAACCTGCCACTCGGCCAGCTCACTGAAGTGTTCGACGAGCGCCGCCTGCATCGCATCACGGCGCAGGCGATAAAAATCTCGCAGCTCGGCCAGGTGCTCGCGGTATTGCTCGGTACCCAGCCATTGCAGCGCCTGCCATTGACCGACGCGGTTGGTGTGCAGATCCGCCGACTGCTTGAGGCGCAGCAGATGGGGAAACAGGTCCGGCGTGGCGATCAGGTAACCGACACGCAGCCCGGGCAGCAGCGTCTTGGAAACGGTACCGGTGTAGATCCAGCTGGCCTGGCGCAGGCGGCTGACGATGGGCGTGGCACTGCCGGCGTCAAACACCAGCTCGCGGTACGGCTCATCCTCGATCAGCGTGACCTGATAACGATCCAGCAGAGCTGCCACGGCGTCGCGCTTGGCTTCGCTGTAGCGCACCGCACTGGGATTCTGGAAGGTTGGAATCAGGTAAGCGAACGCCGGGCGCTGGCGCTCCAGCTGCGCTTCGAGCGCCTGCAGCTGCGGGCCGTCGGCTTCCTGGGGCACGGCCAGGCAGTCGGCGCCGAACAGCTGGAACGCCTGCAAGGCCGCCAGGTAGGTTGGCGCTTCGAGCAGCACCTTGGTGCCTGGGTCGATGAACAGCTTGCTGGCCAGGTCCAGGGTCTGCTGCGAGCCGCTGACGATCAGCACCTGGCTGGCCTCGCAGGGCACACCCAGCAGGCGGGCCTCGGCGGCGATGGCTTCACGCAATGCCGGCTCGCCCTCGCTCATGCCGTATTGCCCCATGCTGGTGGGCATCTGCGACCAGTCGAGCACCGGCAGCATCTCCTCGGCCGGCAGGCCACCGGCGAACGACATCACTTCCGGGCGCTGGGCGGCAGCGAGGATTTCGCGAATCAGGGAGCTTTTCAGGCGGGAGATGCGTTCGGAGAAGGCCATGAGGTCACCAGGTGATAAGTCATGAAACGAGGGTCTGTTGACGTTTCACGCACGGCCGCGCCGGAGCCCGTTTTGCCGCGAGGCAAGGCACGAGCCGCGAAGTTTAGCGGGCGCTAGATGAGCCGGCGAGAAACGCAGCATCGCGGCAATGCGGCTCGCGTTGAAACGTCAACAGACTCTAGGTCAAACTGCTTGACCGAAAGTACGACGCCCGAGACATATACGTCAACATGATTGACCTTAAAAATTCAGCCGACCAGCAAGTTGCCATGGAAGCCTTCTTCTTCGGCTACCAGGCGTTCACCGCCAAGGCCGACGAGATGCTCGCACGCCGCGGCCTGTCGCGGGTGCATCAGCGCGTCCTGTTTTTCATCGCGCGGCATCCAGGGTTGAGCGTCAGCGAGCTGCTCAACTATCTGGGTGTGAGCAAGCAGGCGCTCAGCATTCCGCTGCGCCAACTGATGGAGATGCACCTGACCCAGAGCGTCACCGCCGAGGACGACAAGCGCAAGCGCCTGCTCGGCCTGACGGTCGAGGGCGCCAAGCTGGAGCGCGCCCTGCGCCGCGAACAAGTCAAATTGCTGCAGCGTGCGTTCGATGACAGCGGCAAGCATGCGGTCGACGGCTGGCTGGCAGTGAACAAAGCATTGAGCGATACAGCTCGCCAACCGGAGTAGACCGGACACAACTGTACGGTCACTTCTCGCGAGCGCTGTACCGCGACGACCTCGACGGCAACGCTTATCGTCGACGCTCGATCACGAGAACTCGCCATGACTCCGGAACTTCTGCTCGCTTTTATCGCCTTCGCTTTCGTCACCTCGATCACGCCAGGCCCCAACAACATGATGCTGCTGGCCTCCGGGGTGAACTTCGGGTTGCGCCGCAGCCTGCCGCACATGCTGGGCATCAGCCTTGGCTTCATGGTGCTGATCATCTGCGTGGGGCTGGGCCTGGGCCAGCTGTTCGAACAGCTTCCGGTGCTGTACACCTTGCTGCGTTACCTGGGCGCCGCCTACCTGCTCTACCTGGCCTGGAAAATCGCCTGCTCCGGCGCGCCAGACAGCACCGCTGGCGAGCGTGGCAAGCCTTTCACGTTTCTGCAGGCGGCGGCGTTTCAGTGGGTCAACCCCAAGGCCTGGGTCATGGCCATCGGCGCCATCGCCACCTATACCCCACATGAAAATTTCCTGCTCAACGTGCTGCTGATCGCTGCCCTCTTCGCCGTGGTCGGCGGGCCCTGCGTGGGCCTGTGGACGGTGGCCGGCAGCCTGCTGCGTAACTGGCTGCGCAATGCCACGGTGCTGCGCGTCTTCAATGTCGGCATGGCCGTACTGCTGGTGATCTCGCTGTACCCGATCCTCGCCGACATCAAAGGAGTGCTGTAATGCTCGAGAGCAGCCAACCGCGCCTGCGCCCGCTGGCCGATACCTCCACCGCTGCCGTGGTGGCCGGTTTCATCGGCATGCTCACCGGCTACACCAGCTCCCTGGTGCTGATGTTCCAGGCAGGCCAGGCAGCCGGGCTGAGCAGCGGGCAGATTTCCTCGTGGATCTGGGCGTTGTCGATCGGCATGGCGGTAACCTGTATCGGCCTGTCGCTGCGCTACCGCGCCCCGGTGATGGTCGCCTGGTCGACGCCTGGAGCGGCACTGCTGATCACCAGCCTGCCCGGCGTGCCGTACAGCGAGGCGATCGGCGCCTACATCGTTTGCTCGGCGCTGATTCTGGTCTGTGGCCTGACCGGCAGCTTCGACCGCATCATGCGCCGTATCCCCGGTTCCATCGCTGCGGCGCTGCTGGCCGGCGTGCTGTTCAAGATCGCCCTGGAAATCTGCGTGGCCGCCGAGCAGCAACCGCTGCTGGTGATCGCCATGCTGTTCACCTATCTGCTGGGCAAGCGCCTGCAGCCGCGTTACGCCGTGCTCGGTGCGCTGGTGGTCGGCTGCGTGCTGGCCGGCGCGCTGGGGCTGCTGAACTTCTCCCGGTTCGAACTGCAACTGGCGACCCCGGAGTGGACCACGCCGAGCTTCTCCATCGCCGCGGCGATCAGCATCGGCATTCCGCTGTTCATCGTCGCCATGGCCTCGCAGAACCTGCCGGGCATGGCGGTACTGCGCGCCAACGGCTACGACGTACCGGCCTCGCCGCTGCTCAACACCACCAGCCTGGTATCGATCCTGATGGCGCCGTTCGGCTCCCACGGCATCCACATGGCGGCCATCAGCGCGGCGATCTGCGCCGGCCCGGAAGCTCACGAAGATCCGCGCAAGCGTTATACCGCCGCGGTCTGGTGCGGGATCTTCTACGGGATTGCCGGGCTGTTCGGCGCCACCCTCGCCGCCCTGTTCGCCGCCTTGCCCAAGGCGCTGATCCTCTCGGTGGCCGCGCTGGCGTTGTTCGCTTCGATCATCGGCGGCCTGACCCAGGCCATGGGCGAGCCCAAGGAACGCGAGGCGGCGTTGATCACCTTTCTGGTCACCGCCTCGGGTATGACGCTATTCGGGGTCGGCTCGGCGTTCTGGGGCATCGTTGCCGGGTTGCTGACGTTGGTGCTGCTCAATGCAGGGCGGCGCACGACCTGAGGCCGACGGCAAGTGGCGGTTGCGGCCGTTCGCCGCTCCACTGTGGCAGCGCGGCCGTGCGTGAAACGGGAATGGACCCTAGAGTCTGTGGCTACTTGGCGGCAGCATCTGCCTCCGTCGCCAGCTGCTTGCCATGCGCCGCATTTACCCACCAGCCGAAGGCTGCGGCGGTGAAGAACATGATGATGCTGTACAGCGCTGCTGGAATCGCCATGGAGCTGTTGTTGAGCAACACTGGGCTGAGCGCCAGGGCGATGGCCAGAGTGCCGTTGTGGATGCCGATTTCCATGCCGATGGCGATAGCCTGGCGCAGGCTCAGCTTGAGCAGGCGCGGCACGAAGTAGCCGACCGCCAGGCTCAGCAGGTTGAAGGCCAGGGCCGCTGCGCCGACTACCGGCGCGTAGTCGAGTACCGTCTGCCAGTCCTTGACCAGCGCCAGCACGATGATCAGCAGCAGAAACAGCGCCGAGATGATCTTCACCGGGTTTTCCATGCGCATCGCGAAACCGGGGAAGCGGCTGCGCAGGAACATGCCGATGGCCACCGGCCCCAGCACGATGGCGAACACCTGCACCACCTTGGCGAACTGCAACGGAATGGCCTGGTCGCCTTCCATGAAGTAGGCCAGCGACAGGTTGACGATAAAAGGCATGGTCAGCACCGCAACCACCGAATTCACCGCCGTGAGGGTGATGTTCAGCGCCACGTCGCCATGGGCCAGGTGGCTGTAGAGGTTGGCGGAGGTGCCGCCCGGCGACGCGGCCAACAGCATCATGCCTACCGCCAGCGCAGGCGCCAGGCCGAACGCCTGAACCATCAGGAAGCAGGCCACGGGCAACAACAGCAACTGGCAGAACAGCCCGATCAGTACGGGCTTGGGATACCTCGCCACGCGGGTAAAGTCGGCCAGGGTCAACGACAGGCCGAGGCCGAGCATGATGATGCCCAGCGCCAGGGGGAGAATCACACTCAGCAAGGGACTTGCAGTCATTGCTACCTCGACGTGGTCTGACTTCCGTGATCGTGATCCACACTGTAGCGGGCAATCGTCGGCTCGAGTGCGGACGCGGGCCCCATCAGTTCGATGGATCGGCAGACATTCGGCCACTGCGACATGCTTGTCCAATGCTGGTCCGAGGATTATCACCACAGCTTATTTCAACGGAGGTTTTCCATGTCCACTCAGCTCAACCGCCAGTTTCTGCTCGCCAAACGCCCCAGCGGAATGGTCAGCCGCGATACGTTCGATTACCTGGAAAAACCGGTCGGCGAACCAGGAAATGGACAGATCCTGGTCAGGAACCTCTACCTGTCGCTGGACCCGGCCATGCGCGGTTGGATGAACGACGGCAAGTCCTACATCGCGCCAGTGGGCCTGGGCGACGTGATGCGCGCCCTGGGAGTCGGTGAGGTAGTGGCGTCCAAGCATCCGGACTACGCCGTCGGCGATCACGTCAATGGCGCCCTTGGCGTGCAGGACTATTTCCTTGGTGAGCCACGCGGTTTCTACAAGGTCGACCCCAAGCGTGCGCCGCTGCCGGTGTATCTGTCGGCCCTCGGCATGACCGGCATGACCGCTTATTTCGCGTTGCTCGATGTGGGCGCGCCGAAGAGCGGCGATACCGTGGTGCTTTCCGGTGCGGCGGGCGCCGTGGGCAGCATTGCCGGGCAGATCGCCAAGCTCAAGGGCTGCCGCGTCATCGGCATCGCCGGTGGCAAGGAGAAATGCGCCTACCTGACCGACGAGTTGGGCTTCGATGGGGCCATCGATTACAAGAGCGAAGACCTGCACGAAGCGCTCAAGCGTGAGTGCCCGAAGGGCGTCGACGTGTACTTCGACAACGTTGGTGGCGAAACCCTCGACGCCGTGCTGGGCCGCCTGGCCCCCAAGGCACGCATCGTGATCTGCGGCGCGATCAGCCAGTACAACAACAAGGATGCGGTCAAGGGCCCGGCCAATTACCTGTCGCTGCTGGTCAACCGTGCGCGCATGGAAGGCTTCGTGGTCATGGACCACGCGGCCAACTTCGCCAGCGCGGCGGCTGAAATCGGTGGCTGGCTGGCCGAGGGCAAGATCAAATCCAAGGAGCACATCGTCGAAGGGCTGGAGACCTTCCCGGAAACCCTGCTGAAACTGTTCAAGGGCGAGAACTTCGGCAAGCTGGTGCTCAAGGTCTGATACCCGGCCGGGCGGCCAGCAGGTCGCCCGGCCTCCGATCATCGCCCCTCCCCTCTGCGTTCAACTCTTGCAACGCAAAGATGGCCACTAGCCATTAAATTGCTTGAGCCGACATGACCGTTCGGTTAGTTTCGCCGCCACGCAGCCCGCCGGGCTGACCGTTGCCACGCGCCGGAGCCAGGATGGAACTGTTTTTCACTGCCACAACCCTCGCGCTGATCGTCGCCGCCTACCTTCTTTTGCAACGCGCGCGTAGCCCAGCAGCGCATTGCCGAAAGCAGATGAGTGACTGGCTGTCGCGCTTCGACGCGGCCACTGCGGTCGAGCAACATGAGATGGCCGAAGTACTGCTGCAGCAATCGGCCGAGCTGGCGGCGCAGATGGGCGTCGAGGTGTATCTCGAAGAAGTGCTGCCGGAAGATGGCGACCCCATCGAGCTGATCCGCACCTGGCAAACGCAGCTACCCATCGCCATTCCCGCTCACGCTCTGCCCAACACGCCCGCACGCACGGTGGGCGCCCTGTTGCTGATTCGCGACGTGGAACCGGAAAGCTTTCGTGCGCTGCTGGGGCAAACCATCGCCGGTTGAAGGGCTAGGTGTTTGGTCCCGCAGAGGACTGGTCTATGAAAAGGGGACACATTCCCTGCGTCCTCCGCCTCGCGAATCGTCGCCCGGCCTGGCGAGATTTCTCGCAGCAACGCGGCTTGCGCTGAAACGTCAACGGGCCCTATAGGCTGCGCATCAGGATGATCGGCAAGGCCGTGAACAACAATGTAACCAGGAAAAGAATCAGCAGCAGATCAAGGCTATAGAAGGTCACGTCATTCTCCAGGCGGACAGGCGTGGTGCCCGCATCAGGGTTACCCGCGCCGCATCGTTTGCGGCGCCAGAGGCCTGTGATCACTGCCCGGCGTTGCGCTGCAACATCTGAGCACAAGCCTTCAGATCACCCCTCCACCTTAGCTCAGCTATTGGCGATTGACATGCCGGCGTGCGACAGCCTGCCGCATGCAGACGACCCCCACGCCCTCTCCGGCAGGCCATTGATCTGAACTTCTTCGCCCTGAGGCCTACAGAAAACTGTATTGGATTTTTCAGGAGACGTACCTATGGAACAGTGGAACATCTGGCTCGACCGCGACCTGTGGACCGGCGTGGCCATCGTGTTGGTTGCAACGGCGGTGATCTACACAGTCCTGCGCGCCGTGGTGGGCATTCTGCACAAGCGCCTCAGCGCCTGGTCCAAGGGCCAGGATGGCAACTGGCCGCATTTTCTCGCCGTGGTGATCGGCCGTACCAGCCGCTTGCTGCTGTTGGCCTTCTCCCTGTTGCTGGCGCTGCGCCTGCCGGACCTGCCCGGAAGCTGGCAGGCTGCGCTCAGCCATACCTGGTTCGTCGCGCTGGCCCTGCAGATCGCGCTTTGGGTGGATACCGGCGTGCGCCTATGGTCACGCAGCCTGGTGGTCGGTAAGCACGGCGGCAGCGGCTACAACCCGGTGATGACCACCATCATCAGCATCATGGTGCTGATCGTCGTCTGGTCGGTGATGCTGCTGTCGATCCTCGCCAACCTCGGCGTAGACATCACCGCGCTGGTGGCCAGTCTCGGGGTCGGCGGTATCGCCGTGGCATTGGCGGTGCAGACGGTTCTGGGCGACGTGTTCGCGTCACTGTCGATCGGTGTCGACAAGCCGTTCGAGATCGGCGATTTCGTGGTGTTCGGCGAGGTGGCCGGTAGCATCGAGCATATCGGCCTGAAGACCACACGAATCCGCAGCCTCAGCGGCGAACAGGTGGTCTGCGCCAACGCCGACCTGTTGCGCCAGATCGTGCATAACTACAAGCGCATGGACACCCGGCGCATCGTGTTCAAGTTCGGCATCAGCTACGACACGCCGAGCGACAAGGTGCGCCAGGTTTCGGAGCGAGTCGGCGAAATCATTCGCGCCACGCCGAAAGCCAAGTTCGACCGCGCCCATTTCCTGGGTTTCGACGAGAGTCAGCTGACCTTCGAAGTGGTGTATATCGTGCAGAGTTCGGACTACAACCAGTACATGGACATCCAGCAGGAGATCAACCTGCAACTGCTCGATGCACTACGCGAACTGGATGTGCGCTTCGCCCTGCCGCGCCGTGATTTGCGCCTGGTCGGCGAGCGCATGCCGACGCTGAAGGTTGCTGGCTTGCCGCAGCAGGCCGAACCTGAGGCGGACGATCACGAGCAACGCCTACCGCGCTTCAGCTGACCGCGCCTACGCGACGAGTCAGCGGCAACCGCTCAGGCGATTGCAGTTGACTCGGTCGCGCGCTCCCTTGGAGCTGGACAGCCGGCTCACCACGTTCCAGCCGATTCGCCGGCTGGAACCGAACCACACCTGCCCGTCGGCACTCACGCCGGTGAACAGTTGCAGGCGGCCATAGGTGGTGCTGGTCTGCGCCCAGCTCAGGCCGCTGATCACGTCATAGCCGCGCATCAGGGTGTCATTGCCCTGCTGAAAAATGCCGTAGTGATTGCCGAAACGGTCCGTGCAGTTGACCAGCGTAGCACTACGGGTACAGCGCATCGCGTCACCCGGCAACGTAAACGCCGCTTGGGCAGGCAGAGCCAGCGCTACGAACAGCAAGCCGATCGCTAAGGTAATGCCACGCATGGCGCGAAGCCGTCGTATTGGAATCATGTGCGCACCTCGGGATTGCTCAAACGGGCCATATGCCGGGTGAGCCCGATTCCGGCGCTCACACCGATGGCACACAACGCCCACCACAGGAGTTGTGGCGGCGCCTGGTCGGTCGGCAGGAAGCGGCCGATCAGCACGTTGCTGACCAACGCGACCAAACCGCCTACCCCGGCGAAGAAGCCGTAATAGGCGGCCAGCTGCCCACGCCTGGCGTAGTGAGGCACGTGGGCCGACAGCAGCGGCAGCACCAGCAGGCTACCAAGGCTGAACACCACGGCCATCACCTGCACCGCCAACTGGGCGCCGAACAGGCTGACCAGCGGCTCGGCCAACAGGCCGTAGCTGGCTGCCATCAGCGCCAAACCGATGCCCATGCTCTGCCCTTCGCTCATCCAGCGCTGGCGCAGGGTGCTGACCGGCATTTGCAGCAACACGCCGACCAGTGCGGTAATCACGAACACCTGGGTGATCCATTCCTGACCACCGCCATAGGCGTGGCTGTAGGCCGGCACCGCCAGGTACAGCGGGTGAAACAGCAAAGGATAGGCAGCCGCCAGCAAGGCGAAGCGCAGGAATGGCCATTGCTGGAGCATGTCCAGGCATTGGCGCAGCATGGTCACCGGCTCCTCGCCCGATACCAGGTCCTTGAGCGGCAGGAAGCGCCATTGCACCAGCGTCATCACCAGGAACAGTGCCGCCGATACGCTACCGGTCACCGAGAAGTCGACGCTGATGAACAGCAGGCCGGCCAACGGGCCAAGCAGCATGCCGGCGGTGCTCGCCATGTTGTGCAGGGCGAACGCCTGCTTGCGCAGCTGGGCGTCCTGGCATTCGTCCGCCAGGTAGGCCTGGGCGCAGGGCGTGAACAGTGCGCCGGCGAAACCGCTCAGGCAGGCGGCCAGCAGCAGCACCGTGAGGCTCTCGGAAAACCCGAATACCGCAAAGCCAACGCAGCGCACCCCGCAGCCGATCAGAATGGCACGGCGGTAGCCGATGCGATCCCCCAGCAGGCCGCCGAGCAGGAACAGCCCCTGCTGGCTGAACACACGGATGCCGAGCACCAGGCCCACGGCCCAGCCGGCCAGGCCGAGATTCTCGCTCAGATGCCCGGCCAGGTACGGCATCAACATGTAGAAGCCGAAGTTGAAGCTCAGCCCATTGAGGATCAGCACACGCGCCGCAGGCGAAAGTGACGTCAGGGTGGTGAGGATACGGCGCATCAGGGCACGACACTCATCGCAGGAAATGGCCCTCAGTATGCCTAATTCGCCCGCTCGACGATCTGCTCGAAACGCTGCTTGGCACGCGCCGGCAGGGATGCGGGAATCTGCACCTCGCTGAGCGGAGTTCCGCCGACCTGAATCAGCATCACCATGCCCATGGCCAGGTGCGGAATGCACTGGATGCCATAGAAGCCCGGCACGTCGAATTTCACTTCGACTTCTTCGTTGATCCTGCCCTTGAACGGTTCGGCGCCATCGGGCAGGAAACCTGGCAGGCTCGCGGCATTGTGGCTCGGTTGGGTGGCGATGAACTTCACCGTGTCACCCGGCGCGATGGCCAGGTAATCCGGCTCGTAGACCATGGGCCCGCTAGCGCCACGGTTGAGCATTTTCACTTCGTGCACCTCGGCCAGGGCCGCGGTGCAGAACAGGGTCGCCAGCAAGGCGATTGCGTAACGAATAGGCATGGGAACCGTCCGTGTCAGGCAGGATGAAAACGCAGGACCCGGGCGCCGTCTTCCGGGTCGGTCAGGTAGCGAGCGCGCACGCCGAAGGTGTCGCGCAGGCGTTCGGTGGTCAGCACCTCATCGGGCTCGCCCAGTGCCACCAGCCGGCCGCGCTCCATGACCCCCAAGCGGTCGCATTCCAGGGCCTGGTTGAGGTCATGCAGGGCGATCAGCGTGGTGACCGGTAGCGCCCGCACCAGGTTGAGAATCGACAATTGGTGCTGGATGTCCAGATGGTTGGTCGGCTCGTCGAGCAGCAGGATCTGCGGCTGCTGGGCCAGCGCCCGGGCGATGTGTACGCGCTGGCGCTCGCCCCCGGACAGAGTGCTCCAGGCATGCTCGCGCATGTGGGCCATGTCCACGTCGGCCAGGGCCTGCATGACGATGCGCTCGTCACTGACGGACCAGGGCTGCAGCGCCGACAACCACGGCGTACGTCCCAGTTCGACGGCATCGCGCACCGTCACCGCGTCACTGGTATCGGCCTGCTGCTCGACGAAAGCCAGTTGCCGGGCCACGTCGCGGCGGCTCAGGCTCGTCAATGGCTTGCCATGCAACTGTACCTGGCCACTGCCTGGCGCACGAATGCCGGAAAGCAGCTTGAGCAGGGTCGATTTGCCCGAACCGTTGGGCCCGATCAGCCCCAGGGTTTCGCCCTGGCGAATCTGCAGATCGACGCCGGCCACGATCGCCCGGCCCTTCACCGACCAGCCAAGGTCGCTGCATTGCAACACGGTGCTCATCGTACCCGCCTCCCGCGCACCAGAATCACCGCGAATGCCGGTGCACCGACCAGCGCGGTGACCACCCCAATGGGCAGCACCTGGCCCTTGATCGCCGTGCGCGACAGCACATCGGCGGCGATCAGGAACACTGCGCCGATCAGCGCCGAAACCGGCACCAGCCGACCATGCCGCGCGCCCACCAGCAACCGCGCAGCGTGGGGAATCACCAGGCCGACGAAGCCGATGGAGCCGACGATCGACACCATCACCGCGGTAACCAGTGCGGTACAGGCGATCAAGGTGGCCTGCACACGACGCACCGGCACGCCCAGCGAAGCCGCCGACTCGGCACCAAAGGTGAAGGCATCCAGCGCCCGTGTGTGCCAGGCGACCAGCAAGACCCCGGCCAGGGCCATCGGCACGGCCAGCAGCACATCTTGCCAGTCGACTCCGCTCAGGTTGCCGAGCAGCCAGAACATGATGCCGCGAGCCTGCTCGGCGCTGGCCGACTTGGTGATCAGAAACGAGGTCAGTGCGTTGAATAACTGGGAGCCGGCGATGCCGGCAAGAATGATCTGTGCACTGCCGCTGATCGCACCGCCGCCCGCCGCTCGGGCCAGCAGCGCGACCAGGGCGAACGCGGCGACCGCGCCGAGAAAGGCGCCCATGGACAACGACAGCATGCCGGCGCCCAAGCCAAGCAAGGCCACGGAGACCGCGCCGGTGGACGCGCCAGCAGAAATGCCCAGCAGGTAGGGGTCGGCCAGCGGGTTACGAAGCAGCGCCTGCAGCACCACCCCGGACACCGCCAACCCGGCCCCGCAGCTGGCAGCGACCAGGGCGCGGGTCAGGCGGTAATTCCAGACGATGCCTTCATCGATCGGGTCGAGCACGAAGCCCGCCGCGAACAGTTTGTTGGCCAGTACCTGAAACACCACCGAGGGCGCAATGCGGGTTTCGCCCAGGGCGACTCCGGCGATCACCGCCACACCCAGGAGCAGCAGGCAGGCGATGGTCAGCAGGAGCAGGCGAGAACTGCGTGCGATCATTGGAATTCGTCAACGGCCTTGGCGAGGGTTTCGATGCCTGTGATCATGCGCAACGAGGCCTGCATGCCATCGGCGTCGATGATCACGATACGCCCGTTCTTGACGGCATCCATGTGCTTGGCGACCGGGTCGTTGCGCAGGAATTCGAGCTTCTTTTCCACGTCGTCGGCGGGAAAGCGACGACGGTCCATGCGCGCCAGCACCAGCACCGTGGGGTTGGCCTTGGCCAGGGTTTCCCAGCCGACGCTCGGCCACTCCTCGCTGGACTCGACCACGTTGCGCAATCCCAGGGACTTCATCATGTAGTCGGCCACGCCCTTCTGGCCGGCCACGTACGGGTCCAGATCCATGTCCGGGCTGGAGAACCAGAACAGCGCGGAAATATCCTTGGCCTGGCGCTGCTCGGCACCGGCCACCGCCGCGGCCAGGCGCTTCTGCAGGTCGGCGACCAGGGCGTCGCCCTTGTCCTGCACGTCAAAGATCTGCGCCAGCTGGTTGATGCTCTTGTACAGGCTGTCGATCTGGAACGGCTGCAGGCGGGTACCGTCGGCGCCGACCAGGTTGTCCTTGCCTTCGCAGTCGGTCGGCATGATGTAGGTGGGGATGTTCAGGTCGTGAAACTGCTTGCGCGTACCCACCACGCCCTGCTCGCCCACCATCCACTCGAACTGCACCGCAACCAGGCCCGGGCGCTTGTTGATCACCGATTCGAAGCTTGGGTCGTTGTCGGCCAGGCGCGGCACCTTGGCATTCTGCGCCTCGAATTCGGGCAGCACGTGGCTGAACCACAGCGAGGTGCCGGCCAGGCGTTCGCCCAGGCCCAGGGAATAAAGGATTTCGGTACCCGCCTGGCCGATGGTCACGGCGTTGCCGGGGCTTTTCGCGAACGTTAGCGACTGGCCGCAGTTTTCCAGGGTGAGCGGGTATTGGGTCGGGCCGGTGGCATGAGCCATGGAAGACAGCGCCAGGGCGGCGCCGATGACGGCAAGGCGTGGTACGAACATGCGGGTGATCTCCTAATCAACAAATACGCATAACGGCAGTGCGTAGGCTGGAGAACACATCACGCTGCGCGGCCATGGCCGCACCTGTCCCTTGCGGGAAGTGATCACGGATGCCCCCTCCCGGACACCCCGCCGGCGGTTCGATTACTGGCGCCTGCCCGCAGAAGCGGAATCAGACCCATGCCGGCAGGTCTCCTGACTGGTACGTCCATGCAGCGCGGCGGCCTTCCCGGAAGCGATTCCAGTGACACGAATGCAGCGCTGCTCAGTACCTACAGTTGCGGGGGCAGTTCCGTTTGGCCACCAGAGGCGGCGACGGATTCCCTATTAATTCCTCGCGGAAACCGGCGGCGGCATCTTAAACGATTAAGTGATCCGCCTGCAGCGCTTTGCCGCAGTTTCCGTTCACCGACTGCAATCGGTTCCAGCCAAGCCCACGCAGTGCCCTGCGCAAAAGCGCGGCCATTATTGTTATAACATAACATTTTAGCAAGCCGAATCAGCTCTTGATGCCCGGCCACGCATGGCCCCTGAAATTATCGACCCAGAACTTGCAATGGGAATCATAATCAACAACACTATAAATGTTATCTTATAACGTAATTATCGGAGCTCTCATGAAACCAGGTATTCACCCCGGCTATCGCCCTGTTCTGTTCCACGACGTCGCTGCTGACGCCTACTGGCTGATCGGCTCGACGGTCGACACCGACAAGACTCGCCAGCACAGCGATGGCAACACCTATCCCTACGTCACCCTGGACGTGTCCAGCGCCTCGCATCCCATCTATACCGGCCAGCAGCGCCAGGTCACCAGCGAAGGCCGTGTGGCTGGCTTCAACAAGCGCTTTGCAGGCTTCGCAGGAGCCAAGGCATGAAAGTAGTCGCCTCGCTTAAACAGGCCAAGTTGCGTCATCGCGACTGCCAGATCGTCAAACGTCGCGGCCGCATCTACGTGATCTGCAAGACCGAACCGCGCTTCAAGTGCGTGCAGGGCCGGCCCAAGCCACAACGCAAGAACAAGGGATAAGTGCCTGCATCGCCATCGCGGCGCGATTGCAGCCATCTTTCCAAGGCCGCGTCGCGACAACCACTCGCCGCAGGGCGCGGCTACAGTATCGAGGCGTTTGCAAAATCGACGGTTCGACACCATGCCGGTAGGAGCGTCGCCCTCGGCGCGAATGCGACAGTGGCCGTTCTCAACATCTGCGGCGCGACAACCATTCGCCCGCAAGCAGGCTCCTACAGCATCGAGGAGCCTGCAATATCGACGGTTCGACGCCATGTCGGTAGGAGCATCGCCCTCGGCGCGAAGCGATTTTCGGTCATCCCGCAGATGGCACCGCGACGACCAGGCCATGCGACAAGCATGGCCAACTCAACCTGCCACCTCCCCCAGCTCACGCAAATAACGCCAGGGATAGATACCGCGGTCGTGACCATCGTCGAACACCAGTTGCACACCATAGCCCTGGGCATGGATCGCCGTGATGCGTATGCCATCCGGCACCACATCGATACGCTGCGCCAACCGGGCCGCCCGGCATTTCGAGCATGGGCACGCAGCACGCAGGCGGCCATGGCCGAGCACCAGAACCTGCCCTTGCCCCCAATCCACGGTCAGCGTGGCTTGCGCGGCACTGTTGCGTACTGCGACGGGCGCCTGGTTCATGCTTTTTGCAGGCGCAACTGGCCGATGGCGATCCGCACGGCCTTGCGCACTTCCGGGTCGGCATCGTTCTCGGCGGCTTGCAGGGCTGGCAGCGCGGCGCCATCGCCCAGCTCGCCCAGTGCCAGCGCCGATTCCTTGCGCAGGTTGCTGATGGCGTGCCCGAGCAATTCCACAAGCCCGTCATGCGCCGCTGCGAAGCGCAAGCGACCGAGCGAGCGCACCGCGCGCAGGCGCACCTGCCAGTAGCTGTCGCTCAGCGCCTCCAGCAGCGCGGGGCCGGCCGTCGCCTGGCCGACCTTACCCAGCGTGGTGGCTGCTTCTTCGCGCACCTGCCATTCACGATCCTTGAGCGCCGCCTTTAGGGCCGGCAGCACGCTGTCGTCGCTGGCCAGGCCCAAAGCGCCGGTTGCCGCACGGCGTACTTCGGTATCGCTATCGTCACTGGCCAGGCGCGCCAACAGGGGCAAGGCATCGCTTTGCTTGAGCCAGCCAAGAATGCCCACCGCCTCGCGACGCACGAAGGCATCGCTATCCTGCAGCGCCGCAACAGCGGTGGGTACGCTGTCGATCAGGCGCAACTCACGCAAGGCACGCAACGCGCTGGCGCGTACGAAGGCGTCAGCATGAACCGCCCAAGGCAACACCACACGGCCCGCCTCAGCGCTCTTCAGTTCGCTGAGGCTCTGCGCCGCCGCGCCGCGTACCCGGGCGTCGGCATCGGTCAGCGCCGCACAGAGCGCGTCGACCACCTCGGGCTCCTCCCAGGCTTCCAGCAGCCGCGCCGCTTCGGCCCGCACATCGGCAGAGCTGTCCCGGGTCAGCGCCCGGGTCAACCAGGGCAACGCCTCAGGTTCTTCCAGGTCGGCCAGTTCGATCAGGGCGATGCGCCGCACCCCGGCGTCGCCATCCTGCAGGCGCGGCAGCAGGTCGAGAATATCGGGGTTGTCGGTGCTTGTATCGTTGTTCGGGTTGGTCATAGCGCTACTCGCAATGGCGGATGTTCGGTAGGCAGGCCGAGCGGCGTCAGGCGCGGCAGCTCGCGGCCTTCTTCATGGCGCAGCAGTTCCAGACAGTGGCGCTTGAGCTGCACGAAGTCGGGACTGGTCAACAGGCCGGCGTAGCGTGGGCGACGGAAGTCCAGGCGCAAGTCTTCGATAAAGCGGCCCGGTCGCGGGCTCATCACCAGAATGCGATCGGCCAGGAACAGGGCTTCGTCGATGTCATGGGTGACGAACACCACCGTGGTGCGAACCCGGCCCCAGATATCCAACAACAACTCCTGCATCTTGCTGCGCGTCTGGGCGTCCAGGGCACCGAAGGGCTCGTCCATCAACAGCAGGCGTGGCCGGTTGATCAGCACCCGGGCGATCTCGGCGCGCTGCTGCATGCCGCCGGAGAGCTGATTGGGCCAGCGCGAGGCGAAATCCTGCAGGCCAACCAGGCCAAGGAATTCCCGCGCCCGCTGGCGCCGTTCCACTTTGCCGATGCCCTGCATCTTCAGGCCGAAAGCAACGTTGTCGAGCACGCTGCGCCAGGGCAACAGGGTGTGATGCTGGAACACCATACCGCGCTGCGGCGACGGGCCACCCACCGCCTGGCCATCGACCCGCAAGGTGCCAGCGCTGGGCGTCAGGTGCCCGGCCAGGGCGCCAAGCAAGGTTGATTTGCCACAACCGGACGGGCCGAGAATGCACACGAACTCGCCCGCCGCGATGGAGAAGTCCAGCGCCTGCACGGCTTCGAATGCCTGGGCGCCTTCGCCGAGGCGGATGGTCAGTTTTTCAATGTCGATCCGTCCGGCCGACAGCGCCGTTTCATGGATGCTCATCAGTGACGCCCTCCCGCGCGGTACCAGGGCGTCAGCAGACTGCCGAGGCGCTTGACCAACAGGCTGCTGCCCATGCCGAGCACACCGATCAGCAGCATGCCGACGATGATGTCCGGGTAGTTCTGGATGGTGTAGGACTCCCAGGTGTAATAGCCGATGCCGAACTGCCCGGAGATCATTTCCGCAGTGACCAGGCAGAACCACGAAGTACCCATGCCGATCGCCAGGCCGGTGACGATGCTCGGCGCAGCGCCCGGCAGGATCACCTCACGAAGGATCGCCAAGCGCCCTGCCCCGAGGCTGCGCGCCGAGGCGACCAGGCGGGCGTCGACGCCCTCCACGCCATGGATGGTGTTGAGCAGCACCGGGAACAGCGCGCCGGTGAAGGTGATGAAGATCATCGACAATTCAGAGGAAGGAAACATCAGGATCGCCAGAGGAATCCAGGCCACGGCAGGAATCGGCCGCAGCACTTCAAGCGGTGGTAGCAGGCTGTCTTCGGCCCAGCGAGAACGGCCAATGGCGATGCCCAGGGCGACGCCCAGCACGGCGGCGATCAGGTAACCGGAAAACACCCGGCCGAGGCTGCTGCCGACGTGATCCCAGAGCCTGCTGGATTCGACCAGCGCCACGGCAGCGTTCACCACCGAGGCTGGCGTGGGCACGTAGGTAAAGGTCAGCAAGCCGAAATCCAGGCGCGATTGCGTCGCCACCTGCCAGAAAACCAGGCACAGGGCCAGCGAAGCCAGACGCAAGGGCCAGCGGTGTAGAGAAGTCATCATCAGGCTCCAGTGAAATGCTGCGCCACATGGGGCATGGCGCAGCAGGCCGATCAGCGGGCGGCTATCTGGCGCTGGTTGGCGCTGCCGAAGTCCAGCGCTTCACCGCCGTGAGCCTTGGCATAGGCCTGGGCCTGATCCTTGAGCAGGAAGGCGCTGAGTTCACCTTTGCCGTTACGCACGAACCAGGCCTGGTTGGCCAGCAGCTTGATGCCGCTATCAGCGGCCTGGGCGTAGATGGCGCGGATGTCCTTGCCCTCTTCCTCAAGTTGCGCCAGGGCTTTGAAGGCAGCCTCCGGCGAGGCGTAGTGGCGCACTTTGCTCTCGCCACGCACCCAGATCTGCGCCACACGCTTGAAGTCGGTGATCGGCTGGCCGGTCACTGCATCGTTGGCCTCTAACGGCAGTTGCGCGTAGTTGGCCAGCGCCTGGCCATAATCCCGCCCCTCGGCCTCGAAGGCGGCCTTGATGTACTGGTCATCGATGAATTGCTCGACGTTCAGGCCGCGGTCGGTCTTCTTCAGCAACTTGAGGGTGTCGATGGAGGTGGCAACCGCCTGACGGTATTCAGGCTTCCAGGTGAAATCGCGGGTCTGCAAACCCAGCGGACCGTGAAACAGGTAGTTCACCTCTGCCTCGATGCCGGTGACCTTTTCGATCAGCTCACTGTACTTCTCCGGCTCGGCAGCGAACAGGCGATCGGCCTCCAGGCCGGCGCGCAGATAGGCCGTGACGATCTCCGGGTACTTCTTGGCATAGTCGGCGTCCACCAGCGCGCCGTGCAGGGTCGGCGCATCGGCCTGGGAGCCGTCGTAGATCTTGCGGGCAAAACCACGATTGGGGAACAGTTCGGCGAACGGCACGAAGTCGGCGTGGGCTTCGATGCGATTGCTGCGCAGCGCCGAGCCGGCGATCTCCGGCGCCTGAGCGATGATGCGCACGTCTTTCTGTGGGTCCCAACCCTGGGCGGCGACGGCGCGCAGCAGCATGCCGTGGGCAGTGGACGCGAACGGCACGGAAATGGTCTTGCCCTTGAGTTCGGCCAGCGACTGCACGCTGGATGCCGCCGGCACCACGATGCCGTTACCGCTGCCCTTGGTGCTGCCCGAGAGCACGGTGATGAACAGGCTTTGCTTGCCGGCGTCACGATGAGCCACACCGTTGAACGAACCGGGGAAATCGGCCATGGCGCCGAAGTCCAGTTTGCCGGCGACCATTTCATTGGTCAGCGGCGCGCCGCTGGTGAAGTTCTTCCACTCTACTTCGTACGTGGCGTCCTTGTACTTGCCGTCGCGCGGCAGGTATTTGTCGAGCAGGCCGAGCTCGCGGATCAGCAGGCCGCCAGTGGCGCAGTTGATGGTGGTGTCCTGGGTGCCGATAGCGATGCGGATGGTCTGCGCCTGAGCGGAAGCGGCAGCGATGGCCAGCGCAAGGCCGGCGATGGTAGTACGCAAGTGCATGGGTGTCTCCCCTCGAATCAATGGTATTCGTCTCCGCCAGCCGGTCGGTGGTGGGAAACGAGGGGTGTGTCGATCAGGCGTCCGGTGGTTGGCCGGATGGCGTGTTGCTTTTTCTTATGTTTGGTTGTGCATCCGTAGCCTGGGTTGAACGCAGCGATACCCAGGTGAATGGCAACTCAGCGCAACAAATACGGAATCTCGACGCGCACCGCGTCGGTCGGGCAATCCTTCTCGCACGGCATGCAGTACCAACACTCGTCGAACGCCATGTAGGCCTTCTGGGTCGCCGGATTGATCGCCAGCAGGTCCATCGGGCAGACGTCGACGCACACGGTGCAGCCCTTGTGGGCGATGCACTTGTCTTCGTCGATGGTCACGGGGGCATTGCTGCGGAACAGGATTTCCTGGGGCTGGAAGCTCATATCACGGTGTCCTCGGAGCCTGCGGCTCTCGTATTTTTCTGCGTCTGATCAGCGACTCATCACGCCGCTTCGGTCTTCACCCGCAGGCGGTTGTAGGCCTGCTGCTCTTCGTCATCCAGCGGAATCAGGTAAGGCTCGACCGGCTTCTTGAAGCTGATCATCTGGCCGTGCTCGTCCTTTTTCAGGTGGCAATGCACGAACCACTCGGCGTCGTTGCGCTCGGGATGATCGACCCGGTGGTGGTACAAACCCCAGCGGCTTTCCTTGCGAAACAGCGAGGCGCGGGCGGCCATCTCGGCGCAGTCGCGGATCACGCTGACTTCCATGGCGCGCATCAGCTCGTGGGCGCTGTTGGCCTTCAGCTCGCCCAGATCCGCTTCGATGGCGGCAAAGCGCTGCAGGCCGATCTCCATCTTTCTGGTCACCTTGGGCGGCTGCAGGTAGTCATTCACGAAACGGCGCAGCTTGTACTCCACCTGGGCCGGCGGCAGGCCGTGCTCGCGGTTCAGCGGCGCGTAGACCCGCGCCCGCTCGGCGTCGATCTGCGCCTGATCCAGTGCGCTGTAGTCGCGCTCGGCGACGAAGTCGGCAGCGTTGTTGCCGGCGAACCAGCCGTAGGTGAAGGCGCCGAGCATGTAGTTGTGCGGCACCGCCGCCATGTCTCCGGCCGAATACAGGCCCTTGACCGAGGTTTCCGCCCGCTCGTTGACCCATACGCCGGAAGCGCTGTGGCCACTGCAAAAGCCGATCTCGGAGATGTGCATCTCGACCATGCTGGAGCGGTAGTCGGTGCCCCGCCCGGCATGGAACTGGCCGCGGCTGGGGCGCTCGTTGCTGTGTAGAATTTCCTCGATGTTCTGAATGGTTTCCTCGGCCAGGTGATCGAGTTTGAGGAACACCGGGCCGTTGCCGCCTTCAAGTTCCTGATGGAACTCCCACATCATCTGGCCGCTCCAGTAATCGCACTCGATGAAACGTTCGCCCTTGTTGTTGGCGGTATAGCCCCCCAGCGGGCCGGTCACGTAGGCGCAGGCCGGGCCGTTGTAATCCTTGATCAGCGGGTTGATCTGGAAGCACTCCAGATTGGCCAGCTCGGCCCCGGCGTGATACGCCATGGCATAGCCGTCGCCGGCATTGGTCGGGTTCTCGTAGGTGCCCATCAGGTACCCAGAAGACGGCAGCCCGAGACGTCCGGCCGCGCCGCAGCAAAGAATCACCGCCTTGGCCTTGATCACGTGGAAATCGGCGGTGCGACAGTCGAAACCCATCAGGCCGTTGACCGCACCGTCGGCAGCGGTCAGCAGGCGTGTGGCCACCAGGCGATTGGTGATGTCCACCCGGGCGCGCTTGAGCTGGCGATACAGCACCTTCTTGATGTCGTGCCCTTCAGGCATCGGCAGAACGTAGGCGCCCATGTGATGCACCTTCTTCACCGCATAGTCGCCGGTTTCATCCTTCTCGAACTTCACGCCCCAACGGTCAAGCTGTGAGAGGGTTTCGAAGCTATGGGTGGCATAGGCGTACACGGCGGCCTGGTTGACGATGCCGTCGTTGGCTACGGTGATTTCCTTGGTGTACTGCTCCGGCGTGGCGTGGCCGGGGATCACCGCATTATTGAGGCCGTCCATGCCCATGCTGATGGCACCGCTGCGCTTGACGTTGGCCTTGTCGACCAGTAGCACGCGCAGGTTATTGTTGCGCTCTTTGGCTTTGATCGCCGCCATCGGGCCAGCCGTGCCGCCGCCGATGACGACGATGTCGTATTCCTGCTCCCGGGTCTCGATGCTCATGATTGGGCGCTCTTCTGTCGGTCGATGCGCAGGCGATACTGGAAGGCATCGCCGCGGTAATAGAGGTGTTCGAAGTCCAGCGGTGTGCCGTCAGCAGTGTGAGTCAGGCGCTCGATACGCATGATCGGCGAGCCTTCTTCCACGTTCAGCGCCTGGGTCAGGTCGCTGTCGGAGAGCACGGCGTCGATGGCCAGGTCGGCATGGCCGAGAGCGATGCCGCAATCGTTTTCCAGGATGAGGAAAATGTCGCGGGTCACCAGATCGGCCTTTTCCAGCTTCTCGCCAATGGCGTGGGGTAACCAGGTGATCTCCAGGGAGATAGGTTCGCGGTTGATCAACCGCACCCGGCGGATTTCGGTGACCGTACTGCCCTGTGCCACCTGCAAACGCTCGGCCACCAGGGCCGAGGCCGGAACGTGGCGCAGGCTGCGCAGTTTGTTAATCACCTCGTAGCCCATCTGTTTCATCGACTCGCCCAGCCCCTGCAGGGTGCTGACGTTCTGGAAGGCTTTGGGCTTGGCGACGAAGGTGCCCTTGCCGTGGATCTTGAAAATCATCCCCTCCTTCTGCAGGTCGCCCAATGCCTGGCGCACGGTGATGCGGCTGACGGCATAGGTCTGACCCAGTTCGTTCTCGGAGGGCATGCGGCTGTGCGGCGCATAGCTGCCATCGAGAATGCGCGCGCGCAACAGCTCCTTGAGCTGGCTGTACAGAGGAACGGGCGATAACGGGATGAGCTGCGACATCGGTATCCTTTCTGATCGACTTGTCATAACAAGTAGTGACAAGAAACTAACGAACAAGAACAGATGTAGGAAATATTGATATCGAATAAGCATATGGCGCCACGATGGCCCTCAGAGCCTGTTCACACGATCTTTCTGGGCGTGAAGCGGCAGCAAGACGGGAGCAGCCGTCCGCTGACCCACTGTGGGAGCGGGCCATGCGCGCGAAAAATCGCGGGCACGACCCGCTTCCACAGGTACTGCGCCGATGACCGCTGCCGCCACCTAGCTGTGTAAACCCAGTACGTTGTTCAGTGGCAATGGAGCCCGACTGATTGGTGGTTTGTAGTTGAGACTGCTGTGCGGCCTGTGCCAGTTGTAGTGGTGCAGCCAGGCTGGCAAA
>NZ_MSXV01000029.1 GCF_001945395.1 Pseudomonas sp. PA15(2017) | reverse complement strand
CTGCTTTGCCCGCGACCTTCGCCCTGGATATAACCCATAAACGACAATGCCCCTATCAACCGATAGAGGCATTGTCTTCAACTCACCCTCGGACTGCTAGGTTTTCACACAGTCTGGCTGGGCCCGTTTTTCATACACAGCAGTTGATCAGCTACGAATCAGGTGATCGAACGCGCTGAGCGAAGCCTTGGCGCCCTCGCCCACGGCGATGACGATCTGCTTGTACGGCACGGTGGTCACGTCACCGGCGGCGAAGATGCCGGGCAGCGAGGTTTCGCCACGGGCGTCGACGATGATCTCGCCGCGATCCGACAGCTCCACCGAGCCCTTGAGCCACTCGGAGTTGGGCAACAGGCCGATCTGCACGAAGATGCCTTCCAGCTCCACCGGGATGAATGCATCGGAGTTGCGATCCTTGTAGACCAGGCCGGTGACCTTCTGGCCGTCGCCTTTCACCTCACTGGTCAGGGCGCTGGTGATCACCTTGACGTTGGGCAGACTGTAGAGCTTCTTCTGCAGCACGGCGTCGGCGCGCAGCTTGCTGTCGTACTCGAGCAGGGTTACCTCGGCGACGATACCGGCCAGGTCGATGGCCGCTTCCACGCCGGAGTTACCGCCACCGACCACCGCCACGCGCTTGCCCTTGAACAGCGGGCCGTCGCAGTGCGGGCAGTAGGCCACGCCCTTGTTGCGGTATTCCTTCTCGCCCGGCACGTTCATCTCTCTCCAGCGGGCGCCGGTGGACAGAATCACGGTCTTGGCTTTCAGGCTCGCACCGCTCTCGAACTTCACTTCATGCAGGCCACCTTCGCTGGAGGCTGGGATCAGCGCGCTGGCACGCTGCAGGTTCATGATGTCGACTTCGTACTGCTTGACGTGCTCTTCCAGGGCGCGGGCCAGTTTCGGGCCTTCGGTTTCCTGCACCGAGATGAAGTTCTCGATGGCCATGGTGTCGAGCACCTGGCCGCCGAAACGCTCGGCGGCGACGCCGGTGCGGATGCCTTTACGGGCGGCATAGATGGCCGCCGCAGCGCCGGCCGGGCCGCCACCGATGACCAGCACGTCGAAGGCTTCCTTGGCGTTCAGCTTCTCGGCATCACGGGCCGAAGCGCCGGTGTCGATCTTGGCGAGAATCTGCTCGGCGTCCATACGGCCCTGGCCGAACAGCTCGCCGTTCAGGTAGATGCTCGGTACCGACATGATCTGGCGGGACTCGACTTCATCCTGGAACAGCGCGCCGTCGATGGCGACGTGGCGGATGTTCGGGTTGAGCACGGCCATCAGGTTCAGCGCCTGGACCACGTCCGGGCAGTTCTGGCAGGACAGCGAGAAATAGGTCTCGAAGTTGAATTCGCCTTCCAGGTTCTGGATCTGCTCGATCACCTCGGCCGCCAGCTTCGACGGGTGGCCACCGACTTGCAGCAGGGCCAGCACCAGCGACGTGAATTCGTGGCCCATCGGCAAACCGGCAAAACGCAGGCTAATGTTGCCATTCGGGCGATTCAGCGCGAACGATGGCTTGCGGGCATCGTTGCCATCGGTTTTCAGGGTGATCTTGTCGGTCAGGCTGACGATATCGTCCAGAAGGCCTTTGAGCTCCTGGGACTTGTCGCTGTCATCGAGGGACGCGACGATCTCGAACGGCTGGCTGACCTTTTCCAGGTACGCCTTCAACTGGGTTTTAAGGGTTGCGTCCAACATATACGAGTCCTCAATGACGAAATTCGGGCAATAAAACGCCCGGGCGGGTTACGCCCGGGCGTTCGGGCGCGCTTCCAAAATCAGTGGATAACTTGGTCAGCGCGGAAAACGGATTGGGAAACGTAGCGAGCGGTGTCGAGGCAAGGCGAAATCAGACTCGGGCGAGGAGTTTACGAGCTGTAAATGACGAGCCTGAGCCTGGTTTCAACGCCGCATCGACGACGCGCAGCAGTTTCCCGGCCGTTTTTTAGATCTTGCCGACCAGGTCCAGGGACGGAGCCAGCGTCTGAGCGCCTTCTTTCCACTTGGCTGGGCACACTTCGCCCGGGTGGGCAGCGGTGTACTGAGCGGCTTGCAGCTTGCGCAGGGTCTCGGCCACGTCACGAGCGATCTCGTTGGAGTGGATTTCGACGGTCTTGATCTGGCCTTCCGGGTTGATCACGAAGGTGCCGCGCAGTGCCAGGCCTTCTTCGGCGATGTGCACGCCGAAAGCGTTGGTCAGCTGGTGAGTCGGGTCGCCGATCAGCGGGAACTTGGCTTTGCCAACGGCCGGCGAGGTTTCGTGCCATACCTTGTGGGAGAAGTGGGTATCGGTGGTCACGATGTAGACCTCGGCACCAGCCTTCTGGAAAGCTTCGTAGTTGTTGGCGGCGTCTTCGATCTCGGTCGGGCAGTTGAAGGTGAACGCAGCAGGCATGAAGATCAGTACCGACCACTTGCCTTTCAGGCTTTCTTCGGTGACTTCGATGAATTTGCCATTGTGAAAGGCATTGACCTTGAACGGCTGAACTTGAGTGTTAATCAAAGACATCTGTGAACTCCTTCGAGGGTTGAAAAATTTACAGGAGGGATAGTAGCCCTATGTGGACCAAAGAGCCCATTGATTGAAAGCATCAATCCAATAAGCTGAGTCAATCGAACCACATAAAAAGCCTTTCAAAACAGTAATCTGAAAATTTCGTGCTCTGCAAGAGCGCACGTTCAGCATAACGCGAGCGACCGATGACCAGATTTCAGACCACCTACCGCTGCGACACCATCCCTTCGCGACTGGTTCGCCCCAATCCGGCGTATCGGCTCGCCATGGCGCTTGCCCTGATGAGCGGCACCTGTATGGCCGAAGAAGCTCCACTGCGCTTCTCGATTACCGAAAGCGGCGTGATGCCCATGGTACTCATCAGCAAGGGCGAAGCGGTCGACGGCATTCTCCATGACCTGGCCATCCAGGTGTCCGAAAAAGTCGACCGCCGCGCCGACCTGCAGGTGATGCCGCGCATGCGGGTGCATCGCGCACTGCTGAACCACGAGATCGACGTACGCTGCTACGTCAATCCGGCCTGGCTCGACACGCCCTACTCTGGTTACGCCTGGAGCGTGCCATTCATGCTGCAACGCGATCTGCTGGTCAGCCATTCCGCGCAGCCTGTCGCTCCGGAGCACCTTGCCAACCAGTCGATCGGGACGGTTCTGGGCTTTCATTATCCAACGCTTGAAGCACTGTTCGCCGCCAGGCAACTGCAACGCGACGACGCACGCACCCAGGGACTGGTACTGAGAAAGCTGGCAGCCGGACGTTACGATTATGCGGTCACCAACGAGCTGGCGCTGCTGTGGTTCAACCGCGGCCGTAGCGAGCCCGAAAAACTTCATGAAGTGCACGAACTGACCCACGTCGAGGTCGCATGCCTGGTTCGTGATGCGCCTGACGTGCCCACCCAGGCACTGCTCGACGCGATGCGGCAAATGCAGGAACGGGGCGAGTTCGCCGCCATCCTGCAGCGCTATCGTTGAAAGCCGCGCAGGTCACGATGGTTTTCTCGGCCTGCCAATGTGTGAATAATGCCCCGCCTGATTCGCCGCACCCCATGAGGTAAACCATGAGTGGCTCCGCCCACGCCGCCCCGCGCCTGAGCGCTGGGGCTATCCTGCTGATCGAACTGGCCCTGGCACTTGGCGGCTTCGCCATCGGTACCAGCGAATTCTCCATCATGGGCCTGATGCCCAACGTGGCCCAGGATCTGGGCGTCAGCGAACCCCAGGTCGGCCATGTGATCAGCAGCTACGCCCTGGGCGTGGTAGTGGGCGCGCCGATTCTCGCGCTGCTGGGCGCGCGCCTGCTGCGCAAGCATCTGCTGTTGCTGCTCATGGGGGTATTCGCGGTTGGCAACCTGGCCAGCGCCCTGGCGCCTGACTACCTGTCGCTGCTGGTGTTTCGCTTCTTCGCCGGCCTGCCCCACGGCGCTTACTTCGGGATAGCCATGCTGGTCGCCGCCTCCATGGCGCCACCGCACAAACGCGCCAAGGCCGTCAGCCGGGTGCTGATGGGGCTCAGCGTGGCGATTCTGATCGGCAACCCGCTGGCCACCTGGCTGGGCCAGAGTGCCAGCTGGCGCTTCGCCTTCGCCCTGGTCAGCGTGATTGCCCTGGCCACCGTGGCGATGATCGCCCTGCTGTTGCCGCTGGATCGCAACGAAGTGCGCAGCAGCCCGATCAACGAGCTGCGCGCCTTCAATCGCGCACCGATCTGGCTGGCCCTGGGCATCGGCTCGATCGGTTTCGCTGGCATGTTCTGCGTGTTCAGCTACATGGCGCCAACGCTGCTGGAAGTCACCCGGGTCAGCCCGAGCATGATCCCGGTGGCCATGGCGATTTTCGGTGTCGGCTGCATTCTCGGCAACATGGCCGGCGGCTGGCTGTTCGACCGCCTGCGCTTCAAGTCGGTGGCGTGGATCCTGCTGTGGAGCGCGCTGGTGCTGCTGGTACTGCCCGCGGCCACGCACTCGATTTGGACGGTGCTGCCAGCGATTCTGGCCCTGGGCACCATCGCCGCGCTATCGCCGGCCTTGCAGACCCACCTGATGGACGTGGCCACCGGCGCCCAGACCCTGGCCGCAGCCTCCAACCATGCCGCTTTCAACATCGCCAACGCCCTGGGCCCGTGGCTCGGCGGCCTGGCGATCAGCGCCGGTTTCGGCTGGACCTCGACGGGCTACATCGGCGCGGCGACCGCGGTCGCCGGCCTGCTGGTGTTTCTCTGGGCCTGGCGGGTGCAGAAGGCGCAAGCGCCGGCCTGAGAACCTGTTCAAAGTCTGCTGCGCGTCGGCACTGCGGCGTTAAAAACAGGCTGGATTGCCAGCCCAGTCGGACTGCTCATTTACAGCTCGTAAAGTCGGGCGCGACTCCGACCGGTCCTCGCCTGTTTTTGCGGGGCCGCCCAGGCCTTGCATTGCTCTAGCTCGCAAGACTTCGAAAAGGCTCTAAGCCGACGTCGGTTCCAGCACCGGCTCTGGCGCAGACGGCTTGCGCCAGACGTGCAACGGCGCCGCGCCCTTGCCCGAGAACAGCCAGCCGGTGCGTGCGCCGACCAGAGTGGTCACCGCGTGGTCACGGCCCATGGGCAGGTGCCGCGCCACGAACAGCGTACTGTCGCGCAGCACCGCCAGCACGCTGCTGTGCGACTGGAACAGCGGCGTCAGCAGGCGGCTGGCCTGGCGGTAATAACCCAGGTGAGCGCGGCGCACCGTGCCATAGGCGGCGAAGCAGGCCGCAGGATCGGCAGCCTGACCGATGCCGCACGTGCCCAGGGCATCGCCCAGCGCCACGGCATCGACCAGCGCCATGTTGGCGCCCTGCCCCAGTTGCGGGCTCATGGCGTGGGCGCAGTCGCCGATGGCCAGCACGCGACCGTCATGCCACTGCCGCATGCGTACGTCGGCATAGCTGGCCAGCATCAGCCGCTCGGGCGACTCGATGGCGCGCAGGAAGGCTTCGCCCGGCTCGCCTGCCAGCTTGCGCACCGAATCCTTCCAGGCTTCCAGCCCGGCCTCTTGCCAGGCGCCGTGGCTGGCTACCGGCAGGCTCCAGAACAGGCTGCTCAGGCGTGTTTGACGGTCGGCATGGGTGCAGCCGGTCGGCATGATGCCGAACATCTGCGAGCAGCCGCGGTACCACTGGCGCAGGTCCGTGGAGTCGGCGCCTTCGGGCGTCGGCACGATGCTCCACAACGCGCCCCAGGGGTAGGCCTTGACCGCCTGGCGCACCCGCATCTGCCCACGCAGCTGCGAGCGGGTGCCGTCGGCGAGGATCAACGCCGCGTGTTCGCCCAACACCGATTCATTGCCCTGGCCATCGTCGGTGAGCAGGCGCACGTGGGTGGGCGACTGCACGAAACGCGAGATGGAGACGCCGGTGCGCAGGGTTACCCCGGCGCCACGCGCGGCGTTGAGCAAAGCGGTCATCAGCACGCCGCGGTGGATACCGAGGCCAAAGGAGCCGGCCTGCCAGTGGGCGTAGCGGGTGTCGAGAATCACCCGCTGGGCGCAGGCCGAAGTGCCGAACAGGCGGCTGACCGGCGCGCCGAGCGCGGTGCATTCATCGAGCAGACCCAGGTGGCGCAGCGCCGCGAGCCCCGAGGGCTGCAGCAGAATGCCGGCGCCCACCGGCTGCAGGTTCGCGACACGTTCATAGAGCGTGACCGACCAGCCCTGGCGGGCCAGCATAATGGCGCTGGCCAACCCTGCGGTGCCAGCGCCGACGATCGCGATGGGTAAATCCTTCACGGGCACATCCTGTGCGGTATCGAGTGAAGGACGATTCTACCTTGCCTGCTCGGGAAGAATGTCGAAACCACCACGATTCTGGCTGACGATACGCAGATTGGCCACGCCGCCGGCCTCGACCTTCACCGCCACTTCGCGGTTGAGGCGACCCTTGCCGCACAGAGTTTTGTCTTCACTGTCGGCAGCGATACCGACGATGCGGTTGCCCGCCGGCACCTGGAAACGTCCCCGCTCACCGACGGCGATACGCGCCGCCACCTTGCGGTCGACCAGCACGGCCACGTAGCAGCCGCCACCCATCAGCCCCAGGTCACGGGTGACCACCACTTCGCCACCACCCTGCACCGGCTCCTGATAGGCGCGCAGGCGCTCGCTGGGGATGTCGGTGATCTTTTCGGGGTCGGCCTGATAGGACGAGCAGCCGGCCAGGACCAGCAGAGGCAGTACGGCGAAGATCAGACGCATGGGTTCTCTCCAGAGAATCACGGGGATGTCGAGCGACAGGCTCTGCTCACAGACAAGCACATTGCCATAAGCGTGCAATAAATCCATCGCGCTGGCCTGCACCCGTTGGCCGCACCATACTGGCGCCCCACTCCCTTACGAGCGACCGGCATGGACACGCGCAAGAACATCGATGGCCTGGCCGGCGGCCTGATGGTTGGCCTGTGCATGATCTGGGGCATGCAGCAGGTGGTGCTCAAGGCTGCCGCCGACGACGTGGCGCCGGTATTGATGCTGGCCCTGCGCTCAGGCATCGCCGCCCTGCTGGTGGCCGTACTGATGCTGTGGCGACGTGACGGGCTCGGGGTCCGCGCCGGTAATTGGCGGCCTGGGCTGGTGGTGGGTTTCCTGTTCGCCCTGGAATTCATGCTGGTCGGCGAAGGCCTGCGCCACACCAGCGCCTCGCACATGGTGATCTTTCTCTACACGGCGCCGATCTTCGCGGCGCTGGGGCTGCATTGGCGGCTGCCTGCCGAACGCCTGCGGCCCCTGCAATGGCTGGGTATCGGCGTCGCTTTCATGGGCATCGTGGTGTCGTTCGCCGGCGGCTCCAGCGGCGCGGAAACCCGCGACGCCGGGCGGCAACTGTACGGCGACCTGCTGGGCCTGCTCGGCGCCATGGCCTGGGGCGCGACCACCGTGGTGGTACGCTGCTCGCGGCTGTCCAACGCGCCGGTGACGCAGACGCTGCTCTACCAGCTGCTGGGCGGCTTCGTGCTGTTGATCCTGGCCTGCGCGGTGACGGGGCAACTGGGGTTCGACCCGACGCCGATCGCCATCGGCGGGCTGATCTTCCAGGCGCTGCTGGTGTCGTTCGCCAGTTTCCTGGCCTGGTTCTGGCTGCTGCGCAATTACCTGGCGTCACGCCTGGGCGTGCTGTCGTTCATGACGCCGATGTTCGGCATCGTGTTCGGCGTGGTGCTGCTGGGCGAACCACTGGAGGCCAATTTCATCCTGGGCGCCCTGCTGGTACTGGGCGGCATCCTGCTGGTCAGCGGCTACGAGTGGCTGAGCCAGTGGCTCAAACGGCACACATGGTAGCGAGAGCCCGTGCAGCCTTAACCGCTGACTAGGAGCGATGAGTGTCGTCGCTGCGCTCCTCGCTCATCTGAAAAGCGCTCAGACACTGCTCAGTGGCGAGCAGACGTGGACGCGTAGTTCGTGCCCAGGATTTTTCGCGCATGACGCGCTCCCACATAATCTGGGGCAAACAGGCATTTTGCGTCAGCAGGTTCAGCGTGGAGATGAATGCGCGTGGCGGCAGGCCATGCCCGCGATTTTTTCGCGCGCATGGCCTGCCGCCATTGGGCCAATCCGCTCAGGCGCTTTGAAAACGCTTCACCAGCCTGGCCTGCAGACTCTCCAATTCGGCCGGGTCGGCCTTGCCGCTGGCGTGGTTCTGCAGCCCCTGCTCGGCGAAACGCGGAATCACGTGCATGTGGATATGGAACACCGTCTGCCCGGCGGGCGCGCCATTGAACTGGGCGATCTGCACGCCATCGGGCTGCAGCTCGTCGGCCAGCACGCGAGCCACCTTCTGCACGGCCAGGGTCAGCTTGGTCAGGCTGTCGGCATCGATTTCCAGCAGGTTGCGGGCCTCGGCGCGTTTGGGGATCACCAGAGTGTGCCCGAACGACTGCGGGAACAGATCCAAAAACACCAGCACGTCGTCATCTTCGTACAGCTTGTAGCAAGGCATCTCGCCGCGAATGATCTTGGCGAAGATGTTCTGCGAATCGTAATCGCCGTAAAGGCTCATGGGCTTCTCCATCGCGTAATTAACGTGCTCGCACCATACCGGCTCGGCCGGCTGGTGCGAAATAGCCGCGCGCTTAACGTCCCTTGCGCAGCAGCGTCAAGCCGATGATCACGCCCACGCCGCACAGGGCGATCAGGTAGTACGCCGGGCCCAGCGGGCTCCATTTGACCAGCAGCGACACCGCCACCGGGGTCAGGCCGCCGAACACCGCGTAGGACATGTTGTAGGAGAACGACAGGCCGCTGAAGCGCACCGGCGCCGGGAAGGCATGCACCATCACGAACGGCACCGCACCGATGGTGCCGACGAACAGGCCGACCAGCGCATACAGCGGGAACAGCCATTGCGGGTTGGCGTGCAGGCCGCTGTAGAACAGCCAGGCGCAGACCGCCAGCGCCGTGCAGCCGACCACCAGCACCCGGCCGGCGCCGATGCGGTCGCACAGGGCGCCGCTGACGATGCAGCCGATGCTGAGCATGACGATGGCCAGGCTGTTGGCCTTCAGCGAGGTGACCGCATCGAAGCCGTAGAGGGTCTGCAGGAAGGTCGGCGTCATCAGGATCGCCACCACGATGCCGGCCGACAGCAGCCAGGTCAGCAGCGCGGAAATCACCACGCTGCCGCGATGATCACGCACCACGGTTTTCAGCGGCAGCTCCGCGGCCAGGGCCTTGCGCTGCTGCATCTCGGTGAACACCGGAGTTTCGTGCAGCCATTGGCGCAGGTACATGGCGAACAGGCCGAACACGCCGCCGATCAGGAACGGCACGCGCCAGGCCCAGTCGAGCACTTGCTCGGCGGTGAACACGCTGTTGATCAGCGTGGCCATCAGCGAGCCGAGCAGGATGCCGGTGGTCAGGCCGCAGGTCAGGGTGCCGCAGGCGTAGCCGATATGGCGCGCCGGTACGTGCTCGGAAACGAATACCCAGGCACCTGGTACCTCGCCGCCGATCGCCGCGCCCTGGATGATGCGCATCAGCAGCAGCATCAACGGCGCGAGGATACCGATCTGCGCATAGGTCGGTAGCAGGCCCATGATCAGGGTGGGCACCGCCATCATCAGGATGCTCAGGGTGAACATGCGCTTGCGGCCGATCAGGTCGCCGAAGTGCGCCATGATGATGCCGCCCAGCGGACGCGCCAGGTAGCCGGCGGCGAAGATGCCGAAGGTCTGCAGCATGCGCAGCCAGTCGGGCATGTCCGGCGGGAAGAACAACTTGCCGACGATGGTGGCGAAGAACACGTAAATGATGAAATCGTAGAATTCCAGGGCGCCGCCGAGTGCGGAAAGGGACAAGGTCTTGTAATCGCTACGAGTCAGGGGCCGGCCGGGTGCCGACGGGGCTGCAGATTGCATGAAGGGATTTCTCGGAGGTCTACGGAACCGCGGTGCGCTTGGCCCGCGGGGCGCTCACGATAGCAAATTCGCGGTCTGAAGGCAGCGCCGCAAGGCAGCAGAATCGGGTCTTACGGCGAAATTGTATGCATATATTTCAGCATAGTGACAGGTTGCAATGGATAAAATCAGCCCTTGCTGGGTCATACCCGCAGTCCGCATCCGCTAGCTGCCTCATTAAGGAACACCATGGACTGGCTTCACCTGCTCGTTCTTTCGCTCATCCAGGGCGTCACCGAATTCATCCCTGTCTCCTCTTCCGCTCACCTGATCCTGCCCTCGCAATTGCTGGGCTGGCCGGACCAGGGTCAGGCCTTCGACGTCGCCGTGCACGTTGGCACCCTGATGGCCGTGGTGCTCGCCTTCCGCCAGCAGATTGCCGCCATCGTCAGCGGCTGGCTGGGCCATGTGCTGCACCGCCGCGCCAGTCCGGAAAGCCGCATGGGCTGGATGATCATCCTGGCGACCATTCCGGCCGCCGTGGCCGGGCTGGTGTTCGAATCGCTGATCGAGCAGTACACCCGCTCCATGCTGGTGATTGGCACCACCACCATCGTCTTTGGCCTGGTGCTCTGGTGGGCCGACGTGAAAGGCAGCCGCGACGCCGACATGAGCCGCATGACGTGGCGCCATGCACTGCTGATCGGCCTGGCGCAGATGCTCGCGCTGATTCCGGGTACCTCGCGCTCGGGCATCACCATGACCGCGGCGCTGATGCTCGGCTTCGACCGCAAGAGCGCGGCCAGCTTCTCGTTCCTGCTGTCGATCCCGCTGATTCTCGCCGCCGGCAGCCTCAAGGCGGTGCACCTGATCGAACAAGGTCATGGCGCGCACTGGGGCGACATGGCCTGGGGCATCGGCCTGTCGTTCGTCTCGGCGTTCCTGTGCATCAAGCTGTTCCTGGCCGCACTGGATCGTGTCGGCATGCTGCCCTACGTGATCTACCGCCTGATCCTCGGCACCTTCCTGCTGTTCGTGGCGCTCTGAGAGCCTGTTCACGATCTTTCACTCCAGGTTCGCCGACATTGGCGGCTGATTGGCGGCTGATTGGCGGAATCGGCCGTTGGCTCCCCAAGGATGGACTGGTGATTATCTGTGGGGGCGGGCCATGCCCGCGATTTTTTCGCGGGCATGGCCCGCCCCCACAGGTACTGCATCAATGGCTACTATTGCCTTGCAGCTGCCGCGTCATGCGCGCAAGGATCTCGAACAGTTTCTGAGCACGGGTCGAGCGCCGACGGGCAAGCAGGCTGGCCCGGCGTTACCTTCTCCTACATCCGTACGCCACACTGCCAAGCGAACCCCCGGTGCGGGCGGCGCCAGGCACGGGCATGCTTATTGCCTGATTCTCGGACCCGTTACGAGAAGGCGTGCCCCCATGCAGCACTCCCACCTGACCACCCTTCACGCCGTCGTGCTGGCCCTGGACACGCTCTGCCAGGATGGCACCTGCATCGACGAGTTGCTGGCCGGCAGCGGTATCGCCGCGGCCGACCTGCAGCGCCCGGAAATGCGCATCAGCATCGCCCAGGAGCGCCAGGTGTTTCGCAACGCCACCGCGCGCTGCCAGGATCTCGGCCTGCTGCTGGGCCGGCGCATGCACGTGTCGTCCTACGGTTTGCTGGGGTTCAGCCTGCTTTCAGCGGCGACGCTGGGCGAGGCGCTACAGGTAGCGTTCAGCTTTCCAGCCTTGCTGGGCACGATGTTCGAACTGCGTCTGCGCCGCGATGGCGCGCAGGCATGGATCGAAGCCAGCAACTACCGCGACGCCGCGGAACTCTCCACCTTCAACACCGAGTTCTGCCTGGCCTCCCTGAAGCTGATCTGCGATGACCTGCTCGGCCGCCAGTTGCCTCTCGAAACGGCTCATTTCAATCACCGCGCACCGCGTTATCAGCGCCAGTACACGCGCGATTTCGGCTGCCCGGTGCAGTTCAACGCCGCCACTAACGCCATCGTCTTCGACAGCCAGTGGTTGGATCGTCGCCTGCCCCTGGCCGACCCGGTGACCCACCGCGACACTCTGGAACGCTGTCGCCAGCTGAACCGTGAGTTCCTCTCCCACCAGGCGCTGATCAGCCGTGTGCGCCAGCTGCTCGCCAGCCAATTGCCCGACTCACCGGGGCTCGATGGCCTGGCGCGCCAGCTGCGCTGTTCATCGCGCACCCTGCGCCGGCAATTGCAGGAAGTGGGTACCAGCTACCAGAGCCTGCTCGATGAGTTGCGCTTCGAGCAGGCGCGTCGCCTGCTGGGCGAGGAGCGCCTGCCCATCGCGCGTATCGCCGAAGCCCTGGGCTACAGCGAGACGGCCAGCTTTCGTCACGCCTTCCAGCGCTGGAGCGGCACCTCGCCAAGCCGCTATCGGCGCCCTGCCCTGGCCTGACGGCGGTACTCGGAGCAGCCGTCAGCACGGCTGCCAGGCGCACCGATTCGGTTCGGCGATGCACGATCTGGTGGCCACATCTATCCCTTTTTGGCCGCTCCGCTCATTTCCCTGGCGCCGCAATGCAACCAAGAATGCAGCTACCAGAAGCGGAGGGCCGAACATGCGCACGATCTATAGCGATGACCATCACCTGCACCATGGTCGCTGTGAAATCATCGACGGGGAGCTCAAGCCCTGCTTCGAGATGCCGTCACGGGCTGACCATGTGCTGGCGCGTGTACGCCAGCAAGGCCTCGGCGAGGTTCTCGCCCCGCGCGATTTCGGCCGCGCACCTATCGAACGTATCCACGATGCCAACTACCTGCGCTTCTTCGAAGGCGCCTGGGCGCGCTGGGCGGACATGGGCCGCGACGGCGACATCCTGCCCTTCACCTGGCCGGCGCGTACCCTGCGCAGCGTGCTGCCGGACAACCTGTTCGGGCAGCTCGGTTACTACAGTTTCGACGGCGGTGCGCCGATCACCGCCGGCACCTGGCAGGCCGCCTGGAGTTCGGCCCAGGTCGCCCTCACCGGCCAGGCACTGATCAGCGACGGCGCCGGCAGCGCCTTTGCCCTGTGCCGCCCGCCAGGCCATCACGCCGCCGGCGATCTGATGGGTGGCTATTGCTACCTCAACAACGCCGCCATCGCCACCCAGGCGTTTCTCGACGGCGGCTGCCAGCGGGTGGCGATTCTCGACGTGGACTATCACCACGGCAATGGCACCCAGTCGATCTTCTACACGCGCGATGACGTGCTGGTGGCCTCGATCCACGGCGACCCGTCCTTCGAGTTCCCGTTCTTCCTTGGCTATCACGACGAGATCGGCGAAGACGCTGGCAAGGGTTTCAACCTCAACCTGCCACTGGCCGCCGGCAGCGGCTGGGATCGCTGGAGCGCCGCCCTGGAACAGGCCTGCGCACGCATCGCCGAGTACGCGCCCGATGTGATCGTGGTGTCGCTGGGTGTGGACACCTTCAAGGAAGATCCGATTTCCCAGTTCAAGCTCGACAGCCCCGACTACCTGCGCATGGGCGAACGCATCGCGCGCCTCGGCAAACCCACCCTGTTCGTGATGGAGGGCGGCTATGCGGTGGAGGAGATCGGCATCAATGCGGTGAACGTACTGGAAGGTTTCGAGGGTGCCTGACCCCAAAAGCTGCCGACTACCCTGCATACAACGGAGTACATGACGATGAAAAATCTCCACCCTCTGTTCGGCGCCACGTTCTGCGCTGCCGCCCTGTTGGCCGGCAGCGCCATGGCCGAGGCGCGGGAACTGCGCGTCTACAACTGGGCCGACTACATCCTGCCGCAAACCCTCAAGGACTTTCAGCAGCAGAGCGGCATCAAGCTGACCTGGGACACCTTCGAGACCAACGAGGCGCTGGAAGCCAAGCTGCTTACCGGCAACTCGGGTTATGACCTGGTGGTGCCGTCCAACATGTTCCTCGACACCCAGATCAAGGCCGGCGTGTTCCAGCCGCTCGACAAGGGCAAGCTGCCCAACTGGACGCACCTCGACCCGGCGCTGCTCAAGCTGCTGGAAACCAACGACCCCGGCAACCAGTACGGCGTGCCTTACATGTACGGCACCGTGCTGATCGGCTACAACCCGGACAAGGTCAAGGCCGCGCTCGGCGACGATGCGCCGGTGAACAGCTGGGACCTGGTGTTCAAGCCCGAGAACATGGAAAAGCTCAAACAGTGCGGCGTGACCATGCTCGATGCGCCCAACGAAATCCTGCCCATCGCCCTGCATTACCTGGGCCTGCCGCCGAACAGCACCAACCCGGATGACTACGAGAAGGCCACCGAGCTGTTGATGAAGGTACGCCCCTACGTGACCTACTTCCACTCGGCCAAGTACATGACCGACATCGCTAACGGCGACATCTGCGTGGCCGTCGGCTACTCGGGCAGCTTCTACCAGTTCGCCAACCGCGCCAAGGAGGCCGGCAATGGCGTCAAGGTCGAGTGGCGCCTGCCCAAGGAAGGCGCGCCGATCTGGTTCGACACCTTCGCCATTCCCAAGAGCGCCAAGAACGTCGAGGAGGCCCACGAATTCCTCAACAACCTGCTCGATCCGAAGGTGATCGCGCCGATCAGCGACTTCCTCGGGTACCCCAACCCGAACAAGGATTCCATGCCGCTGGTGGACAAGGCGATCAGCGAGAACACCGACCTGACGCCGACGCCAGAAGCGCAGAAAACGCTGTACAGCGTCGAGCCCCTGCCACAGAAGATCGAACGCATCCGTACCCGTGCCTGGACCAAGATCAAGAGCGGCAGTTGAGCCACCTCCCCCTGACGACCCCGCGCCTGACGCGGGGTCGGCATTTATGGCCGCCGCTGCGCCGCGGTTGTCTGAACCTGCCAGCGGCGCGGCTGCTCACATGCAGTGGATCGTCCAGCTACGCTGGAGAGCGGCCGCTGATTCAACCAGCGCCTGCGGGCGACACATATAAATCTCTAATGTTAATAGTTTTCATTAGCGCCGTTTTGTCGCTAGAGTGGCAACCTTGTCCGGGCCACCCGCCCAATTCCATGACTGGTCAAGCCATACGAGGTTAGAGATGTTCAATCGGATTCGCTTGCGCACCCTGCTCGCCGCCCTTCTGGTAACCCTGCTGCCGCAACTGGCCGCCGCCGAAGGCAAATTCAAGGTAGTGACCACCTTCACCGTGCTCGCCGACATGGCCCGCCAGGTCGCCGGCGATGCGGCCGAGGTCGAGTCGATCACCAAGCCCGACGCCGAGATCCACAACTACCAGCCCACCCCGGGTGACATCCTCAGGGCCCGCGATGCGCAGCTGATCCTGCGTAACGGCATGAATCTGGAGTTGTGGTTCGAACGCTTCCTGCAACGCCTGCAAGGCGTGCCCGCAGTGACCCTCAGCGAGGGCGTCGAGCCGATCGGCATCGCCGAAGGGCCCTACAGCGGCAAGCCCAACCCCCATGCCTGGATGTCGCCGGATGCCGCGATGATCTACATCGACAACATCCGCGATGCACTGGCCAAGCACGACCCGGCCAATGCCGCCACCTACGAACGCAATGCCGAAACCTACAAGGCGCAGATCAAATCCACCGTGGGGCCGATCCGCGAACGCCTGCAGAAGATTCCCGAACAGCGCCGCTGGCTGGTGTCCAGCGAAGGTGCGTTCAGCTACCTGGCCCGTGACTTCGGCCTCAAGGAGCTGTACCTGTGGCCGATCAACGCCGACCAGCAGGGCACGCCCCAGCAGGTGCGCAAGGTGATCGACGCGGTACGCGCCAACAAGATTCCAGCGGTGTTCAGCGAAAGCACCATTTCTGCCTCGCCGGCCCAGCAAGTGGCCCGCGAAACCGGCGCCAACTACGGCGGCGTACTCTACGTCGACTCGCTCAGCGAGCCGAACGGCCCGGTGCCCACCTACCTCGATCTGCTGCGCGTCACCTCGCAGACCATCGCCGACGCACTGGCCGACTGATGCCAAACGCCCTGCACGAAGAGGACAGCCTGAACGGTATCCGCGTCGACGGCATCAGCGTCACCTATCGCAACGGTCATACGGCGCTGCGCGACGCCAGTTTCGGCAGCCCCGGCGGCAGCATCACCGCCCTGGTGGGTATCAACGGCAGCGGCAAGTCGACGCTGTTCAAGGCCATCATGGGCTTCGTGAAATTGGCCCAGGGCAGCATCAGCGTACTGGGCATGCCGGTACGCGAGGCGCTGAAACGCAACCTGATCGCCTACGTACCGCAGAGCGAGGACGTCGACTGGAATTTCCCGGTGCTGGTCGAGGACGTGGTGCTGATGGGCCGCTACGGCCACATGGGCCTGCTGCGCCGGCCCAAGGCCGCCGACCGCGAGGCCGTGGACGCGGCCCTGGCGCGGGTCGGCATGGGCGAGCTGCGCAAACGGCAGATCGGCGAGTTGTCCGGCGGCCAGAAGAAGCGTGTGTTCCTGGCCCGCGCCCTGGCCCAGGACTCGCGGGTGATTCTGCTCGACGAGCCGTTCACCGGCGTCGATGTGAAAACCGAGGACGCCATCGTGCGGCTGCTCGGTGAACTGCGCGACGAGGGCCGAGTGATGCTGGTGTCTACCCACAACCTGGGCAGCGTGCCGGAATTCTGCGACCGCACGGTGCTGCTCGCGCGCACCGTGCTCGCCTACGGGCCGACCCAGCTGGTGTTCACCCGCGAAAACCTGGAACGTACCTTCGGCGGCGTGCTGCGCCATTTCGAGCTACCGGGCGAAGGCCAGCGCAGTTCGCCACTGATCGGCATCATCACCGACGATGAACGCCCGCTGGTGCTGTACGACGGCAAATCGACCATCCGCGGCCGCGTCGACGACAAGGATCAATAGTGCCCAGCCTGCTCGAACCTTTCACCTATGGCTACATGGTCAACGCCATGTGGGTCTCGACCCTGGTCGGCGTGGTCTGCGCGCTGCTGTCGGTGTATCTGATGCTCAAGGGCTGGTCACTGATCGGCGATGCCCTGGCCCATTCCATCGTGCCCGGTGTTGCCGGCGCGTACATGCTCGGCTTGCCCTTCGCCCTCGGCGCCTTCGGCGCGGGCACGCTGGCCGCCGGCGCCATGCTGTTTCTCAACCAGCGCAGCAAGCTCAAGGAGGACGTGATCATCGGCCTGATCTTCTCCTCGTTCTTCGGCCTCGGGTTGTTCATGGTGTCGCTGTCGCCCACCTCGGTGAACATCCAGACCATCGTGCTCGGCAACATCCTGGCCATTACCCCGGGCGACACCTTGCAGTTGCTGCTGATCGCCGGCATCACCCTGGCCGTGCTGGCGCTGCGCTGGAAGGACCTGATGGTGGTGTTCTTCGACGAGCATCACGCGCGCACCATCGGCCTGAGCCCGGCACGGCTGAAGGCGATCTTCTTCATCCTGCTGTCAGCCTGTACCGTGGCGGCGATGCAGACGGTGGGCGCCTTTCTGGTGATCGCCATGGTGGTCACCCCGGGCGCCACCGCCTACCTGCTCAGCGACCGCTTCGAGCGGCTGCTGCTAATGGCCGCCTGCATCGGTGGGCTTTCCAGCTTCATCGGCGCCTACGCCAGCTACTTTCTCGACGGCGCCACCGGAGCGATCATCATCGTCTTGCAGACCGGGGTATTCCTGCTCGCGTTCGTCTTCGCTCCCAAGCACGGTCTGTTGGCGGCGCGCCGCCGCGCCGCCCAAGCACGGCTGGAGATGTGACCATGGAAGCCTTGCTGCTGCCGCTGCAAATCGACTTCATGCAGTACGCCCTGCTGATCGCCGTGCTGGTGGCGATTCCGACGGCGCTGCTGTCGTGCTTCCTGGTGCTCAAGGGTTGGGCGCTGATGGGCGATGCCACGGCTCATGCGGTGTTTCCCGGCGTGGTGATCGCCTACATCGTCGGCCTGCCCTATTCGCTCGGCGCCTTCGTGGCCGGCATGCTCTGCGCCATCGCCTCGGGGTATCTCAAGGAAAACAGCCGCATCAAGCAGGACACCCTGATGGGCGTGGTGTTTTCCGGCATGTTCGGCCTGGGCCTGCTGCTCTACACGCAGATTCACAGCGACGTGCACCTGGACCATATCCTGTTCGGCGACATGCTCGGCATCGGCTGGGCGGACCTGCTGGAGAGTGGCCTGATCGCTCTGGTCGTCACCGCCTTCATCGGCCTGAAATGGCGCGACCTGCTGCTGCATGCCTTCGACCCGGTGCAGGCGCGCACCGTCGGTCTGCCGGTAGGCCTGCTGCACTACGGCCTGCTGGCGGTGATGTCGCTGACCATCGTCGGCGCACTGAAGGCCATCGGCATCGTGCTCACCGTGGCTCTGCTGATCGCCCCGGGCGCCATCGCCTTTCTGCTCACCCGCACCATGGGCGCCATGCTTCTCACCGCCATGGCCATCGCCGTCGGCGCGGCACTGAGCGGTGTGTACCTGAGCTTCTTCATCGACAGCGCACCGGGGCCGACCATCGTGGTGCTGCTCAGCGTCCTGTTCGTCGGCGTGTTCATCCATTCCAACAGGCGCGAACACAGGAGCGCCGCGCAGTTGTAGGATCGCTGCGCGCTCTCGGACAAGGAATGTCAGGCTCAAGCCCTGCCTCACCGAGCTAACGGAGTACCTGTCCCTGGCTGCCTGCAGCACGCCCACGTCATCCGCCGCGCCGGAGAGCGCCGATGGGCTCGCCCATACGTAATTCGTTCGCGTCGCCCTATAGGCGATGGCGACGACGACAGGCCGATCGTCCGAACGAGTGATCGAACTCCCCAAGCCCATATGGCATACCGAATACCAATGGTTTACGCTCAGGCGTATGGAAAATAGCAATAAGCCAGCACCTGCAAGTAGCGCGTAGCCTCACATTCGTTCTGACGGTTTCACCCAAAAACAATATCCCTTGCCCGAGCAGGAACCACCGTGAACATCAAACAGAAGCTTACCTGGGGCTTTGCGGCCATTGCCTGTGTGCCCGTGGTGCTGGTCGCCATCGTGGTCGTCATCAACCTGCGCGAGCAGGCACGGGACGATTTTCTCGACAGCAGCAGCCGGGAGATTCGCCAGATCGACAACGCGATGAACCAGTTCTTCGACGCCATCGCCCAGAACGTCGAATACCTGGCCAAGAGCGATCTGCTGCGAAACACCCAGAACCTGAAGAACTACACCGCAGCCGACGCCGCCCAGGCGCCGCTGCCGGCCAGCAACCAGGCGCTGCTGTACGGGCTGAGCCAGTTCGCCACCAGCCACCCGACCACCGCCTACCTGCAAGTGGGCCACCAAGACGGCGGCTACCTGGTCTGGCCGGACGATCCCAAGCTCAACAGCTACGACCCGCGCCAACGCCCCTGGTACAAGGCCGCCATGGCCGCGCCCGGCAAGATCGTGCGCACCCCGGCCTACTACTGGGCGCCCGATGACGTGGTGCTGATGGGCACCGTGCACACCGTCGACAATGCTCAGGGCCAGCCGCTGGGCGCCATCGGCCTGGACGTGTCGCTCAAGCAGCTCACCGATCTGGTCAAGCAGATCAAGCTGGGCCAGAGCGGCTACCTGATGCTGCTGGAGAACAGCGGCAACGTGCTGGTCGACCCGCGCGATGCAGCCCACAACTTCAAGCGCCTGGACGAGCTGGGTGACGGCTACCGCGAATTGGCGGCGGTGAAGAGCGGCTTTGCCGAGGTCGAGCTGGACGGCGTGCGCTACATGGCCAACGTCTGGTCGTCGGAGAAACTGGGCTGGCGCTTCATCGGCCTGATCGAGCGCAGCGAAGTGATGGCCAAGGCCACCAGCCTGACCTGGCAGATCGGCGTGATCGCCGCGGTGCTGGCCGCGCTGTTCGCCATCGTCGGCGCCAGCTTCGCCGGGCTGATCGTCAAGCCGATCCGCAGCGTGGCCGGTGGCCTGGAAGGCATCGCCCAGGGCGAAGGCGATCTGACCCGCAACCTGGACGTGCGCGGCAACGACGAAACGGCCCTGCTGGCGCGCTGGTTCAACCAGTTCCTGGGGGCCATCCGTACCCTGGTACAGCGCATCGGCAGCGCCTCGGCAGACCTGCAAACCGCCTCGGACGCCACAACCCGTGTCGCCCTGGACATGAACGATGCGGCCGTGCGCCAGCGCGAAGCCGTGGAGCTGGTGTCCACCGCCTTCAACGAGATGGTCGCCACCGCCAACGAAGTGGCCCGCTCGTGCAGCCAGGCGGCCAGCTCGGCGGACTCCGGCCAGCGCCAGGTGCATGGTGGCCAACTGCAGATCGACGAAGCCACCGGCAGCGTCACCCAGCTCAGCGAGAACCTGCAAAAGTCCGCCCAGGCCATGCAGGTGCTGGAGCAGGACAGCAAGAACATCAACGCCATTCTCGACACCATCCGCTCGATCGCCGAGCAGACCAACCTGCTGGCCCTCAACGCCGCCATCGAGGCCGCCCGGGCCGGTGAGCAGGGTCGCGGCTTCGCGGTGGTCGCCGATGAAGTCCGTGCCCTGGCCAAACGCACCGCCGACTCCACCGGGGAAATCGACGGCCTGCTCGGCGGCCTGGCCAAGCGCACCCAGGACGTGACCAAGCAGATGCAGAGCAGCCTGAGCATGTCGCAGCAGAGCGTGGAACGCATCCAGCAGGCCCGCGACAGCTTCGAGCAGATCCGCGCCTCGGTGGACGAAATCCGCGACCAGAACAGCCAGATCGCCACCGCCGCCGAAGAGCAGCATCAGGTCGCCGAGGACATCAACCGGCACATCGCGCAGATCCATACCGATGCCCAGCTGGTCGAGGAACTGGCCCACTCGGCGCGCAGCGACTCGCAACGCCTGGAGACCCTCTCCGGCGAACTCAACGGCCTGGTTCGCCGCTTCAGAACCTGATACGCACTCTCCCACCCCCGCCATCGACGCCTGCCCATCACGCGAAAAACGTGATGGGCGGACGCTCAAGTTTGCGTGCGCCACGCCGACTCAGTGTTCACAACGACTCAAACTCGCCAACCAGCCTTTCTGCCTGCTTCAAAGCTGTAAAACCCAATAAAAACGCTTTACCACCCAGCAGGAATCACCGTGAACATCAAACAGAAACTCACCTGGGCCTTCGCGGCCATTGCCTGTGTGCCCGTCGTTCTGGTCGCCGTCGTGGTGGTGGTCAACCTGCGCGAACAGGCGCGGGACGACTTCCTGGACAGCAGCAGCCGCGAGATCAGGCAGATCGAAAACGCCATGAACCAGTTCTTCGACGCCATCGCGCAGAACGTCGAGTACCTGGCCAAGCTACCGGTGGTGCGCAATGCAGGCGAGCTGAAGGATTACTCGGGCGCCGATGCCGCAACCGTCCCGCAGACCGAGGAAGGCAAGGCATTCCTGGAGATGTTCGGCCAGTTCGCCGCCAGCCACCCGAGCACCGCCTACCTGTCGCTCGGCAACAGTGACGGCGGCTACGCCTCCTGGCCGGACGACGCCAAGCTCAGCGGCTATGACCCGCGCGTACGCCCCTGGTACAAGGCCGCCATGGCCGCGCCCGGCAAGACCGTGCGCACCGCGGCCTACTACTGGGCGCCCGATGACGTGGTGCTGATGGGCACCGTGCACACCGTCGACAATGCCCAAGGGCAGCAGGTCGGCGTGGTCGGCCTGGACGTGTCGCTCAAGCAGCTGACCGAACTGGTCAAGCAGATCAAGCTCGGCGAAAGCGGCTACCTGATGCTGCTGGAAAGCAACGGCAACGTGCTGGTCGACCCGCGAACCCCGGAACACAACTTCAAGCTGATCAGCGAGCTGGGCGATGGCTATGCGCAGCTCGCAAGCGTCGAGAATGGCCTGGTCGAGGTCGAGCTTGGCGGCGTGCCCTACATGGCCAACGTCTGGTCGTCGAAAAGCCTCGGCTGGCGCTTCATCGGCCTGATCGAGCGCAACGAAGTGATGGCCAAGGCTACCAGCCTGACCTGGCAGATCGGCGTCATCGCCGCGGTGCTGGCCGTGCTGTTCGCCATCGTCGGCGCCAGCTTCGCCGGGCTGATCGTCAAGCCGATCCGTAGCGTGGCCGGCGGCCTGGAAGGTATCGCCCAGGGCGAAGGCGACCTGACCCGCAACCTGGACGTGCGCGGCAACGACGAAACCGCTCTGCTGGCGCGCTGGTTCAACCAGTTCCTCGGCGCCATCCGTACCCTGGTACAGCGCATCGGCAGCGCCTCGGCGGACCTGCAGACCGCCTCGGATGCCAGCACCCGCGTGGCTCGTGACATGAACGACGCCGCCGGCCGCCAGCGCGAGGCCGTGGAGCTGGTGTCCACCGCCTTCAACGAGATGGTCGCTACCGCCAACGAAGTGGCCCGCTCCTGCAGCAACGCCGCTTCGTCGGCCGACTCCGGTCAGCGCCAGGTACACGATGGTCAACTGCAGATCGACGAAGCCACCGGCAGCGTCACCCAGCTCAGCGAGAACCTGCAGAAATCCGCCCAGGCCATGCAGGTGCTGGAGCAGGACAGCAAGAACATCAACGCCATTCTCGACACCATTCGCTCGATCGCCGAGCAGACCAACCTGCTGGCCCTCAACGCCGCCATCGAGGCCGCCCGGGCCGGTGAACAGGGCCGCGGCTTCGCGGTGGTCGCCGACGAAGTTCGCGCGCTGGCCAAACGCACCGCGGATTCAACGGGTGAAATCGACGGCCTGCTCGGTGGCCTGGCCCGCCGTACCCAGGATGTGACCAAGCAGATGCAGAGCAGCCTGAGCATGTCGCTGCAAAGCGTGGAGCGCATCCAGCAGGCCCGCGACAGCTTCGAGCAGATCCGTACCTCGGTGGACGAGATACGCGATCAGAACAACCAGATCGCCACCGCCGCCGAGGAGCAGCACCACGTGGCCGAGGATATCAACCGCCATATCGCACAGATCCACACCGACGCTCAACTGGTCGAAGAGCTGGCCCACTCGGCGCGCAGCGACTCGCAACGCCTGGAGTCGCTGTCCGGCGAACTGAACGGCCTGGTGGGGCGTTTCAGAACCTGACCGGTACCTCGGCTACGCTGCGTTGCCAAGGGAGGATACGCTCGAGCGTATCCTCCCTTTCATTGGGCATCCCGGCTTTTACTGAGTGTCTTCGCTGCGCGGGCTCAGTTGCGCCTCGGCGGCCTTCAACTCTTCCATCGCTTCGTCGAGCTTGGCCTGGCGCTTGGCGATCTTTTTCGGGTCGCCCGCCAGTTCGGCCTCACGCAGGTCAGCCTCACGCTCGCGAATCTCCTCACGGGCCTCGTTGACCTTCGCTTCGAATTCGCGCATCAGCTCCTTGTCCGTGCAGTTGTCGCGCACGCCCTCCAGGGCCGCGCTGAGCCCCTTGGCCTTCGCGGTATTGCCTTCGGCCCGGGCCGCCTGGAGCTGCTTCTCGATGTTCGCCGCCTTCGCTTCGCACCGTGGGTTGGCAGCCGAGTCGGCCAATGCCGGCAGGGCGGCAGCGAGCAACAGGGTGGAAATCAGGGCTTTCATCGCAACACTCCATTAACGCAGAACAGCAACGCCGGACGGCGTGCCGGCATACAGACCGCGGATTATCCCGATGATTTCATGGGCCTGGCAAACGCCGTAACCAGGCAGACCGACAGGCGCTTAGCATGAACTTCACGCCAGCTCGCCTGCCGATTGAATACAGGCCGGACAATGCGGTTCGGCGTTGCAGAGGAGTTGATGAAATGCCCGATGCTCAAGGCAAGGTTCGTTACGCGGTCGTCGGCGGCGGCTGGATCTCCCAGGGGGCGTTCATGCCCGGCGTAGGCCAGACCGACAACTCGGTGATCACCGCACTGGTCACCGGCGACCCGATCAAGGCCGACAAGCTGGCCAAGCTCTACAACATCAAGAGCTACCGCTACGAGGAATTCCCCGCCCTGCTCGCCTCCGGCGAGATCGACGCCATCTACCTGGCCACGCCCAACTTCCGCCATCGCGAATTCGCCGAGCCGGCCCTGAATGCTGGTATCCACGTGCTGCTGGAAAAGCCCATGGCCACCAGCGAAGAAGACTGCAAGGCCATCACCGCGGCGGCGGAGCGCTCGGGTGCCAAGCTGATGATCGCCTATCGCCTGCATTTCGAGCCAGGCACCGTGGAGATGATCCACCGCATTCGCGCCGGTGATATCGGCGACCCGCGCCTGTTCACCGCCACCTTCACGCAGACCGTCGACCCAGCCAACCATCGCATGCAGAGCGGCTACTGGGCCGGGCCGGTGACCGATATGGGCCCCTACCCGATCAACGCCGTGCGCAACCTGTTCGACGACGAACCCCTGGAAGTACGCGCCGTGGCCGTGCAGACACCGGGCCGCGAGATCAACACGCCCGATACCGTGACCGTGACCCTGCGCTTCGCCGAGGAACGCCTGGCGGTGTTCACCGTGAGCTACAGCCTGCCGAGCACCGAGCGCCTGCAGGTGATCGGCAGCAAGGGGGAGTTCGAGGCTTCACCTTGCTTCGGCTTTGGCGAAGGCACGGCGATCAGCTACCGCGCTACCATTGGCGACGACACCACCGAGCACGCGCATCCAGTGGTCGACCAGTTCGCCGGGGAAACCCAGTACTTCTCCGACTGCATCATCCAGAACCGCGAGCCGGAGCCCGATGGCGACGAAGGCTGGCGCGACGTGCGGGTGCTGGAAGCCATCGAGCGCGCCCTGCAAAGCGGCCAGCCACAGCGCCTCGATGCACTGCCCAAGCGCCCCGGTGTCAGCGTCGAGCAGGCCCGCCGCTTACCACTGGCCGAGGTGCCCGAGTACGTCAACACCAGCGAGCCGGTGAGCTGAGGCTCATCGTGCAGGCAACAAAAAGGGACGCCGAGCAGACTGTGTGAAAACCTAGCAGTCCGAGGGTGAGTTGAAGACAATGCCTCTATCGGTTGATAGGGGCATTGTCGTTTATGGGTTATATCCAGGGCGAAGGTCGCGGGCAAAGCAG
>NZ_MSXV01000028.1 GCF_001945395.1 Pseudomonas sp. PA15(2017) | reverse complement strand
GATGTTCTATAACCCTAAACGCCGGCACAGCAGCGCTATGCAGCTATCGCCAGTGGAGTTTGAGAAGCGATATATCCAGAGCTTGGAAAGTGTCTAGGAAAGCCGGGGCGATTCACTTCATACTCATGTAGCAAAGCAAACTTCAAAAACTCTTTACCTGCGGAGATGTGTGCCGATTTGGTTCGACTACTTGATGCCGCCAGTGCATCTAAGAACTCATCAAGCTCAACCCCATTAGTCACTTCTCTAGCAAGCAAGTCAACAAAGCCAAACTTCTTCCTGACTGTTGAAGATAGATATCGCTCCAAGACATAGCGCAAATAGCTTACTGCTATCTCCTTTAAATCATTATCCAAGAAGTTTAGATACTCAGGCTGTAAATAAACAAAATCATTATTATCGTCTGGCAGCTTAATTACCTTGAGAAATCCGCCATCTTTGTCGAGTACTTCAATATCGTAACCGAGTCGACTTTTTACATACCTAGCGCTTTTGTGAAGATCCGATTGAGTATCAGCACCAACTAGGTAATCTAAATCTAAGATAGGCTCCACTTATTTTCCCTCCAGAGAGCCCAGAATTTTCTTCTGGAGAAGAACCTGTAACTCGGCCACTTTTGCTTGAATCGAGCCTTTAGCGTAATGCTCCGGCATGCTGCTGTTTCTTGCCCAACCTCCAGCTGCTTCTTGTATAGGGGCTTTTAGAATCTTACGGCTAAGTCCACTTGAGCCCTTGAATTTATTATCAAGCGCCTGATTGAGAAGGTCATGAAATGTATTGCGCAAGCGATGAGGACTTAACAGCCCTTTGAATTCTGGATATTGCTTTATAAGTTCATTAAGGGTCGAGTTCGGAGTATGCACAGACATCGGCTTGCCATCGCGGTACGACAAGAACAAATAGCTTGACTGCTGCCACCCATCAAACTCTTTTCTAACGTTAACTATATAGTGCTCAACGAGAGCCGCAAAATCATCGTGCAACTCAACTTGACGACCATACGTCTTAACAGAAGGTGTTTCTGCACGCGGATAACTAATAATATCTGAGCTCTTCAATATATCGTAATATTTACGCCTTCCAGTTAGCTGAAAATTGTTGAGCTTCAGAAGAAGTGTTTCGCCCTTCCTGTTCCCACCAAGCATCAACAAGAGCAGGAATATATAATTTCGCCACCTTATCCGAGAAGTCTTCCAAGGATTACTTTCGTTATATTCATCTGGATCGATGATAGAAATAAATTTAGCCTGAAGCTCCGGAGTAAGACTAACCTTATCCTTCTTGTCATTCTTGTAAGGGGTCTTTAGATATAATTCGAAGCCCGCAGTCATGCGCTCATATAGCCGCTTTGCTGCTTCAAGCTCCTTTAAGTTTCGCGAGCATCGTCCCTCGTAAAAGAGCCATAGATACTCAATAAACTTCTTTGCACCCCGTACACGAGCTGTATACCAGTTAGCACTTACACGCTCGCGGGCATCTTGCGCAACCCCGCAGTATGAGGAGAATGATTCAATTTCCCCAATAGTGAGAGGCTCAAGCTCAGCCATACGCTGAAGCAAATTTATTTTTTTATCTTCACAAAATCTGTAGAGGCCAAGAATGGCGTTCTGGTCGACTCTTATCGTATTAGGTTTCGCACCACTGTCATAACGCTGCAGGGCATAGGCCCCGGCAAATATGTCAATCTGGTTATTTATCGTCACCAGTTGAAGTTTGAGTCCACCTAACTTGGAAAACTCGACCAGCGTTAATGAGTAAACAGAAGTTTTCAAAGGAGATACCGCACATAATCGAGCGCGGCAGCCTAGAGAGGGGCAGCTCTGGCGTCAATAATGAAACAGATTCTCCCCATACGATCATTTCTCTGTAAGCCAGAAAAATGAAACACGTTTCACAATGCGATCATTTTTTGCGGGCGTTAAAAAGCCCCGGCCAGCGGGGCTTCCAGAGGGTTATCCACAGAAAATGAGATTTCTGTTATTTAATTTACCGCATCCTTGAGGGCTTTGCCCGGTTTGAAGGCAACGGTGTTGCTGGCCTTGATCTTCACCGGCTGACCGGTTTGCGGGTTCTTGCCGGTGCGGGCGCCGCGGTGGCGCTGCACGAAGGTTCCGAAGCCGACCAGGGTGACGCTGTCCTTGCGGTTCAGTGCCCCGGTGATTTCTTCGAGAACGGCGTTAAGTACACGATTGGCCTGATCCTTGGTCAGATCAGTTTTTTCCGCGATTGCGGCGGCGAGTTCCGGTTTACGCATGATTGCCTCATTTACGGTTTGTTGTTGTTGTGTTCCGCGCCCTGGCGCCAATGCGCGCGGACAGCTCTACGCTGCGGCCAGGCCTGGGGAGAATGGCATGCTATGGGGGCCTTCGCCAGCCCCGCGCCCGGCTAAATCCGCCATTTTGTCGAATGGACGGCAGATCGCTACGCCAGCAGGGCCGGCAGCTCACGGTTGAGCGCCAGGCGTTCCTGCACCGCCGAGCCGGTGAGCGCGTAGCCCAACAGGGCGCCGCTGGCATCCCGGCAGAGGGCGCGGATATTGGCGCCGCTGCCTTCGACCGTCCAGCGCCCCTGCGTGCCCCGCGGCGGCGGCGAGACCACCAGCGGGCAGGCTGGCGTCTTCACGGTGACTGGCATGGCGCCATAGGCCACTTCGTTCGGCGTGCCGGCCAGGGTCCTGGCCAGCGCCCGGGCGCAAGCCATCAGCGGCATCACGTAGAGCAGATTGAGCCCGTCTACCTCGGCGCAATCGCCCAGGGCATGGATATGCCCGTGGGAGGTGCGCAGCAAGCGGTCGACCACGATACCGCGATTCACGGCCAGGCCAGCTGCAGCTGCCAGCTCGGTGCGCGGGCGTAGGCCGATGGCCGAGATCACCGCATCGCAGGCGATGCTCTGGCCATCGGACAGCTGCGCCTCCAGCCCACCGTCTGCAGCGTACTCGAGACGGTTCAGCACCGGCCCCAGGTGCAGGCGCACACCCAGCGCTTCGAGGCCGCCCTGCACCGCCGCAGCGGCTTCGACCGGCAGCAGGGCAGGCATCAGTTGCTCGCATGGCGCAACCAGGTCGACCTCATAGCCGCCCGACGACAGATCGTTGGCGAACTCGCAGCCGATCAGCCCGGCGCCCAGGATCAGCACCCTGCGCTTGCCCTCGACAGCCTGGCGGAACCGCCCGTAGCCCTGCAGATCGTTGACCGTGTACAGCTGATCAGCGGCGGCGCCCTCGACCGGCACGCTGAGCACCTCGGCGCCCCAGGCCAGCACCAGGTCGCGATAGGCCACGGCCTCCTCGCCGATCCACAGGCGGCGATGGCCGGGATCGATACCGGTGACCCGGGTGTGCGTCCACACCTGGGCAGCGAGCTGTTCGGCCATGGCGCCCGGCTCGGCCATGCACAAGCCGTCGGCATCCTTGTTCTTGCCGAAGCCGGTGGACAGCATCGGCTTGGAATACGAGCGCCCATCGTCGGCAGTAATCAGCAGCAACGGCGTTTCACTGTCCAGCTTGCGAAATTCGCGGGCCAGGTTATAGCCGGCCAGACCGGTGCCGATGATGACGACGGGATCACTCATTGCTTGCTCCTGTTTCGACGGTTGAGGGGCGGGCCCGCCAACTCAGTTGATTTCGATCATCTCGAAGTCCATCTTGCCCACGCCGCAATCGGGGCACAGCCAATCTTCGGGCACGTCTTCCCAGCGGGTGCCGGGGGCGATGCCGTCATCCGACCAGCCTTCGCGTTCGTCATAGATCAGTCCACAGACCACACATTGCCACTTCTTCATACAGGCTCTCCGGCGCTACTCACGGTCATTGCGCGGGCACGCTACCGCAAATGCCGCGCTATCGCCAAGCGGGCGCGACGAATGCCCGAGGGCCCGCAACGCCCATGGTAGACTCTGCGTTCCGCCCCACCGCGAACCTGCACCGTGCTCCCTTCCGCCCCGCAAACACCCGCCTGGCTCACCCGTGATCAGTTGTCGGACCCGCCCTCGGCCAGCGTCTGCGACTGGCTGTTCGACGACCGCTCACTGACCCGGCGGCTGACCGACCTGTCCGCGGACGGTTTCAGCGTTACGCCGCTGCGCGAGGGCTGGCTGGCCCTGCGTGACGACGAATGCGCGGCGCTGGACGTGCCGTCGGGTAGTACCGGCTGGGTGCGCGAAGTCTACCTGCGCGGCAACGGCCAGCCCTGGGTGTTCGCCCGCAGCGTGGTTGCCCGGCAGGCGCTGCAAGGCTCGGGCCTGGATCTTCAGCAACTGGGTAGCCGCTCGTTGGGCGAGTTGCTGTTCAGCGACCGGGCCTTTGCTCGCGGCGAACTGCAGGTCTGCCGCTACCCAGGCGCCTGGCTACCGGCAGAAGCCGCACAGGGCGGCTTGTGGGCGCGGCGCTCGTGCTTTCGCCGCGAACAGCTGGCCGTGCTGGTCGCCGAAGTATTCCTGCCGGTCTTCTGGCCCGTGGCGAGTCGCTGACCCGCGGCTGGCGCGCCGCCGTATAATCCGCGCACCGCGCCAGGAGAACCGCTCGATGTACATTCGTCTGCTGCAATCGCTCAATCACCTGCACCCTCGTACCTGGGATTTTCTGCAGCTGATGCGCATGGACAAACCCATCGGTATCTACCTGCTGCTGTGGCCGACGCTCTGGGCGTTGTGGATCGCCGCCGAAGGCGTGCCGAGCCTCAAGAATCTGGTGATCTTCGTGACCGGCGTGGTGCTGATGCGCGCTGCCGGCTGCGTGATCAATGATTATGCCGACCGCAACTTCGACGGCCACGTCAGCCGCACAAAGGCGCGTCCGCTGGCCAGCGGCAAGGTCACCGCGCGTGAGGCACTGATTCTCTTTGTCGTGCTGGTGGCCCTGAGTTTCGCCCTGGTGTTGCTGACCAACGCCACCACCGTCTGGCTGTCGTTCGGTGCCCTGGGCGTGGCGGCGTTGTACCCGTTCATGAAGCGCTACACCTATTACCCCCAGGTGGTGCTCGGCACCGCGTTCTCCTGGGGCATGCCGATGGCCTTCACAGCCGAGACCGGCGAGCTGCCGGCAGCCGCCTGGTTACTGCTGTTGGCCAACGTGATCTGGACCGTCGCCTACGACACCTACTACGCCATGGCCGACCGCGAGGACGACCTGAAGATCGGCGTGAAATCCACGGCGATTCTGTTCGGTGATGCCGACCGGGTGATCATTTTCGGCCTGCAGGGCCTGACCCTGCTGTGCCTGCTGCTGGCTGGCGCGCGCTTCGAACTGGGCCTGTACTTCCATCTCGGCCTGCTGGTAGCCGCCGGCTGCTTCGCCTGGGAGTTCCACATGACCCGTCAGCGCGAACCGATGGTCTGCTTCCAGGCCTTCCTGCACAATCACTGGGCCGGGCTGGCGATCTTCGTCGGCATCGTGCTGGATTACGCGTTGCGCAGTTGATCTTTGCCCCTGGTATTCAGCGGGCTAGTATCGAGCCTTATTTACCGGCCATGTGAGACAAGGCAGTCCATGACCCAAACGCCGCCGCTCAACCAGAACCCAGAACAGCTCGCCCGCGACCGTATCGACGCACAACTGCGTCAGGCTGGCTGGGTGGTGCAAGCCAAGAACAAGATCAATCTTCACGCTGCCCTTGGCGTCGCCGTGCGCGAGTACGGCACCAGCGTTGGCCCGGCCGATTACCTGCTGTTCGTCGACGGTAAGCCCACCGGAGTAATCGAAGCCAAGCGCGAGGAAGCCTGGCACAGCATCAGTGCAGTGGAGGAACAGACCCAAGGCTATGCCAACGCCCAACTGAAATGGATCAAGGCCAGCGAGCCGCTGCGTTTTCTCTACGAAAGCACCGGCGTGATCACCCGTTTTACCGATAGCGGAGACCCCAAGCCGCGCTCGCGGGAGGTGTTCAACTTCCACCGCCCGCAAACCCTGCAGGAATGGCTAAGCCAGCCGGCTTCCTTGCACACCCGCCTGCAAGCCATGCCACTGCTCAATCCGCAAAAACTGCCAGCCAGCGAGCTGCGCCTGCGTGATTGCCAGGAAGTGGCGATCACAAAGCTGGAAGGCTCCTTCCGCGCCGCACGACCTCGGGCTCTGATTCAGATGGCTACCGGCGCCGGCAAAACCTACACCGCCATCACCGCCATCTACCGCCTGCTCAAGCACGCTGGGGCCAAGCGCATCCTGTTTCTGGTCGACACCAAGAACCTGGGAGAACAGGCCGAGCAGGAGATGCTCAGCTACCTGCCCATCGACGACAACCGTAAATTCACCGAGCTGTACCCGGTGCAGCGGCTCAAATCCGCCTACGTCGCCAGCGACAGCGCCGTGTGCATCAGCACCATCCAGCGTCTGTACGCCACGCTCAAGGGCGAGGAGCTGGACGATAGCGCCGAAGAGCTCAACCCTGCCGAGCAACTAACCAAGCCCAAGGCGCCGCTGCCGGTGGTGTACAACGAGAAGATCGCGCCGGAGTTCTTCGACTTCATTTTCATCGACGAATGCCACCGCTCCATCTACAACCTCTGGCAGCAGGTGCTCGACTACTTCGACGCCAGCCTGATCGGCCTGACCGCCACGCCGGACAACCGCACCTACGGCTTCTTCCACAAGAACGTGGTCAGCGACTACAGCCATGAAAAAGCCGTGGCCGATGGCGTCAATGTCGGCAACGAGGTGTACCTGATCGAAACCGCCGTGACCCAGAAAGGCGGCGTCCTCACCGCCGAGCAGCAGGTTGAACGGCGCGAGCGCCTGACTCGCAAGAAGCGCTGGGAACAGCAGGACGAAGACGAGGCCTACAGCGGCAAACAGCTCGACCGCGATATCGTCAACCCGGATCAGATTCGCACCGTGATCCGCACCTTCCGCGACAAGCTGCCGGAAATCTTCCCTGGCCGTATCGATGCCGACGGCAACTACCAGGTGCCCAAGACCCTGATATTCGCCAAGACCGACAGCCACGCCGACGACATCATCCACTGCGTGCGCGAGGAGTTCGGCGAGGGCAACGCCTTCTGCAAGAAGATCACCTACCGCGCCGCCAAGGACAGTACCGACCTCGACGGCAAGGTGATCGAGAAAGGCGAAGACCCCAAGGATCTGCTCGCCCAGTTCCGCAACGCCTACTACCCGCGCATCGCCGTGACCGTGGACATGATCGCCACCGGCACCGACGTGAAAGCGCTGGAATGCCTGCTGTTCATGCGCGACGTGAAGAGCCGCAACTACTTCGAGCAGATGAAAGGCCGTGGTACCCGTACCCTGGAAAAGGACGACCTACAGAAAGTCTCCTCAGCGGCCACCACGGGCAAGACCCACTACGTGATCGTCGACGCCATCGGCGTCAGCAAATCCCTGAAAACCGCCAGCCAGCCGCTGATCACCAAACCCGGCGTACCGCTCAAGGACCTGGCCATGGGCGTGATGATGGGCGCCAGCGACAGTGATAGCGTCAGCTCCCTGGCCGGCCGCTTGGCACGGCTGAACAAACAACTGGAGCCCGCCGAGCACATGAAGCTCGAAGCACTGAGCGGTGGTGTGCCGCTGGGGCAGATCGTCAGCCGGCTGTTCAATGCCATCGACGCCGACCTGGTGGAAATCCGCGCCCTGCAACTGGCCGGCCAGCCGGCCGGCACCGATCCCGGCGAGGCCATGCGTGACAAAGCCCAGGCCGAGCTGGTGAAAGATGTGGCCAAGTTGTTCAACGGCGAACTGATCGAGCTGATCGACCGCATCCGCCGCGACAAGGAACAGAAGATCGACCACGAGACGCTGGATCGCGTGCTCAGCGCCGGTTGGCAAAGCGACAGCGCCGAGCAGGCGCAAAAGCTAAGTGATGATTTCGCCGCTTATCTGCACGAACATCGCGATGAAATCGACGCCCTGAGCATCTACTTCAGCCAGCCGCAGCGTCGCCGCGAAGTCACCTACGAACAGATCCGCGCCCTGCTCGATCGCCTGAGCGCCGATAAACCGCAACTGGCGCCGCTGCATGTATGGCAAGCCTATGCCCGCCTGGACGAAGTAAGCGGGCAGAACCCACTCAACGAGCTGACTGCTCTGGTCGCACTGATACGCCGCGTCTGCGGCCTGGACACCAAGGTCACCCCCTTCGAAGACACGGTCAACCGCAACTTCAAGCAGTGGATCTTCAAACGCCACGCCGGCGGTGGCGAGAAATTCAACGAAGCGCAGATGCATTGGCTGCAGATGATCCGCGACCATATCGCCACCTCCATCCATATCGACCGCGATGCGTTAGACTTCGCGCCCTTTAACCGCCATGGCGGGCTGGGTGGCTTCTACGAGCAGTTTGGCCCGCAGTACGAGGCGGTGATGGATGAGATTAATGAGGCGTTGGTGGCGTGACGGGGAATAAGAAAGTGGGTAGTGGGCTAAATGCAAGCGATAACAAACGGCCCACCAACTGGGTTACGCCCACCTTAGGCGAGGTTTACACCGTCGTGGGTGGCGGCACCCCATCAACCGAAAAAGCAGATTACTGGGGAACAGGCACACCCTGGGTCACAAGCGCCGATATTTATAGTGTTCGTGACATAAAACCGCGCAAGCAAGTCACTACGGAAGGCATTGAAAACAGTACAACTCAAATAGTCCCCCGCAAAACCTTGTTGGTTGTCACGCGCGTGGGCCTTGGGAAAATTGCCATTACCGAGACAGAAACTTGTTTTAGCCAAGATGTCCAAGGTTTGATCCAGCACTCTGATTTGATAGCGCCTGAGTTCGCCCTGTACTTTCTAAGCTACGAACTTCAAATCCTTAAGCACCAAGGCCGCGGCACTACAATTTCTGGAATCACAAAGAAGCAACTCACCGATCTCGAATTTCCGCTGCCACCACATAAAGAACAGTTGCGCATCGTCGCCAAAATCGAAGAGCTGTTCTCAGAACTGGATAAAGGCGAGGAATATTTACGTACCGCCCAACAGCAACTCAAGGTCTACCGCCAAACCCTTCTCAAGCATGCCTTCGAGGGCAAGCTGAGCGCCGACTCAAGGCAGATATCCATAGATCTCCATTGGGTTCAGCGAAAACTAGGCGACCTGCTGGAGTTCTTAACTTCGGGTTCAAGAGGCTGGGCTGCTTATTATGCGGATATAGGGGATATTTTTATCCGTGCCCAGAACATAAAGCATGATCGTCTTGACTTAAGCGATATAGCCTTTGTGGACTTGCCCGAAAAAGCTGAAGGGCTAAGGACTAGAGTTCAGAGGGGTGACTTGTTAATTACCATTACCGGAGCAAACGTGACCAAATCCGCTTTGGTCGAACATACCGTTGGCACTGCCTATGTCAGTCAGCATGTCGCGCTCTGCCGCCCCTCTGATGAGGTTCTGCCCAAATTTCTCTATTGGTATATCGTCGCTGAAGCTGCAGGGCGCAAGCAATTAACCGACTTGGCTTATGGCGCAGGAAAGCCAGGCCTTAATTTAGAAAATATCCGTTCGGTTAATGTCCATCTTCCTGACTTAGTCGAGCAAGCGAGAGTCGTCGAACTAATCGAGAACAAATTATCAGTTGTTGAAGACTTCGAAAAAACAATTACCCACTCCCTGCAACAGGCCGAAGCCCTGCGCCAATCCATCCTGAAAAAAGCCTTCTCTGGTCAGTTGGTTGCTCAAGATGCCAACGACGAGCCAGCCTCCGTATTACTGGAGCGGATCAAGGCGGAAAAGCAAGCCAGGCTTGTCACGGGTAAGCGCGCTTCACGTACTTCAGCTGCTGCGCAGCCGGACAATGTGGTGGCAATGCCGGCGCGTATCCCAGGTATCCCCAGCACAGACCTGCATGCCGGTATCCTGGCGCTGGCTTATAGCGCTCACGAGGCTGCCCCCCAGTACCTGCCGTACTTCGGCCATGTAAAAAGCGAGAAGGTCAGCCATTTGGTTGAAGCGCACCTGGGTATCGAGCTGGATCGTGCACCGGTCAAGGACGCCGCCGGCCCCAACGATTACCCGCACCTGAAGAAGGTTGAGTCACGAGCGCGCAAGGTGGGTTGGTTCGATATGCACTGCGAACCGGGGGCGGCAGCTTACAGCCTGCATAAGCTGGCCGGCTTCAATGAACTGCAAGTGAAAACCCGCAAGGCGCTTGGCCCACGATTGAATGACGTGGAAGCGCTATTGCGCCTGCTGCTGCCACTCAATACCCGGCAGACGGAAATCGTCGCGACCCTGTATGCCGCCTGGAACAACCTGCTACTGGCCGGCCAGCAGCCGAGCGACCAGCAGATTATCTTCGAGGCACGTGACAACTGGCACCCGGACAAACTCAAGATCGAGCTGTGGCGTTTTGAAAAAGGGCTCGTATGGATGCGAGAGCATGAATTGACTCCGCGCGGCCAAGGGCGTCGAGTTGAGGTACGGCGGGCATGACCCCCGAACACTTGGCGCGCCTGCTGCGTGACGGCGAGGGCCTGACGGTCGAGTTCAAGCGTGCCCGCGAGGCGCTCAATCGCGATGTCTACGAGACCATCTGCGCCTTTCTCAACCAGCGCGGCGGCACCCTGGTGCTGGGCGCGGCGGACGATGGCAGCGTGACCGGCATCGCGCCCGAAGCGGTGGCGCAAATCCGCAAGGATCTGGTCAACACCCTGCATAACGCGCAGAAGATCAACCCGCCGATGCAGTTGGTGCCAGAGCAACTGGAGCTGGACGGGCAGATCGTGCTGGTGCTCAGCGTGCCGGAAAGCTCTCAGGTGCACAGCTGCAACAACCGGGTATTCAGCCGTAACGAGGATGGCGACTTCGATATCACTGGCCATTCCCAGCTGCTCGGCGAGCTGTATCTGCGCAAGCAGGTCAGTTACAGCGAGAACCGTATCTTCCCCTTTATCCGCCTGGCTGACCTGCGCAGTGACCTGATCGAGCGCGTGCGCCACAACGTGCGCCTGCAGCGCAGCGGCCACCCTTGGGCCGAGTTGGACGATCTGGAGCTGCTGAAAAGCGCGCGGCTGTACCAGCGTGATTACCAGACCGGCGCGGAAGGCGTGTCCATGGCCGGCGCGTTGTTGTTCGGCCGTGACGAGGTGGCGCTGGGCGTGGCGCCGCATCACCGTACCGACGCGATTCTGCGGGTGCAGGATATGGATCGCTACGACGACCGCGACGATATTCGTACCAATCTGCTGGAAAGCTACGACCGGCTGATGGCCTTCGTCAGCAAGCACGTTGCCGACCCTTTCCACCTGGAGGGCAATCAGCGCGTCAGCCTGCGCGAACGGATTTTTCGTGAGGTGGTGGCCAACCTGCTGATCCACCGCGAATACCTCAATCCGTTCCCGGCCAAGCTGATCATTCAGCGTGACCGGGTGACCACCGAGAACAGCAACAACCCACACGGCGTGGGCTTGCTGCGCCCGGACGACTTCGCGCCATCGCCGAAGAACCCTGCTATCGCCCGGGTGTTCCGCGAAATGCAGTGGGCCGAGGAGCTGGGCTCCGGGGTGCGCAACCTGTTCAAGTACGCCCGCGCCTTCGGCGGCCAGGATCCGGTGCTCAGTGAGGAATCTATCTTCCGGGTGACCCTGATGCTGCCGCAACTCTCAGGTGTCAGCGCCACTCTGCCCGCCCTGAAACTGGAGGCGACCCTGGTACAGCCAGAGTCGCAGCCAGAGTCGCAGCCAGAGTCGCAGCCAGAGTCGCTGGAAGTGCGCGTGCTGCGCTGCTTGCTGGCTGGCCCAGCGAGCAAGGCAGCGCTCTCCAGCGCGCTGGGGCAGAAAAGCATCTCCGGGCCGCTCAATCAGGCAGTACGTCAACTCCTGGCTGCCGGCCGGATCGAGTACACCTTGCCGACCAAGCCCAACAGTCGGTTACAGCAATATCGCCTGACGCCCGCCGGGCAGGCGCATCTGAATCAGCAGGACAGTTAAGTTATGAGCACCACCCATGCAATCGTCTCCAAGGTCTGGAGTTTCTGTACCACCCTGCGCGATGACGGGGTTGGCTACGGCGACTATCTGGAACAGCTGACCTATCTGATCTTCCTGAAGATGGCCGACGAGTATCGCCAGCCGCCCTATGGCCGCGATATCGGCATTCCCGCTGGCTGCGACTGGCAGAACCTGAAGAGCAAGCGCGGCGCCGAACTGGAGGTGCAATACGTCAAGACGCTGTTGGTGTTGGGCGGCAAGCCAGGGATTCTCGGGCAGATCTTCACCAAGGCGCAGAACAAGATCCAGGACCCGGCCAAGCTCAGCCGCCTAGTGGAGATGATCGACGGCACCAAGTGGGTGACTCTGGGCGCCGATGTCAAAGGCGACATCTACGAGGGCCTGCTGGAGAAGAACGCCGAGGACACCAAGTCCGGCGCCGGCCAGTACTTCACTCCGCGTGCGTTGATTCGCGCCATGGTCGAGTGCCTGCGCCCGCAGCCGAACAAGACCATTGCCGATCCGGCCTGTGGCACCGGAGGCTTCTTTCTCGCCGCCTACGATTTTCTGGAGGCCAGCAAGACGCTGGACAAGGGTCAGAAGGATTTCCTCAAGAACCACACCTTCTTCGGCAACGAGATCGTCGCCAGCACCCGTCGCCTGTGCCTGATGAACATGCTGCTGCACAACATCGGCGAGATCGACGGCGACAGCCATATTTCACCTAACGATGCACTGATCGCCGACGATGGTCAGCGTTTCGATTACGTCCTGGCCAACCCGCCGTTCGGCAAGAAAAGCTCGATGAGCTTCACCAATGCCGAAGGCGAGCAGGAAAAGGACGAACTGACCTACAACCGCCAGGATTTCTGGACCACCACGTCGAACAAGCAGCTGAACTTCGTCCAGCACATCCGCAGCATGCTCAAGAGCACCGGCCGCGCAGCAGTGGTGGTGCCGGATAACGTGTTGTTCGAGGGTGGCGCCGGTGAAATCGTGCGCAAGCGCCTGCTGGAGACTACCGAGCTGCACAGCATCCTGCGTCTGCCTACCGGCATCTTCTACGCCCAGGGCGTGAAGGCCAACGTGCTGTTCTTCGACAATCAGCCGGCAAGCAAGACGCCGTGGACGAAGGAGGTGTGGTTCTATGACTACCGCACCAACATTCACCACACGCTGAAAAAGAAGCCGCTGCGCTTCGAGGATCTGCAGGACTTCATCACCTGCTATAACCCGGACAATCGCCACAATCGCCAGGAAACCTGGCATGAGACCGAAAACCCCGAAGGCCGCTGGCGCAAGTACAGCCTCGAGCAGATTCTCGCTCGCGACAAGACCAGCCTGGATATCTTCTGGCTCAAGGACAAATCCCTGGCCGACCTGGACAACCTGCCAGAGCCGGACGATTTGGCCGAAGAGATCATCGAGAACATTGAGGCGGGGCTGGCAAGCTTTCGTGAAGTGCTGGCCGGTTTGAATCGTTGAGGCTGCGCCTTACAGCTGTCATATCACTGCAATAATTCCGTTATCTAATGCGCCGCATGACAGTTGAATGAACCGAGGCTCAACCCATGGTTGGCAAGAACATCCTGATCGTCGATGACGAAGCGCCAATCCGCGAAATGATCGTGGTAGCGCTGGAAATGGCCGGGTACGAGTGCCTGGAAGCGGAAAACACCGGGCAGGCACACGCGATCATCGTCGACCGCAAACCCGACCTGATCCTGCTCGACTGGATGCTGCCCGGCACCTCGGGCATCGAGCTGGCCCGGCGCCTGAAGCGCGATGAGCTGACCGGCGACATTCCGATCATCATGCTCACCGCCAAGGGTGAAGAGGACAACAAGATCCAGGGCCTGGAAGTCGGCGCCGACGACTACATCACCAAGCCCTTCTCGCCGCGCGAATTGGTCGCCCGCCTCAAGGCCGTATTGCGCCGCGCCGGCCCCAGCGACAGCGAAGGGCCGATCGAAGTGGGCGGCCTGCTGCTCGACCCGATCAGCCACCGCGTGACCATCGACGGCAAGCCGGCCGAGATGGGCCCGACCGAATACCGCCTGCTGCAGTTCTTCATGACGCACCAGGAGCGTGCCTACACCCGCGGGCAGCTACTCGACCAGGTATGGGGCGGCAACGTCTACGTCGAGGAACGCACCGTCGACGTACACATCCGTCGCCTGCGCAAGGCGCTGGGCGAGGCCTATGAAAATCTGGTGCAGACGGTACGCGGCACCGGTTATCGTTTCTCCACCAAGGGCTAGACGATAGTCTGCAACTCATCATCACAGGGATCGGCTGGCGGATGAGCGAAACGTGACGAGCAACTGGCGTGGCGCCATAACCCGCCGCTTGGTGCTGCTGATCGCAGCCTGCCTGGCCGCCGGGGTGATTACCGGCGAATATGCCTGGGCCATCGCCATCGGCCTGGCCGCTCACCTGCTATGGAACCTCAGCCAGTTGCTGCGCCTGCACGCCTGGCTCAAGGATCACCAGCCCGACGAACCCCCGCCCGATGGCTACGGCCTGTGGGGCGAGGTGTTCGACAGCATCTACCACCTGCAGCGCCGCAACCAGCGGGCCCGTGGGCGCCTGCAGGCAGTGATCGACCGCGTGCAGGAATCCACCGCAGCATTGCGCGATGCGGTGATCATGCTCGACAGTCACGGCAACCTGGAGTGGTGGAACAAGGCCTCGGAAACCCTCCTGGGCCTGAAAACGCCACAGGACAGCGGCCAGTCGATCACCAACCTGGTGCGCGACCCGCGCTTCAAGGACTACTTCGAACGCGGCAACTTCCTCGAGCCCCTCGATCTGCCCTCGCCGGTCAACCCGCGCAAGCAGTTGCAGCTCAACATCACCCGCTACGGCAACGAGGAACACCTGATGCTGGTGCGCGACGTCACGCGTCTCCACCAGCTAGAACAGATGCGCAAGGATTTCGTCGCCAACGTGTCCCACGAACTGCGTACGCCGCTGACGGTGATTTCCGGCTATCTGGAAACCCTCCACGACAACGTCGACGACATCAACCCACGCTGGCGCCGGGCCCTGCAGCAGATGGAGCAGCAAGGCGCACGCATGCAGGGCCTGCTCAACGACCTGCTGCTGCTGGCCAAGCTGGAAGCCACGGACTACCCCTCCGACAACCACCCGGTGGCGGTCGACGTGCTGCTACAGACCATCCGCAACGACGCCCTTGCGATTTCCGCCGAGCGCAACCACCGGATCAGCCTCGAGGCCGATGCCGGCCTCAAGCTCAAGGGCAGTGAGTCGGAGCTGCGCAGCGCGTTTTCCAACCTGGTGTTCAACGCCGTGAAGTACACCCAGGCCGAGGGCGAGATCCGCATTCGCTGGTGGCAGGACGACCAGGGCGCGCACCTGTCGGTGCAGGACACCGGCCCCGGCATCGAGGCCAAGCACCTGCCGCGCCTGACCGAGCGCTTCTACCGGGTCGACTCCAGTCGCGCCAGCCATACCGGCGGCACGGGCCTCGGCCTGGCCATCGTCAAGCACGTGCTGCTGCGCCACCGCGGCGGACTGGAGATTACCAGCGTGGTCGGCAAGGGCAGCCTGTTCATCTGTAATTTCCAGCCGACACAAATCGCCGCGCGGAGCCGCTGAATAGGGTCTGTTGACGTTTCACGCACGGCCGCGTTGAAACGTCAACAGACCCTAGACCCTATTGCAAAGCGTTCGCCCAGGCCCCACCCTTTAGCAACATCCGGTCACACGAACCCCTTATGGATCCCTCTACGAGCTTCTCCTTCTCCAGTTACTTCGCTGACATGGGCCTGGTGTTGTTCGCCCTGTTCCTGGTACTGCTCAACGGCTTCTTCGTGGCCGCCGAGTTCGCCATGGTCAAGCTGCGCGCCACCAAGGTCGAGGCGCTGGCCAAGAAGAACGGCTGGCGCGGGCATATCTTGCGCACCGTGCACAACCAGCTCGATGCTTACCTCTCCGCCTGCCAGCTGGGCATCACCCTCGCCTCTCTGGGGCTGGGCTGGGTGGGTGAACCGGCCTTCGCGCATCTGCTCGAACCGCTGCTGACCTCGATCGGTATCGAATCGCAGAAGCTGATCCACGGCATCGCCTTCTTCACCGCGTTCTTCATTATTTCCTACCTGCACATCGTGATCGGCGAACTGGCCCCGAAATCCTGGGCGATCCGCAAACCGGAGCTGCTGTCGCTGTGGACGGCTGCGCCGCTGTACCTGTTCTACTGGGCCATGTACCCGGCGATCTTTCTGCTCAACGCCAGCGCCAACGCCATCCTGCGCATCGCTGGCCAGGACCAGCCCAGCGGCCACCATGAGCATCATTACAGCCGCGACGAGCTCAAGCTGATCCTCCACTCCAGTCGCGCCAGCGACCCGAGCGACCAGGACATGCGCGTACTCGCCTCTGCCGTGGAGCTGGGCGAGCTGGAGGTGGTCGACTGGGCCAACTCCCGCGAAGACCTCATTTATCTGGAGCTCAACGCCACCCTGGACGAGGTGTTCAGCCTGTTCCGCCGCCACAAGTACAGCCGCTTTCCAATCTACGATGAGGCCGCGGGTGAGTTCGTCGGCGTGCTGCACATCAAGGATTTGCTGCTGCACCTGTCGCTTCTGGAAATGCTGCCATCGACCCTGCGCCTGGCCGAGCTGATGCGCCCGATCGAGAAGGTCAGCCGCAACCTGCCGCTGTCCGATCTGCTGGAGCAGTTTCGCAAGGGCAGCGCACACTTCGCCCTGGTCGAGGAAGCCGATGGCAAGGTGATTGGCTACCTGACCATGGAAGACGTGCTCGAAGCCCTGGTCGGCGACATCCAGGACGAGCACCGCAAGACCGAACGCGGCATTCTCGCCTACCAGCCCGGCAAGCTGCTGGTGCGCGGCGACACCCCGCTGTTCAAGCTCGAGCGCCTGCTGGGCATCGATCTCGACCATATCGAGGCCGAGACCCTTGCCGGCCTGATCTACGAAACCCTCAAGCGCGTGCCCGAGGAAGAGGAATCGCTGGAAGTCGCCGGCCTGCGGCTGATCGTCAAAAAGATGAAAGGCCCGAAAATCCTCCTGGCCAAGGTCATCAAACTCGACTGATACCGGTGCCTGGGCGCCTGCCTACGATGCCGCTCAGGCAGTGATCCTCACCGCTCTGACAACCTGACCAATCGGTCATATATGGCAATGGAGCAGTGCTGGCACTGCCTTCCAATACAAGCACTTATGACCGTTCGTCGGCTTCCTCGAATGCCAGGGGCGGGTCGAGAGTCCACCGCGGGCATCGATTGGATCGGTGCCCCCCATCATATGAGCAGACTGCCAAGGATTTAGCCATGCAACTCAATGGAATCACCTCGAAAACCGCCCTCGCCCTGTGCCTCGCTGGCGCTTCCCATGCCTACGCCGACTCGATCACGGACCCGATTTCGACCATCGGTGTGATCGGCTCGCACAACCAGTACAAATTGAGCGCCTTTGGCGAAAGCGACAAGGAACGCCTGAACCAAGGCGGCCTGTTCTACAACTTCGGCAACAAGCTGACCGGCCATGAAGGCTTCATTTACCAGGCCGGTATCGAAGGCCAGTACCGCAAGAAGAGTGGCGACGAGTACAAGGCCGCCCGCGCCGATCTGGACCTGGGCCTGCGCGCTGCGCTGAGCACCAACAACTACGTCGACTTCATCGTGGGTGGTGGCTACGACTGGGGCCGTATTGAACAGGACAATGTTGCGCCGTTCGGCAACGACGTCAAGCTGACCAGCAAATCCCCGTTCGCCAAGGCAGGCATCGGCTACAACTACCTGACCCCGGATTACACCGTGCGCCTGGAAGCCGGTGCACGCTACTCGCTCGAGGCCGAAGCCAAGTTGAAAGTCAGCGGCGAAGGCAGCGACACCGTCGACCTGAAGGACAAGGCCAACCCGTACGCCGAACTGACTGTGCTGTGGAACAAGGGCATCAACAACCTGCCGATCAGCACCAGCCTGTACTACACCCGCACTAACTACAAACTCGACAGCGACACCGTGCTGGCGGAAAACAGCAAGCTCAAGCAGGAGCAGATTGGCCTGAAGGTCGGCCTGGCGTTCTGATCACCCCGCGGTGACCGAATCGCCCGGCTTGCCCGGGCGATTTGCATTGTGGCTGGCGTACCACGCATGCTGACCACGGGCGTCAGGTATACTTGGCCGCCGCTGCAACGCCTCCTTTGTTCACGCCTTCCGATTCCATGTCGCTCACTATCGCCTCCATCAATATCGAACGCTCCCGTCATCTGGCGCGCGTCGAAGCTTTCATCGTTCGCGAACGCCCGGATCTGCTCTGCCTGCAGGAGCTCTGCGAGCGCGACATCCCGTTCTTCGAAGCCCTGATGGGCGGGCCCATGGTCTTCGCCCCAATGGCGTGCTACCCGGATGAAGGCCCGGCCAATGTGGTGGGCGTCGGCATGCTGGCCCGTGGCGAGGCGCTGCTCGATGTAACGGCCGAATACTACTCGGGCGACCCGGAGCACATTCAGGAGATGACGTTCTTCACCGCCGAGGGCCGGCGTGTGGCCGATCCGCGAAGCATCGCCGAAGTCATGCTCAGCGCCACGCTTCGCGGCTTTCGCGTCGCGACCACTCACCTGAACGTCACCCCGCTCGGCAGCTCCACGCCTTACCAGCGCGAGAGCGCCGGCAAGCTGATCAGTCTGGCCGAGGCGCAAGCGCAGGACGCCGGCGGTCTGTTGCTGACCGGCGACTTCAATGCACCGCGCGGGCGCGCCACCTTCGATTTGATCGCTGAACGCTTTATCGACGGGATACCGGCGCATTACACCAGCAGCATCGACGGCTCGCTGCACCGTGCCGGCGAGATTCCGTTCATGGTCGATGGGCTGTTCCACACGACGGGCTATCGCCTGGAAGATGCCAGGATGAGCAGCGGCGTATCCGACCACTGCGCATTGAGCTGTCGCCTGAGCACGGCCTGACCACGGAGGCTGATGGCTTCAGTCGCCGCCCACGGCGAAATTGGGCAGGCTGTCCACCGGCTGGGCGAACTCGAAGGGAATCGACTCCAGGGCCATGCCCACGTTGCGCTGCACCACGAAGTGCAGGTGCGGGCCGGTACTGTTGCCGGTATTGCCGGAGCGGCCGATCGGCGCGCCGAGCGCAACGCGCTGCCCTTCGCGCACGCTGACCGAACCCTGCATCAGGTGCAGGTAGACGCCCATGGTGCCGTCGTCATGCAGGATGCGCACGAAGTTGCCGGACGGGTTGGTGCCGCGCCCGCTCTGGTCATTCTCGGTCTTGACCACCATTCCGGCGCGCGCCGCCACGATCGGCGTGCCCTCCGGCATGGCGATGTCCAGGGCGTAGCGGCCCTTGGGCGTGAAGTGGCTGTACTGGCCATTGGCGCCCTGGGTCAGGCGAAACGGGCCACCGCGCCATGGCAGCGGATATGCCTGCTTGATCGGCAACAACCGCGGGTCACCCAGGGCGTAGTTGAGCTTCGGCGTGTAGCGCAGCGGCTTGGCAGGGTCCAACGGCGCCAGGGTGGCCAGACGGATCTCGCTGCGCGGCGGCAGCACCCAATTGATCGGCTTGCCCGGCGCACCACTGACGTTGCTCAACTGCTCCAGCTTTAGCTCGACCTGTACCGGCGCGAACAGGTCGTTGCGCACCAGCAGGGTTTCGCCGGCAGCATGCTTGCGGGTCTCCAGCTTCACCTGGTTGTCGAGCTTCTCGACCATGCGGTCGCTGAACACGAACACCTTCGCACCGGGTGCCGCCTGGTCACTGTAGGTGACCACGCCATTGGCATCGGTATACTTGTAGACAGTCAAGGCGCTCGCCTGACAGGCGAGCGCAGCGAGTCCCAACAGCAGTGAGAGGCGCCCTAGCATAAGATTCGATCTGGTTATCAAGTGTTCGGCAGGGGCAAGACTAGCAGCGCCGTGATGGCCAGGCGACTGCCGGCGCTGCGCTTTGCGACAACCGGCACACGCCGGGCGTACCTGGCGCACAGAAGGGATGAGTGGCGGCGGAGCCAGACTCGGCAGGGTTCAACCCACCTCGATACGGTTGCGCCCGCCGCGCTTGGCGCGGTACAGGGCCTGGTCGGCGCGCTCGAACACCTGTTCGCTGCGCTCGGCGCTGCTGAACGAGCTGATGCCGCCGGACAGGGTAATGGTCACGCGCTCGCCCTTGAAGTGGAACGGACAGTTCTCGATCGCCGAACGCAAGATGTCGAGTAACTTCAACCCACCATCCATGGGCGTCGTCGGGATCAGCAACACGAATTCCTCGCCGCCGAAACGGGCGATGAAATCGGTCTTGCGCAGCCGCTTGAACAGCTCGCCAGCGATGATCTTCAATACCTTGTCGCCAGCCAGGTGACCGTAGTCGTCGTTGATGCGCTTGAAGTGGTCGATATCCAGCACCGCCAGCAGCAGATCGCCGCCATAACGCTGCAGGCGCGCCAGCTCCAGATCCAGGCGCTCGGTCCAGGCCGCGCGGTTGGGCAGCCCGGTGAGCGGGTCGATCAGCGCCTTCTGGCGCTGCTCTTCGAGATGATCGCGAAAACCCTTGGCCTCCAGCTCCATGCTGGCCACCCGGTCGACCAGGATCTGCAGGCGCTCGCCAACCTGCAACTCGCGGGCATCGCGCTGCTGCTGGTACTGGCTCATGGTGCCAAGCAGACCGCTGAGGCGGTTCTCCACCAGTTCCTTGAGGTTGTCGAGGTCGGTAGCCGCCTGCACGCTGCTGTGCAGGCCATCGACCTGCTGGCGCAGCTCGCTGTCCAGGCTGCGCGCGGCCTCGGCGGAATCGGCGTAGTCGGCGTGCACGTCCTGCAGGCTGCCCTGGAAGACGGCCAGGCGCTCGTTGAGCTGCTTGAGATAACCCTCGAACTCGCGCTGGCCGACGTCGGCAATCGCCAGCATCAGCACGGCCAGGTCGTCGAGTACCGGCACCAGCTCGTACATGTTCAGCCCGGCGGTGATGCGCTGGCGCAGCGCGTCGGCCTGGCCTTGATGGCGCTCGGGCAGTGGCAATTCTTCCAGCAGCTTCAGCAGGCTGCCTTCCACGTGGCTGGCGATGGCGCTGTAGCCCGGCTCGGGCGCCGGCGGCAGGGCGTATTCGGGATCGCCTTGCGCCATCGCCACATCGGCGACGGTCAGCTCGGGCACTGCGTCCTGAACCGCTTCTGCCGCTGTGGCGGGCTCGGTGACAGGCCCGGCAGAGGCCTTGGCCACGGGAGACGGCATCAACAGGGCCGACGACAGCGGCAGGCTGTCCAGCATCACGCGGCCGACGGCAGGCGCACTGGCAGCCACAGGTACTGGTGCTGGTGCTGGTGCTGGTGCTGGTGCTGGTGCGACGACAGGTTGTGGAGAAGATTCTGGAGACGGCGCCGGCGCAGCCTCGGCAATGACGGCAGGCGCCACCTCCCTCTGCGTTACCACTTGCGGTTGCTGCTCGGCCACCTCCTGTTCGGCCATCGGCGGTTCGACAGCCGCAATTTCGTCGGATGCAGGAGCCACCTGCTCGCCCACTGCCAACGGCGTAGCGGAGGTCTCGGACTCGCTGCCGGCCGCCGGGCTGGCGCTGTCGCGGCTACCGAACAAGCGCTCGATAAAACCGGGCCGCTCCACCTGCTCGCCGCCCAGCGCCTGCAAGGCCTGTTGCTGCAGTTGGCCGAGTTCGGCCAGCAGCGCCGGCATTTCCCGCGACTGCCGGGCGCGCTGCTCGACCTGCTTGGCAAAGCGCTTGAGCGATTTGCGCACATCGCCTGGCAAATTCGTCTTCAACAGCTGCGCCACCAGGCTCGCCATGCCACTGGCGACCTGCTCGATGCGTTGCTGACGGCGTTGCTCGGAATCCAGAACGGTCTTTTCCAGCCGTGGAATCAGGGCACTGAGGCCGGCGTCCATGTCGTCACGGCGCAGGATCTCGCGAAGATCCTGCATGCACTGGTCAACCGACTTGTCGGAGCCCTCGGCGGCCAGGCTGCTGCGTACCAGACCACGGCGCAGCAGGTCGATGCGCATGTCCCAGCGCCGCTCGAGCTTCTCCTGCTGCTCGATATTGGCAAGGTACTTCTCGCGCCAGCGTCTGGCGTCGTCGGCCATGCTCAGGGCTCCTGTACACAGGGCGTCAACGGTGGCGTGAGGCTGTTGGGCAGGCGAATCTCCACGGCCACCGGCAGGTGGTCGGAGATCGGCTGGGCCAGCACCTGGAAGCGCTCGAGCTCCAGGCCCGGGCTGAGCAGAATATGGTCGAGGCAGCGCTGTGGGCGCCAGCTCGGAAAGGTTGCCTCGACCTGCGGCGCGAGCAAGCCGAGATCGCGCAGCGGCGAATGCTCCAGCAGGTCGATGGCGTGGGTGTTCATGTCGCCCATGAGAATCTGGTGGCGGTAGCCGCCGATCAGCTCGCGGATATAGGCCAGCTGCCGGGTACGGGTACGCGCGCCCAGCGCCAGGTGCATCATCACCACGGCGATGGCGTCGTCGCCCTCGCCGATGCGCAGCAGGATCGCGCCACGACCGGCCGGGCCGGGCAGCGGGTGATCTTCCAGCAGAGTCGGTCGCAGGCGGCTGAGCAACCCGTTGCTGTGCTGGGCGAAACGCCCCAGGTTGCGATTGAGCTGCTGGTACCAGTAGGGAAAGGCACCCATGCGCGCCAGATGCTCGACCTGATTGATGAACCCGGAGCGCACGCTGCCACCGTCGGCTTCCTGCAGGGCGACGATATCGTAGTCGCCAAGCAGGTCGCCAATGCGCTGCAAGTTGCCGGCGCGCCCCTGGTGCGGCAGCAGGTGCTGCCAGCCGCGGGTCAGGTAATGGTGGTAGCGCTCGGTACTGATGCCGACCTGGATGTTGAAGCTGAGCAGCCGCAAGCGCCCGTCCTGCGGCCACTCGCTGTCCGGAGTGCAGTCGGGGTTGACCTGTGGATCACACAGGCCAGCCTGACGGGGCATCGAGCGGCGACGCAGCATGGCAGGCGCTCCGATAGGTGGATTACTTGGCGGCGCGCTCTTTGGCGATCAGGTGATCGGCGACCTGCAGGGTCTGCTCAGGGCCACCCGAGCTGGAAATGTCGAAACGGTACTTGCCGTTGACGATCATCACCGGCACGCCGTTGATCTGGTAGGCCATGGCCAGTTTCTTGGCCTTTTCCATCTGGCTCTTCACGCCAAAGGAGTTGTAGGCCTTGAGGAAGGCGTCACGGTCGATGTCCTGGGTGACCAGGAAATCAGCCATTTCTTCGGGGGTGGCCAGCTTGCGACCTTCCTTGTGAATGGCGCGGAACACGGCGTCGTGCACCTTGTGCTCGACCTTCATGCTTTCCAGGGTGATGAACATTTGGCCGTGGGCGTTCCACAGGCCACCGAACAGGGCGGGAATGCGCACGAAGTTGACGTCGGACGGCAGCTTCTCGACCCACGGGTTGAGAGTCGGTTCGAATTGGTAGCAGTGCGGGCAGCCGTACCAGAACAGCTCGACGACTTCGATCTTGCCGGGCTTGGAAATCGGTACCGGGTTGCTCAGCTCGACGTACTGGTTGCCGGCTTCGATATCGGCGGCATGGGCGCTAACGCCGAACAGGCTGGCAGTGGCCAGAACCGCGGAGAGGATCAGATTACGCATGCATGACTCCTAACGATGAAGGTGCTGCGGACAGCTCTGGTTCGACTGGTCGCCACCCGGCAGGTTCCTGACATTGTAGCGGGCTCGCCAACGAAAAAGGGTGGCCACCGCCACCCTTTTTTTTCACCGCCTGGCAAATGCCGATCGACGCTTCAGTGCAGGCCCTGAACGTAGCTCGACACCGCCTCGATATCCTTGTTGCTGAGCTTGGCGGCGATATCGCGCATGATCATCGCGTCGCCATCGTTGCTGCGCTCGCCTTCGCGGAAAGCGGTCAGCTGCTTGGCGATGTAAGCGGCGTGCTGGCCACCCAGGTGTGGATAACCCGCCGTGGCGATGCCCGCCCCGTCGGGCGAATGGCAACCGGTGCAGGCCGGCATGCCCTCGGCCAGCTTGCCGCCACGAAACAGCGCCTGGCCGCGCTCGACCAGCGCAGCATCGGCCGCGCCCACGCTCATCTTTCGGCTAGCGAAATAGGCCGCGACGTCGGCCATGTCCTGCTCGCTCAGCGGCTCGAGCATGCCGGTCATTTCCACCACCGGCCGGGCGCCGGACTTGATGTCCTGCATCTGTTTGAGCAGGTAGCGCTCACCCTGGCCGGCCAGCTTGGGAAAGTTGGCCAGCGCACTGTTGCCATCGCCCCCGTGACAGGCCCCGCAAACCACCGCCTTGGCCTGCCCCGCAGCCGGATCACCCGCCGCCTGGGCAGCCCCGGCCAGGCCCAGCGCCAGCAGCAGACTCACTATTGTGTTGTTCATCAGCTCATCCAAACGGCTAAGAGAAGTGTTATGAACCGGGGCGTTCTGCCCACCGCATCAGGCGGCGGTGCGCAAATACTCAAGCCGCGCGTTTCTGCACGAACCTTGGGGCGGCATGATCTAGGGATGACGCGCCACTCGGCACGCCCCCTGCCCTGCACCCTAACAGCCTGGTTACCCACTCGGCACCCGCCATGATTGCTCAGTGCGGCAGGCCCGATAATGACCGGCATCAATCACCCGTGCAGATTCGCCATGTCGACAGCTAGAAACCAAAGGGGCAGAAAGCCTGACGGCATTCGCCCAGCTTTAACAGCACTGCAAAAACCTGTTGCAGGCCTACGTTAGAATCGCCCCATGAAAAACCACGCTCCAATTTCCTGACCGTTCTCTGCATTCTCGCCTTCGCCGCCGTCCCGCTGAAATAGCCGCACGCATCAGCGGCTGCTCTGCATTCCATTGACCCTACCCTGCTGGCGCCGCGGCGCCGCAAAAGGACATCACCATGAGCAACCCCTCCCCCGTCATCGGCCAGGCCGAGCCTCGACGTTCGTCACGCCTGCCCATGCGCCTGCTGTTCACGGCGCTGGCGTGCTGTACGGCGAGCCAGGTGATCCACTGGCTGATCATGTGGCTGACGCTGGAGCCGGAGTATTTCCAGGCCTATCTGAACAACCTGTGGCAGCTGGCGGCCTATTGGCTCAGCGCCCTGGCGGTCGACGGCTGTAGTGCGCTGCTGCTCGCCCGCTACTACCTGCAACGCCATGATGTGGTCGATGTGAGCCGCCCGGCGCGGCTCATCGCGCTGTTCATGGGCGTCTACCTGGTGGCGATCTTCGTGGTCGGCCTGCTCTACAACCTGCTGTGGGCGCAGATAGCTCCCTGGCTGTATGAAAATGCCCAAGGCGTTTCGCCCACCCTGCTCATGCTGCCGCTGAACCTGGTGTCCTTCATGCTGGCGACCCTGCTGCCGCTGTGGGCGAGCCTGCACCTGATGCGTCGCTGGGGGCAGTTCCAGGCCGGCTCGACCCTGGTGAGCCGTGGCGAGACCGCCCTGGCTTTCGGCCTGTTGTTCATCGTGTTCTACACCAAGCTGCTGACGCTGCTGCCCGCCGACGCCATCAGCCCTTACGGCATGGAGTGGATGCTCGGGCTCAGCACCGCCGCCGGACTGGTGTACGGGCTGGTGGCGCTGATCGCCGCGCAGCGCTCGCTGCCGGCGCAATTGCCGCAGCTGGCAGTGGGCCGCCTGCTGGCGAGCGTGCTGGTGTGCATGGCGATCTGGCTGTTGGTGGCCGGCGTGCTGGGTTTCGTGTTGCTGGTGGCGCTGTACGCCGGCTCGGAGTTTCTGGTGCTGGCGCTGATGGTGCTGTTCGGCGTCCTGCTGCTGGCGCTGCTCTGGCCGCTGACCCTCCTGAGCCTGCGCTGGATCTACCGTCCGCTCACCGCCTGAGTTGCCGCGGCAACCCACGGTGCGGGACAATCCACACCGATTCAGGCCAGCGGATACCCTCTCATGCAACAGCGCACCGTTCTCTTCGACCTCGACGGCACCCTCACCGACCCGCGTGAAGGCATCACCCGCTCGGTGCAGTACGCGCTGTCGAAACTGGATATCCACGAGCCCGACCCGGTGGCGCTGGAGCACTTCATCGGCCCACCGCTGCTGCAATGCTTCATGGATACCTACAGCCTGAGCGAGGCACGCGCCTGGGAGGCGGTGAATCACTATCGCGATCGTTTCCGCGAGGTCGGGCTGTACGAGAACCAGCTGTTCGACGGCGTGATCGAGTTGCTGCAACTGCTGCAGGAGCAGGGCCGCACCCTGTACGTCGCCACCAGCAAACCGACGGTGTTCGCCAGCGAGATCGCTCGGCACTTCGATTTCGCCCGTTACTTCAAGGCCATCTACGGCAGCGAACTGGACGGCACGCGCACCAACAAGGTGGAGCTGATCGCCCACCTGCTCGAACAGGAACGCCTCGATGCGGCCGATACGCTGATGATCGGCGATCGCAAGCATGACCTGATCGGCGCCCACAGCAACGGTTTGCAGGCGGTGGCGGTCGGTTACGGATTCGGTAGCCTGGAAGAGCTGAGCGGCGAGCGCCCAGCTCACCATGTGCAGACCCTGGCGCAGCTGCGCCAGGCGTTCAGCGCCTGAATGGTTAGCGGCGCAAGCCGCTACATCATCCGCGAGCCGGTCAGGTCGTTGCGCTGGTAGATCACCTTGCGGCTGCCGCCATCACAGGTGCCGATCACCATGCTGTCGTCTTCGACCTCTTCGTTGGGCACGATCTCCAGCGTATAGCTGGCTACACCCGCCGCCTGGATCTTCACTTCGATTTCCTGCTTGAGCTCGTCGCACGACTTGGGCGCCGCCCAGGCGTTGCCGCCCATCACGCCCAGCACCAGCATCACTGCCGTCCATCCTCTCATCACGACCTTCCTCTGCGTCTAGTTGGTTCTGACCCTACTCTGGGACAGCGTCCAGCGCTCGCAGTTGTATAAGCCGTTGCGTTGGCGGCAAAGCGCCCAATTCGGCGACCCGCTGGTAGAACCTCGGCCAGTCTCCCCCGACCTCGGCGAACAGCCTGGCGAATGCCGCGACCCATTGATCGTAGAGCCCGAAGGGCAGCAGCTTGGCGTTGTTCAAGGGGCCGTTGATCCAGCCGTCGTAGTAGCCTACGCCCTGCCACCGGCTCGCGCGTAACTGTCGATACTCGGCGCGCAGGCGCTCGAATTCGGCCTGCTTGCCGGCGCGCATCGCCTCGGCATCCAGGCCACTGGCGTAGAGCGTCTCCAGGCGCGCGCGACTGGCCAGCACCAACGCGGTGAATTGTTCACGCGGCTGCACACCGAGTTCCCTGGCGGCCGGCAGACCGCGGGCCGCGCGCCATTGCCGCAAACCCTCCTGCTCGACGAAGGTGGCGTAGGACTCGTTGAATGCCGTATCGCCGGCCAGGTAATACTGCTGGTGCGCCAGCTCATGAAAGATCACTGCGACCAGGCGCTCGTCGCTCCAGCGCAGCATGGTGTTGAGGATAGGGTCATCGAACCAGCCCAGAGTCGAGTAGGCTTCCACGCCACCCAGGTAGGTATCCAGCCCCTGCGCCTCGAGCAGCGCCGCCGCGCCACGGGCCCGGCCCTGTTCGTAGAAGCCGCGATAGGCCACGCAGCCGGCAATCGGGAAGCAGTGCAGCTGCGCTTGCAACGAGAACTCCTCGGTGGCGAACAGGTTCCACACCACGAACGGCCGTTGCAGGTCGGCATATAGCCGATAGCTGCGATTATCCGGCAGGGCCAGCCTCTCGCTGGCGAAGCGTCGCGCCTGCTGGGAAAGCGTAAGCCGCTCGCGCAGCCTCGCATCGGTGGCCGGATCGTCGATCAGCGCCTGCACCGGCTGCCGCGCGCTCAGCAACTGCAGCTGCCCACGGGCCAGTTGCCCGTAGTAATCGACCGTGCTGCAGCCGGTCAGCGCCAAGGCCAACAGGGGAACCGCCGCGCGGCGCGACAGGTCGACAAGAAGAGAGGTGCGCTGCTCGAGCATGGCCGGGGTCATGTAGAGGGTGATCGCCTCATCCTACCGCGAAGTCGCGGCCGCTTTGCGCGATACTGCTGCATCCACCGAATCGGCCCATGGGAGACACCACGATGCGCCAGCCCCTCCTGCTTGCCAGCCTGCTGCTCCTGGGCGCCTGCGCGTCGCCGCTGCCGGCCGCCGACCCGAACATGGCCTGGATCGATCTCAAAGGCGAAGGTATCGACCTGCTGATGGCCGAACGCCTGGACCGCGAGCGTGTCAACGACGGCCGTTATTTCCAGGTGACACCAGGCGCCCACGAGTTGGAGATGCGCTATCGCTTCGAGATTGCCGGCGGCGGTGGCGCTTCGATGATCTCCGAGCCACAGGAGCTGACCTGTGATGTGCGCATTCGCTATGACGACTTCAAGGCTGGTCAGCGCTATCGCGTCGAAGCCCGCTCGGCGGCAATGCGCGCACAAGCGGCGCTCTACGATGCAGACCGCAACGTGCTGGCACGGGGCAAGAATCTGCGCTGCGGCACTTTTTAATCCGAAGGGGTAGAAACGACTGAGCCGCACAAGGCGGCTCAGGTACGGCGGGCAGGAGCCGGTCAGGCTTCCAGCACGGCTTCCAGGGTGATCTCGGCGTTGAGCACCTTGGATACCGGGCAACCCGTCTTGGCAGTTTCCACTGCTTTCTCGAAGGCAGCGCGGTCAGCGCCCGGAATCTTGGCCTTCAGCGACAGGTGCACGGCAGTGATGGCGAAGCCGCCGTCCTGCTTGTCCAGGGTGACTTCAGCCTTGGTGTCGATGCTCTCGGCCGTCATGCCCGCCTCGCCCAGCTCCTTGGACAGCGCCATGGAGAAGCAACCGGCATGGGCTGCGCCGATCAGCTCTTCGGGGTTGGTGCCGGGCTTGTCTTCGAAGCGGGTATTGAAGCCGTAGGGCTGTTCGGAAAGCACACCACTCTGGGTGGAAATGGTGCCCTTGCCGTCTTTGATGCCGCCCTGCCAGTGGGCCGATGCTGTCTTCTTCATCTTTACGCTCCTGTTGATAAGGGGTACAGAATTGAGAGAGACAGCGGCCGGGCAAGTTCGAGTTTTCTGCCGAGCGACCGGCTGCTCAGCGCAAGCTGGCAAGGATATCGAAGGCGCGCAGGCGATCGGCGAAGTCGTAGTGGTCGCAGGTGAAGATCAGCTCGTCGGCCTCGGTCTGTTCGAGCAGTACCTCCAGCCGCGCGCGGATCTTCTGTGGCCCGCCGATCACCGCCATGCCCAGGAAGCTGCCCACGGCATCGCGCTCGTGGGGCAGCCATAGGCCCTCCATCGACTCCACCGGCGGGCGCTGCACCAGGCTCTGGCCGCGGATCAGCGAAAGGATGCGCTGATAGGCCGAGGTCGCCAGGTGCTGGGCCTGCTCGTCAGTATCAGCGGCCAGCAGCGGTACACCGAGCATCACGTAAGGCTTGGCGAGCGCCTCGGACGGTTTGAAGGCGTTGCGGTAGACCCTGATCGCCTCGTGTACATAACGCGGCGCGAAATGCGAGGCGAAGGCGTAGGGCAAGCCGCGCTCACCGGCCAGCTGAGCGCTGAACAGGCTGGAGCCGAGCAGCCAGATCGGCACATTGGTACCGGTGCCGGGCACCGCGATGACGCGTTGATCCGGCGTACGCGGGCCAAGGTAGCGCTGCAGCTCGGCGACATCCTGAGGAAAGTCGTCCGCGCTGCCGGAGCGCTCGCGGCGCAGCGCATGGGCAGTAAACTGGTCGGCGCCGGGCGCGCGGCCCAGGCCCAGCTCGATGCGTCCCGGATACAGGGTCGCCAGGGTGCCGAACTGCTCGGCGACCACCAGCGGCGCGTGGTTGGGCAGCATCACCCCGCCCGAGCCCAGCCGAATGCGCGAGGTGCCAGCGGCCAGATAGCCGAGCAAAACAGCGGTGGCCGAGCTGGCGATGCCGTCCATGTTGTGGTGCTCGGCGACCCAGAATCGGTTGAAGTCCAGCGACTCGACGTGCCGGGCCAGTGCCAGCGAATCATGCAGCGCCTGCTGCGGGCTGCCGGTGTCGCGGATCGGCGCCAGGTCGAGAACGGAGAATGGAAGTTGCGCGAGTGCAGACATAAGAGAACCCTTGCCCATGGACAATGCCGGGGCCTTATCCGAGTAAAACAGTAGGTCTTATCCTACGCCTCCCAGCCGTGCCTGGCCAACTCGGGGCAAATTGCAGGCAGTAAAAAGCCGGCGTCGCAGAGGCTGCGCGCCGGCTTTCGAGCTTCGTCATCAGTTGCGCTGGTAGACGATGTCCTTGGTGCCGCCTCCGCAGGAGCCAACCACCTGACGGTCGGTGACGCTGCCTTTGTCGACGATCTCCAGGGTATAGGATGCAACGCCATTAGCCTGAATCTTCGCATCGATCTCGCCTTTGAGCTCCTCGCAGTCCTTGGCCGCGAAAGCCGAACCAGCGAGCGCCATCAGGCCTACTGCAAACAACACTTTTTTCATCACAAACGCTCCCTCGTAGCAGTGAACAACGCCGGAAACCCAAAAGTGGCCCGACTCAATAAAGCCGCAGATCGCCGATAAGGCAAGTCACCACGACTGGCGATGCCCGTGATCAGCTGTTGGCGACGCGAAAGCCAACCTTCAGAGTTACCTGATAGTGAGCCACCGCGCCATCGGCGATATGACCACGGGTTTCGGTAATTTCGAACCACTCCAGATGCCGAATGCTCTTGCTGGCCTCGGCCAGGGCATTGTTGATGGCATCTTCGATACTCGAGGTGGACGAGCCAACCAGCTCGACCTTCTTGTAAGTGTGATGATCCGACATATCCGCCTCCAGGGCTGTGAATTCAGATGGGCTGATCGCCCTTAATCAATCAGTCACTGGAGCGCGCTGCTAAGTTCAGGTTTTCGTCGTGGAGCGTAACGACGAGGATTGCTCGTATTCTGCATGAATCTTAGAATGAGAAACATTATCACATTTTAATGGATCTTCACGCTGTGCGCAGCCATAACAACGCGCTAGGTTTTTTCTTCAGCGACCATCATCGCTGGTTGGTGCAATTCGTCCAGCGACAGTTGCGCAATCGGGCCGATGCCGAAGACACCGCCGCCGAGACCTTTTGCCAGATGCTCAATGCACGCGTCGATCCGGCGAGCATCGAGCAGCCGCGGGCGTTTCTGTCGACCATCGCGCGCCGGTTGATTTTTGACCGCCACCGCCGCAAGCGGCTGGAGCTGGCCTACCTGGAACGGCTGGCGCAAATCCCGGAAGCGTTGATGCCGCCTCCGGAGGAGCGCCTGCTACTGCTCGAAGCGCTGGACGCTATCGACCAGACACTGGACGGATTGCCCCTGCTGGTCAAAAAAGCCTTTCTGTATAGCCAGCTCGACGGTTTCAGCTATGTGGAGATCAGCCGTCGGCTGGGCATTTCCGAGCGCACGGTCGGCCGCTACATGACTCAGGCCCTGCGCCAGTGCTACCTGTGTGGGGCACAGCCATGAGCCACGCTCCGCTCGATCGCGCCGCCGAGCAAGCCATCACCTGGATGGTGCGTCTGCGTGCCGGCACGCCAAGCGCTCAGCAACGTGCGCGCTTCGATAGCTGGCTGGCCAGCGATCCGGCACACCAGCAGGCCTGGGCACAATTGCAACGCGGCCTGGGTAGCCACTTTGACGTGGTGCGCCAGGCACCTGAACGGTTGCGCGACAGCCTGTTGCACGCTGAGTCCAGCCGCCGTGACGTGCTGCGCGGACTGGTTGGCCTGGGCATGCTCGGTAGCGGCCTGTGGCTGGCTGCCGGCAGCGACCAGGGCCGGGTACTGCTGGCCGACCTGCGCACAGGTATTGGCGAAAGACGCAGCCTGGCCTTGCCAGACGGCAGCCGCTTGAGCCTGAACGCTGACAGCTCCGTGGATGTGGACTTCTCTGCCCGACACCGCCTGTTGCATCTGCACCAGGGTTCACTGCTGGTGCAGGCCGCTGCTGATCCGCTGCGACCGCTTGTGGTGCGCACCGCTCAAGGTGAGGCCAAGGCACTGGGCACGCGCTTCATGGTAGAGCGCCAGGCCGATTCGACTCGCGTGCTGGTGCTGGAACATGCCGTACGCGTCTCCCTGCCCGGCGGCCAAGGCCTTGAACTGCAAGCGGGACAGTGTGCGGATCTCTATCCCGCGCGCATCGAACGTCTGCCGGGCGACCAGCGTTTTCGCGCTGACTGGCAACAAGGTCGCCTTAGTGTGTTCGACGAGCCACTGGAGGCCGTGATAGATGCCTTGCGTCCCTATCGGCGCGGGCTGATACGGGTCGCCCCACAGGTACGACACCTGCACGTCCAAGGCGTATTCGCGCTCGACGACAGCGAGCGAACGCTGACCGCCCTGGCCGAGACCCTGCCGCTGAGCGTCGAGCACTATGGCCCGTGGCTGACCCTGATCGGGCCACGTAGCTGAATACAGGATATAGAATGCAAATTCTTCGCATCCGTGTCCGCTTTCACCACCTCGTTGCACCTCTCTCCTGACGATCCCACTTTTCAGGAGCATCCCGTGTTCAAACCCTGGCCTCTCGCCCTGGCAATCGCACTCGCGTCCAGCCTGCCGTTGGCAGCCGCCCATGCCCAGTCGGCGCCTCAGCAACAGCGGCTGACCTTCCAGCTGCCGTCCGGCGGACTCGGCATTACCCTAAACGCGATCGCTCGTCAGAGCGGCCAGGTCATGTCGCTCGACCCCTCACTGATCACCAACAAACGGGCGCCGGCCATCGTCGGCGAAATGACCGCGCTGGAGGCGTTGCAACGGGCCTTGGCGGGCAGCGACCTGCAGGTGATCGTTACCGCCAGCGGCGTGTTCAGCGTCGTGCCGGCGGTCCAGGCGCAAGGCACGATGGAACTGGGGGAGACCCGCATCGACAGTCAGGAGCTGAACGAGGTCACCGAGAACTCGGGCTCTTACACCACAGGCGCCGTAACCATCGGCAAAACCGCGCAGACCCTGCGGGAAACACCGCAGTCGGTCACCGTGGTGACCCGCAAACTGATGGACGACAAGAACCTGGTATCGCTCGACCAAGTCATGGCCCAGACCACCGGCATTACCCGTGCCAACCGTGGCTATGGCAACCACCACTTCAGCTCGCGAGGCTTCGACCTCACCGACGAGAGCTACCTGGTCGATAGCGTACCTGGGCAGGCATACGCCTATACCGGCTGGATGATTCCGGACATGGCGTTATTCGATCGAGTGGAAGTGCTGCGCGGCGCCTCGGGCCTGCTGGTCGGCGCAGGCAACCCCGGCGGCGCGGTGAACCTGGTGCGCAAGCGCCCGAGTGTCGACCCGCGCTTCACGGTGATCACCCGAGCCGGCTCCTGGGACAACTACCGCCTGGACCTTGACGCCAGCGGCCGCCTCAATTCCGAGGGTACCCTGCGCGGGCGTCTGGTTGCCTCCTACGAGGACCGCGGTTACTTCACCGATGTCACCAAATCCAAGCGCCCGCTGCTGTACGGCATACTCGAAGGCGACCTGAGCGACGCAACCACCGTGGCTTTAGGTCTACGCCGTCAGACCTCGCGGATCGACGGCTATAGCGTGCTGGGCCTGCCCAACAATCCGGATGGCAGCAACCCCCTTCTCAAGCGCAGCACCTATCTGGGCCAGGACTGGACCAAGATGCAAACGAACATGGATGAGGTGTTCGCCGACCTCACTCACCACTTCACCGACAGCTGGAGCGCTAAACTGGCGATGTCACATTCCGAAGGCGGCTACGACCGCAGTGCTCTGGATTGGGGTGTGGACTTCAGTCAACCTGGCTCGCTCGAATACGGAGCACCCGGCGCACCCCGGGTCACCGGCGTGGGCTATCACAAGTTCAGCATCACCTCCAATGCATTCGATGGCCACCTGGATGGCAGCTTCGACGCCCTCGGCCAGACCCATCAGGTCACGCTCGGGGCCAACTGGTCCCAGCGCAAGATGAACGACAAGGATGCAAGCGTGGAGCTGGCGACGCCCATTCCACTAGATGTGTTCGACCCCAGTCACAACAATGTTCAGAAACTGGCTCGTCAAGGCTGGGGGACAGACAATGACAGCATCGACACGCGCTATGGCGTATATCTCAACACCCGGCTGCATGCCACCGACGCTCTGAGCTTGGTACTCGGTTCACGTCTGAGCTGGTACAAGAACGAAGTGTGGGATGGGCCAACGGTCAATACCAATCGCCAGAACAGTGAATTCACGCCGTTCGTCGGTGCCATCTACGACCTCAACGATCAGTGGTCGTGGTACGCCAGCTATGCCGACATCTTCTTGCCCCAGTCGGATTACCGCACCGTCAGCGGGAGCGCGCTGGATCCGTCGATAGGCTCCAACTACGAAACCGGGATCAAGGGCGAATTGTTCGACAAGCGCCTGAATGTCTCGTTAGCGGTGTTCTATATCGAGCAGGAAGACGTGGCGGTCAAAGACCCGAATGCCCGTGACGAGTGCACGAACGACTCCTCGGGGCAATGCTGGCTGAACGGTAACGGCATCAGTCGCAGTAAAGGTTTCGAGGCCGAAGCCACTGGCGAGGTACTGCCGGACCTGCAGGTGGCCGCCGGTTACACCTACAACACCACCGCCGACTCGGGCGGCGGCCCCATCTCGGCGCAGACGCCCAAGCACATGCTGCGCCTGAACACCCACTACACCCTGCCAGGGCAGTGGAATAGGTTCAGCATCGGCGCAAGCGTCTCGGCGCAGAATGGCTACAAAGATGCGGTCAATGAGTCGCAGAACAGCGGTCGAGCCATCGTCGACGCCCGCGCCGCCTACAGGATCGACGATCACTGGACCGTCGGGGTCGACGTCGACAACGTCTTCGATCGCAAGTATTTCGCATCCATCGGCTACTGGACACGCGGCACCACCTACGGCGAGCCACGCAGCTACATGCTGAGCCTGCGCGGCGACTTCTAACCTGACCTCGCTACCGGCCACACTTGTCGGTCGACCCAGACGGCGTGCTCAAAGGCGCGCCGTTTGTATTTTCGTCCTTGACCGGCCTCGCCGGGCGAAGACAACAATGCCCCTCACCGAGCGAGGACACCGCTTTGCCGATGACCGCGAGGCATGTGATGCCAGCAAACGAATGCGCAGACCCGCTCTGACGAGGCCACTAGCAGGAAGGATCACAGTGCTGCTGACATCTTATGCAGCCCACCGCTGCGCGGCAGGCCCATAGGGCCGATCGCCGAGAATCGTCGCGCGGTGCATGATGCGCCGCTGCGGGCGGTAGTCGTCGCAGGCGTAGTGCTGGGTCAGGCGGTTGTCCCAGAAGGCCAGGTCGCCCTGGCGCCATTGCCAGCGCACGGCGAACTCCGGCCGGGCGATCTGTTTGAACAACATCTGCAGCAGCGCCGTGCTTTCGCCTGGCTCCAGCTCCTTGATGCGCGTGGTGAACGCTTCACTGACGAAGATGCCCTTACGCCCGGTTTCCGGGTGCACGCGAATCACCGGGTGGGTCACCGGCGGGTTGGCGGCGCGGGCGGCGTTCCATTGCTCCAGGGCATCCGGGGTGGTGCCGAAGCGCTCCAGCGGAAACGACAGGGTCAGGTCATGCACCGCGCTCAGGCCGTCGAGCAGCCCGCGGATCGGTGCGGAAAGCGCCTCGTAAGCCGCCGAGCAGCTGGCCCACAGGGTGTCGCCACCGTGGGCCGGCACGTGCCGGGCGCTGAGCAGCGAACCCAGCGGTGGCGACTGGATGAACGACACGTCCGAATGCCACAGGGCGTTGTCGCGCAGGTCGTTGAGGTCGGTATCCAGCACGAGGATTTCCGGCTGCGCGTCGATCTTCGGGTAGATCGGATGAATGTGCAGGTCGCCGAACAGTGCGGCGGCATTGCGCTGCTGCGCGGGCGTCAGCAACTGATCACGAAAGAACAGCACCTGGTGTTCGAGCAGGCCCTGATGCAGCGCCCGATGGTCGCCAGGCGTCAGCGGCTGCGACAGGTCGACGCCGTGCACCCGGGCGCCCAGGGCCTGGCCGATACGCTCGAATTGGATGCTCATGATCGTCAGCTCCAGGACGCGAAACGTTTCTGCAGAGCCCGCAACCCCAGCTCGATGGTCAGAGCGATAGCGGCGATCAGCAGGATGCCGACCACCACCACGTCGGTAGCGAGGAACTGCGCAGCGGACTGCACCATGAAACCCAGGCCCTGATTGGCGGCGATCAGCTCGGCAGCCACCAGCGTCGACCAGCCGACGCCAAGGGCGATGCGCAGCCCGGTGAGGATGTCCGGCAATGCGCTGGGCAGAATCACGTGGCGTACCACCTGCAGGCGGTTGGCGCCCAGGCAGCGAATCGCCTGGATACGCGCCTTGTCGACGCGGCGCACGCCGCCCACGGTGGCGATCAGCAGCGGCGCGAACAGCGCCAGGTAGATGAGCAACACCTTGGACAACTCGCCGATGCCGAACCAGATCACCATCAACGGCAGATAGGCCAACGGCGGAATCGGCCGGTAGAACTCCACCAGCGGGTCGAGCGCGGCATTCAGCGTCGGGTTCAGGCCCATGGCGATGCCCAGCGGCACGGCGCTGAGCACCGCCGCCAGCAGGGCCAGCAGCACGCGCCACAGGCTGGTACTCAAATGCTGCCACAGGGTGGCGTCCAGGTAGCCGTCGTGCAGCAAGCCCTTGAGCGCCACCAGCAGTTGCTCGGGCGCCGGCAGGAAGAGGGTATCGATCCAGCCCAGGTGCGTGGCCAGCCACCACAGGCTCGCCAGCGCGGCCAGGGTGGCGAAGGCGGCCACGCGGCGGCGGTCGAGGCCGATGACAAGGCGGCGACGGCGGACGTTCAGAGTGCTGCGTAGCGCTTCAGTAGGCATGGTCGGCGGGCTCCTGCAGGAAAATATCGAGCAACTCCTGGCGCAACTGCGCGAAAGCCGGATCGCCCTTGATCGAACGTACCGGCTCGCCGGCGGTGTAACGGCGCGCGAACGGCAACTGCCGGCGCAGCACCGCGCGAGCGGGCGGGCCATCCAGCACGATCAGGTCGGTGGCCAGGAACAGTGCCTCATCGACGCTATGGGTGATCAGGAACAGGCCCTTGCCAGTGCGCTTCCAGACGTCGAGCAGCAGCACCTGCATGCGCTCGCGGGTCAGTGCATCGAGGGCGCCGAAGGGTTCGTCGAGCAACAGGAAATCCGGGTCGACGGCCAGCGCCCGGGCCAGGCCGAGGCGCTGACGCTGGCCGCCGGACAGCTCGCCGACCTGATGGTGGGCATGGCTGGCCAGGCCGACCAGTTCCAGCACCTCAAGCGCCCGTGCATGGCGCTCGGTCTTGCTCAGGCCACGCAGGCGCAGGCCCAGGGCGACGTTGTCGAGGGCATCGAGCCAGGGCATCAGCGCGTCGTCCTGGAATACCACGCCCCGCTCGCCCCCCGGGCCCTGCAGGGTTTTGCCGTCGATATGCACCCGGCCGCGGTCCGCTGGCTGGAAACCGGCCAGCACGTTGAGCAGGCTGGACTTGCCGCAGCCCGACGGGCCGAGCACGACCACCGACTCACCTTTGTCGATCTGCAGGTCGAAGTCATCCAGGATCACCTGCGCAGCACCGCGGCGCGCGAAGCTCAGGCTGACCCGCTCGGCATTCAGTCGGCTCATGGTCGACTCCTCAATTAAAAAAGCCCCTCCGAAGAGGGGCAAACCTGTCGTGAAGGTGATTCGGGTTCACTGCGCCTTGGGCACGTACTCGGCGCTCACGTAGGGCGAGTAGTCGGGCAGGACGGCGGGAATGCGCTTCTGTTCCTTGAGGAACTCGGCCGTACGCGCGGTGGCCTTGGCGGTGCCGCCGCCCAGCAGCTCGGCGCTCACCTGCTGCTGGGCGCTGGGATAGGTCGAGCCGGCCAGCAGCTCGGGAACGTCAGCGGCATTGGCACCGATCAGCTTGGCGATCTTTTTGGCCTGTTCGGAATCGGCGGTCCACTTGGCGGCGTTGGCCTGGTAGTCGGCAAAAGCGTCCAGGGTCACGCCAGCGAACTCGGCGAGTACCTCGGGGTGCTTCTCGGCGAAATCCTTGCGAGCGACCCAGACCTCGAAGGTGGGCGCACCCCATTTGCCGACTTCGGCGGCATCGGTCAGCACCTTGCCGCTGCGCTTGATCTCGCCCAGGGCCGGCGACCAGACGAAAGCGCCATCGATGTCACCGCGCTTCCAGGCGGCGGTGATCTCGGCGGGATTGAGGTTGACGATCTTCACCTTGCTCGGGTCGATGTTCCAGTGCTTGAGGGCACCGAGCAGGCTGTAGTGGGAGGTGGACACGAACGGCGTGGCGATGGTCTTGCCCACCAGTTGCTCGGGGTTGTCGATGCCGCTGCCGTTACGCACCACCAGCGCCTCGGCGGCGTTGATCTGCGCCGCGACCAGGAAGGTCACCAGCGGCAACTTTCGCGAGGTGGCAGCGGCCAATGGGCTGGAGCCGAGGTTGCCGATCTGCACGTCGCCGGAGGCCAGGGCGGTCACCACTTCGGGGCCGGAATTGAAGCGTCGCCAGTCGAGCTTCTCGCCGATGGCTTTCTCGTAGGCACCGTCGGCCTGGGCGACCTTGGACGGGTCCACGCCGGTCTGGTAGCCGATGACGATATCGGCCGCCTGGGCCTGCAGGCTGGTGGCAGCCACGACGGCGAGCAGCAGGGTCTTCAAGGCATGTTTCATGAGCAACTCCTCGCAATGGGCACCGAGCCATCCCGGCTGCCTGCGCCTCGGTGGCGCTGTTGCGAGAAATTTATGGTTATAAAAAATATCCTTCCAATAACATTTAATGATTAGCTTAGAGCCGCCTGTCACAGCCGTGAGCCAGCGCGGCAGCGCTTGCACAAGACAATGCCGGTTACAGCAAAACGCGCCGATAGCCGGACCTCGATCACCCGGTCGCCAGCCACTTGGGATTGCCGTTTGCAGGCAGTAGAATCCGCCGTTTTTCCAGGCGATCACGACCATGCAACCAGGTGACTCCCCGCGTAACGGCGAACTGATCTACGGCCTCGAGGACCGCCCGCGCCCGCTGGTGGCCATCCTCGCCGCCCTGCAGCATCTGCTGGCGATCATCGTGCCGATCGTCACACCGGGCCTGCTGATCTGCCAGGCGCTGGGCGTGTCGGCCCGCGACACCAACCTGATCGTGTCCATGAGCCTGGTGATTTCCGGCATCGCCACCTACGTGCAATGCCGCCGCTTCGGGCCGCTGGGCGCGGGCCTGCTGGTGGTACAGGGCACCAGCTTCAACTTCGTCGGCCCGCTGATCGCCGGCGGCGCGCTGATGGTCAAGCAGGGCACACCGGTGGAAGGCGTGATGGCGGCGATCTTTGGCGTGGTGATCGCCGGCTCGTTCGTGGAGATCGGCATCTCGCGCATCCTGCCATTCGTGAAGAGGCTGATTACCCCGCTGGTGACCGGCATCGTGGTGCTGATGATCGGCCTGACGCTGATCAAGGTCGGCCTGATCAGCATGGGCGGCGGCTACGGCGCGATGGCGGGCGGTACATTCGCCAACGGCGAGAACCTGCTGCTGTCCGGCGTGGTACTGGCGGTGATCGTGGTGCTAAACCGCATCCCGGTGGTGTGGCTGCGCAGTTGCGCCATCGTCATCGCTCTGCTGGTCGGCTACGCGCTGGCCGGTTACCTGGGCCGCCTGGACTTCACCGGCATGCACCAGGCCGAGCTGTTCCAGGTGCCGACGCCGCTGCATTTCGGCCTGGGCTTTTCGTGGAGCCTGTTCATCCCGATGCTGGTGATCTACCTGGTGACGTCCCTGGAAGCCATCGGCGATGTGACCGCCACCAGCAAGGTGTCGCGCCAGCCGGTGGAAGGCCCGCTGTGGATGCAACGCATCAAGGGCGGCGTGCTGGTCAATGGCGTCAACTCGCTGCTGGCCGGCGTGTTCAACACCTTTCCCAGCTCGATCTTCGCCCAGAACAACGGGGTGATTCAGCTGACCGGCATCGCCAGCCGCCACATCGGCGTGTGGATCGCCCTGGTGCTGGTGATTCTCGGCCTGTTCCCGGCGGTAGCCGGCGTGATCCAGGCCGTTCCCGAGCCGGTGCTCGGCGGCGCGGCGATGGTCATGTTCGGCGCCGTGGCGGCGTCGGGCATCAACATCCTCGCCGGTATCGAGCTGGACCGCCGCGCGCTGCTGATCATCGCCGTGTCCCTGGCCCTCGGCCTCGGCGTTTCCCAGGTGCCGGAATTCCTCGCCCACATGCCGGCGGCGCTGCGCAACGTGCTGGAATCCGGCGTGGCCACCGGCGGCATCTGCGCGCTGGTGCTCAACTGGTTCCTGCCGGAGAGCACGGCCAAGGCCGAACGCCACGACTAAGAATCTGTGGCCCGTTACCGCCAGGGTGCAGGCAACCCTGGCGAACTGCCGTCAGCGCAGCTTCTCGAGCATCTGGTAGTACCACATGCCCGCCGCCAGCATCGGGTTGCCGAGCTGATCGCCCAGGGGCACCTTGATGTGCTTGCAGGCGGCGAAGGTGTCGAACTGTTCCAGGTCGCCGGTGATCGCCCTGGCCATGATCTCGCCCATGATGTGACTGGTCGCCACGCCGTGGCCGGAATAGCCCTGGCAATACCAGACGTTGCCGGACAGCTTGCCCAGCTGCGGGATGCGGTTCATCACGATGCCCATGGCGCAACTCCACTGAAAATCGATCGGCACGCCCTTGAGCTGCGGGAAGGTGCGCTCGATGCACGGCCGCAGCTCGCTGGCGATATCCCGCGAATCACGCCCCGAGTAATTGGCGCCGCCGCCGAACAGCAACCGGCCATCGCCGGTCAGGCGGTAGTAGTCGAGCACGAAGCGGCAGTCGTACACCGCCAGATCCTGCGGGTTGATCTCGTGGGCCAGCTCGCCCAGCGGCGCGGTGGTGACGATGCCGCCCATGGCCGGAAAGATCATGCCCTTGAGCTGGCGACGCTCCAGCTTGTGGTAGACATCGCCGGCCAGCAGCACCTGCTTGGCTTCGATGCGCCCGCCCGTGGTGACCACCGCCGGGCGCGGGCCGTGAACGATCTCCAGCACCTCGGAATGTTCGAAGATCAGCGCGCCCAGGCTTTCGGCAGCCCTGGCCTCGCCGAGGCACAGGTTGAGCGGGTGCAGGTGCATGTTGCGGGTGTTCTTCAGCGCGCCGCAGTACAGGTCGCTGCCCAATTGCGCCCGCACGCCAGCGGCGTCGAGCAGGCTGACATCGCCCGCCATGCCGCGGCGTAGCGCTTCGTCATAGGTGGCCTTGAGCTCGTCCAGATGGCTGGCCTTCATCGCGGTATGCAGATGGCCGTATTTGAGATCGCAGGCGATGCCGTACCTGGCCACCCGGCGCTCGATGATCGCGTGGCCGCGCCAGCGCAGTTGCCAGATGAAATCGTCCACGGCCTCGCCCAGGGTGTTGCGCATCTGCTTGCGCATGGCTTCGTCGCCGGACAGGCTGCCGGTGACCTGGCCGCCGTTGCGCCCGCTGGCGCCCCAGCCGGCCTTGTGGGTTTCCACCACGGCGACCTTGAGGCCGCGTTCGGCCAGTTCCACCGCGGTGGCGATGCCGGTGAAGCCGCCGCCGATGATGGCCACGTCCACGGTCACGCTGCCCTGCAGCGTCGGGTAGTCGCTCTCGAAATTGAGCGAGGCCGAGTAGTAGGACGGCGCGCGTACGGCAGCGGGTTTGACGGATTGATTGCTTGCGTTCATTGCATGTCCTTGGGGTGCGCTGGCACCGATAAATCAGCCATCGCGGCTAAAGCCGCTCCCACGCAGCGCTTGGGTAGGAGGGGCTTCAGCCCCGAGCCTTTCAAACAGGAGCCATCAGGCATTGCTCAGGTACCAGCGCCAGTCCTGTTCGCCGACCTCACCCATGAACTGGCGGTACTCGGCGCGCTTGATCGCCAGGTACACCTTGAGAAACGCCTCGCCAAAGGCCTCGCGGGCCCACTCGGAGTGCTCCAGCGCCTGGATCGCCGCCGACCATTGGGTAGGCAGGTGCTCGGTGGCCTGGGCATAGCCGTTGCCCTCGACCGGCGCCCCGGGGTCCAGCCCCTCGCGGATGCCCCGGAGAATCCCAGCCAGAATCGCCGCGGCGGCCAGATAGGGGTTGGCATCGGCGCCGCAGATGCGGTGCTCGATATGCCGGGTATTCGCCGGGCCACCGGGCACGCGCAAGCTGACGGTGCGGTTATCCACACCCCAGGTGGGCGCCAGCGGCGCATAGCTGTTGGCCTGGAAGCGTCGGTAGGAATTGGCGTTGGGGCAGAACAGCAGCAGCGAGTCGAGCAGACTGGCGAGCATGCCGCCGACCGCCTGACGCAGCAGCGGCGTGCCGGCTGGGCTTTCACTGGCGAACAGATTTTCGCCTTGTGCGTCTGCGAGGCTCACGTGCATGTGCATGCCGGTGCCGGCGATCTCGGCGAACGGCTTGGCCATGAAGCAGGCCTGCATGCCGTGGGCATGGGCCACGCCCTTGACCAGGTGCTTGTAGCGCACCGCCTGGTCCATGGCCGCGAGTGCCGGGCCGTGCTCCAGGGTGATCTCCACCTGGCCAGGGGCGTACTCGGAAATCGCCGTGCGCGCCGGGATGCCCTGAGCCTTGCAGGCCGCGTAGAGGTCCTTGAGAAACGGCTCGAGCTGCTCCAGCTCACGCAAGCCGTAGACCTGGGTCTGCCGCGGGCGGCCGCCGTCGGCGTCCAGCGCCGGCTGCGGGCGCCCGCTCTGGTACAGCGCCAGCAGCTCCTCGCGGTGCAACAGCTTGCCGCGCGGCACGCCATTGGCATCGAGGATGAACAGTTCGATCAATTCGATATCGGGGTTAGCGGCCAGGAAGTTCTGGGCTTCCTGCACCGCTGCGAAAGTGGTCATCGCGCACTCGCTTGCGCCAGTCAGGCGCTCGATGTCCGCACGGCCGGCTCGCGGTTCGAACCGGCGCACAGGCAGACAGATGGGTATCAGCGACTGCGGTCAGGGCGCAGCCATCGGATTCAGCGGGCGGAGAAGGCGTCCGGCGGGCGGGCGTGGCGACAATGCCAGAGTGCCCAGAAGGCGAGGATCTGCGGCAGCGCCGTGGGTTCGGGCGCCCGCCCCCGCGAGCGCAAGGCTGGCAGAGCAAGGGCGTGGACAAGGCTGCAGACCGGAATAGACATGCCAGCGAGGCTCGCACGCCGCGACAGTCGGGTTAAATCGTTATTGGCGCACCTTCAGGTCGCCAGCGGCTAAACAATCGCGCTCACGGCTCCGGCCGGTAACCCAGGCGCAAGCCGCCCCAATGCTTGCCCTGCACATGGATCGGCACCGACAGGTCGTGCATCAGTTCGCCGGTGTCGCGCATGTAGGTCTGCAGCAGCACGCGCTGTTGGTGGCTGCCGCAACGAATGCCGGTGCGGTCGTTGAACAGCCGCTTGCTGCGGCTCTTCACGGTGTCCACGGCGCGATCGCCGGTGGGCGGATGGTTGAAGGCCTGATTGTGGGTCGGCACGTAACCTTCCGGCGTGGTGGCGATGGCGAACACCAGGCCTTCATGACGCTTGAGCAGCGGCTCCTGAATGGCCGGCAGCACGCCATCGGCGTAGCTGTCGAAGCGCGTGCGGAATTTGGCCGGGAAGCTGTCCGGGATCGGCTGGTACTGGCGGTCGAACAGATCCGCGAGGCTGATGCGCCCGGCCTGGATATCGGCCTCGAACTGCCGGGCAATCGCGGCGGCGCCCTCCAGGGCGAGGTCGTAGATGCGCTGGTGGTAGTCATCGAGCCCGACGCTGGCCAACTGCTCGCTGACGCTTTCCGCCTGGCCGACCAGCTGCTCGGCGGCCTTGCCCAATTGGCGGGTCTGGTCCTCGCTGCTGCGCACGTCGCCGCGCAGTTGCTCGACCGCCACCAGCAGCTCGGCCAGATGCCCGTGGTTGCTCGCCGTGCCAGCGCTGATCTGTTCCACCTGGGTGTCGACATCAGCGGCCAGGTCGGCGATGCCGCGTAGTTGCTCGCCGGTGAATTCGACCTGCCGGGCGGCCGCTTCGAGCTCCTCGGCCTGACGCTGGATATGGCTGACCACCGCCGCACTCTGTTGGCGGATATCGGCGATCATCTGCCCCACCTCACCGGTAGCGCTGGCGGTACGCCCAGGCTGCGCACCTCGTCGGCGACCACCGCGAAACCACGGCCCTGCTCACCGGCTCGCGCAGCCTCGATGGCGGCATTGAGCGCCAGCAGGTTGGTCTGGCTGGCGATGGACTGGATTACCTGGGTGACCTGTTCGATCTGCTCGGTACGCGCGCCAAGGCCGTCGATCAACTCGCGGCTGGCGGCGGCCTGGACACTGAGCTGCTGCATGCGGCCGATGGCCTGCTGCAGTTCGGTCTGGCCGCTGGCGCTGCTGGCACGCACCGTCTGCGCGGCACCGAGGGTCTGTCCGGCGCGCTCGGCGTTGCTCTGCTCGGTGCGGGTCACGGCATGGGCGCCCTCGCTGATCTGCTCGACCGCCACCAACTGCGACTGCAGCCGGCCAGCCAGTTGCTGCACGGTGAACGCCACCTGGGCCGCGGACAGCGCGTTATGGCAGGTGTGCTGCGACAGGCTCTGGCTCAATGCATCCAGCGAAACCGCTGGGGCGGCTGCTGCCGTCGCCGGGGCAGGGCGCCGCCAGGGGCCGAGCCAGGGCCACAGCGCCAAGGCCAGCAAGGCGATCACGCCGACATAGACCGGCATCTGCACCTGCAGCCAAACCAGCAGCAGCGCCAGCAGGCCGACCACGTGCAGGGCCAGCGCGAGCCGGTCACGAGTCATTCCAGCGTCCATGGCGAACCTCGTCTTTCTTATTGTGGGGTGATACGAGCGACTGGCCTAGCGGCCCTTGTTCAGTAGATCGACCGCATGGGGCAAATCCGTAGGCCGAAACCAATTCGGTCAGTTGACCACCCCATGATGCGCCGTGCCATGGCACTTTGGTAGCAGAGCGGCGGACGCGCTCAGCGTTCGAGGCGGTGGCGCTTGACGAAGGAGCGGTCGAAGTAGTCCTTGCAGCGTCCGTAAAGCTGGCCGCCGGCACTCCACTGCTGCCAGCCCAGCAGCGCACCACCGTCACCACTGGCCAGTAGCAGGGGGCGCTGGCCACGCGCCTTGTAGTCACGCAGCGCGCCGCCGCGCAAGGCCGCTGCCAGGTTGGCGGCAAGCACCGGCACCTGGCGCATCGAATACAAGCCGCTCTTGCGCACGCCGGGCAGGTTGGCGCAATCCCCCACAGCGAACACCTGTGGGTGGGAATGGCTTTGCAACGTGGGCGCGGTGTTCACGAAGCCGTCGCCGTCGCAGCTCAGGCCGCTGGCCGCGATCCACAACAGCGCCTGGGCGCCACTGGCCAGCAACAGGCGGCTGCCATGCCACACGGACGCCTCACCGCTGATCAGGCAGTTGCCGTCGATGCGGCTGATCGGGCAATGCTCGCGCACCTGCACGCGGCGCATGCGCAGATGGCCCCAGGCGCGCATGCGCAAACCGGCACAGTGGCCGGCCAACAGTGGCTCACCGCAGAACAGCGCCAGCTGCGGCACCTGGCCGGCGAGGGCCAGGGCCATTTCCACCCCCGCCACGCCGCCGCCGAGAATCGCCAGCGGTTGCGGGTCACGCTGCCAGGCCTGCCAGCCGGTGATGAATTGATCGACCGGCTTCACCGCCAGCACGTCCATCCCCTCGCCCTCGCGTGGTGGACAGGCGACCCGGTCACCCACGTTGAGCGACAGCCAGTTGCCCAGCAAAACGCGACCATCTTGCAACGTCAGCTGACGTGTCGCGGCGTCCAGCGCGGCAACGGGGGCGACGATCAGCTCGACCTGCGCGGCCTGGCACAGCGCGCCCAGGCCGATCTGGCAATCCTCCGGCGAATAGCGGCCGCCGACCAGCCCCGGCAACATGCCGGCGTGCCAGGTGTGCTCGGCACCCGCCATCAGGGCGATACGACCCGCCGGCCGCTCGATCAGCGCCCAGCGTCGCAGTACCCCGAGATGGGCCGGGCCTGCGCCTACCAGCAACAGATCGTAGTCAGTCATCTACACCGATATCCTTGAGAACCTGGGAGCGATTTGCAGCCGCATGCGGGCATGCACAGCGAGCTTTGACCAACACACGCGCACAATGATCCCGCCCAAGAGGGCTTGATGGAGCATGGCGGCAGCAGGCCGTTTCGAGCAAGAGAGGAGACGCTTGCGGCGGGCTTTCGGCACATTTTCCTGCGGCCGCTATGCGCCACAGGTTGCCGTGGCCTGGTTCGGCGCTGCAACGTCCGGCTACAGGCGGTGGCATGAACCGCAGGCAAAAAAAGACCCGCCGAAGCGGGTCCTTTTCAATGCCGTGGCTTACGCCAGCTCGTCGAAGCACTCGGCGACGATGGCGATGCCTTTTTCCAGCTGGGCATCCGGGATGGTCACCGGCATCAGGAAGCGCACCACGTTGTAGTAGGTGCCGCACGACAGCAGGATCAGGCCCTTCTCGCGCGCCTTGGCGACGATCTTGCCCGTCAGCTCGGCAGCCGGCTTGCTGTGGTCGCCGCCGTCGAACAGCTCGATGGCGACCATCGAACCCAGGCCGCGCACGTCGCCGATCACCTTGTGCTTGGCGGCGATGTCACGCAGGCCAGCCTTGAGCTTCTCGCCAACGGCGTTGGAGCGATCCAGCAGCTTCTCTTCGTCGAACACCTTGAGTACGGCCAGGGCTGCAGCGCAGGCGATCGGGCTGCCGGCATAGGTGCCGCCCAGGCCACCGGGGGCGATCTTGTCCATGATCTCGGCCTTGCCGCTGACGCCGGAGATAGGAAAGCCGCCGCCGACGGACTTGGCGAAGGTGGTCAGGTCCGGCACCACGCCCAGTTGCTCGGTGGCGAAGAAGGTGCCGGTACGGCCAGCGCCGGTCTGCACTTCGTCAGCGATCAGCAGGATGCCGTGCTGGTCGCACAAGGCACGCAGGCGCTGCATGAAAGCTGGCGAGTTGACGTAGAAACCACCCTCACCCTGCACCGGCTCGATGATGATCGCGGCGATGTCCTGGGGCTGAGCATCGTTCTTGAAGATGCGCTCGATGCTGGCGATGGACTCGTCTTCGCTGACGCCATGCAGCTCGCACGGCGCGATGGCACGGTACACGCCAGCAGGCATCAGGCCCATGCCAGCGGAGTACGGCGCCACCTTGCCGGTCAGCGACAGGGTCATCATGGTGCGGCCGTGGTAGGCGCCGGTGAAGGCGATCACCCCAGCACGGCCGGTGGCGGCGCGGGCGATCTTCACGGCGTTCTCGACGGCTTCGGAGCCGGAGGTGACCAGCAGGGTCTTCTTGGCGAAGTCGCCCGGTACGCGCTTGGCGATTTCTTCGCACAGCTCGATGTAGGGCTCATAGGCCAGCACCTGGAAGCAGGTGTGGGTCAGCTTGGTCAGTTGCTCCTGAACGGCGGCGACCACTTTCGGGTGCAGGTGGCCGGTGTTCAGTACGGCGATACCGCCGGCGAAGTCGATGTACTCGCGGCCTTCGACGTCCCACACGGTGGCGTTCTCGGCGCGCTCGGCGACGATCGGGTGGATCTGGCCGACACCGCGCGGTACGGCGGCCTGGCGGCGTTGCAGCAGGGATTCGTTGGTCTTGCTCATGGCTTCCTCATTCACCGCTCATCGTCGGTGTGGTTCAAGGATGAAATGACCGGGTCAGCGCCGTCGCAGCATACGATGATCGACTGCAACACTCGCCCCGATCACAGGGACTACTTTTTGCTTTCACGCACTATCGGAGCGTAGCGAGCGAAGGTCAGGGCCGCACCCGCTCCTGCGGGTAGCGGCATTTCCCACATCCATGTGGGTCACAAGGGCTAACGCAGCATCACCGAAGCGCAGTAGCGACTACCTAGATGCTCAGGCAGAGGTACTTGATTTCCAGGTAATCCTCGATGCCGTACTTGGAGCCTTCACGGCCCAGGCCCGAGGCCTTGATGCCGCCGAACGGTGCCACTTCGTTGGAGATCAGGCCGGTGTTGATGCCGACCATACCGTATTCCAGCGCCTCGGCCACACGGAACACGCGGGAGAGGTCACGGGCGTAGAAGTAGGAGGCCAGGCCGAACTCGGTGTCGTTGGCCATGGCGATCACTTCGGCTTCGTCCTTGAAACGGAACAGCGGCGCCAGCGGGCCGAAGGTTTCGTCCTTGGAGACCAGCGCGTTCTTCGGCACGTCGGCCAGAATGGTCGGCTCGAAGAACGTGCCGCCCAGGGCGTGGGTCTTGCCGCCGGAGAGAATCTTGGCGCCTTTGGAAACGGCGTCCTCGATGTGCTCCTTGACCTTGGCCACGGCCTTCTCGTCGATCAGCGGGCCAGTGGTGGTGCCGTCTTCCAGACCGTTACCGATCTTCAGCTTCTCGACCGCGACCTTGAGCTTCTCGGCGAAGGCCTCGTAGACGCCGTCCTGCACGTAGATGCGGTTGGCGCACACGCAGGTCTGGCCGTTGTTGCGGTACTTGGAGATGATCGCGCCTTCGATGGCCTTGTCCAGGTCAGCGTCGTCGAACACGATGAAAGGTGCGTTGCCGCCCAGCTCCAGGGACACCTTCTTGATGTCCTGAGCGCACTCGGCCATCAGCTGGCGACCGATCTCGGTCGAACCGGTGAACGACAGCTTGCGCACGATCGGGTTGCCGGTCAGCTCGCCGCCCACTTCACCGGCACTGCCGGTCACCACGCTGAACACGCCAGCCGGGATGCCGGCACGGGTCGCCAGTTCGGCCAGGGCCAGGGCGGAGTACGGGGTTTGCGAAGCGGGCTTGAGCACCATGGTGCAGCCAGCAGCCAGGGCCGGGCCAGCCTTGCGGGTGATCATCGCCGCGGGGAAGTTCCACGGCGTGATGGCCGCGGTAACGCCGATCGGCTGCTTGATGACGATCAGGCGCTTGTCGGCCTGGTGGCCCGGAATGGTGTCGCCATACACGCGCTTGGCTTCTTCGGCGAACCACTCGATGAAGGACGCCGCGTAGGCGATTTCGCCCTTGGCTTCGGCCAATGGCTTGCCCTGCTCGATGGTCATCAGGCGCGCCAGGTCTTCCTGGTTCTCGAGCATCAGCTCATACCAGCGACGCAGCTTGGCGGAACGCTCCTTGGCGGTCAGTGCACGCCAGGCCGGCAGGGCCTTGTCGGCCGCTTCGATGGCACGGCGGGTTTCGGCTGCGCCCATCTTCGGCACGCTGCCGATGACGTCGCCAGTGGCCGGGTTGGTTACCTTGATGGTCTGGCCGCTGTCGGCATCAGCCCAGGCGCCGTTGACGAAAGCCTGCTGGCGGAACAGTTGCGCGTCTTTCAGTTGCATGGCGATCTCCTCTATCCCGGCACCACGGCGCCAGGAGATGACGAAAGAAGCTGGGAGCGAACCCAGGTATGGATGAGCGACAGATTAGCCACTGCATGGCTGTTCGAACGGCATGTGTAATCGGGAGTTCAGCTTAGCCGACACGGACGTTTGAAATATCAAACAGATCCTAAGATCAGCTCGGTCAAAGGGCAATAGCCTGTTCGAGAAAATTAACAGCCCGTAGATGGGCGGGAATCGGGCTGGCTTTTCTTATAGCGCAAACCTGCTGCCAAGGCCCACCAAATGAGCCCCTCGCCCAGCATGGACGCACGCCAGCGACATGCGTATGATTGCGCCCCGCAACGCACCAGTAGCTCAGCTGGATAGAGTACTGCCCTCCGAAGGCAGGGGTCGTGGGTTCGAATCCCGCCTGGTGCGCCAGATCTTTGTTTCCGTCATCCGAGAGGTGACCAGGAAACGCAACACGAAGCCCGCCCTGTGCGGGCTTTGTCGTTTCTGGCGCCAGGCAGGTCTTTCGACACCGCTGGCACGCCTTTCCGAAACCGCTGGCCAATCAATCGAAACCGCAATCCGCCCGTGGGTGTCAACTGCATCGCGATCACGCTCACCGACTCAGGATGCTGACCATGTACAACCCGGCCATTCACGCCAAAGGCGAACTCTCGCGAGGTATCGTCTGGCTCGCTCGGACTGGCTACGCGGCGCGCGGCGTGGTGTACCTGATCATCGGCACTTTCGCGCTGCTCGCGGCCTGGGGGAGCGGCGAGACGGTCGGCACCAAAGGCGCCATCTCGCAACTGCTGGGGCAACCGTTCGGCGAGACGCTACTGTGGATCATGGTGGTCGGGCTCATTGCCTACGCCGCCTGGCGGCTGACCCAGGCGATCACCGACCCGGAAGACCACGGCACCGACGCCAAGGGGCTCGCTGCGCGTGCCGGCCTCGTCGGTGGCGCCATCAGTTACAGCCTGCTGACCCTGTTCACGCTGGGCCTGCTGGGCAGTTCGCTGGGCGAGTCCTCCGGGGGTGGCGGGGGCGGCGAAGACTTTCTCTCCGGCATGCTGGGCTGGCAGTATTCGAACTACCTGGTGTACCTGGTGGCGCTGGTGCCCCTGGGCGTCGGTATCGCCCATATCATCAAGGGCTGGAAAGCCAAGTTCGAAAAGTACTTCTCGGCCTCGGACGAGGTCATGCGCTGGGTAACGCCCATCTCCAAAGCGGGCCTCATCGCCCGCGGCCTGTCCTTTCTGGTGGTGGCCGGCATGCTGTTCAGCGGCGGTACCCGTTATGAACCCACCTCCCCACCCGGCCTCGAGGACGCGCTGCACGCCTTGCAATCCCTGCCCTTCGGCGCCTTCTGGCTGGGTTTGATTGGCGCGGGCCTGATCGCGTTCGCGCTCTACAGTTTTGCCGAAGCGGTCTGGCGGCGCATCGACACGGCGGCGGTCTTCGACTGACCCCAGGCTCAGGCACTCGGTCAGTTGCCGTCCATCACCTCCGGGCCGACCAAAAACTTCTGCCGCAATAGCGTTTCCCGGGTAATCGCCACCAGCGCATCGATCTGCATGTCGGGCATTTCCGTCATGTAGGAGAGGCAGAAGCGCGCTGGCGGGATGGGCGGATCGCAGGGCAGGGTTTTCAGCAGGTTGAGGGCGAGCATTTCGCGGATCAGCGGCACCGGCAGGATGCCGATGGCATGGCCGGCAGAAACCAGCTTGGCCATGAAGCTCAGGGAGTTGCTGGAGTGGAAGGCTTCCGACGGTGCGTTGCCGCCCTTGAGCCAGTTCTCCACCACCGAGTACAGGGTCGAGGGCGCCGAATGGCTGACGATGGGATGGCCGGCGGCGTGCTCGGGCAGGAAGGGCTCGGCGTCGATGGCCAACTGCGGGGCGGCGACCCACTGGAAGGTCATCCAGCCGATGAAGATGTCGGTGACGTCCTCGCGGGTGGCGGGGTTGGTGAGCAGCGCCAGGTCGAGTTCGTGGTCGTTGAGCTTGCGGTTGAGCACCGCGCCGACGGCGATGGTGATCTCCAGGGTGATCTCGGGAAAGTGCGCCTTGATCTCGGCGATCACCGCGGTCAGCCCAACCATCGCCGAGCATTCGTCGGCGCCAAGGCGCAGCCGGCGGTGCTGCTTCTGCTTGGCAGCGAACTGCTCCAGTTTCACGCTGTTGTTGAGCGCCAGTTCGGCGTGGCGCAAGGCGATATGGCCATCGGCGGTGAGGGTCATGCGCTGCTTGCTGCGGTCGAACAGCTTGACGCTGAGCAGCGATTCCATCTCGCGAATGCGTGAGGAAATGGCCGGTTGGGTCAGATGAAGGTGGCGAGATGCAGCGTGTACACCGCCCAATCGGGCCGTCCAGTAGAAGGCCTCGATCTGCATCAGGGTAATTCGCATGATAAAAATCGTCCCCTCTTCCGTACGCTGATTTTTATTATCGCCGTAAAAACATGCTTGCTAGGATCGAGCTCACTTCTTGCCCAAAACGAATAATTAAACAGCGCATGTATATTATCGAAGCACTTCCCGAGGCGATTAATCCAGAAGAACTTTCCGTTCTTTTGCGCGCCGAGCCCGCCACCATCGGCCACTTCATCACCACCGGCATACTGAGCCCGCAAATCAGGGCGCACTTCGAAAATGTGCGCACCGTGGGCACCGCGGTGACGGTGAAGATGCCTGGCGCCGACGGCGGCATCCTGCATTACGCGATGGGTTGCGCCAGGCCGGGTGACTTCCTGGTGGTCGACCGTTGCGGCGAAAGCGTGACCGCGGCCATGGGTGGTGCCATGGCCTATGCCGCCAAGCAGGCGGGCATCGCCGGGATCATCGTCGACGGCTACGTCACCGACCTGGGCGAGCTGCGCCAGCACGGCGTGCCGGTGTGGTCGTGGGGCGCCAGCGCCATCACCACGCGGGTGAAGGGTGAGGAAGGCGAGTTCTGTACCGCGGTACAGTGCGGCGGGGTCGTCATTCACCCCGGTGATGCGGTGATCGCCGACGAGAACGGCATCGTCATCCTACCGCCCGCCCAGGCGCTGGCATTGGCCCACCGCGCCATCGAGTTCCAGGAGAACGAGAAGCACACCCTGGCGCGCCTGGCCCAGGGCGAGAAGTTTCCCGACGTGGTGGGCTCACGCCCGCTGATCGACGCGGCCATCGACCGGGCACGCTGACCTCGGTCGCACCGCGCAAGGTCAGGCGCGATGACAATTCCAATACTGACCCGCTGCACGTTTCATCAGGTTTCTGCCCCGTAGCTCCCCCAGAAAAACAACAGGACTACCATGAAACTGTATTCCCTCCCCAGGATGATCCTGGCTGCGCTGGGCTGCGCGATTGGCGCCAGCGCACTTGCGGACGATGCGTCGTCCGTCCATTTCAACGTGGTCGGTGGCGGCAGCCACAACTATACCTTTCGCGCCGTCGAGCGCCCTTTCTGGACTGAAACTCTGCCCGCCAATTCGGGCGGGTCTGTCACCGCTCGCCTGATGGGCCTCTCTGAAAGTGGCCTCAAGGGCCCGGAGATGGTGCGCGTACTACGCGCGGGCGCCGTCGAAATCGGCATGGGCGTGTTCGCCTTCGTGGCCGGCGACGATGCGGCTTTCGAGGGTATCGACCTGCCCGGCATGGCCGCCGACATCGCCACTTCACGGCAGATTGCCGATGCCTACAAACCGGTGCTCGAGGCACGCATGGCCGAGCGCCACGGCGTCAAGCTGCTGGCCACGGTACCCTATACCGCCCAGGTGTTCTTCTGTCGCGATGCCGTGAATGGCCTGAACGACCTGAAGGGCCGCAAGGTGCGGGTACGCGGTCGCAACATGGCGGACATGGTCAGCGCCCTCGGCGCATCGCCAGTGACCCTGCCCTTCGCGGAGGTGGTCACGGCCATGCAGACCGGCGTCATCGACTGCGCGGTAACCGGCATGGGTTCGGGCAATGCCGCCAAGTGGTACGACGTGGCAGCCCACGTCTACGACCTGCCGGTGGACTGGTCGATCGGTTTCTACGCCATGGGCCTGCAACGCTGGCAGCAGCTTTCCCCCGATATGCAGCGCCTGCTGCAGGCCCAGTCGCACGTGCTGGAGGACGCCCTGTGGACGGAAACCGCTCGCGAGAACCGCTATGCGCTGGCCTGCAACACCGGCGCCGCCGACTGCCAGATTCATCACCCTGCCGCGATGCAGGCCAGTGCGCCGACCGAAGACGAGCGCGCCAGGCTGCGCGAGGTCGTGCTGCGCATCGCCAATGACTGGGGCAAACGTTGTGGCGCCGACTGCGTGCAGCAATGGAATGCCACGGCGGGTAAGGCGATTGGCGTCAGCCTGAAAGATCCCTGAGCACAGCGACAGACCTCGCCCGATGCGGCGCCACGGCGCCGACCTGCAACCGTTCGCGGAGAAATTGCTCATGCAAGCTACCGATACTCCGAGCCTCCGGCTCATCAACCGCATCGCCCGGGCCAGTGCCTGGATGGGTGGCATCGCGTTGATGGGCTCAGCCCTGATGATCAGCATCGATCTGCTGCTGCGCCGCCTGTTCGGCTTTTCCATGGGCGGCGCCGACGAGATCGCCGGCTACGTGCTGGCCATCGTCAGCGCCTGGGCCTTTCCCATCGCGCTGCTCAGGCGCTCCCACCTGCGTGTGGATATCCTCTACTCGCGCCTGTCGCTCAAGCCGAGAGTCGGCCTCGATCTGCTGGCCCTGGCCGGCATGGCGCTGTTCGTCGGCACCCTGCTCTTTCATGTCGGCGCGGTGCTGTGGGACTCCATCGTCTATCGCTCGATTTCCACCACGCCGTTGCAGGTGCCGCAGTGGGTTCCCCAGTCGCTGTGGTTCGCCGGTTACCTGTTCTTTGCCTCGACCATTCTGGTGCTGGGCTACAACAGCCTGATGCAGCTGCGTCAGCAACGCTGGGCCGCAGCCAACGCGCTGATCGGCATCAATTCGGTCGAGGAGGAGATCGAGGAAGAGTCTCGCTCCAGCCATGCTGCAACCACCCGGGAGGGCCGCTGAGATGCTGGCATTCACCCTGATCGTCTTATTGGGGCTGCTCGGCCTCAGCGTGGCCGCGGCAGTCAGCGTGGGCCTGCTGGGCATGTCGCTGGCCGAGCTGTTCTCGGCCTTGCCGCTGAGCAATGCCATGGGCGAGATCGCCTGGAGCACCGGCGCCGAGTTCCTGTTGGTGGCCATTCCGCTGTACATCCTGATGGGCGAGCTACTGGTCTGCTCGGGTGTGGCGGGGCGTATGTACAGCGCTGCGGACAAGTGGCTGTCGTGGCTGCCGGGCGGTCTGATGAACTCCAATATTGGTGCGTCGGCATTGTTCTCCGCCACCAGCGGTTCCAGCGTTGCCACGGCGGCGACCATCTCGACCATCGCCCTGCCGGAACAGACGCGCAAGGGCTATCCGGCGCCGCTGTTCCTCGGTTCGATTGCCGCAGGCGGCACCCTGGGCATTCTGATTCCGCCGTCGATCAACATGATTCTGTTCGCGCTGATCGCCAACATCTCGGTACCCAAGCTCTACCTGGCGGCGACCATTCCCGGCCTGCTGCTGTGCGTGATGTTCGTGGCGATGATCGTGATCACCTGCATGATCTGGCCGAAGCTCGGCGGCACCCGGCAGCACGCCACCTGGGCCGCGCGTCTGGCGAGCATCCCCGACCTGCTGCCGCCGCTGGCGATCTTCGTGCTGGTGGTCGGCGCCATCTACAGTGGCTTCGCCACGGCCAGCGAGTCGGCGGCACTCGGTGTGCTGGCCGCATTCGGCCTGGGCCTGTGGCGGCGCACCTTCACCTGGCAGAACCTGGGCCAGGCATTCGAATCGACCATGCGCACCAGCGGGATGATCATCTTCATCACCCTGTCGGCGTTCTTTCTCAACTTCGTGCTGTCAGCCATCGGCCTCACGCCCACGCTGGTCAGCTTCGTCACCGACCTGGACATGTCGCCGATGGCCACGCTGCTGGCGATCATCCTGTTCTACATCATCCTCGGCTGTTTCATGGACACCCTGGCGATGCTGATCACCACTGCGCCGCTGGTGGTGCCGGTGATCGTCGCGTTGGGTTTCGACCCGTTATGGTTCGGGGTGATCCTGATCGTGCTTTGCGAGATGGGGCAGATTACCCCGCCGTTCGGCATGAACCTGTTCGTGGTGCAGAGTATTCGCAACAAGGGTAACTTCATGGATGTCATTTACGGCGCGTTACCGTTCTGCTTCGTGCTGTTGTTACTTATCGCGCTATTGATTGCGTTCCCACAATTGGCCCTGTGGCTGCCGCAGTTCGCCTGATCACCCGATAAACGCCTTACTTATAAAGCAGCCTGCAAATAATCAACGGCGCTAATTACTCGACAACTTGTGCAAAAGGATTTGCATGCACTGCCATGACGCTTACTTTATCTGTAAAACCCGCTATGCCCGCCGCCCGCGAGGCCGGCGGCACTCGCGTGCCTGTCTGATTATTTGCCATAACTATCCGTACGCAACTTTTCCAATTGCGTTGCTATCCGTGGAAATCCGCCAGCCGCTGCCATTTTTATCAGCCTAATAAAAACATTGAATCCGACTCTTCCCGCCGCTGCGTTGACACCTATCGGCATTCAGAAAAGAATCAATCACCGCATACAAACATATAACCAACAATAAAAAGGTGACCAATGCTCGCCCCCGACGACACGGCCAGCGCTGCCGTATCGGACGCGTTCGCGCGCGCCGAAAACAAGGCAACTTTCCTACTTCGCTCATCTGCCCATTCGCCGGAGAGCGCACCATGAAAAGCATTCTGACCCTCTACTTCGCCACGCTGAAAGTGCTGATCGTTTCCAGCCTGGTCTGCATAACCCTGTTGATCTTCTCCAACGTGGTACTGCGCTACGGCTTCAACTCCGGGCTGTTCTTCAGTGAGGAGATCTCGCGGCTGGCCTTCGTCTGGCTGGTGTTCGCCGGGGCGCAACTGATGCTTCACGAGAACGGCCATATCGGCGTCGATATCGTGACCAGCCGCGTATCGCCCACGGTCGGCAAGTACCTGCTGCTGCTCACTCAGGTGCTGATGCTCTACGTGACCTGGCTGTTCCTGCAGGGCAGCTGGAAGCAGACGCTGATCAACCTGCACGTCGGCGCCCCTTCGACCGGTGTGTCCATGGCGTTGTTCTACGGCGCAGGCCTGGTGTTCTCGGTGCTCAGCGCCGCGCTGATCACCGTGCAGATGATCGACAACCTGAGAAAGCCGGCGGGCAGCTACATCCCGCGCACCGCCGAGCCCGACACCCATGTCGCACCGACCACCCAACCTGGGGTACTGAAGTAATGGCCCTTACCGTCTTCGTTGGCGTGCTGTTGGCCGCCATTCTCATCGGCGCTCCCATCGCCTACGCGCTGATCCTCTGCGGTGTGGCGCTGATGTGGCTGCTGGGCCTGTTCGATGGCCAGATCATCGCGCAGAACATCATCAACTCCGCCGGCAGCTTCCCGCTGCTGGCCATTCCGCTGTTCATCATCGCCGGTGAGGTGATGAACAGCGGCGGGTTGTCCAAGCGCATCATCAACCTGGCCATCGCCATGGTCGGCCACCTGCGTGGCGGCCTCGGTTACGTGACCATCTTCGCCGGCGTGCTGCTGTCCAGCCTGTCCGGCTCGGCACTGGCCGACGCGGCCTCGCTGACCGCGCTGCTGCTGCCGATGATGGTCATCGCCGGCTACAACAAGAACCGCTCCGGAGGTTTGATCGCCTCGGTCTCGGTACTGGGCTCGATCATCCCGCCGAGCATCGGTTTCGTGGTGCTCGGCGTAGCATCCGGCCTGTCGATCACCAAGCTGTTTCTCGCCGGCATCGCTCCGGGGCTGATGATCGCCGTGGCGCTGTGCGTAGCCTGGTGGCTGGTGTCGCGCCGCGACACCGATGTGAAACTCAGCCCCAAGGCATCCGGCAAGGAGCGCGCCAAGGCCTTCGTCGACAGCATCTGGGCGCTGATGCTGCCGGTGATCATCGTCGTTGGCCTGCGCTTCGGGGTGGTCACGCCGACCGAAGCGGGCGCCGTGGCCAGCGTCTATGCGCTGCTGGTGTCGGCCCTGGTGTACCGCGAGCTGAACCTCAAGGATCTCAACGCGTTGCTGCTGCGCGCCGGCAAGACCACCGCGGCGGTGATGTTCCTGGTCGCCGCCGCCTCGATCCCGGCGTGGATGATCACCATCGCCGACATACCCGGGCAGATCATCGACCTGATCGAGCCGGTGATGGACAACCCGAAGCTGCTGATCCTGGTACTGATGCTGCTGATCCTGGTGATCTCCATGGTCATGGACCTCACCCCGACCGTACTGCTGCTCGCGCCGATTCTGGTGCCGGTGGTCACGGCGGCGGACATCGACCCGATCTATTTCGGCGTGCTGTTCATGATCAATTGCTCCATCGGCCTGATCACCCCACCCGTGGGCACGGTGCTCAACGTGGTGTGCGGTATCGGACGAATGCGTTACGAGGCGCTGCTCAAGGGCACTTTCCCGTTCCTGATCGCCGAAATCATCGTGCTGTTTCTGCTCGTCGCCTTTCCGCAGCTGGTCACCGTGCCGGCCGAATGGTTCGCCAAATAACAACAACCACAACAAGGATTTCACCATGAAGATGAAACTGACCGCACTTGCCGCGTTGCTGCTGGCCAGCAGCCTGAGCTTCGCCGCCGAGTACAACTCGCACACCATCAAATTCGCCGCCACCAGCCCCAAGGGCACGCCGCCGGCCATCGGTATGGAGCTGTTCGCCAAGAAAGTCAGCGAGCGCAGTGGTGGCAAGATCAAGGTTCGCACCTTCCCCAACGGCGTGTTGGGCGGCGATGTGCAGGTGCTGTCGTCGCTGCAGGGCGGCGTGATCGAGATGATGACCTGGAATGCCGGGCTGATGCTCAACCACGTCACCGACTTCGGCATCCTCGATTTCCCGTTCCTGTACACCGACACCGCCAAGGTCGATGCCATGCTCGATGGCGAGGTCGGCAAGATGCTCACCGACCAGTTGCCCGAACAGAATCTGGTCGGCCTGGCGTTCTGGGAGCTGGGTGTACGCAACCTGACCAACAACAAGCGTCCCGTCGCCAAGCTGGAGGACATCGCCGGCTTGAAGATTCGCGCTCAGCAATCGCCGCTGTTCCTCGACGTGTGGTCGGCCCTCGGGGCCAACCCGACCCCGCTGCCGTTCACCGAAGTGCACACGGCGCTGGAGACCGGCACCGTCGATGGCCAGGAAAACCCGGCAGCGCTGATTCTCGCCTCCAAATTCAACGAGGTGCAGAAGTACCTGAGCCTCACCCACCACAACTACAACCCGCAGATCGTGCTGATCGGCAAAGGTTTCTGGGACAAGCTCAACGACGACGAGAAGAAGCTGATCAGCGAGGTGGCCATGGAGGTGCGCCTCGAGCAGCGACAGATCTCCCGTGAAGCCGACAGCAAGGCCATCGCCGAGCTGGAGGCCTCCGGCATGCAGGTCAACGAGCTGCCGGATGAAGAAGTCGCCCGCATCCAGGAAAAGATCCGCCCGGTCGTCGACAAGTACGCCGCCAAGATCGACCCGCAGCTCGTGAAGAAGGTTTACGAGGCCATGGACGTTACCCAGCCCTGAACACCTGTTCATGATCTTCCAACCCAGGTTCGCCGATTTTGACAGCTAAGGAGCGGGAGCGGCCGTTCGCGCCCGTAGGGTGGACTGGTGATTATCTGTGGGAGCGGGCCATGCCCGCGATTTTTCGCGCGCATAGCGCGCTCCCACAGTGGATCAGCGAACGGCTGCTTCTGCCCTGGAGCTACCACGTCAGGCGCACAACGATCGTGAACAGCCCCTGATCACTGCAGCGTCGCTGCACGAACAAGCGCACCCGAGCACCTGGGTGCGCTCTGCCACCTATAGAGGAAACCCATGAAAATTTCGGTCGCGCAGATCCACCCCGTCCCCGGCAACCCGACTCAAACCATCGAAAAGGTCGCTAAGCTCTCCCGTCAGACAGCGCAAGAAGGCTCGCGCCTGATCGCTTTTCCAGAATGCCTGCTCACCGGTGGCTCCTTCGACAGCCGTGAAGACCTGGAGCGTGGCGCCATCGAGATCGAGGCACTGGCCCCGCTACTGGCGGTAAGCGCAGAGACCGGCATCTATATAATCGCCGGCTTCTACGAGCGTCGCCCGGATGCGATCTTCAATACTGCCGCGCTGATCGGCCCGGAAGGCATCGTCGGTCTGCACCGCAAGCGTCACCTGCCGTTCATGATCGGCGACCGCTTCACCGATACCCCGGATGAGTGGACGCCACCGGTGTTCGACACCGAGATCGGCCGCATCGGCATGGCTATCTGTTATGAAATCCGCTTCCCGGAAGTAGTCCGCACCCTGGCTCTGGAAGGCGCCGACATCGTCGTACTGCCGGCCGCCTGGCCAGAGCAGGCGCGCATGCTGCCGGACATCTTCAGCACCGTGCGAGCGGCCGAGAACATCGTCTACTTTGTAGCCCCGAACCGTAACGACATGGACGGCGGCATGCAGTTCATCGGCATGAGCCACATCATCGAACCATCCGGCAAGACGCTGGTACGGGCTGGCGCTGAGGACGGCGTGTTCACCGTCGAGATCGACGTGGAGAAGGCCCGCAACAAGTCGCTGATCCGTGAACCCGGCGTATTCGAAGTGCATCCCTTCCGTGATCGCCTGCCTGACACCTACCGCATCTGAGGGCGCCCCGATGACCAGCACACTGAAACAGTTGATGGCACGTGGCACCACCTATGGCATGAACATCTACAGCACCGCTTCGATGCCCATCGAAGTGGCCGGCAACTGGGGCCTGGACTTCGTGTTCATCGACGCCGAGCACACTTCGCTGGGCGTCGACCGCGACATGGAAAAGCTGATCCTGGCGGCCAAGTGTTCGAATATCCACAGCCTGGTGCGGGTGCGCGGCACCCTTGACTGGGATATCCGCAAGGCCCTGGAAATGGGTGCCAGCGGCGTGATCATCCCGCAGGTACACAACGCCGAGCAGATGCGCAGCATCATCCGCAGCAGCAAGTTCCCACCCATGGGCCGCCGTGGGGGTGACAGCTCGGTACGCTCGGCCAACTACGCCGGGCCGAACTTCGACTGGAGCACTTATACACAGGCGGAGAACGAGCGCACGGTGATCGTGCCGATGGCCGAGAGCTATGAGTTCTTCGACAACATCGACGCGATTCTTGACGTCGAGGGCATTGACGCCGTGCATTTCGGCCCGGCTGATTACTCGCTGTCACGCCAGTTGCCAGTCGACTACCGCCTGGGCAACCCCGAAGTGTTGCAGCGCCTGGAACTGCTGATCGAGAAATGCCATGCCCGCGGCATCCAGGTCATGGTGCCCTGCTTCCCGGCCGACAGCGAAACCGCCAAGCGTCTGCTCGACATGGGCAGCGATATGCTGCTGATGGGCAGCGACCTGTCCTGGCTCAACCAGGCTGGGCGCAGTATCGCTGCAGTGAGGGAACAGCTGCAGTAACCAGGTAACCCTGTAAACGACGAAGCCCGCTATATGCGGGCTTCGTCGTTTTTGCAGATCGGATTTTGGAAGCCGGCAGTCGATCGGCCGGACTGGAGAATCTTGCAGCTAAGCTAGACGCACACGCGCTTGTGTAGGCAGGAGCCGGTTAAACGGCTCAGCGCCCCCACCAGCTCCCTGGGTGACGCCTGCGGCTAACCCAGGCTACGAGAGTTCTATACGCACCCTAGGGTGGAAGACGCTTCACCCTTCCACCACGAAATCACCTCTGTAGCCTGCGCTTGAGCGAAGCGATACCCAGGCAGGCGCGCTGCATGTGCATGTCCGCCTGCCTGGCGCCACCGGGTCTTAGGCCTTGGTATTTTCCAGCCCAAAAAGACGAAACCCCAGACCTATGTCGAGATCTGGGGTTTCTTATAGAAGCTTGACGATGATCTGGCCGGCATTCCGGTGGCCGGCACTCCGGTGGCCGGCACTCCGGTGGCCGGCACTCCGGGACTCTCACAGCCACACCATCATTCGAGCTAAAAAGAGAAAGCCCTGATCAGTTACCTGATCAGGGCTTTCGGGTAGAAGCTTGACGATGACCTACTCTCACATGGAGAAGCTCCACACTACCATCGGCGATGCGTCGTTTCACTACTGAGTTCGGGATGGGATCAGGTGGTTCCAACGCTCTATGGTCGT
>NZ_MSXV01000002.1 GCF_001945395.1 Pseudomonas sp. PA15(2017) | reverse complement strand
TGCTCACCTGAAAGGTTGGTCGCGACCTTTCGAATCGTACAAAAGCAAACGCCCCGAACAATGTCGGGGCGTCTGATGGGATCACTACCTGCATCAGCGACTTTTCACACGCTCTGCGGTGGGTCCCATTTTTCATTCGCTGCCGACCAGCCCCGGCAGTTGCGCCGCCAGTTTGTCGATGTTGATCGGTGCGCGGATGAAGCCGCGCTGGGTGCCGTCCGGGCCGATGACGGCCAGGTTGCCGCTGTGGTCGACGAGGTAGTTTTCCTTGCTGGTATCGGCCGGGATATAGGGAATGCTCACTGCGTTGGAGAGTTTCTGGATGGTGTCCGGCTCGCCGTTCAGGCCCATGAAACCGGCATTGAAGTAGCCCAGGTACTTCTTCAATTGCTCCGGTGTATCACGGTTCGGATCGACGCTCACCAGCACGATGCGCAGGTTGTCCCAGGTCTCTTCCGGGATCTGCGTGCGCAGTTGGCGCAGTTGCGCCAGGGTCGCCGGGCAGATGTCCGGGCAGAAGGTGTAGCCGAAGAACAACAGGCTCCATTGATCCTTGAGCTGGCTGGTGGAGAAGCTCTGGCCGTCCTGGTCGAGGAAATCCAGGGCAGGCACCTGACGCGGCTGGGGCAGCATGACGATACCGGCGTCGAGTAACGCAGCGGCATCGTTGGACTTGCCGCGCAGCGCCTGGCTGGCGATCAGGCCGAGCACCAGGGCCACGGCAGCGATGAGGACGAATACGATGATGTGCTTGCGAGTCATGGTGGCCACGATGGTCAGGGTGAAGGGTATCGCCCTGCATGATCCGATTCCCCGGCTCGGCGGCGGGGTGTACCTGGGCGGCACAGGAATCGGCCATCTGGCGATGCGCAACGGCGAAAGGTACCAGATACGCAGCGCCAGGTGACCATCGATGCCTGCGGCGGGCTGTCACGCTGACAGCCCGCCGGGCACCTGGATCAGGCCGTTGCGCGGCGCATGCTCAGCGCGCGGCCCTCGAGACGACGGGTCAGGCCATGACGCTCGATCAGCAGCGCCCCGCCCTGCTGCTCGGCGGCACGGCCCCAGTCGTCGAGCAACTCCATGCAGGCATGGTCGACGTAGCTGAGCTTGTCGAGCGGCACGTGCAGGCGGGTGGTCGGCGCGATGCCTTCCAGCACGCTGGCCAGGTGCGGCACCTTGAGGAAGGTCGCCGAGCCGGTCAGGCGCAGCTCCGCTTCGTCAGGGCCGATCTCGCTGAGGCTGACCTTCAGGCGCGAGGCCTTGCCGGCCAGCTTGACCAGGGTCAGGGCGAAGCCGATCAACACGCCGGTCAGCAGGTCGACGGCAACGATGCCCAGGGCCGTGGCGGCATAGATGAATACCGGAGCGCGGCCATAGCGGCCCAGACTGCGGATGGCCTTGATATCGACCAGCTTGAAGCCGGTGTAAACCAACACGCCGCCCAGGCAGGCGATCGGGATGCTCTGCAGCACCGCTGGCAGCAGCATGACGAAGGCCAGCAGCCAGGCGCCATGGAAAATGGTCGACAGGCGCGTGCGGGCACCGGCCTGAACATTGGCCGAGCTGCGCACGATCACGCCGGTCATCGGCAATGCACCCAGCGCGCCGCAGAGCATGTTGCCGATGCCTTGGGCGGACAGCTCACGGTCGAGGTTGGAACGCGGCCCGTTGTGCATGCGATCCACCGCCGCGGCCGACAGCAGGGTTTCCGCACTGGCGATGAAGGCCACGACCACCGCCGCGAGAATGATGTGCGGGTTGGCCAGGTTGAGCAGGTCGGCCGGTTGCACCCAGTCGATGGCATCGCTCAGGGTTGCCGGCACCTCGACACGTGCCACGCCGAGCCCTAGCCACAGGCTGATCAGCGTCATCAGCGTCACGCCGATCAGCGCACCCGGCAGAAAGCGCAGACTCTGCGGCCGCAGCTTGTCCCACAGGAACATGCAGGTGATGGTGCCGAAGCCCAGCAACGCCGCCGCCATGGCACTACCGCCACCAAGGCCGGGAATCGCCTGGCGCAGGGTGTCGGGGAAGGCCAGCAGATTGTCCAGGCCGGAAGCCTGGGGCTTCACGTCGAACATCACGTGCAACTGCGACAGCACGATGAGAATGCCGATCCCGGCGAGCATGCCGTACACCACGGCCGGTGCGGTGACGCGAAACCAGCAACCCAGGCGCAAGCGCCCGGCGATCAGTTGCAGCAGGCCGGCGAGCAGCAGGATCGGCCCGAGCATGGCGATGCCGTGGGTGCGCACCAGCTCGAAAACCAGCACGGCCAGACCGGCCGCCGGGCCGCTGACCTGCAGGGGCGAGCCGGCCAGCCAGCCGACCACCAGGCCGCCGATGATGCCGGTGATCAGGCCCTTGGCCGGCGGCATGCCGGACGCGATGGCGATGCCCATGCACAGCGGCAGGGCGACGAGGAAAACCACGATGGACGCCAGGGCATCGCGTGGCAGAGCGGATTTGAATGAAGCGAGGGTCATGGTGCGGTCTCCTGCAGATCCAGCGCACGAAAGGTCATGACGATGAGCGCAGGCTCACCATCAGCAGGTGTAAGGCAGTCAAAACCCAAGAGGCTTGTTGCCAGGGGCCAGGCAACAAGCCCGAAAACGGCTGTCGATTGTGGGCGGTTAATCCGCGGGTCGATTCATGGCCACCGGGTGACGTCCTGTCATTAGCGTTACGAGGCCAGGTAACGGGCTCGCGGGCTGGCATTGGGGGTGGCTTCGCCATCGAGGGGCAGGAACTCGCCACGTTCGGCGTCGTACGCCTTGATGGTGCAGTTCTCGATGTCGTAGACCCAGCCATGGATGAACAGCTGGCCGGCGGCCAGACGTGCGGCGACAGAAGGATGGGTGCGCAGGTGATCGAGCTGGGCGACCACGTTTTCCTCGGTCAACACACCGAGTTCCTGGTGCTCGGCGCAGTTGCAGCTCTGCTGGGTGACGGTCTGGGCGACCTCGGCATGGCGCAGCCAGGCCTTGACGGTCGGCATGCGTTCGATGCTCTGCGGGTTGAGCACCGCCTTCATGGCGCCACAGTCGGAATGGCCGCAGATGATGATGTGCTGCACGCCCAGGCCCATCACCGCGTATTCGATGGCAGTGGAAACGCCACCGTTCATTTGGCCATAGGGCGGCACCACGTTGCCGACGTTGCGGGTCACGAACAGCGAGCCGGGGTCGCTCTGGGTGATCAGCTCGGGGACGATGCGCGAATCCGCGCAGGTGATGAACATGGCCCGGGGGCTTTGCTGGCGGGCCAGCTTGCTGAACAGCTCGCGCTGCTCGGGGAAGACATCGCTACGAAAACGCTGGAAGCCATCAAGCAGGGTTTGCAGGGCCTCTTCTGCACTCTGCTTGCCGGCTGCGGTGGGTGTGGCGGAACGGATGGAACGAATGCGCTCGCTCATGGTGCCTCCTGGGTTTCAGTCGTGATATTGACTTGCCATCTAATGGCAGTTTGATTAGTGACTATTCAGTCACATCGCAGACGAACTTACCCATGAAGGCTTAAACCAACCTTAATCGCAAGAAATGCGACCGATATCGGCAGAGCATTTGTAACGACATGCCACCAGGGCCAGATCCGTGACACGGCACAGCCAACCGCTCTAGCATGGGCCTGATAACGACCCATCTAAAAACCGACAGATGTCTTTCGTGTTACAGCGCGGCGCCTCTCATCAGAAATCGGCCGCGAGTGAGGTGAGCAAGGAATCGTCGCGAAACGTGCCACATCCCGCACCACCCAGCTGTGCAGGATGTGGACAGCGTTGCAGGGATCAGCCGCGGTGACGGCCGCGGAAGAAGTCGATCAGGCCCTGTGTGGAGCCATCCTCGGCAGCAACTTCATCGCTGCCGACCATGCGCGAATAGACGCCCTTGCCCAGCTCCTTGCCAAGCTCCACGCCCCACTGGTCGAAGGCATTGTTGCCCCAGATGACGCTCTGCACGAACACCTTGTGCTCGTACATGGCGATCAGTGCGCCGAGCCGACGGGGGCTGACGCGCTCCATCACCAGGGTGTTGCTCGGCCGGTTGCCGGGGATCACCTTGTGCGGCGCCAAGCGCTGCACATCGTCCTCGCCCATGCCCTTGGCACGCAGTTCGGCTTCCGCTTCCTCGCGGGACTTGCCGAGCATCAGCGCCTGGCTCTGCGACAGGCAGTTGGCGTACAGCCACTGGTGGTGATCGGCCACCGGATTGTAGCTGCTTACCGGCACGATGAAATCCGCCGGGATCAGTTGGGTGCCCTGGTGCAGAAGCTGGTGGTAGGCGTGCTGGCCGTTGCAGCCCACGCCACCCCAGATCACCGGGCCGGTGGCGGTGCTGACCGGCTGGCCATCGCCGCGTACGCTCTTGCCGTTGGACTCCATGTCCAGCTGCTGCAGGTGTTTGGTGATGTTACGCAGGTAGTGGTCGTACGGCAGGATGGCGTGGCTCTGGGCATTCCAGAAATTGCCGTACCACACGCCCAGCAGGGCCAGCAGTACCGGCATGTTTTCCTCGAACGGCGCGGTCTTGAAGTGCTCGTCCATACGGTAGGCGCCGGACAGCAGTTCCTTGAAGTTGGACATGCCGATCGACAGGGCGATCGGCAAGCCGATGGCCGACCACAGCGAGTAACGGCCGCCGACCCAATCCCACATCGGGAAGATGTTTTCCTCGCGGATGCCGAAGCCCACTGCCGCCTCGCGGTTGCTCGACACGGCGATGAAGTGGCGATACAGCTCGGACTCCGAACCGCCCTGGGCCAGGTACCAGCCGCGCGCGGCCTGGGCATTCTTCAGGGTTTCCAGGGTGCCGAAGGACTTCGACGAGACGATGAACAACGTGGTCTCGGCGCGCAGCTTGGCGACCAGTTCGTGGAACTCGCTGCCATCGATGTTGGCCAGGTAGTGGCAGCGCACGCCGCGCTGGGCGAACGGCAGCAGCGCCTCGGACACCAACTGCGGGCCGAGGAAGGAGCCGCCGATGCCGATGTTCACCACGTCGGTGATCGGCTTCTCGGTGTAGCCGCGCCACAGGCCGTTGTGGATGCGCCCGACCAGCTCGGTCATCTGCTGCAGCACGCGCTGTACTTCGGGAATGATGTCGACGCCGTCGACCTCGACCTTGTCGCCCAGCGGACGGCGCAGCGCGGTGTGCAGGGCCGGGCGCTTTTCGGTGTTGTTCAGCAGCTCGCCATCGAACAGCGCGCGGATGCCCTTCTCCAGCCCCACTTCACGGGCCAGGTTGACCAGCAGCTCGCGGGTCTCGGTATTGATCAGGTTCTTCGAGTAATCCAGGAACAGCCCGCAGCCGCTCAGGCTGAAGGTCTCGAAGCGCTTCGGGTCAGCGGCGAAGGCTTGGCGCATGCTGAAGCTGGTGAGGCGCTCACGGTGGGCAACCAGGGCCTGCCAGCTCGGCAGTTGGGTGACATCCAGCGATGAAGAAAGATACGGCATGAAGACTCCTTGGTTCGGGCCAGCCTCCTGGCCCTGCGAATTCGGTTGCAGGCGTTGAATGCGCGGCGGGCGTGGCAAATACTGCGTTGAAAATTGCCTGGCAGGCCATTGAAAAACTACCTACGTTGCCATCGCCTACGTTTTTCAAAAGCCTGCCAAAGCGCCTTGTTGTACCCTCAACGGCCTTACTGCGCCAGCTCATGCCGATACGGCAGTTGCGGGCCAACCCGTGAACACGTCAGCGCCGCCGCCTGCACGGCGAAGTCGAGCATCGCCGCGAGCGCCTCGCGCGACACCGCGGCCAGGCCAGCCGGGCTATCCAGCCCATGCTGCACCAGGTAAGCGATGATCGCCGCCTGAAAGGTGTCCCCGGCGCCCACGGTGTCACGGGTGACCACCTGGCGTGCCGGTACCGACCATTGCCCATGCTGCCGGCTGAACACGCTTGCCCCCTCGCTACCGCGGGTCAGGAACACCAGCTGGCAGCGCTGGGCCAGCCAGCGCTCGATGCTCGTCGACGGTGAGACACCGGGATACAGCAGTTCCAGGTCCTCCTCGCTGACCTTGATCAGATGCGCGTGGGCGGCAAAAGATTCAATTCGCTGCCGCCAGCGCTCGATATCGGGCGCCGGATTGAGACGCACGTTGGGATCCAGGCTGATCAGCCGCCGCCCGCTTTCGCGCTCGACCAGCGCCAGCAGGGTGTCGCCAACCGGCGCCACCACCAGCGAATAGGAGCCCACGTGCAGGCCGCTGACCGTCTCGTCGAGTAGCGGCAGGTGCCTGGCCAGCACCTGGCGATCGGCGCAGCCCTCGCCACGGAACATGTACTGCGGCGAGCCCTTGGCATCCAGCGCGACCATGGCCATGGTGGTCGGCGCGTCGCTGGCGATCAGGTAACGATCACTGACGCCTTCCTCGCTCAGCACCTGGCGCAGGCGCTGGCCGAGGTAGTCGCTGGAGATGCCGCCGAGTAGCGCCGACTCGACGCCGAGGCGGCGCAAGCCGACCGCCACGTTGAACGGCGAGCCGCCGGCCAGGGCCTTGAAATTCAGCTCGCTGCTACGCTCGCCGGGGTTGCAGAAGAAATCGAACAGGGCTTCGCCGCATACCAGGTACATGGGATCTCCGCGTCACGGAACAGGCGCATTCGCGCAGGAAAGGGGCCGGTGGCGACAGGCCACCGGATTGGATTATTGCAGCGCGCGAACCTGCTCGCGGTAGCGCTGGTAGACGCCTTCGTAGGCGCGGCTGCGCAGCTCGTCGGGCTCGGCGCGGCGAGCGTCATCGAGGCTCACGCAGCGCTCGCAAAGGCTTTGCAGGCTCAACGCCTCGCCGTGTTGATGGCTCACGCACCAGGCCGCCTGGATCGCCGCACCGAGCGCCGCCGCCTCGGTGTGCTGCGGGCAGGTCACCGGCGCGCCCATGATGTCGGCGACGATCTGCCGCCAGGTGGCGCTTTTCGCGCCGCCACCGATCAGGCGGATGCTGTCGCTGCGAATGCCGCTGTCCTTGAGCAGATCGAGGCCATAGCGCAGGCCGAAGGTGGTGCCTTCCACCACCGCGCGGCAGAGGTTGGCGCGGGTCAGGTTGTCGCTCGTGAGGCCGTGCAGGCTGGCGGTGGCCAGAGGCAGCGCCGGCACCCGCTCGCCATTGAGGAACGGCAGCATCAGCACGCCTGCGGCGCCGATGGGCGCCTCGCCGACCAAGGCGCCGAAAGTCTCCACATCCAGCCCCAGCAGGTCGCGGATCGCGCCGCTGGCGTTGGTCAGGTTCATGGTGCAGATCAGCGGCAACCAGCCACCGGACGACGAGCAGAAAGTCGCCACCTGCGGGTGTGGGCTGACGCGCGGTTGCTCGGCGTACGCGTATACCGTACCCGAGGTGCCGAGGCTCATGGTGATGGCGCCAGGGGCGATGTTGCCGGTGCCGATGGCGCCCATCATGTTGTCGCCACCGCCACTGGCGACCAGCGCCCAGGGGCTGAGGCCCAGGCGCTCGGCAATTTGCGGGCGAATCGAACCGACGCAACGTTCGGACTTGATCAGCTCCGGCAGCGCCCGCACCAGGGCGCCCTCGGGGTCGATCAGCTCCAGCAGTTCGGTATCCCAGGTACGTGTACGCACGTTGAAATAACCGCTGCCGGAGGCATCGCCGTACTCGGCGCAGGCGCGCCCGGTCAGCCAGTAGTTGAGGTAGTCGTGGGGCAACAGGATGTGGGCGATACGGCCGAACACCTCAGGGTGATGGTCACGGGTCCAGAGTAGTTTCGACACCGTGTAGCCCGGTGCGATGGCCACGCCCAGGCGCTCCAGCGAGCCGCTGTCACCGCCGAGAAAATTCAACAGGTGGGCGTTTTCGGCAGTCGATTCGGTGTCGCACCAGAGCTTGGCCGGGCGCAGCACCTCACCCTTGGCATCGAGCAGCACCAGGCCGTGCTGCTGGCCGGACACGCCGATACCGAGAATCTCGCTGCCCGCCACCCCGGCCTGCTGCAGGGCCTGGGCGGTGGCCTGCTCGAAGGCCAGCAGCCAGTCGGCCGGGTCCTGCTCGCGGCGGCCATTGGCGCCACTGATCAACCGGTGCGCCGCACTGCCCTCGCCAAGCACCTTGCCATTATCGATATCCAGAATCAGCGCTTTGGTGCCCTGGGTGCCGCAATCGATGCCGAGGTACATGGCTCAGTCACCCAGCAAGGTCTGCAGGGTGCGCGTCACGCCGAGCTTGCGCAGGCTGTCGTAGCACAGCTCGAAGGCGGTGACGAAAGCCGCCGATTGCGCGATGGCAGTGCCGAAGATCACCTCGACGCCAAGCACACGCTCGCGCACCTTGTCGTCATCGCTGACCAGCGCCTGGCAGAACGCGGCACGCGGATCGGGGATGCGGTAAGTGGTGCCGTTCTCGTCGACGCCCTTGAGGTACAGCGCCCATGCCGCGACCACCAGGGCCGCGCGTTCCAGCGGGCGACCGTCCTCGATCAGTCGGTTGATAGTCGGCACGATGAACTTGGGAAACTTCGACGAGCCATCCGAGCACACACGTTCGAGCTGGTCGGCGATGGCCTGGTTGGAGAAACGCTCGATCAGGGTGTCCTTGTAGCCTTCCAGATCGATGCCCGGCACCGCCGCCAGCTGCGGGGTCACGTCGAGGTCCATAAAAGTGCGCACGTAACGACGGAACAAGGGGTCATTCATGGTTTCGTGCACGTAGCGGTAGCCCTTGAGAAAACCCAGGTAGGTCAACGCCAGGTGGCTGCCGTTGAGCAGCTTGATCTTCATCTCTTCGTACGGCGTGACATCATCAGTGAACTGCACACCGACCTTCTCCCAGGCTGGCCTGCCATTGACGAACTTGTCTTCCAGCACCCATTGCAGGAATGGCTCGCAGACCACCGGCCAGGCGTCCTCGACGCCATGACGCTCGGCCAGCTGCGCGCGATGGGCATCGCTGGTCATCGGCGTGATGCGGTCGACCATGGCATTGGGAAAGCTCACGTGGCCGTCGATCCAGGTCGCCAGCTCGTGGTCGGCCAAGTGGGCGAAGGCCAGCAGTGCCTTGCGGGTCACTGCACCGTTGTGCGGCAGATTATCGCAGGACATCAGGGTGAACGCCGGTGTACCGGCGGCGCGCCGTTTGCCCAGCGCCGCACAGAGAAAACCGAACACGCTGCGCGGCGCCTCCGGGTGCGCCAGGTCGTGCTGGATATCCGGCAGGTGGGCCATGAACTCGCCGGTACTGTCGTCGATGCAGTAGCCGCCTTCGGTAATGGTCAGTGAGACGATGCGAATCGCCGGGTCGGCCAGTTTGTCGACCAGCGCGGCGGGCGAATCCTCGGCCAGTAACATGCCGTTGATGGCACCGACCACGCGCACTTCCAGGCCCGGCTGGTCGCCCAGCACCAGCATGGTGTAGAGGTGATCCTGCTCGGCCAGCGCCTGCTGCATGGCGCGATCTTCGCGGCGCAGGCCAATGCCGCAGATGCCCCATTCGCGCGCTTCGCCGCGGTTGAGCAGGGCCTCGGTATAGATCGCCTGGTGGGCGCGGTGGAAGCCGCCGACGCCGATATGGGCGATGCCCTGGCGCACGTCGGCGGGGTCATAGGCTGGCACGTCGATTTCGGGAGCCAGTGCGCAGAGGTTCTTGCGATTGAGTTTCATGGGGCGATTCCTGCGCGTCAGGCGGCCTGGCCGGCCTGGATGCGTTTGTCGATGGCCAGGCCATCGGCGTTGAAGACGTGGCAATGGGCCGGGTCGAAATCCAGCGCCAGGGCTTCGCCGTAAGCCGGCGAGAAGTCGCCGCGCACCCGCACGGTGAGGTCTTCCTCGCCGACGCGCACGTGGCAGAAGGTGTCACTGCCCAGGCGTTCGCTGACGTCGGCGGTGGCCTGCAGGCGGCCCTGCCCGGCCGGCACCACGTTGAGGTGCTCGGGGCGGATACCGAGGGTGATCTGGTCACCGTTGCCCAGGCCGGTGGCGGCCAGCGGCAGGTCCAACACTGCGCCGCAGGTCAGGCGCAATCGGCAGCGACCGCCGTCGACGCTTTCCACCTGACCACGCAGGAAACCCATCTTCGGCGTGCCGAGAAAGCCGGCGACGAACAGGTTCACCGGGTGGTTGTAAAGCTCCAGCGGCGAGCCGACCTGCTCGACGCGGCCGCCGTTGAGCACCACCACCTTGTCGGCCAGGGTCATGGCCTCGACCTGGTCGTGGGTCACGTAGATCATCGTCGCCTTGAGCTCCTTGTGCAGGCGCGCCAGCTCCAGGCGAGTCTGCACGCGCAGGGCGGCATCGAGGTTGGACAGCGGCTCGTCGAACAGGAAGATCTTCGGGTTGCGCACGATGGCGCGGCCAATGGCCACGCGCTGGCGCTGGCCGCCGGAAAGCTGCTTGGGCTTGCGCTCGAGCAGCGCACCCAGCTCGAGGATGCGCGCGGCATTGGCGACCTTCTCCTCGACCTCCCCCTTGCCTACCCGCGCCAGATCGAGGGCGAAGGACAAGTTCTTGCGCACCGTCATGTGTGGGTACAGGGCGTAGGTCTGAAACACCATCGCCAGGTCGCGCTTGGCCGGCGCAGTATCGGTGATGTCGGTTCCATCGAGGGTGATGGTGCCGCTGGAGACTTCCTCCAGCCCGGCGATCAGCCGCAGCAGCGTGGACTTGCCACAACCGGACGGGCCGACGAACACCACGAACTCACGGTTCTCGATATCCAGGTCGATGCCCTTGATGATCGCCGTGCCGTCGAAGCCTTTTTTCAGGTTGCGGATTTTCAAATCAGCCATGACGTAAATCCTCTTGAGGGGCTGTCGGTGTTTCTGCGCGAGTCGCGTTGCCGCGCCAAATGGTGTCAGGCGAGGCGCAGGACGCAGGTAATGGCCGCCCCTTATCAAGTCCTGCAACGAAGCCTGGCGCCATTTGCCGCGCAACCCGAAGGGACGAACCCGCTTTTGTACGGCCCGCCTTTACATAGTTGTTACCTGCAATGATCAAAATTCCTCCTTGCCGCTCTCGCCGTGCAAAAGCGGGATTCGTCGCGGCCGTGAAGAAGCATCGACAGCCCCTCACTTGACGGCGCCGAACGACAGACCACGCACCAGCTGCTTCTGGCTGATCCAGCCGAAGATCAGAATGGGCGCGCAGGCCAGGGTCGAAACGGCGGAAAGCTTGGCCCAGAACAGGCCTTCGGGGCTGGAGTAGGAGGCCACCAGCGCAGTCAGCGGCGCAGCGGCGGAGCTGGTCAGGTTGAGCGACCAGAACGCCTCGTTCCAGCACAGGATCAGCGACAGCAGCATGGTCGAGGCCAGGCCGCCGCGGGCGATGGGCAGCAGCACGCGAGCGATTTCCTGCCAGGTGGTGGCACCATCGAGCCGCGCCGCTTCGAGGATCTCGCCGGGAATGTCCTTGAAGTAGGTGTACACCATCCACACCACGATCGGCAGGTTGATCAGGGTGTAGATGACGATCAGCGCGATGCGCGAATCGAGCAGGCCGAACTGCTTGGCCAAGAGATAAATCGGCACCAGCACACCCACCGGCGGCAGCATCTTGGTGGACAGCATCCACAGCAGCGTGCCCTTGGTGCGCTTGGTCTCGAAGAACGCCATCGAGTAGGCCGCCGGCACCGCGATGAGCATGCACAGCAAGGTCGCGGCGAAGGAGATCAGCACCGAGTTCCAGGCGTAGGCGAAGTAATCGCTGCGCTCGTTGATGTGCAGGTAGTTCTCCAGGGTCGGGGTGAAGATGAACTGCGGCGGCGTGGCGAAGGCGTCCAGCTCGGTCTTCAGGCTGGTCAGCACCATCCAGAAGATCGGGAAGAAGATCAGCGCGGCCACGGCCCAGGCCAGCGTGCCGACCAGCACGCTTTGCAAGCGACGGGATTGCTTGAGAGTCAGCATGCTTCGCTCCTACTGCCGGTCGGTGAGGTTCTTGCCGATCATGCGGATCAGCACGATGGCGGCGATGTTGGCGATGACCACGGCGATCAGCCCGCCGGCGGAGGCCATGCCTACGTCGAACTGCAGCAGCGCCTGGGTGTAGATCAGGTAGGCCAGGTTGGTCGATTCGTAACCCGGGCCGCCGCTGGTAGTGGTGTAGATCTCGGCGAATACCGAGAGCAGGAAGATGGTTTCGATCATCACCACCACGGCGATCGGCCGTGCCAGGTGCGGCAGGGTCAGGTGCCAGAAGATGGCCAACGGGCCGGCACCGTCGAGGCGCGCGGCCTCCTTCTGCTCCTGATCCAGCGACTGCATGGCGGTCATCAGGATGAGGATGGCGAACGGCAGCCACTGCCACGACACGATGAGAATGATCGAGAACAGCGGGTGGTGCGCCAGCCAGTCCACCGGCTGGGCGCCGAAGAACTGCCATACGGCGGCGAGAATCCCCGATACCGGATGGAAGATCAGGTTCTTCCACAACAGCGCGCTGACCGTCGGCATGATGAAGAACGGCGAGATCAGCAGCACCCGCACGATGCCGCGGCCAAAGAACTCGCTGGCCTCCAGCAGGGCGGAGATCAGCACGCCGAACACCACGCTGATCAACAGCACGCTGCCGACCAGCAGCAGGGTGTTGCCGGCGCCGGACAGGAAGGCGGCATCGGTGACGAAGTATTCGAAGTTTTCCAGGCCGACGAAATCGTTCTCGCCGGGGTACAGCAGGTTGTAGCGGATCAGCGAGAAGTAGATGGTCATGCCCAGGGGCACGATCATCCAGATCAGCAGCAGAACCACCGAGGGGCTCACCAGGAACCAGCCGGGCGCCAGGCGCTTGCGCCGCGTGGCGACGGCTTCGCCTGCCGCGGACGCGCGGGAGTCGAGGGTTGTGTTATCCATGGGGGCTCCGCATGGGCGGTTGGGTATGACGGATCGGGCCGAGTGACCCAGGCGTCGTTCGATCACCCGCGGTGGGCCGCTGACTGCGGCTCACCGCAGGGCGTGCTTACTTCGGATACCCGGCGCGTTTCATTTCCCGCTCGGTGCTCTGCTGCGCGGCCTGCAGCGCCTGCTCGGGCTGCATCTGCCCGGTCAGGGCGGCGGCGAACAGCTTGCCGACGGCGGTGCCAATGGCCTGGAACTCGGGAATGGTCACCAACTGGATGCCCACGTACGGCACCGGCTTGGCGCTCGGGTCGGCCGGGTTGGCCTTTTTCAGCGAATCGAGGGTCACCTTGGCGAACGGCGCAGCTTTCATGTAGGCATCGCTGTAGGTCGAGGCACGGGTGCCTGGCGGCACGTTGGCAACGCCATCCTTCTCGGCGACCAGCTCCGCGTAGGCCTGCGAGGTGGCCCAGGCGCTAAAGGTCCTGGCGGCGTCCTTGGACTTGGAGCTGGTGGGGATCGCCAGCGCCCAGGAGTACAGCCACGAGGCGCCCTTGTCGGTAACCTGGGTCGGCGCGAAGGTGAAGCCCACCGAATCGGTGACCTTGCTCTGCGACGTGTCGGTAACGAACGAGCCGGCCACGCTGGCATCGACCCACATGGCGCACTTGCCGCTGTTGAACAGCGCCAGGTTCTCGTTGAAGCCGTTGCTCGAGGCGCCCGGCGGGCCATATTTCTTCATGGTGTCGACGTAGAAGTTCAGCGCGCTCTTCCACTCGCTGCCGGTGAACTCCGGCTTCCACTGCTCATCGAACCAGCGCGCACCGTAGGCGTTGGCCACGGTGGTGATCAGCGCCATGTTCTCGCCCCAGCCGGCCTTGCCACGCAGGCAGATGCCGTACTGGCCCTTGTCCGGCTGGTGCAGCTTGCCGGCGAACTCGGCCATCTGCTCCCAGGTCGGCTGCTCGGGCATCTTCAACCCGGCCTGTTCGAACAGGTCGGTGCGGTAATAGGTGATCGAGGCTTCGGCATAGAACGGCAGCGCATACAGCTGGCCGTTGGCCGACAGGCCTTCGCGCACGGAGGGGAACACATCGTCGAGGGCGTAATCGGCGGGCAGGTCCTTCATCGGCTCCAGCCAGCCCTTCTCGCCCCACAGCGCCGCTTCGTACATGCCGATGGTCAGCACGTCGAACTGGCCGCCCTGGGTGGCGATATCGGTGGTCAGGCGCTGGCGCAGCACGTTCTCTTCGAGCACCACCCACTTGAGCTTGATGTCCGGGTGCTGTTCTTCGAAGGTCTTGGCCAGGCGCTGCATGCGAATCATGTCGCTGTTGTTGACCGTGGCGATGGTCACGGTCTCGGCAGCCTGGGCGCCGACGGTCAGGGAAAGGCATGAAGCGGCTACGAATACTTTGAGCGTATGGTTCATGGTCTTGAACTCCTCTCCCTGGCCCGGTGAGCCTCGGGAGACGTTATTGTTTTTGTGGGCCGAACCGAATTACACCCCTAGCGCCGCACGCGAACAACGCCTCGACTGCACTGCAACCAATACTTTTTTGCACTGGCGGTAAAAGCATGGCTGCCGGTGAAAAGCCATCCGACACGTCAAGCACGACGTTTTCGGCTATTTCCCCACAGATTCGGGCGACGGAATCAGTACAGGTTTTGCGCAGTGATGCGCTGGGTAACCAGCCGTCGGTAGCCGCTGGGCGTCATGCCCTTGAGCTGCTGGAAGCGTCGGTTGAAGTTGGAAATGTTGTTGAAGCCGGACTCGAAACACACCTCGGTCACCGGCTTGTCGCTCTGGGTCAGCAGCTCGCAGGATTTACTCACCCGCATGCGATTGACGAACTCGACGAAGCCGCGCCCGGTGGCCTGCTTGAAGAAGCGCGAGAAGTAGGTGGGCGTCATCCCAAGGTACTCGGCCACTTCCTCCTGGCTCAGTTCCTGGGCATAGCGCTGGAAGATGTAGTCGACGGCGCGGTTGATACGGTCGACGTGGTGCTCGTCGGCCAGCTGCGCAGCGGTGCGGTCCGAGAGCAACTGGTACGCCTCGCAGCCGGCCAGCAACTCCATGAGGATGAAGAAGTGCCCCAGACGCGTCATGCCCTGGGAATCGGCGATGCGCTGCAGCAACTGGCGCGCCTCGGCAATGGTGTGCGGGCAACGGAACTCGATGCCGTACTGGGCACGGGCCAACAACGGCTGCAGGTCCTTGAGTTCGGCGAACACCGCGGTGCCGCTTTCCAGCACCTCGTCGGTGAAGTTGACCAGCATGTCGCGCTCGGCCACCGCTTCGCCCGGCGCCATCTGGCTGATCCAGTTGTGCGGCAGGTTGGGGCCGGTGAGAAACAGGGTGTCGGGGGAGAAATTGCCGATGTAGTCGCCGATGAACACCTTGCCGGCGCTGGCGACGATCAGGTGCAGCTCGTATTCCTTGTGGAAATGCCAGCGCACCAGCGGGCTGGGAAAACCGTGCTGGCGATAGATCAGCGAATGACCTTCGTGGTCATCCATCAGCTCATAGGACGGGTCGAGCGTTCTCTGCGATCGGGACATGGCGGGCCGGCATCATCTTATTCTTGTCGGTGATTGCCGGTTGGACACGCCTCATGTGCGGGCCAACCGACCGACTAAAGACCCTAGCACAGTCCAGCGGGTTCGCTCGCTGAACGCCGTTGGAGACGCAGGTCACAGACTGAAGCCTGGAAAGCGGAGTCAGCTCGTAGGATGGGTGAAATCCACCTTACGAGCTGATTTGGTCTAGCAGGGACTGAATTCTGTGGGAGCGGGCCGTAAGGTGGACGACGCGTCACCTACATGGCTCGCACTATCCTACGCGCCATCAACCCTGTGGATAACGCGGGCGCGGTGTGGCCATCGGCAGCGGGCCGTCACCGATCTGGCGGAACTCACCGGCCTCGGCATCGTAGGCCTTGATCTCGCTGCTTTCGATGTCATACACCCAGCCGTGGATGAACAGCTGGCCGGCCGCCAGGCGCGAGGCCACCGAGGGGTGGGTGCGCAGGTGGTCGAGCTGGGCCACCACGTTTTCTTCGGTGAGCACGCCCAGGGTGGTGTGATCGGCGCAGCCGCAGTTGTCGGCGACCACCGTCTTGGCCACTTCGGCATGGCGCAGCCAGGCCTTGACCGTCGGCATGCGTTCCAGGGTTTCCGGGTCGAGCACGGCCTTCATCGCGCCGCAGTCGGAGTGGCCGCAGACGATGATGTGCTGCACGCCCAGGGCGGCGACCGCATATTCGATGGCGGTGGACACGCCGCCGTTCATCTGGCCGTACGGCGGCACCACGTTGCCGACGTTGCGGGTCACGAACAGGTCGCCCGGCTCGCTCTGGGTGATCAGCTCGGGCACGATGCGCGAGTCGGCGCAGGTGATGAACATGGCGCGCGGCGACTGGGCATGGGCCAGCTTCTTGAACAGCGCCTGCTGCTGCGGGAACACATCCTGGCGAAAGCGCAGAAAGCCTTCGACCAGGTGATCCAGCGCCTCGGCGGCCGAAGCAGCGTTCTTGGGGTTGCTCTCGGCAGGACGACGATTACCAGGCATTAGCGTTACCTCGCTTACGGATGGGAGACGAAGCGTGCGACAGCGCACAGCTTCCCAGCCGGCAGGACTGCCGACAAGAGATCGGAGGATTTGACTGTGGCAAAACCACTCGAGACACGTCGGCGTGAAAAATCTCCACCCGACCGGCAATGTTGACCATTTTTTCGCCGTGTCGTGCACCGCGCTGACGATCCATGACCAGGCCGCTATCCAGCCTGGGTATCGCTACGCTCAACTCCAGGCTACAGAGGCGCGGACATCGCCATTGCGTGGCCCGGGTCAAGCGCAGCGCCCACGGGAAACCGCTGGTCAAGCAGCCATCAGAACAATCCCATCTGCTGCCCCGGCGGCGCGAACTGCGAGCAGTCCAGCACGCCACGCTTGCTGCCGTCGTAACCGTAGCGGCGGCGCGCCAGGCGAAAGCGCTGGGCCAGCAGCTCGGCGAAGTGCCCCTCGCCTTTCATTCGCGCGCCGAAGCGGCTGTCGTAGTTCTGCCCGCCGCGGGACTGGCGGATCAGGCTCATCACGTGCTCGGCGCGGTCGGGGAAATGGCTCTGCAGCCATTGCTCGAACAACTCGGCGATTTCCAGCGGCAAGCGCAGTAGTACGTAGCCAGCGGAACTGGCGCCGGCATCGCGCCCCGCTTCGAGCAGGCGTTCGAGCTCCATGTCGTTGATCATCGGGATCATCGGCGCAGCCATCAGGCCGACCGGCACGCCGTGCTCGTGCAGGGTTTTCATGGCCCGCAGTCGCGCCCTGGGCGCTGCGGTGCGCGGCTCCATGATGCGTTTGAGTTCGTCGTCCAGGGTGGTGACGCTGAACGCCACGCTGACCAGATTACGGCTGGCCAGCTCTTCGAGCAGATCCAGGTCGCGCAGGATCAGCGCGCTCTTGGTGATGATGCTCACCGGATGGCGATAGCGCAGCAGGATCTCCAGGGCCTGTCGGGTCAACTGGTGCTCGCGCTCGATGGGCTGGTAACCGTCGGTGTTGATGCCCAGGGCGATGGGTGCCGGTACGTAGCCCGGCTTGCTCAGTTGCTCTTCGAGGCGCTCGGCCAGGTTGGTCTTGGCGATCAGTTTGGTCTCGAAATCGATGCCCGGCGACAGGTCCCAATAGGCGTGGCTGGGCCGGGCGAAACAGTAGATGCAGCCGTGCTCGCAGCCGCGATAGGGGTTCACCGAGCGGTCGAAGCCCACGTCTGGCGAGCTGTTGCGGCTGATCACCGTCTTCGCCCGCTCGTGGCGTACCTCGGTGACGAAGGTCAGCGGCGTCTGTTCCTGATACCAGCCGTCGTCCTCGGCCTCACTGGTGGTGGGCGCGAAACGATTGTGCGGCTGGCTGGCGGTGCCGCGCCCGCGCGGCGCTGAGGTCGGGTTCATGGCTCAACTCGATAACTGTATATAAATACAGTATGTGGATTGCTTCCCCAGCACAAGCCGCGCTCGTCGCAACAGTAGCCTGAACCGTTCGTCGCCTGGCGCGGTCGCATTTGCACACACATCTGTGTCCTGCCGTACCGGAGCCTCCATGCCGCCCGTATCGACCTCTGCGTTGCCTTGCCTCGTCGCGGCCCTGCTGGCTCTCGCGCTGCTGGCTGGCTGCGCCGACGAGCCACCGCCTGCGCCGAAGAACCCGCGCGTAAAGGTGGCCACGGTCAGTCAGGTCGATTACGCGGCGGATGCCACCATCACCGGCGATATCCAGGCGCGCGTCCAGACCGATCTGTCGTTTCGCGTCAGCGGCAAGATCACCGAGCGCCTGGTGGACGTCGGCGATACCGTGAAGGCTGGCCAGATTCTGGCCCGCCTCGACCCGCAGGACCAGCGCAACGCGGTGCGCTCCGCCGAGGCCGCCGCCGAAGCCGCCCGTGCCCAGGTCAAGCTCAGCGCCGCCAACCTCTGGCGCCAGCAGCAACTGCTGCCCAAGGGCTATACCAGCCGCAGCGAATACGACAGCGCCGTGGCCAGCGATCGCAGCGCGCGCAACAGCCTGACCGCCGCCGAAGCACAACTGGCCGACGCCCGCGAACAGGCCGGCTACACCGAGCTGCGCGCCGAGAGCGACGGGGTGATCACCGCCCGCCAGGCCGAGGTCGGCCAGGTGGTGCAGGCGGCCACGCCGATCTTCGGCCTGGCCCGCGAGGGCGAGCGCGATGCGGTGTTCAACGTCTTCGAAGCACTGCTGGTCGAACCCGGCCAGCCGTTGCGCGTGAGCCTGCTGGACAACCCCGAGGTGGGCGCCAGCGGCACGGTGCGCGAGGTCAACCCACAGGTGTCGGCGCAGAGCGGTACGGTGCAGGTCAAGGTCGGCCTGGAGCAGGTACCGGCGGCGCTGACGCTGGGCTCCACCGTCAGCGCCCATGTCAGCAACCCGGCGGTACGCAGCGTCGAGCTGCCCTGGTCGGCACTCACCAAGGCCGAGCGCGAGCCGGCGGTATGGCGCCTGGGCGACGGCGATGTGGTGCAGTTGCATCCGGTGCAGGTCGGTCGCTACCTGACCGACAAGGTGATCATCCGCGCCGGCCTGCAGGACGGTGACCGCGTGGTGGTGGCCGGCGGGCAACTGTTGCACCCCGGCCAGAAGGTGGAAGTCGCCGAGGCCCACGAGCAGAATCCACGGCAGGAGCAGCAGCCATGAAGCGCGCGATGGCTTTCACGCTGGTTGCCGCGCTACTGGCAGGCTGCGCCGAAGACGAGAAACCCGAGCCGATCCGCCCGGTGCTGTACAGCGAAGTGCAGCAGCAGGATCAGCAGGTGCTCGGCCGCTTCGCCGGCACCATCGAGGCGCGGGTGCAGAGCACCCTGGGCTTTCGCGTCGGCGGTCGGGTCTCTCACCGCCTGGTGGACGCCGGCGCCGAGGTGCAGGCCGGCACGCCCCTGGCGACCCTCGACCCTACCGACCAGCAGAACGCCCTGCGCGCCAGCGAGGGTGACCAGGCGCGCAGCGAAGCGCAGTGGATCAACGCCCAGGCCAACGCACGCCGCCAGCAGGAGCTGTTCGACCGCGGCGTCGGTGCCAAGGCCACCCTGGAGCAGGCGCAAACCGAACTGAGCAACGCCCGCAGTAACCGCGACCAGGCCGCGGCCGCCACCCGCCAGGCCCGCGACCGCCTGAACTACGGCACCCTGAAGAGCGACTTCGCTGCGGTGGTCACCGCCTGGCACGTGGAAGCCGGCCAGGTGGTCGGCGCCGGCCAGGAAGTGGTCACCCTGGCCCGCCCGGACGTGCGCGAGGCGGTGTTCGACCTGCCCGTGGAGCTGGCCGACGGGCTGGACGACCAGGTGCAGTTCAACGTCGCCTCCCAGCTCGACCCGAGCATCGCCACCCGCGGCCAGTTGCGTGAACTGGAGCCCCGCGCCGACGCGGCCACCCGCACCCGCCGCGCTCGGCTGACCCTGGAAGAAACCCCGCCCGGCCTGCGCCTGGGCACCGCCGTGGCCATCAGCCTGACCCGCGCGCAGACCCCACGCAGCCTGCTGCCAGCCGCCGCCGTGCAGGAGGTCGACGGCCAGAGCCGCGTCTGGGTGATCGACACCGGGGCCAAGACCGTGCACTCGCGCAACGTGCGGGTGGTCGGCCGTGAAGGCGAACAGATCAGCGTCGAGGGCCTCTCGGCCGGCGACAAGGTAGTCAGCGCCGGCCTGAGCGAACTCAGGGACGGCCAGCAGATCCGCATCGATGAGGGCGTCGCACCATGACCCAGCAGGCGCCGCGCAAGGACGGCTTCAACCTCTCGGACTGGGCGCTGCGCCACCAGTCGTTCGTCTGGTACCTGATGTTCGTGTCGCTGCTGATGGGCGTGATCTCCTACATGAACCTGGGCCGCGAGGAAGACCCGGCGTTCACCATCAAGACCATGGTCATCCAGACCCGCTGGCCGGGCGCCACGGTCGACGAAACCCTCAACCAGGTCACCGACCGCATCGAGAAGAAGCTCGAGGAGCTGGACTCGCTGGATTACGTGAAGAGCTACACGCGGCCGGGCGAGTCGACCGTCATGGTGTTCCTGCGTGACACCACCAAGGCCGGCGACATCGACGGCATCTGGTACCAGGTGCGCAAGAAGATCGACGACATCCGCGGCGAGTTTCCCCAGGGCCTGCAGGGCCCGTCGTTCAACGACGAATTCGGCGACGTGTTCGGCTCCATCTACGCCTTCACCGGCGATGGCCTGAACATGCGCCAGCTGCGTGACTACGTGGAGCAGGTACGCGCCGAGATCCGCAGCGTGCCGGACCTGGGCAAGGTGCAGATGGTCGGCCAGCAGAACGAGGTCTTCTACCTGAACTTCTCGACCCGCAAGCTGGCCGCCCTGGGTATCGACCAGAGCCAGGTGATCCAGAGCCTGCAGGCGCAGAACGCGGTGACGCCCTCGGGGGTGATCGAAGCCGGGCCGGAGCGGATTTCCGTGCGCACCAGCGGCCAGTTCGCCTCGGAAGCCGACCTGCGCAACGTCAACCTGCGCATGGACGACCGCTTCTACCGGCTGACCGACATTGCCGAGATCACCCGCGACTACGTCGATCCGCCCCAGGCGCTGTTCCGCTACAACGGCAAGCCGGCCATTGGCCTGGCCATCGCCATGCGCGACGGCGGCAATATCCAGACCTTCGGCGAGGCCCTGCACGGCCGTATGGACCAACTGACCGCCGACCTGCCGGTGGGCGTGGGCGTGCACGTGGTCTCCGACCAGGCCGAGGTGGTGGAAGAAGCGGTCAGCGGCTTTACTCGCGCCCTGTTCGAGGCGGTGCTGATCGTCATGCTGGTGAGCTTCGTCAGCCTCGGCATTCGCGCCGGCCTGGTGGTCGCCTGCTCGATTCCGCTGGTGCTGGCCATGGTGTTCATGTTCATGGAATACAGCGGCATCACCATGCAGCGCATTTCCCTGGGCGCGCTGATCATCGCCCTCGGGCTGATGGTCGACGATGCGATGATCACCGTCGAAGTGATGGTCACCCGCCTGGAAAAGGGCGACTCACTGCACGACGCCGGCACCTTCGCCTACACCTCGACAGCCTTCCCGATGCTCACCGGCACCCTGGTGACGGTGGCCGGCTTCGTGCCCATCGGCCTCAACGCCAGCTCGGCGGGTGAGTACACCTTCACCCTGTTCGCGGTGATCGCCGTGGCGCTGTCGCTGTCCTGGCTGGTGGCCGTGGTGTTCGCCCCGGTGATCGCCGTGCACATCCTGCCCAAGCGCATGAAGGCCAAGGAGAGCGGCCCCGGTCGTATCGCCCGCGCCTTCGACAAGGGCCTGCTGCTGGCCATGCGGCACCGCTGGTGGACCATCGGCCTGACCATCGCCCTGTTCGCCGCCTCCCTGGCCGGCATGACGATGGTGCAGAGCCAGTTCTTTCCCGCCTCGGATCGCCCGGAAATCCTCGTCGACCTCAACCTGCCGCAGAACGCCTCGATCAACGAGACCCGCGCCCAGGTCGACCGCCTCGAAGCCACCCTGCAGGGCGACGAGGACATCGCCCGCTGGAGCACCTACATCGGCCAGGGCGCGCTGCGTTTCTACCTGCCGCTGGATCAGCAATTGCAGAACCCCTTCTACGCCCAACTGGTGATCGTCGCCCAGGACATCGATGCCCGTGATCGCCTGGTGGCCAAGCTCAACAAGCGCCTGCGCGAGGACTTCGTCGGCATCGGCACCTTCGTGCAGCCGCTGGAAATGGGCCCGCCGGTGGGCCGGCCGATCCAGTATCGGATCAGCGGCGCAGACGTCGACCAGGTGCGCAAGCACGCCCTGGAACTGGCCACCCTGCTGGACGAGAACCCGGACATCGGCGAGATGGTTTATGACTGGAACGAGCCCGGCAAGGTGCTGCGCATCGACGTCGCCCAGGACAAGGCGCGGCAGTTCGGGCTGTCCTCCGAAGACGTCGCCAACCTGCTCAACGGCATCGTCAGCGGCACCACGGTCACCCAGGTGAAAGACGACATCTACCTGATCGACGTCATCGGCCGCGCCGAAGACAGCGAACGCAGCTCGCCGCAAACCCTGGAAAACCTGCAGATCGTCAACCCCAACGGCGTGGCCATTCCGCTGCGTGCCTTCGCCACCGTCGGCTACGAGCTGGAGCAACCGCTGGTATGGCGCCGTGACCGCAAGCCGACCATCACCCTCAAGGCCGCGGTGGTCAGCGACATCCAGCCCACCGACCTGGTGGCGGACCTGGCGCCGGAGATCCAGAAATTCTCCGACGGGCTACCCAACGGCTACAGCGTCGCCACTGGCGGCACCGTGGAGGAAAGTGGCAAGGCCCAGGGCCCGATCGCCAGCGTACTGCCGCTGATGCTGTTTTTGATGGCCACCTTCCTGATGATCCAGCTGCACAGCGTGGCGAAGACCTTCCTGGTATTCAGCGTGGCGCCGCTGGGCCTGATCGGCGTGGTGCTGGCCCTGGTGCCGACCGGCACGCCCATGGGCTTCGTGGCCATCCTCGGCATCCTCGCGCTGATCGGCATCATCATCCGTAACTCGGTGATCCTGGTCACCCAGATCGACGAGTTCGAGCGCGCCGGCGACTCGCCCTGGCAGGCGGTGATCGACGCCACCCACCACCGCCGCCGGCCGATCCTGCTGACTGCCGCCGCCGCCAGCCTGGGCATGATTCCCATCGCCCGCGAAGTGTTCTGGGGGCCGATGGCCTACGCCATGATCGGCGGCATCTTCAGCGCCACCCTGCTGACATTGCTGTTCCTGCCGGCGCTGTATGTGGCCTGGTATCGCATCGAGGAGCCGAATGGCGAGCAGCGGGAGGATGCACCGGCTTGAGGTGAATGTCCTGTCGAGTACTGTCAGTAAGATCGGCGGTGCTCGATAGCTCCTTCGCGGGCATGGCCCGCTCCTACAGAGGTGATTCGTCGCTAAATTGCCTGCACCCACAGATCCCCAAGTGGGAGCGAGGGGATGCATTGGGGTAAGTTCAACCGGCGCGCCGCTAGCAAGCCCGTGTTCATTCAGCAAAGGTCAGCGATGCTCGATAGCCCCTTCGCGGGCATGGCCCGCTCCCACAGAAGTGGTTCGTCGCTAAATTGCCTGCACCCATAGATCCCCATGTGGAAGCGAGGGGATGCATTGGGGTAGGTTTGAACCGGCGCACCGCTAGCAAGCCTGTGTTCATTTAGCAAAGGTCAGCGATGCTCGATAGCTCCTTCGCGGGCATGGCGCGCTCCCACTGGATCTGAGGGCAACGCCAAACCTGTGGGAGCGGGCCATGCCCGCGAAAAATTAGGCAGTCACCTCAACCCTGAAGCCAGACCGCATTCCAAAATGGGTAGTCACCAATACGCCTGACCAACCCAGCCCGCAGCGGATTGGCTACGATATAGCGTGCAACACCCTGCAAATCCTCCTCACGCCGCAAGCCATGGTCGTGGAACCCGGCCACCCAGATTCCCCTCTCAGAACCGACGCACCTTCCCGCCATCCGACTGCTCGACGATTTCAGCCGATTGATCAGCGCAGCCAGGCTGTCCACCTCGCCCAGCTGAATCAGCCAGTGCGCATGATCTGGCATCAACACCCAGGCGAGCATATGGCTGTCACAAAGGAGCCTTGGAGTTTCAAAGCAGCGAGCCGCCGCACAGCCCGCAGGAAAATGGCTGAACACCGGGGTGCGGTCACGGGTGATGGTGGTGATCAGATAGGCCGCTCCGGGACAAGAAGCGCGGCCTCTGCGCAGGGCGCGATAGCCCGGTCTGGATGACAACAGCATGAATCGACCTCCGTGTTGATTCAGTGATGCCAGTGTAGTGCTCGCTATTCTTTCGCGCTCATGGCGCGCTCCCACAAAATGTGTGGCAGCCATACGATCTGTGGAGGCGGGCGGGAACGCCTAGTTCATGCCCGCGAAAAACCTCAGTCGCCCCGCGCCCGCTTCAGCCGATAGGCGAACTGCGCCCGGCTCAGCCCCAGCATGCGGGCGGCCGCAGCCAGGTTACCGGCGCTGCGTTGCAGGGCTTGCTCGAGCAGCTGGTTCTCCACGGTCTCCAGCGACAGGCTGGCGTCGGGCAGGTCTGGGCAGCCGAGCCGCGTCAGCAGGTCCACCTCGCCGGGCCGCTCCTGGTGCTGCACCAGCCGCCCCTGCTGCAGCAGCGAATAGAATTCGGCCGGCAGTTCTTCATCGCGAAACAGGTGGTTGAGGTCGATGGGGGCGCCTTCGTTACTGGCGATCACGCCGCGTTCGATCAGGTTCTGCAACTCGCGGATATTGCCGGGGAAATCGTAGTTGAGCAGCGCCTTGATACCGCGCATGGTCAAGCCAGCCGGTGTGCGCCCATAACGCTCGCAATAACGGCGCATGAAGAAGTCCACCAACAGCGGAATATCGTCGCGCCGTTCGCGCAGCGGCGGGATATGGATCGGGTAGACATTGAGGCGGTAGTACAGGTCTTCGCGAAACTCGCCACGGCGTACGGCGGCACGCAGATCCACATTGGTCGCCGCGATCACCCGCACATCGACGTTGATCACCGAAGTACCACCGACCCGCTCGATCTCGCGTTCCTGCAGCGCACGCAGCAGCTTGCCCTGCCCCGGCAGGCTGAGGCAGGCCACCTCGTCGAGAAACAGCGTGCCGCCTTGTGCGCGCTCGAAGCGGCCGGGCCTCGAATGGCTGGCACCAGTGAAGGCGCCGCGCTCGACGCCGAACAATTCCGCCTCGATCAGGCTCTCGGCGATGGCCGCGCAGTTGAGCGCCACGAACGGCCCGTCGCGGCGCTCGCTCATGCGGTGCAGGTTGCTGGCGAACAGCTCCTTGCCGACCCCGGATTCGCCACCGAACAGCACCGTGGCCGGCGTACGCGCCACCCGCTGCAGCGACTGAAAGGCGGCGTTGAACGCAGCCGAGGCGCCGATCATGCGACCTTCATCGCCCTCCCCGGCACTAGCCGGTAACGGCCGATAAGAGGCGCGCTCCAGGCGGCTGTGCTCGCCCTCCTCGGCCGAGGCGTTCAGGTAGCGCAGATCTTCGTCCACATCGCCCCACAGCTCGGCGGTCTTGCCCAGCACGCGGCACACCTGGCGGCCCATGGCCCGGCATTCCACCTCGCGAAACACCACCAGGCGGCCGAACAGACCGCTCACGTAGCCGGTGGCGTAACCCAGCTCCATCCAGCAGGCCGGGTCGTTGCCGATGCCGTAGGCGGCGATGTGTTCGTCGTCCTCGTGGGCGTGGTGCCAGAGAAATTCGCCGTCATAGTGACCGCGGTCGACATCGAATTCGAAGTGCAGCGGCTCGACCTTGACCATACCCTCCAGCCCATGCAGGCGGATGCCCGCGGCGAAGATCGACGCTGGCTCGGCGTCTGCCCAGCGCTGCTGCACCAGCCGAGCATCCCGGGCGCCGGACAGGTATCCGGCGCGGGTCAACAGTCCGCGGGCGCGCTCCAGGCCAAGGCTGTCGATCAGCTCGCGGCGCAGCGCACCCAGTGCTTCGCAGTGCAGCAGCACCATGCGCTGGTCGTTGAGCCAGATGCGCCCGTCACCCGGCGAGAAGAACAGACACTCGGTGAGGTCGCGCAGGGTCGGGGAATTCTCCCAGTCCAGCGCGTCGCTGGCACCACGGTAGTGCGGCGTTTCAGTGATCTGCAGGGCATCCAGGGATATGCGACGGCTATCGGCCATGCACGGCTCCTCGCTTGCGCAATTCATCAGATCGGCATGGCAAAACGGCTCCTCGACTTACTCATTTGCTCAAACGTGAGCAGCTGAAATCGATGCCTGACCAACCTGAAAACCCCGACGAACGCGCCCAGCTTATTGAAATTGTTATGAATTATCCAAATCGCTCAGCGCTGCCACATGGCTGGGCACGCTCCTTGCGATCAGTGCCGATGCCACCGGCACATCACTCAAAACAACAATACTCCAAGGAGACACCATGTCTCGACTGCCACGATCAGAATCGAATACCGCTTTGCTGGATGAACAGGTGTGGGAGGCCAGATTGTTTTCCGGCACCTGGCGGACGCCCCTGGCGGACGGGTGCAATGCCGTCATCGAGCCCGCCACGGGCGAACGCCTGACCATCACCGGTCAGGCGCGCGCCGAGGATGTCGCCATCGCCACTGCGGCGGCAGCCGCCCAACAGCCGGCCTGGGAGGCCGTGCCGCCGCGCCAGCGTGCCGATATCTTTCTGCGCGCCGCTGCGCTGCTGCAGGCCCAGGCCGACGAATGCGCGCTGTTCATCGCCCGTGAAACCGGCGGCATCCTGCCCAAGGCTCAGCATGAGGTGCGTGAGGCGGTGCTGTTCCTGCAGGTCGCCGCCGGCCAGGTGATGCAGCCCCACGGCCTGGTGCTGCCGAGTAGCACCGGTACTCTGTCCTACGCGCGGCGCCTGCCCCACGGCGTGGTCGGGGTGATCTCGCCGTTCAACTTCCCGCTCATCCTGTCGATCCGCGCCGTGGCCCCGGCACTGGCGGCAGGCAACGCGGTGGTGCTCAAGCCCGACCCACAGACGCCGATCGCCGGTGGCTTCCTGATCGCCCGCCTGTTCGAGCTGGCCGGGCTGCCCGAGGGCGTGTTGCACGTGCTGCCTGGCGGTGCCGATGCCGGTGCGGCGCTGTGCAGCGACCCGCACGTGCGGATGATTGCCTTCACCGGCTCCACCGCAGCCGGGCGCAAGGTCGCGGAAACCGCCGGGCGCCACCTCAAGAAAGTAGCGCTGGAGTTGGGTGGCAAGAACCCGCTGATCATTCTCGACGACGCCGACCTGGAGCGCGCCCAGAGTTGCGCCAGTTGGGGCGCCTTCCTGCATCAGGGGCAAATCTGCATGGCCAGCGGGCTGATCCTGGTGCACGAGTCGCTGCACGAGCGCTTCGTCGAGGGCTTGGTCGAGCGTACCCGGCGCCTGCGCCTGGGTGACCCGGCTGGCGGCGACGTTGAGCTGGGCCCGATGATCAACGAGCACCAGCTGGTAAGAACCCACCAACTGGTGCTCGACAGCGTGGTGGCCGGTGCGCGTCTGCAGGTGGGCGGCCAGTACGACGGTCTGTTCTATCAGCCCACCGTACTCAGCCACCTGGCGCCGGGCATGCCGGCCTTCGACACCGAGCTGTTCGGCCCGGTGGCCTGCGTGGCCAGCTTCGCCAGCGACGAACAGGCCATCGAACTGGCCAACCGCAGCGAATACGGCCTCGCCGCGGCAGTGATCTCCCGCTCCGTGGGCCGCGCCATGGCGATCGGCGCCCAACTACGCGCCGGCATGCTGCACATCAACGACCAGACGGTGAACGACGATGGCGTCAACCCATTCGGCGGCCGTGGCAATTCCGGCAACGGCGGCAGCATGAGCGGCCCGGCCAACTGGGACGAGTTCACCCAGTGGCAGTGGGTGACGGTCAAGGACACCCCGCCGCTGTATCCCTTTTGACCCCCACCCGATTTGCCCACAACAAGAACAAGAGGACGCACCATGAACCTGCATGACAAGACCCTGATCGTGACCGGCGCCGCTTCCGGGATCGGTGCCGAAGTGGCTCGACTGGCACGCTGCGCTGGCGCCCGGGTGATCGCCCTGGATCGTCACGAGCCGCAGATCAGCGTACACGCCTACCACCCGGTCGACCTTGGCGACCCGGCGAGCATCGACCAGGTCATCGCCCGCCTGCCCGAGCGTATCGACGGCCTGTGCAACATCGCTGGCGTACCCGGCACCGCGCCGGCCGAGCTGGTCGGCCGGGTCAATTACCTGGGCCTGCGCCACCTCAGCGAGAGCCTGCTGTCGCGGCTGGCTGGCGGCTGCATCGTCAATGCCGCGTCGATTCTCGGCGCCGAGTGGCCACAGCGCCTCGCCGCGCACAAGGCCCTGGCCGCCACATCGGGTTTCGCGGCCGGCGGCACCTGGCTGGACGCCAATCCGGTCGAGCAGGCCACCTGTTACCAGTACTTCAAGGAGGCACTGATCGTCTGGTCGTACCAGAACGCCTCGCCCTGGTTTCGCGAGCACGACGTGCGCATGAACTGTGTGGCGCCCGGCCCGGTGTTCACGCCGATCCTCGGTGACTTCGTGCAGATGCTCAGCGACGAGCGCCTGCAGCGCGACGGCCGCCACATGAAGCGCCCGGCCCTGGCCGACGAAGTGGCCGCCGTGGTGCTGTTCCTCTGCTCGGATGCGGCGCGCTGGGTGTGCGGCGCCAACATCCCGGTCGATGGCGGGCTGGCAGCCAGCTACGTGTGAGCCTCGCCGAGGCGCCACCACGATCTACGACAAGAACAACAAGACAAGGATCATCACCATGCACGCATCACGTCTCCCGCTTCTGACCCTCGGCCTGGCTGCGCTGGCAGGCACCGCCCAGGCCTACGACCAACCCTCGGTCAACCTCGGCTCCACCAGTTTCTACGACGGCGCGCCCCTGCCTGGCGGGCCCGGCAACTACCTGGTCGAGTACCTGATCTACGGCAAGGCTTCGCGCTTCAACGACGAGCACGGCGACAAGCTGCCGCTGCCCAAGCAGGAGATCGAGACCTTCGCGCCGGTCACCCAATACATTCACCTGGGCCAGCCGATGGCGAGCGGCTGGATGCCCGGCTTCACGGTGATCGTGCCCTGGCTGGCCCATGCCGAGGTAGACGATGGCCTCGACAACGCCGTGCTCAGTTCACGCGAAGGCGTGGGCGACATCGTGCTCGGGGCGTTCCTGCAATCCTCGCTGACCACCCGCGCCGACGGCTCGCCGCTGCTCGCCCAGCGCATCGAGGCCGAGGTGATCCTGCCCACCGGGGCCTATGACCGCGACAAATCGGTCAACCCTGGCGGCAATTTCTGGTCGTTCAACCCCTATTACGCGGCGACTTACTGGTTCACGCCCAGGTGGTCGGTCAGCGGGCGCTTCTGGTACCTGTGGAATGCCAAGAACCGCGATCCGTCGACGGCCTTCGGCGATGTATCGAGCACCCAGGCCGGCCAAGCGCTGCATGCCAACTTCGCCACCCAGTACGCGCTCGACGACAAACTGAGCGTCGGCCTGGCCGGCTACTGGCTCAAGCAGATCAGCGATACCGAGGTCGACGGCCGCGACGTCAGTGGCCGCCGCGAACAGGTCTGGGCCATCGGCCCAGGGCTGACCTACAGCTTCTCGAAGGAGAACATCCTGACCGCCAACAGCTACTTCGAGCAGGGCGCCGAGAACCGCACGGAGGGCAACAAGTTCGTGCTCAGCTTCGTGCACAAGCTGTTCTAGCGCTGGAACGCAGGCAAGGCGCTTACGCCTTGCCTGTTTCACTCGCGCTCGACGTGCCTAGCGCGGCTCGTAAGCCAGCAACGCCTCTGCCAACTGCATGTCACTGTAGGCTGCCAGCTCGCGGCGCTGCTGCAGCGCGCTCAGCGCCGCCTTCAGCATCACCCCACGAATCTGCCCATGACTGCCGACGAAGGCCGCTGCATCGTCCCGGGCCAGCTTCAACTTCTGCTCGAGGCTACTGCTCTCTTTCGATACTTCCTCGGCCAGCTCGGTGCCCTCTCCCGGCTTGGTGGTGGTGAGAAACGGCACCAGGGTCGATAGCACGCCGTAGTATGTCGTGCCCGCCAGCGGGTTCTCATCCAGCTCTGGCGCGACCCGAACCCAGGCATGAGCCGGCAGCGCTGGGAACAGGGCGATCAACAGCAGTGAGGCCTTGAGAAACGAGCGATTACTCAATTCACCGCCACCTTGGTTTCGCTCGATGCGACCGGATCGACCCGCCTGGCATAACGCTGGGCAAGCACCGCGCAGACCATCAGCTGGATCTGGTGGAACAGCATCATCGGCAGGATCATCAAGCCGATGCTGCTGCCGGCGAACAGCACCTGGGCCATTGGTACGCCGGTGGCCAGGCTCTTCTTCGAGCCGCAGAACAGGATGGTGATGCGGTCTTCCTGGTTGAAGCCGCACACCTTGCCGAGCAGCGCGGTGATACCCAGCGCCAGGGCCAGCAACAGGCAGCAGGAGAGGATCAGCAGGCCCAGGGTCGGCCAGGACACCTGATTCCACAGGCCCTCGACCACCGCCGCACTGAAGGCGGTGTAGACCACCAGCAGGATAGAGCTCTGGTCGACGTACTTGAGCCAGTTCTTGTTGCGCCCGACCCAGGCGCCGATCCAGCGCCGGGCGATCTGGCCAAGAATGAACGGCACCAGCAGCTGCAGGGTGATCTTGCCGATGGCATCGAGCAGCGAGCCGCCGCTGCCGTGCACGTCCATCAGCAGCGCCACCAGCAACGGGGTGAGGAAGATGCCGAACAGGCTGGACGCCGCCGCGCTGCAGATCGCGGCAGGGATGTTGCCGCGCGCCAGCGAGGTGAAAGCGATGGCCGACTGCACGGTGGCCGGCAGGGCGCACAGGTAGAGCATGCCCAGGTACAGTTCGGTGCCGATCAGCGGCGACAGCAGCGGCTTGAGCGCCAGGCCCAGCAGCGGGAAGAGGATGAAGGTGCAGCTGAACACCAGCAGGTGCAGGCGCCAGTGGCCGGCGCCGGCGAGGATCGCCTCACGCGACAGCTTGGCACCATGCAGGAAGAACAGCAGGGCGATTGCCAGGTTGGTGATCCAGCCGAACGCCACGGCTGCCTGGCCACTGACGGGCAGGAAGGTGGCGGTGAGCACGACGGCGATCAGCGTCAGGGTGAAGTTGTCGGGCAGTAAGCGAGAGCGGGCCATGGGTGGGACTCCGGGCAGTCGAGGCAGGCAGTTGCCATCCAAAGGCGCTCACTTTACCCTGCCTGGCTATTGCCGACTAACGCCATAAAGCCAGATCATGTCGCCTAACGGACAGAGCAGTATCGCCGAACGCAGCATTCCGCACCTGGAACGCTTGCCCCGCCCGCTCTACGCGCGCAACGAGTCGCTGCCGCGCCAGACCGGCACGCCGCGCCACCGCCACGCCTGGGTGCAGTTGACCTACGCCATTCAGGGCGTGCTGCACGTACACACCGCAGCCGGCCGCTTCGTCGCACCACCGCAGCGGGCCATCTGGATTCCCGCCGGCCTGGAACACGAAGTGCTCAGCTCGGCGAACACCGAAATGCGCAGCCTCTACCTGCAGGACGACAACCCCGAGAGCACAACGCAAAACTGCCGGGTGCTGGGCGTGGATGCGCTGACCCGCGAGTTGATTCGCAGCTTCTGCGAACTACCGGTGGAGTACGACGAAAGCGGGCCGGACGGCCGCCTGGCTCAGGTGCTGCTCGACCGCCTGCGGGCGGCGCCCGAGGTGCACCTGTCGCTGCCGTGGCCAGGCGATGCGCGGCTGTGCACCCTGTGCAGCCAGTTGCAGAATAAACCAGACGACGACCGCACCCTGGCCGCCTGGGGCGAACGGCTCGGCGTGTCGGAAAAGACCCTCAGCCGCCTGTTCCTGCGCGACACCGGCCTGACCTTTCGCGCCTGGCGGCAACGCCTGCGCCTGCTCGGCGCACTGACGCCGCTGGAGCGCGGCGAGCGCGTCACCGACGTTGCCCTGCTCTGCGGCTACGACTCCACTTCAGCCTTCATCGCCGCCTTTCGCCAGCAGTTCGGCGCCACGCCCGGCGAGTTCTTCAGGGCAGCTCTAAAAACGTCGGCGAGGCAGTCAGCGCAAGGCAAAAACAGGCTAAAAAGCGGAGTTTACGTGCTGTAAATGAGCATTTTTAGCCTGTTTTTAACGCCGCGCTGACAACGTAGGTAGTTTTTAGAGGTGCCCTTCAGCGGCTGAATCAGCTGCTGCGGCGCACCTGCAGCCCCGAGTAACCGTGCTCGCCCGGCTCACCGCCGAGCACCAGCTGGCCGCTGTGGGCCAGCTCGCGGGCACGCCAGAACAGGAAGAAGTCGGTGGCGAAGAAGCCGTCGCAGCGCGCCATCACCTCGGCCATCACCCGTGCCAAGGGTTGTGGCTCGGCGCGGGCGTGGCGCAGCAGTGCCGCGTCGATGGCCTGGTAATCCTCGGTGCTGAACGCGCCTGCCTGCCAGCGATGAATCAGCCCGCCATCGGCAACCACGGCACGCCACTGCGCCGCCAGCACGGCAAGGCGTTCAGGCCCGACCGGCTGCGGGTTGGCCAACTCCAGCAGCGCCTGCGGAGCGTGCATGGCCACCGCCCTGCGGCTCTGCACCCAGCTGTTGCCGGTGCCGCAGGCCACTTCGAGCAGGGCGACGCCGCTGCCTTCGAGGGCATCGGCCACACGCGCCAGCAGCAATTGCTCGCTGGCGCTGTCGCCGTGCCAGACGGTCACCGGCCGCTCCTGGCCGGCCAGATCGGCGAGCCACCGCGCATCGGCGGGCAGGTCCGCGGCAAAATCCGGTACCGGCGTCACGCCTGCCGGCCATACCCCACGCCAGAACGCCGCGCGTGCCTCACAGGGCGGCGCGTCGACATCGCCCAGCGGGCCGACGGCCAGGTCGTCGCGCAGCACACGCAGGCCGGCCTCGGCGGCCTCCTGGCCGATCACATGGGTGACGCCGGCGACGGCATTGTCACCACAGACCAGATGCCACATGAGTCCTCCTCGTCGAGCGCTACGGGGTGAGTTTGACGGCCAGCGGCGATTTCTCGCCCTGCTGCCAAGTGCCGGTCAAGCTGCCATCGGCCTGGAATTCGAGTTCGAAGCGGGCCGGTGGTTCGCCGCTTTCGTGGAGGGTGAGAAAGTCCTGCTGGAACTCGCCGCCCAGTTCGATCTGCCTGGCGTGCTTGTCGTAGAAGTAGCTGGCGGACAGGCTGTGGTCGCTATACAGCTGCTCGATCACCAGGGTGATAGGATAAGGCCCGATGCTGCCGTGGTAAACGCCTTGCGCCGTGCTGTTCGCCGGCAGGGTGCAATCGTTGCGCTTTTCCAGCAGCAGGCAGCGGCCGTAGGGGCTGAGGTCGGCGCTCAGGGACTGGTAGCTGGCGCTGTTGCGGAACTCGCCAAGCTCGTCCAGCGCGCGGCTGGCGTGGTTGGCGCAGGTCTCGCCAATCACGCTCAGGCTGTCAGCACCCAGTTGCAAGCGGTCGTAGTCGAGGCCGGCGTCGCGTCGCGTGTCGAGGCATTCGGTGTACATGGCGCGCTGGTCTTCCAGCCACTGCTCATCGTCAGTCAACGTGCCAGGTTTTTCCGGCTTGCTCGGCGGCATGGCCTTGAGAAAATTCTCGAGGCGCTTGACCCGCTGCGCCTGCAGTTCGGTCTGGAGACGCAGCAGCCCCTCGGGGCTGAGCAATTGTGGCAAGCCGATGGGGCGGCCGCTGGCCAGATCGAAATTGTAGCCCCGCGAGCCCTGGCTGCTGTAGGCAGCGGTGTATTCACTGTCGATGCTCAGCGACAGATAACCCGGCCCCTGGCCGCTGATCTGGTAATCGAGGCTGTTCACCCCCCAGTGCTCGCCCTCCTTGGGCTGCACCTTCTCGAAGGGTGATTTGGCGAAGCGCCCCGGCAGCGCCTGCAACTCGCGCGCCTGCAGGAAGGTGTTGATCCGGGCGGTGGCCGGGCTGTCGCCGACCAGCAACGGGAAGCGGTAGGTTTCCCAATCGCTGCGCTTGTCGGTGAGATCGTCGATACGCACATCGGCCAGCGCTGGCAGGGTGAGGGCAAGCAAGGGCAAGAGCAGCAGGCGCACGAAGAACGTCCTTATTCCGGTCACGGGAGGCCGGCAGTATCCGCCACGCCCAGCATGAGCGCCAGGCGCCGGATCAGAGCAGTTTGCCGGGGTTCATCAAACCGGAAGGGTCCAGCGTCTGCTTGAGGCTGCGCATCAGCTCCAGCTCCAGCGGGTCCTTGTAGCGCCGCGCCGCCTCGCGCTTGGCCTGGCCGAGGCCATGCTCGGCGCTGATGCTGCCGGCAAAGGCCGCGGTCACGTCGTAGATGAGGTGCATGATCGCCTCGGCCTGGGCCTTGAACGGGGCATCCTCGCTGCCCAGCGGCTTGCTGATGTTGTAGTGCAGGTTGCCGTCACCAACATGGCCGTAGCAGACGATGCGCACACCTGGGAACGCCTGCTGCAGGCGCTCGTCCGCCTGGGCGATGAAGGCGGCAATGGCGCTGACCGGCACGCTGATATCGTGCTTGAGGCTCGGCCCCTCGTGGTTCTGCGCTTCGGAAATGCCCTCGCGCAGCTTCCATAACGCCGCGACCTGCGCCTCGCTGCTGGCCACGACGGCGTCCAGCGCCTCGCCCTGCTCGAAGGCGGCACCGAGGCCGGTTTCCAGCATGGCGTTGAGCGGCGCCTCGGGCAGCGTGTCACTGAGTTCGATCAACACGTACCAGGGATGCACCGCGGCGAAGGGATCGCTGCAACCCGGTACGTGGCGCAGCACGAACCCCACGCTCTGCCGCGACATCAGCTCGAACCCGGTCAGCCGGTCGCCGCACAATGCGCGCATACGGCCGATCAGCGCCACCGCCGCCTGCGGGCTGGGCAGCGCGACCCAGGCCGTGGTGCGGCTGCGCACCGCCGGATAGAGCTTGAGTACCGCCGCGGTGATGATGCCCAGGGTGCCTTCGCTGCCGATGAACAGATGCTTGAGGTCATAGCCGGTGTTGTCCTTGCGCAGGCCGCGCAAGCCGTTCCACAGGCGCCCGTCGGGTAGCACCACTTCGACGCCCAGGGTCAGGTCGCGCATGTTGCCGTAGCGCAGTACCGCGGTGCCGCCGGCGTTGGTCGCCAGGTTGCCGCCGATGGTGCAACTGCCCTCGGCGCCGAGCGACAGGGGAAACTGGCGGCCTACCGAAGCGGCGGCTTCCTGCACCTGCTGGAGCAACACGCCGGCCTCGACGGTGATGGTTTCGTTGCCCGGATCGACATCACGAATCCGGGTCAGGCGGGTCAGCGACAGCACCACCTGGTGCCCCGAGTCGTCCGGGATCGACCCGCCACACAACCCGGTGTTGCCGCCCTGTGGCACCAGCGGCACGCCGGCCTGGTGACATGCACGAACCACTGCGGCCACTTCCCCGGTGGAGGCCGGGCGCACCACCAGCGCGGCGCGCCCACGGTAGGCATTACGCCAGTCACTGAGGTAGGGCTGCATGGCCGCCGGGTCATCGATCAGGCCGGCCGCGCCGATGATCTCGCCGAGGGTCCGTAGCAGTTCGGCTGGCAGGTGGCTCATGCAAGGGTACTCCGCAGGGAATGGTCAGGATGGCCGCTGACTCGACAGTGCGAGTTCGCCAGCCAGGGACAGAAACCGCTGTACGCAGGCCTCGGCAGATGAAGTCGGCGCTGGCGGCAGTACATGGCAAGGCTTATCGAGCCGCCATGGAAAGTTTGTCGAGCAGATTGCTGCACCGATCAAATCATAAGTCATCGTATAACGAAGTTTAAATCGGCAAGAATCCGCTTATTAGTAAATTCCAAATCGGCAATAACCCGCTCATTTAATAAACAGCGTCCGAAACGACACACAAGAAAAATAATGAAACATTTAATAAATTTTTTATAAATCAATAATTTATACAAATGAAACATTATGAATCGGCTTATCTAAAGATGCTTCATTGACAGGCCGAACAGCGCAGACAATCATCCTCTTGCCGTCATACGACAACGTACGACGCCAACTAATAATAATCATAGGATCCGCTCTCGCCATGAGTCCTCGCAGCAGTCCAGACCGGCACTAACGCCGCCTCGCCATCCCCAATCGCCATATGACTTACCTGCTGATTAATTATCGGGCGGGTTGGGCTTCCTATTAAGTACGCGCTGAAAACAAGCCATCGAGTTGTTCAGGCGTGGCGTTATCGGAGAACTTCCAATGAATAAAATTCTGTCCGCGACCTTGCTGTCCGCAGCCCTGCTGACCACTTCCGCCACCAGTTTCGCCCAGGAGCCGAACTGGCCGACCCGCGCGGTTCAGGTCGTGGTGCCGGCCAACGCCGGCGGCGACACCGACTTCAACGCCCGCATGATGGCCAAGTACTTCACCCAGATTACCGGCAAGCCGATGGTGATCACCAACATGGGCGGTGGCGGCGGCACGGTGGCGGCTTCCCACGTAAAAGAATCATCGGCTGACGGCCACACCATTCTGTTCACCCACACCGGCCAGTTGATCGTCAACGAAGTCGCCGGTCTCAGCGATGACAGCTATGACGCCTTCGACATTTCCTGCATCGCTGGCGTCGACAAGGCGTCGATCTTCGTAGCCTCCAAGCAGTCGGGCATCGACAGCGTCGAGAAGCTGATCGCCCAGGCCAAGGAAAAGCCCAAGAGCATCTCCTACGGCACCGAGATGGGTAACTTTTCCCATCTGCAGGGCCTGATGTTCGAGAAACGCACCGGTACCGAGCTGCGCTACATCGACACCGGCACCGTGGCCGAGCGCATCGTCGCGCTGCTGGGCGGGCGCATTGACATGGGCGCGATCAGCTACGGCGCGCTGCAGGACTACATCCAGAGCGGCGCGATGAACGCCCTGGCGCAGCCCAACGAGGAGCGCAACCCGCTGGTTGGCGACATCCCCACCTTCCGCGAGAAGGACGTCGACCTGATCGTCGAGAAGCCCTACGTGGTGGCCTTCCCGAAAGGCACCGACGCCGCCATCGTCGCCAAGATGGCCGAGGTCATGAAACAGATCACCGAGATCCCCAGCTACGGCGAGGAGCTGGCCAAGACCTACAAGCAGCCGGTGGCCTACTACGGCACGGATGACGCCATTGCCATGCTCAAGGAGCACCGCGAGGAGTTCATGCAGTTCAAGGACGCCCTGCGGCAATCGAACTGATCCCTGCAGCCGCAAGCCCCCGCTTGCGGCTTTTTCATTCCCCGATCCATAGGAGTTCGCTGTGGATGCTTTCAAGCGAAAAGAGCTGATCACCGGCGGCTTCATGCTGGCCGCCGGCGTCGCTTACCTGCTGGCCACCATGAGCCTGCCGCGCAAGTCGTTCATCGACGCCGCGTTCGTGCCTTACGTACTGGCGATCTTCATGTGCGGGCTGGGCGTGCTGCAGCTGGTATTCGGCTTTCGCAACGCGCCGGCCGCCGACGCCCCGGCCGACGACAAGAAGGGCGAGGTCTCCGAGTACGGCACGGTGATCAAGACCCTGGCGCTGATCGCCGCCTACATCGCCACCCTGGAGCCTATCGGCTTTCCCATCGTCACGGCGATTTACCTGTACCTACAGTTCATCGTGCTGACGCCCCACGGGCAGAAGATCGGCCACGTGACCTACGTGATCACGGCGATCATCTCGGCCATCGTCATCTACCTCATCTTCCGCCAGGGCTTCGATCTGATGCTGCCCTCCGGCGTGCTGAACATCTAGGAGGCGCGCGATGCTCGACTTGATGACACACGGCTTCGCCGCCGTCTTTTCGCTGCAGATCTTCATCCTCATCACCATCGGCGTGGTGGTCGGCATCATCTTCGGCGCCGTACCGGGCCTGTCGGCCACCATGGCCGTGGCGCTGTGCCTGCCGCTGACCTTCACCATGGGCCCGGCCGCCGGCCTGTCGCTGCTGGTGGCGCTCTACGTGGGGGCGATCTCCGGCAGCCTGATCCCGTCGATCCTGCTGAAGATTCCCGGCACGCCCTCATCGATCGCCACGGTGTTCGATGGCGGGCCGATGATGGAAAAGGGCGAAGGCTTCAAGGCCCTCGGCATCGGTATCGTGTTCTCGTTCCTGGGCACCTTCTTCGGGATCGGCGCGCTGATGTTCATCGCCCCGATGCTGGCCAAGGTGGCGCTCAGTTTCGGCCCCCACGAATATTTCGCCATCGCCATCTTCTCCCTGACCCTGATCGCCACGCTGTCCACCGGCTCGCTGACCAAGGGCGTATTCTCCGGCGCCCTGGGCTTCGCCTTCTCAACCGTCGGCATCGCCCCGGTGGATGCGATCCGCCGCTTCACCTTCGACCAGTCCAACCTCAACGGCGGCTTCGCCATGCTGGCGGTGATGATCGGCATGTTCGCCGTCGCCGAGGTGATTCGCCTGGCCGAGACCGGGCGCCACGCCGGCATGACCAAGGTCAAGCCGCTGGACATGTCCAAGGTGCGCGGCTTCGGCTTCTCGCTGAAGGAATTCGTCGGCCAGCTGCGCAACGCCTTCCGCTCGGCGATGATCGGCCTGGGCATCGGCGTGCTGCCGGGCGTGGGTTCGGGCACCTCGAACATCATTTCCTACATCGTGGCGAAGAAGCGCGCCAAGGACCCGGACTCCTACGGCAAGGGCAACCCTGGCGGCGTGGTGGCCAGCGAAACCTGCAACAGCGCGGCCATCGGTGGCGCCATGGTGCCGTTGCTGACCCTCGGCATTCCGGGTGACACGGTGACCGCCATGCTGCTCGGCGGCTTCCTGATTCACGGCATCCAGCCCGGCCCGCTGCTGTTCATCACCCAGGGGCCGCTGGTGTACACCATCTTCGCCGCGCTGATCCTGGCCACGGTGATCATGCTGGTGCTGGAGTTCTACGGCCTGCGCATCTTCATCAAGCTGCTGTCGGTGCCCAAGCACATCCTGCTGCCGATCATCCTGGTGCTCTGCGTGGTCGGGGCCTTCGGCCTCAACAGCCGCCTGTTCGATGCCTGGAGCATCCTGCTGTTCGGCATTCTCGGCTACGGCTTCATCAAGGCCGGCATGCCGGCGCCGCCGTTCATCATCGGTTTCATCCTCGGGCCGATGGCCGAGACCAACCTGCGCCGCGGGCTGATGCTTTCCGACGGCAGCTTCACCGCCTTCCTGACCAGCCCGATCTCGGCGCTGTTCCTCGGTTTGGCGGCGCTGTCGGTGCTCTGGCACGCCTACAGCCTGCTGCGGGCCAGGAAAGACAAGAAACCTTCCGAGGCGTTGTCGACGAGTTGATTGCCCGCTCCTGAAACGAAACAAGCGCCCTGGGGCGCTTGTTTCGTTTCCGCGAGGTAAAAACCTATTCGGGCTTCTTCAGCTTCGGATTGGGAAAGAACTGCACGGCCTTGACCTTGGGGTCAGCCGGTTTCTTCGGCGTCAGGGCGCTGACGTTGACGCGGGTCGGCAGCTCCCTGGCGACCGAGTTGCCACGCTCGTCCAAGGTGTCGGCGTAACCGCACTGCACGCATTCGCGGTGCGGCACGCCGTCGACGTTCCACATCTTGATGCTGTCCATCTCGCTGCACGCCGGGCATACGGCACCGGCGATGAAACGCTTGGGCGTGATGTCTGCAGGGGCGTCACTCATGCCGCCTCCGCACTCAGACCCAGATGGCGCAATAGCGCGTCGATGCTCGGCTCACGGCCGCGGAAATCGACGAACAGCACCATCGGCGCCTGGGAACCACCGCGGGCCAGGATCGCCTCGCGGAAGGCCCGACCGGTCTGCGGGTTGAGCACGCCCTCTTCCTCGAACTTCGAGAAGGCATCGGCGCTCAGCACTTCGGCCCACTTGTAGCTGTAGTAACCGGCCGCATAACCGCCGGCAAAGATGTGCGCGAAGCTGTTGGGGAAGCGGTTGTAGGCCGGCGGACGCAGCACCGAGACCTCGTCACGAATGCCCTCGAGCACCTCCAGCACGCTGCGGCCATCGCCGTGGGTAACGTGCAGTTCGAAGTCGAACAGCGAGAATTCCAGCTGGCGCACCATCATCAGGCCGGACTGGAAGTTCTTGGCGGCCAGCATCTTGTCGAGCAGGTCCTGGGGCAACGGCTCGCCGGTTTCATAGTGACCGGAGATCAGCGCCAGGCCCTCGGGCTCCCAGCACCAGTTTTCCATGAACTGGCTCGGCAGCTCCACGGCATCCCAGGCCACGCCATTGATGCCGGACACGCCGACGTGCTCGACGCGGGTCAGCAGGTGATGCAGGCCATGGCCGAACTCGTGAAAAAGCGTGGTGACTTCATCGTGAGTCAACAGCGCCGGCTTGCCGGCCGAAGCAGGGGTGAAGTTGCACACCAGGTTGGCCACCGGGCTGACCAGCTCGCCGCCGACCGCGCGGCGCTTGTCGCGGGCGCCGTCCATCCAGGCACCGCCACGCTTGTTGGCGCGGGCGTAGAGGTCGAAGAAGAAGCGCCCGACGTGCTGGCCGTTCTCGGAAATCTCGAACAGGCGCACGTCCGGGTGCCAGGTGTCGAAATCACGCAGTTCCTTGATCTGGATGCCGTAGAGCTTCTCGACGATGGCGAACAGGCCGCCGAGCACCTTGTCGATCGGGAAGTAGGCGCGCAGGATTTCCTGGGAAATGCTGTAGCGCTGCTCGCGCAGCTTCTCGCTGTAGTAGCCCACGTCCCAGCTTTGCAGGTCGTTGCAGCCCTGCTCGGCGGCGAAGGCGCGCAGCTCGGTCAAGTCCTGCTCGGCGAACGGCTTGCTGCGCACCGCCAGGTCGCGCAGGAAGCTCAGCACCTGCTCGCTGGACTCGGCCATCTTGCTGGCCAGGCTCAGTTCGGCGTAATTGCCGAAGCCCAGCAGGCGCGCCAGCTCCTGGCGCAGCTCGAGAATCTCGGCCATCACCGGGCCGTTGTCGTTCTGCCCGGCATTCGGCCCTTGGTCAGAGGCACGGGTGCAATAGGCCGCGTACAGCTCTTCGCGCAGGGCACGGTTGTCGGCGTAGGTCATCACCGCGTAGTAGCTGGGGAATTCCAGGGTGATCAGCCAGCCCGAGAGGTTCTTGGCTTCGGCGGCCTGCTGCATCTGCGCCTTGGCCGACTCGGTGATGCCGGCCAGCAGACTTTCGTCCTCGATGTGCTTGGTCCAGGCCTGGGTGGCGTCCAGCAGCTGATTGGAGAAGCGGCTGCCCAGCTCGGACAGGCGCATCTGGATCTCGCCATAACGCTTCTGCTGCTCGGACGGCAGGTCGATACCGGACAGACGGAAGTCACGCAGGGCGTGTTCGAGAATGGTCTTTTGCGCGACATCGAAACTGGCCGCATCGGGGCTGGCCGCCAGCGCCTCGTAGGCCTGGAACAGGGCGCGGTTCTGGCCCATTTCCGTCCAGTATTCGGAAAGCTTCGGCAGGCAGGCCTCATAGGCGGCGCGCAGCTCGGGGTTGTTGCGCACGGCATTGAGGTGGCTGACCGGGCTCCAGGCGCGGCCCAGCTTGGCGCCCTGCTCGTCGAGCGCGTCGATCAGCCTTTCCCAGCGCGGCGCATCGCCCTGGCTGGCCAGCACCTTGGCGACCACGCTGCGGCTCTCGGCGAGAATGGCATCCACCGCCGGCTCTACATGCTCGGGCAGGATGGTCGAATACGGCGGCAGGTCGAAATCTTGCAGCAGGGGATTGTTCGCACTCACGTCGGGTACCTGTGGTGGAATGAATTAAAAACAGTGAAGGGCACCTCTAAAAACTACCTGCGTTGCCATCGCTGCGTTGAAACAGGCTCAAAATGCTCATTTACAACTCTTGAACTGCGCTTTCTCGCCTTTTTTTGCCTTGCGCTGACTGCCTCGCCTACGTTTTTAGAGATGCCCTGACAACTGATATGGCGGTCATCTTAATTACAATCAACCCCCAGCGTAACTTCAGAGGTTTCTATCGTGGCGATTCGTACTTATCAGGGCACAAAACCGACGCTCGGTGATCGGGTGTTCGTCGACAGCTCGGCGGTGGTCATCGGCGACGTGGAGATCGGCGAGGACAGTTCGGTATGGCCGCTGACCGTGATCCGTGGCGACATGCACCGTATCCGCATCGGCAAGCGCACCAGCGTGCAGGACGGCAGCGTGCTGCACATCACCCATGCCGGCCCGTTCAACCCGGACGGTTTCCCGTTGATCATCGGCAACGAAGTGACCATCGGCCACAAGGTGATGCTGCACGGCTGCACCCTGGGCAGCCGCATCCTGGTCGGCATGGGCAGCACGGTGATGGACGGCGCGGTGGTCGAGGACGACGTGATCATCGGCGCCGGCAGCCTGGTGCCACCGGGCAAGGTGCTGGAAAGCGGTTTCCTGTATGTCGGCAGCCCAGTGAAACAGGCACGCCCGTTGACCGACAAGGAGCGCCACTTCTTCAGCTACACCGCCGGCAACTATGTGAGGCTCAAGGATCAGCATATCGCCGAAGGCTACGACCAATCACCGACAGCCGAGCGTGCAAGCACGAACGCAAAGGTGTAACCTTCATTTGACGCTTAATTTAATTCAAATGAAGGAGGCAACATGACCGTTACCGCAATGCGTCAGGCCAAACAGGGCAAGGATGACCACTCGCCGGTAATCGCCGCCTTCTGGGATTTCAGCGCCGGCCGCGAAAAGCTCAGCGAAGCCGAGCGCCTGCAGCAGATTCGCGACGGCTTCGCCGCCGACCTGGTGCAGGCAGTGAAAGCGACCTTCACCCTGCCCGAGCGCAGCCTGGAAGTTCTTCTTAACGCGTCGATCTCGACCCTCGAGCGCCGCCGCCGCGAGCGCAAGGTGCTCGATCCGGTGGCCTCCGAGCGCCTGGATCGCATCGCCATGGTCTGCCAACTGGCCGAGGACGTGTTCGAAAGCCGCCAGGCCGCCGCCGAGTGGATGTCGCGGGCCAATCGCTCCCTCGGCGATCAGGCGCCGATCATGCTCTGCGAGACGGAAATCGGCGCCAAACAGGTACGCCGGGTGCTCAATGCCCTCGATTGGGGTGGCGCCGCCTGATGCGTGCCTGGCGCGTGGCCAAGGCCAAGCGGGCCACCGATTTGTCCGGGCGTGGCGCCGCCATCGAAGGTGGGCGCTGGAACGAGCAGGACGTGGCCGCCGTGTACATGGGCCTGAGCCCCGGCATCTGCTGCCTCGAAACCTTCGTGCATGCCGAAGGCCCGCCGGCGATGCCGATGAAGATCACCTGTTTCGAGCTACCGGACGATGCAGACCTCTACTGGGAGCCGGCGGCCAGCGAATTGCCAAAAGGCTGGAGCGCGTTGCCGGTGGATCGTCCGAGCATGGATTTCGGCAGCGCCTGGCTGCGCGCGGTCAACCACCTCGGCCTGATCGTGCCCTCTGCGGTGCTGCCGCTGGAGCGCAACCTGGTGGTCAACCCGCTGCACCCGGCCATCAGCCGTATCCGCATCGTCGACACCTACGACTTCACCTACGACCCACGCATGTTCAAGGCGTGATCAGCCTCTAGGAAACCCCGTGAATATCCGTCCCATCAACGAAACCGATTTCGATCAGGTCTGGCCTATCATCCGTGATGTCGTCCAGGGCCAGGAAACCTACGCCTATGACCCGGCCATGGACCGTGAGACGGCCTGGAAAACCTGGGTCGAACTGCCACGTGCCACCTTCGTGGCCGAAGAACACGGGCAGATCCTCGGCACCTATTACATCAAGGCCAACGCCGCAGGGCCGGGCGACCACGTGTGCAACTGTGGCTACATGACCTCGCCGGCCGCCCGCGGCAAGGGCGTGGCGAGCGCGCTGTGCCAACACTCGCTGCAGGTTGCCCACGAGCTGGGCTTCCAGGCCATGCAGTTCAACTCCGTGGTGGCCAGCAACACCGTCGCCGTGGCGCTGTGGCAGAAACACGGTTTCGCCATCGTCGGCACCCTGCCCAAGGCTTACCGCCACCGCACGCTGGGCCTGGTGGATTGCCATGTGATGTATCGCTGGCTGGATGATTGAGCCCATTCCGTAGCCCGGCGTGGAGCGCAGCGAAACCCGGGATCATCTCCTGGGTATCGCTACGCTCAACCACAGGCTACGAGCTGGTGATTATCTGTGGGAGCGGGCCATGCCCGCGATTTTTCGCGCGCATGGCGCGCTCCCACAGTGGTTCGGCGAACGGCTGCTCCTGCCCTGCTGCAGTCGATAAGTTAGTAGCTCCCGAGCTGACTACGACCTGAAACGCGCCAGCGAGAACGCCGACAGATCTGCCCCGCCGGTCTCACCACAATGCCCCATGGCCAGCGCTTCGCTGATACCGGCGGAATGCTTGAAGCCGTGCCCAGAGCAGGCCGACACCAAGGTTACGTTGGCCATCTGCGGATGGGTATCGATGATGAAGTTGAAGTCCGGCGTGATGGTATAAGTGCACACCTTGGACTTCAGTACCCGCCGGGAAACCCCGAGCAGCCGGCCAGCCACGTGGGCGTCGTACAGGGCGTCGATATCCGCCTGGCGGACGCTGCGATCCAGGGCATCGGGGTCGCAGCCTTCGAGGTACTGCTCGGTGGCGATCTTGATGGCGTTCTCGCCCGGCAGCGGCGGGAAACCGTAGCAACTGTCGGTATCCGCCGCGCCGTGCAGCAGGATGTAAACCGGCGAGCCGGCAGCGAAACGCTCCGGCTCGTCCAGCTCGAACCACACCAGTTGCTGGCGACAGACCTTCAACAAGCCCTCGACAGACGCGCCCAGCAGCCGGCCCGTCCACATCCCGGCACAGACGATCGCCCTGTCCGCCGTAAGCGTACCACTGCCCGTGCGCACCCGAACGCCTCCGGCATCTGACTCGATAGCCTCGACCCGCGTATGGGTGTGCAAGGCCGCGCCCAGTTGCTCGGCCAGCCGCAGCTGTACTTCGATGGCCCTCTCGGGGCGCACGTAACCGGCGCCCGGCTCGTAATAGCCGGTGGCAGCATCGCCGAAGCCGCCGAATTGCGGGAAGCGCTGACGGATGGCGGCGGCCTCCAGCAGGCTGTGTTCGATGCCAAAGCGCTTGGCCAGCGCTGCCGTTTCGCCACCGAAGTCAGGCGTGCCATGGCCGCGGGTCGGCTCCTGGCTGCTGCTCAGCATCAGCATGCCGCAGGCTTCGAACAAAGCTTCGCCGCTCTGCGCCTCCAGCTCACGCCAGATGCGTTGGGAATTGAGCGCCAGCGGCACATAGGCCGCGCCCTCGCCCACCGCCTGGCGGGTGATGCGCGTGTCGCCATGGCTGGAGCCCTGGTCGTGGGGCGGCGCATAGCGGTCAACGCCGGCCACGCGCACGCCGCGCTTGGCCAGTTGGTAAAGGGTGGCGGCGCCCATGGCGCCCAGGCCGATCACGATAACGTCGTAGTGCATGGGGTTCTCTACTGCTCGAAGGGCTGGGTTTCTTCGCGAAAGGCGTCGAGGAAGGCGACCATCCGCGCGTGCCGCTGCCCGGCCAGGCGCGAACCGGTGGCAGTCTGGAAGCCGGCGGCCAGGCCCAGCAACTTGGTGTGGAAATGGTCCAGGGCGAAACGCTGGTCATCCAGTGGCCGCTGGCGTGCGTCGATATCCTCGGCATCGTACAGCGCGCTGCCCAGGCGACCGGAGACATGAAAACAGCGCGCCACGCCGATCAGGCCGATGGCGTCCAGGCGGTCGGCATCCTGCAGGATGCGCGCCTCCAGGCTGGTCGGCGTAATGGCGGCGGAGAAACTGTGCGCCTCGATGGCATGGCGCACGGCGGCGATGCGCTCGCTCGGCCAGCCGAGGCCTGCGAGCGCCTCGCCGGCGCGCGCAGCGGACAACCGCGAAGCGCTGGAGCGCAGCGGCGAATCCTTTTCCACCGCCACGCAGTCATGCAGCAGCACCGCCGCCAGCAGCAACTCCAGATCACCGCCCTCCTCGCGCTGCAAGCGCCGAACGTTGACCCACACCCGTTGCAGGTGCGACAGGTCATGGGCGCCATCGTCGGTAGACGGCGCGCAAGCGGCCAACAGCTGGCCAGCCAGCTTGGCGTATGGGGCGAAAGGATCCAGATTCATCGACAGGGCGCTAGGTGCGAAAGCCGCACCTTAGAGCCAGGCGCCAGCGCTCGCAAGCCTAGTGCATCAGGTTGCGACCCATTCGAGTTGCAGTGACGTGCAAAGCTATCGTCCCTGCGGGTCGGCTAGCTTGGCTGTCCAAGATCAGCCCGTACGGGTAGCACAGTGGCTGCGTTGCACCTCGGCAAAGATATCGATGATCGAGCGCTGCGGGTCGCGTTGGCGCAGCATTTCTACCTGCTGGCTTTGGCGCTGCAGCTCTTCACTGGGCTTGGCCCATTGTTCTTTGGGCAGGGGCTGTGACCAAGCTTGCAGGGTCTCGGGGATGTCTTGACGGTGTATGCGCTTGATCCGGCCAATTTCCCATTCGGTAAGGCGGAAGGGCAGCGTCCACAGGGTCATCACATGGTAGAGGTACCAGCCAAATACGTAGAACCCGCCCACCTCGCCTTCACTGTAGCGGCGGCGCATGCGTTCGCGGGCGTTGCGGAAGGTGTGAAGGCCTTCGTGAGGCGGGTCATCCGGGCCTTGCAGGTCGAGCGGGTCCTGAATTTCCTTGAGGCTGTGCACCTGATATTCCATATAGGCGCGGATCGCCTCCCAGTTGGCGATGGCCAGAGGTAGGCCGGCACAGGGAAACTCCAGGGAGAAGTCTTGGCCACTCTCGGCATGATGGAAACCTACGCCCATGGCGTACTGGCGCTGGATGCCGTACTGGGTGGCGCCCTGGGCTTGGATCACCCAGGCACTGAGCGACTCCCAGCGGACGAAGATCGGTTCGGTATGACCTTCTGGGACGAAGCAGACCTCGCGGCGTTGGCGGTTGAAACGGGTGGGGATGACCTTTTTGTATTTAGCATGATGCCGCCATGACCCGAATAGGAACATCAATATAAAGAAAATTGCAACAAGTGATACTACCGGAACCCCATGCTCAAAAACCCCAACGGCCATGTCTAGTGAGTCATTAAGCCCCCCCCCCAATAATGGAGTGCCCAGAAACATTAGTAGGGGGAATAAGACAGCGGACATGATCCAAATCGTAAACGGACCACCTAACTGGTACTGCCAGGCAAACACGTTGGGCAACCCAACCCCGAAATCCAGATAGGTATCGTTGACCTCGCCTACTGCATGAGCATAGTCCTGAGCCGGTTGGCCAGTGGGTAATGGCATGGGGGCTAGGTAGCTTACTAGGCCGCCAGGGAAGCTAACTATATCGCCTGCGCTATGTTTCTTATCCAGCTCAAGGGAGGGTGCATCCATGGGCTTATCATTTGGCATTGTCGGGTTCCGGCAGCAAAAATGGGTCGACCGACAGCAAGCTTGCAGCCTGGCCCTGTGGCGTGTGCTGGCTCGGGGCGTAGTCACCTTCCCGGTGCGGGGCAAGGCGGATCCTATGGTGCTCGGGCCGGTAGCGGCCTTGCTCGTCCAGCGTTTCGATCACGATTTCCAGCAGCAGCTCTTCATTGGGAATTCCCCCGGTAATGCCTGTCAAAGGCGCCGGTCGCGGTATGAGCAGCCTCAGGGGATCAGTGCCGGTAGGCAACAAGTCGTCAATGATCAGTTCGCTGATAGGCTGCCACTGTACTTGGGTATGCCCACGCTCGTAACGCACCGAGCGGATACGGTACGCAGCGAGGCTGAGGCGCGCGTTAGGGCGACCAGCCAGCGGCCTAGCCAGCGCCGCCTGGCTCAGCCCTGGCAGGGAAAGGGTGATTTCGCTGCTCGCAGGCGACATTAGCAAGTCGCGCCACCAACTGCCATGGCTGCCTTGCTCGACCCTTACTGCCGGTGCCTGCATCACTCCGAGCAAGCGTTGTTGATAGGTGGCCAGGCTGTAACTCTGCCGTTTGCTGGCATCACGGCTCCAAGGCGTGGTCAGCAGCCAGTTGTCGCGGGGCGACGTATTGTTGCGGTTGTACCACCAGGTACCGCCCAGCTCTAGGGCGGTAAACAGGGCGCCGGCGATATTGAAACGTAGGAACACACTAGAGAGTCGGGTGCCAGCTACTGCCCAAGCGGCACGTTTAGCTACAGGGCTAGAAGCCTGAATAACGCCGCGATAGGCATTAGCGGTGTGCAACGCACCATAGGCATTACTGGCTATCATTCCGCCAGAGCCGGCTAGCGCCATAGCTGCACCCTGCTGAGCCTGGGCATTACCACTACGTATTGCCCCCAGCCAATTACCATAGTGATCCTGGCTACTCATGATAGAGGCTACTGTACCTGTCAGGTAGCTAACGCCCCCTAAAAGTACATGCAGTTTACCCATCTGCACATGCACGGCCTCCAGTGCATGGTTCTGCAAGCCCTGCACCAGTTGCGCGCTACGTGCATTGAGGGCCGTATCGGCAATCGCCTGGGCGGCTGCAAAGCCTGCGGCACTGGTGGCGAACAGCGAGTTCACGAGTGGCCTCCACTTCCGCTCGTCTTTCGCTTGCGTGAGGATCTCACGCCAGGTCTGCACCAGATTGACCATCTGCGCCACGAATATGGCCAGCCCCACGCCATCCCCTAGCTTGTTGAAGTTGCGGGCAGTGCTGTAACCATTGCGCAGATTGCGCAGGCCACTCGCCACTTCCTGCAACTGGGCGGGCGGCAGGATAAGGGTGATACCGGCACGCCCTGGCGCCGCACCTGCAACGCGAACGTTGTTTTCTGGTAGTTCGGCAATCGGGCTAAGGGCTGCTGCCAGGCGCGGCTCAAGCGCATCGAGCTGGGTGCGGACGCGGCGAATATCGGCCAGCAGCGCCTGGGCACTGGGTGACTTATGCCCAGCGCTGGCTTTGACCCGCTTGCGCTCCTTGACCAGGCGACTCAGTTCCTGGCGGTTGTCGATTACCCCGCGCAGATCGCGTTGCAATACGGCTTTTTCCGCGTCACTGGCGAAGGTGAAGGTCAGTCCTGTGTGCTGCGCGGCATCGAGCAGGCGTGCGGGCATTACCTTGGGCAGCTTGCGGAACAGTGCGTCCAGTTCCGGCACCTTCTGTTGGCCTATCCCCTGGTAGAAGGCCTTCATGGCACTATTTATGCCCACTGTTAGGGCTGGGTCGAATGCGCCCTGGGCACTGGCCGCCGCGGCGCGGGTGGCCTCTGGCAGTTCGTCGAGCGCTGGCAGTTTACCTTGCTCAAGAGTCTTAAGTTTTTTCTTCCACTCGGCCAGAGCATTGAGTAAGGCGTAGCTTGCCACGCTGATTAGCGTGTATTGCACGGCCAGCGTGCTCTGCTCGTTCAGTGCCAGGGTATGGAACAGGGGGCGGTCGTACTGAGGATTTTCCTCGAGCCAGGCGTATAGCGCTTCGCTGGCTGTATCACTGCGGCAGATGTCCTTCAGGCAAGCGTATTGCGTGGCAAACGCCAGCCCGATTTGCTTGGCCTGTTGGGTGTCGTAGTACCAGGCTGCGCGGTGGAAACGATGCTCGATGACCATCTGCGTGCGGTCTGCGGTGATGCGGTCGAGCAATGCGTTCCAGCGCGACAGATTCGGCCGATTGTTTGCCAGGAAGGCGTCCATGGCGGGCCGGTCGATCAGGTCGTCGATGCCGCGCTGGCCGAACTTGGCACCACTCAGCATGTCCTTGACCCGCCCACGTTGTTCCTTCCTAAGGGCGATAAGGGCGTCGAGTTCGTTTTCGACGAATGCACGCTGAGCGCCAAGGTCGAGCAGTTTGGCCCGGGTGTAATAGCGCTCGGTAGCACGTGTTAACGTCAGCGGTAGGCCGAAGCCGACCGCGCCGGAGCGGCGGCTGGACAGCCGTATCGCATCCAGCTCTGCCTTGAGTTCTGCCGGGTGATCCCTGCTGTCGACAGGGGGATAGGGCTCGTTGTTGTTGAGAAAGGTTAGGACTGCACCGCGGCTCTGGGTGCGGTCTGGCTCGGGTAGTGCTTCCAGCTTGCTCAGCATGGCCTTTACGGCCGGTGATTCCGAGTGGCTGGATAGTTTGTCGAAATCAGTGTCGCTGATTTGCGAGAGCGACTCGATATAGCAGGCAATCACATAATCGCGCTCGTTGGCTCCCGGCTGTGCGCCGCCACCAATCCATTGCTCGATCCAGCCGACAACCTTGTCTTGGTAGTTGGCTAGGTCGCGCATTACGCCGATATCGTCGCGTAGTACCAGAAACAGTGCATTGTGCTCGTGCGCCGGGAGAATCTTCGCCGTCAGCTCACCTATCTGGGTATCGCGAAACAGCGGCGGGTTTTCCCAGGTGTAGGCTTGCTGCTCTTCGGGGTGGGGCTCACCTGCGCTGGTCGGCTGGCGCTGGTGTTCGGGAAAGGTCTGCTGGCCTTTTTCGTCGATATGTACCTTGTTCTGTACGATTTCTGCCAGCCACTTCTCAGCTTGCTGCCGGGTCAACAAGTGCGTGCCGCCTCGCTGCGGGTCTGCTTGGCGTAGGTCGACAGCCTGCATGAAGTGTTCGCGATCTTTTGGGCCTGCCAGAACCTGAGTGCATTTGCGTGCGGTCCACTGCAATTCCGAGTAGGCCACATATAGCTTGCTGCTTCTCGGGAAGATGAGATGTGGTTCGCCGACAGCACTACTGCGGACATCCGCACGGACTTCCATGCCCTTCCATAGCAGCTTGGTGATGGCCGCTCGCTCGATCCGATATTCGTGCAGGTAGCCCGTACTGCTGTCTATGGTGTAAAGAAAACCATCGCGAACCAGGCGTATGCCTAAAGGCCTGCTCTGCAAAGCGAAGGGCATCGTCAATTCGGTGGATGGATCGACTCGCTCGGTCAACCCATAGCGCAGGGGCAGCAGTTGCACCTTGGTCTTCATCAGTGGGCAGGTGCTGGTAGCGGAGCGGCTGTCACCGCACGATGCCGCATTTGCAGCAAGGTTTGCGTTGCCGCGAGGAGGTGTTTGCGCTGTCATGAGAGCGTCCCTTGTGCCTCTGTGGCGCGTTGCTCGGCCAAGCGAGCGGCCTGCTCCACCCGCTGACTAGGCGAAAGTGATGAGCGTTCGTTTAGCAGGTGTTCAAGGTCTGGGTGATTCTGCAAAGGCTGCTCGCCTAGAAATCCGAACACATTGGCGAAGAGCAATATCTCGCGCTCGGAGCACATGCCGTTTCGGTAGGCACGTTCGGCCAGGTCGCGTATGTGACGGACACGATCCCGGCCTTGGATATTGGTTTTGTAGTCGGGGAAGAAGGTGTCCAGGTGCTTGCCCACTGAAATGACGGTTTGGCGGAAACTCACCTCACTCAGCGCGTTCAGCTCCCTTTCGTTCAGACAATAGAGTTGCGAGTGATCCTGTTCAACCAGCGCACTGGTGCGTTGGTGAGTATGCCAAACCCCATCCAGCGAATCAGGCGTGCATATCCGGTCAAATGGGCCGAACAGCGTGGGCGTGCCTACTGCAAATAAATGATGGGCGACAGACGGGTCTGCTAGGCGTAGGAGAGCAGTTTCACCGTTTTGAACATTGACCTGCCGTAGCCAACGAAGGTGTTGCAAGGCTTCGTCGAAGCCTGCATCGCTGAAAGCCAAGTATCCCCATTCCTGGCTAACGTTATCGAGGAAAACACGCACTAGCGGATCATGCGGACCTCGTAATGTGATTAAGCAGGGTGAAAGATCAATCAACTCCTGCAATTCGGTGCCCAAATACAGTGGTTCGAAGATAGGGTTTTCCGACCACTGATATAGTTTTTGGGGCAAGGCTTCCACGCTGACGGCATCAAGCAGCAGGTAGCTGTTCTTTTTCCAGGGTAGATCGCTAGGCAGCGCTGGCATTGCTAGCTCATGCATTGTTAGCCTCCTTTTTGGCGGCTTCACAGATGGCGCATAACGGTTTTTTCTGTAGTAGCGCTTGTCGCTGCGCGGGTATCAACAGCTTCCCTGCCTTATCCGCATCCGCCTGCCTCAGCGGCCCCGGCAGTATCGGTGCCGCGCCGGTGCCACTGCCCGCACTGCCCCCCGAGTTGATGTTGACCACCGCCCCGCTGAGGGTGACGCCGCCGCCATCGATCTTGATAAAGCTGCCGCCGGCCTTGAGGGTCAGTTCGCTACCGGCTTCGAGCACGACCTTCAGGCCGCTGCTGAGGTGGATTTCCTGGCCGGCTTCGATGAACTGGCCGGTGCCGATCTGCACGTGCTGGTTCACGCCCACGGTGAGGTGGTCGTCGGCACGTGCCTCGACCTTGCGGTCGGCATGCACGGTGTGGTGCTCTTCGGCCTTGAATTCGCTGTAGCTGTTTTGCTCGACGGTGTCGTGGCGCTCGTTGCCGACGCGAATCTTCTGGTTGTTCTGGACGTTCTCGTCCCAGTCGCGCTGGGCGTGCAGGTAGATCTGTTCCTGGCCTTTCCTGTCTTCGATGCGCAGCTCGTTGTAGCCGCTGCCGCCGGGTGAGCTCAGGGTCTTGAAGGTGCTGCGGGTCTTGTTGGCGGGTAGGTCGTAGGGAGCGACGTTTTCCTTGTGGTACAGGCAGCCGGTGATCAGCGGCTGGTCGGGGTCTCCTTCGAGGAAGGTGACCAGCACTTCCATGCCGATGCGTGGGATGGCGATACCACCGTACTGAGCACCCGCCCAGGCGCTGGACACGCGCAGCCAGCAGCTGGTCTTGTCGTCGGCCTGGCCCTCACGGTCCCAGTGGAACTGCACTTTGACGCGGCCGTACTCGTCGCAGTGGATCTCTTCGCCTTTCGGTCCTGTGACCACAGCGCTCTGACTACCGAGCAGGCGCGGTTTGGGATGCTTCAGGGTCGGGCGGTTGGGTACGTCCCAGGGGGTGGCCTTGAAGCGGTTACGGTAGCCCTGGTGGAAGTCGTCCTTCAGGTCGGTGGTATCGCTGGTGATCGACTCTTCAAGCACCTGGGGTTGCTTGCCCTCATGGAGGATTTCGGTGAGCAGCCACAGGTCATTCCATTTGGCCTTGGGGTGCCCGGTCAGGGCGAGGAAATGACCGCTGACCAAGAGTGGCTGATCGCTTTTACCTTCAGCCAGCTGGTAGTCGCTGCGGTGACGTTCGAGTGCCCGTTTGGCCAAGTGCTTGCCGCGCTCACGGTCCATGAAACGGCCGGGGTAGTCATAATCTTCGAGGTCGGGCAAAGCATCGCCACGGTGCTCGCTTTCCAGCTTCAGGCGCGGTTTTTCGAAATCGTAATCGCGGCGGGTCGTGCGGCTGGTGCGGGTTTCCAGGCGCAGATCGAAGCGCTTGATGACCGGGTCATTGGCGACCATGCCGGAGTCCTGCTGGTAGGCCACGGGCGCCAGTTTCGGAAACACCGTCTGGTCATCGCCAAAGACCAGCTTGTGGGCCGTGCTGCTGTGCTGGAAGTGGTAGTGGAGCCCTTCTTCCTCGCACAGTCGCTGGATGAACTGCAGGTCCGATTCATCGTACTGAACGCAGTAAACGCGCTCGGGATAAACCGACCCGGCTTTGAATTCGTAGGCGTCGCGTTGGATGCCATGCTCTTCGAGCACCTGGCCGATGATGGCCGGCACATTGAGGTTCTGGAAGATGCGCTGGTTGATGCGGTGGGCCAGATAGGCGAGCTGCGGGCGCAGGGTGACCGCGTAACGGGTCAAGCGCTTGCCGGATTCACCTTGGGCAACACGGTAAAGCAGGCCATGAATGCCGCTGCCATCTGGGCAAAGCTGCAGGAACGCCGGTTTGTGCAGCAGGGTTTCAAGGTCCAGGGCAGATTGCTCGCTGACCAGTTCCACGTCGAAGGCGAACGGTTCACTGATGGCTTCACGCCCGGTGAGCGTGAACACCTGCAAGTCGGTCGACAGGCCTTCTACGGTCAGGCTGAAGTGCGTCTGGTTGGCTGGCGCGAACATCCGATGTTCCTCGTGCAGTGCTGCGGCCACCGCCGATCCCTGTCAGGGACGGCCACTGGCATTCTGGATAAGCGTAAACAGCACCGGCCAGCTGGGCTGGCCGGTGCTGAACAGTCGGTTGGCTTAGCCAGCGACTGGGGAGCGCCAATCATCGGAGCCCGAAGTACCGGAGACTTCGTGGGTCCAGGTGATTTTGCGATAGGTGAAGTGCACGTCTTCCAGGTGGGTGAAGTGAGCGTTGGACGGGTCCTGGCAGTTGTGCATGTAGTCCTTGATGTCGACGATGATCGCGTCTTCAAGTTTGGTGGTGTAGTAGTGCTCTTGGGTACCCTGAGCCGAGGTGCGGAACCACTGGATTTCGATGCTGGTCATGCGCTCGCCGGAGGTCAGGGCAGCCAGCAGCAGCGGCGATGCCTTGTCGAATACCTTGGTAATCACAACAGGCTTGTGCACGCGCTGACCGGTCGGCTGGCCCGACTGCGGGTCACGCGGGATGATCACTTCGTGGCTGAAGCCTTGAACCATGACCTGGTCTTCGTGGCCTTCCTGATAGGTGTTGCCAACCGAGTCGGCGGTGAATGCGCCGGCAGTGATCAGGCCTTGTTTCTCGCCAGTGATGGACATGTACGCTGGTGTTGCCATGGGATGCTCTCCTTGCTTAATCAGTTGAAGTGCCCGGGCTGAATCGCCGTAAGGGTGATAACTCCCTATACAAGCCGCATGCCTGATTTAAAAATAACAATAACTATCAACGACTTAGGAAATAAACGAGGGAGCATTTCTCCAAACTACTGACGACGGTCCGGAAAAGTGCGCAAGAAGTTGCGCAGCACTGTGCAACTTCTTGCGCAGTGCCTGGAACGGCATGGCACGCAAAGGACTGGGTAGGTTTTCAACAGGTTTATCCACAGCTCGGTGCGCAACTTCTTGCACATGAGGGCTCAGTGGCCTGAGCAGCAGTTACACGTGTGCGGAGCTGAGTGAGCAATGCAGGATGCAAGAGCGGCTTATGGCCCTATAAATCGTGTTCCTCGACCATCCTCGCGCTGCTGGCATCCAGCGCGTAGGCGGCGTCTGCCAAGTCGTTGCTGACGGGCTCGATCTTCAGCGTGCCATTGACCCAAAGCGGCTCGTAGATGTCGTCGAGGGCGATGCCCTTGGGATAGCGCACCAGTACCAGTTGATTCGGCGGCGGTGGTGGCACGTGGATGCAGGCGCCGGGGTATGGCACCAGGAAGAACAGCGTGCTGCGCCCGGCGTTGTCGGTTTCCAGCGGCACCGGGTAGCCACCGAGGCGGACGGTCTTGCCGTTCATGCTCGACACGGTCTTGGCCGAATACATGACGGCGGGCAGGCCCTTTTCCTGCTGCTTCAAACCGCCCTTGCTATCGAACGACCCGGCAGCTTCGGGGCCGTTGTGGACGATTTCCGGCATCTGCTCGAGCGCACGCTGATCCTCTTCGGGCATCAGGTCGAGCCAGTCGGTTTCGGGAAGTTCAGCGCGGGCGAGGCCGCTCAGCAACAGCAGGGCCAATAACAGGTAACGCATCGACGGGACTCACATGATGACAATGGGAGGTAGCCGGGCGTCGATGCGTCAGGTTACCGGTTCAACGCTTCTTGGTGATCATGCCGAAGATCACCAGCAGGATGATCGCACCGACGACCGCGCCGATGAAACCCGCCGCTTCGCCCGCTTCGTAGATGCCCAGCGCCTGGCCACCATAGGTCGCGGCGATGGAGCCGCCGATGCCCAGCAGGATGGTCATGATCCAGCCCATGCTGTCATCACCCGGCTTGAGGAAACGGGCTACCAGGCCCACGATCAGGCCGATGAAAATTGTGCCGATAATACCCATGACGCCCTCCAGAAATGAAAAAGGCGCCGCACGAATGCGGCGCCCTTCATCAGACGGAAGCGGTGCCGGAGAGGTTCAACCTCCTCAGCCGAGGTCGATCAGCGCCTGCACCTCGGCGATGCGGCTGTCGAGGGTCGCCCGATTCGCGCAACGCAGGGTGGCGTGACCGACCTTGCGACCGGCCTTGAACGCCTTGCCGTAGTGATGCAGGTGGCAATCGTCGATGGCAGCAACCTTATCCACAGCCGGTACGCTGCCGATGAAGTTGAGCATGGCGCTCTCGCCCACCTTGGCAGTCGAGCCCAGCGGCAGGCCGGCGACGGCGCGCAGGTGGTTCTCGAACTGGCTGCACTCGGCGCCTTCGATGGTCCAGTGCCCGGAATTGTGCACGCGCGGGGCGATCTCATTGGCCTTCAGGCCGCCGTCGACCTCGAAGAACTCGAAGGCCAGCACGCCGACATAGTCGAGCTGCTTCAGCACACGGCCAACGTAATCTTCGGCCAGCGCCTGCAGCGGGTGCGCGGTGCTGGCGATCGACAGGCTGAGAATGCCGCTGTCGTGGGTGTTGTGCACCAGCGGGTAGAAGCGCGTTTCGCCATCGCGGCCGCGCACGGCGACCAGCGACACCTCACCGGTGAACGGCACGAAGCCTTCGAGGATGCACGGCACGCTGCCCAGCTCGGCAAAGGCGCCGGCCACGTCCTCAGGCTTGCGCAGAACCTTCTGGCCCTTGCCGTCATAGCCCAGGGTGCGGGTCTTCATCACCGCCGGCAGGCCGATGCTGGCAGCTGCCGCATCGAGATCGGCCTGGGACTGGATGTCGGCGAACTCGGGCGTCGGGATGCCAAGGTCTTTGAACATCGACTTTTCGAACCAGCGATCACGGGCGATGCGCAGCGATTCGGCGCTCGGGTAGACCGGCACGAACTGCGACAGGAAGGCGACGGTTTCCGCCGGCACGCTCTCGAACTCGAACGTCACCAGGTCGACCTCGTCAGCCAGCTGGCGCAGGTGATCCTGGTCGCCGTAATCGGCGCGGATGTGCTCGCCCAGGGCTTGCGCACAGGCGTCCGGCGCAGGGTCGAGAAACGCGAACTTCATCCCCAGCGGAGTGCCAGCCAGGGCCAACATGCGGCCGAGCTGACCGCCACCGATTACGCCAATCTTCATCACTGCGCCCTCGGGTCCGGGTTTTCCAGCACGGTATTGGTCTGCTCGTCGCGGAACTGCTTGAGCGCCGTGTGGAACTGCGGGTGCTGGTGACCGAGGATGCTCGCCGCCAACAGCGCGGCGTTGATGGCGCCAGCCTTGCCGATGGCCAGGGTGGCGACTGGGATACCGACCGGCATCTGCACGATGGACAGCAGCGAGTCGACGCCCGAGAGCATGGACGACTGTACCGGCACACCGAGCACCGGCAGGTGGGTCTTGGCGGCGCACATGCCTGGCAGGTGGGCAGCGCCACCGGCACCGGCAATGATCACCTGGATGCCACGGCCCTCGGCTTCTTCGGCGTACTGGAACAGCAGGTCCGGGGTGCGGTGGGCGGAGACCACCTTCACCTCGTTGGGGATACCCAGCTTGTCGAGCATCTCGACGGTATGGCTCAGGGTGCTCCAGTCGGATTTGGAACCCATGATCACGCCAACCAGTGCGCTCATCGTCGTGCCTCTCTACGTCTCGGGCGCAGGGCGCCATGTCGATTGATCGGGCGCTTGGCGCCGCGGCAGAAACAACAAACCACGCGGGAGGCGTGGTTTGCGGAAACCGGTAATTATACTGCAGTCGCGCCCAAATCGATAACCGACCGCCTGTCGGCCGGTGGCGGCCGGCGCCCTGCAGTTGTCCTGGAGCAATACCCGGCCCCGCCAGCCTTCGCATACTGCGGCTCTCATCGAGGAGGATCGCGCCATGCAGCAGACCATGAAAGCAGCCGTCGTCCATGCCTTCGGCGAGCCATTGCGGCTCGAAGAGGTGAAGGTTCCCCTGCCCGGCCCTGGGCAGATACTGGTGAAGATCGAGGCGGCAGGCGTCTGCCATACCGACCTGCACGCCGCCGACGGTGACTGGCCGGTAAAGCCCAGCCTGCCATTCATTCCAGGCCATGAAGGGGTCGGCTACGTTGCCGCGGTCGGTGCCGGCGTGACCCGGGTGCGCGAAGGCGACCGGGTCGGCGTGCCCTGGCTGTACACCGCCTGCGGCTGCTGCGAACACTGTCTGACCGGCTGGGAAACCCTCTGCGCCGACCAGCAGAACACCGGTTACTCGGTCAACGGCAGCTACGCCGAATACGTGCTGGCCGATCCCAGCTATGTGGGCATCCTGCCGAAGAACGTCGAGTTCGCCGAGATCGCGCCGATCCTCTGCGCCGGCGTTACCGTCTACAAAGGCCTGAAGGTGACGGGTGCCCGACCCGGCCAGTGGGTGGCGATTTCCGGCATCGGCGGCCTCGGTCACGTGGCGGTGCAGTACGCCCGTGCCATGGGCCTGCACGTGGCCGCCATCGACGTGGACGACGCCAAGCTGGCCCTGGCCAGAAAGCTCGGCGCCAGCCTGACCATCAATGCCCGCCAGGAAGACCCGGCCGAGGTGGTTCAGCGCGACATCGGGGGCGCCCACGGCGTGCTGGTCACCGCGGTGTCGAACAGCGCCTTCGGCCAGGCCATCGGCATGGCCCGCCGGGGCGGCACCGTCGCCCTCGTGGGGCTGCCGCCGGGCGACTTCCCGACACCGATCTTCGATGTGGTGCTCAAGGCCATCAGCATCACCGGCTCCATCGTTGGCACCCGCGCCGATCTGCAGGAGGCGCTGGACTTCGCCGGCGAAGGGCTGGTCAAGGCGACCATCCACCGTGACCGGCTGGACAACGTCAACGGCGTGCTCGAGCAAATGCGCGCCGGGCAGATCGAAGGCCGGGTGGTGATGCAGTTCTGAGCCTGGCGCCTGACAGTGCGGAACGGGTGCACAGTGCCCGCTGTCAGACGCCGTTAGACTCAGCTTCATTACCCACCAAAGGACCACGCCATGACACGGCTGTCGCTGCTTTTCGCCTCAACCTTCCTGACCTTCAACGCCAGCGCCCTGGAGCTGGCGAAGTACCCCAAGGCCTTCGTCGCCGACAAGGGCATCAATGTCGTGCTGGCCCCCAGCAGCGACGAGAAACAGGCCCTGGTACGGATCAGCGGCATCAACCACCCGCTGGATGAAGTGGTGTTGCTGACCGACGTCAAACCGCGCAGCCAGGACGAAAGCGACTACGCCACCACTCTCGACGGCAGCGCCTACGTGCTGATCGGCCAGCGCCAGGAATGGGGTGGCGAGTCCTACCAACTTTACCTGCCGGGCAACCGCGAGCCGCTGTACCTGAGCTTCGATGACAAGGCCAGCAAGGCGGCCAAACCGGCCGAGCTGCTGGCACTGTACGAGAAGCAGAAAAAGGATGGCGTGCAGGACAAGCTGGCCAAGTTCGACCGCGAGAAGCGCCAGCAGTACAACGTCGAACGCCTGCAGCAGATGGATGCCGAGGCCTCGACCAGCTGCGGCACCACCCTGAAGACCAACGTCAACTGGCAGGGCCTGGACGAGCAACTGCTCAAGGAGCTGAGCATTTCCGGCTACTGCGGCGAGGTGGTCAATCAGATGAACAACCTGTGCAGCAGCTCGCCGGAGTTCAAGAAACAGGCCGCCAAGCTGAACACCGTCGAGTGCAACTTCGGCAAGGAAATGAAGATCCGCGAACAGGGCAATCGCATCCAGTTCACCACCGAGCGCGACGCTGCCAACCAGGGTGATTTCATCAACGCCTTTCTGCGTAATCGCTGATCCACACCAGGGGGCGGCCTTCAGTGCCGCCCCTTCTCATTCGGAAATCCGAACGCCAGACGCTCGAAAAACCGAGTATCCGACCGCAACGCCTGCTCCGGGCATCGGTTCGAAAAGAAAATAATCTTTAGATTCATAGAGTTGCGCTATAAAAATGCTAGCATCGCGGCCTGGCACACATCCTGCTACTTGCAAAGCAGGAAAGCGATAGCCCTTCCACAAGGAGGCACGTACCCCAGCGTACGTCCTCAATAACAACAACACCGAGGAACCGACCCATGCGTATCGTCCCCCGCGTACTGGCTGCAGCCATTGCCGCCACCCTGATGTCCAGCCCGGTCTTCGCCGCCGAATTGACCGGCACCCTGAAGAAGATCAAGGATTCGGGCACCATCACCCTGGGCCACCGCGACTCGTCCATCCCCTTCTCCTATTACGGTGACACCTCCAAGCAGCCGGTCGGCTACTCCCATGACCTGCAACTGAAAGTCGTCGAAGAGCTGAAGAAAGAGCTGGAGCTGCCTGACCTGAAGGTTCGCTACAACCTGGTGACCTCCCAGACCCGCATCCCGCTGGTGCAGAACGGCACCGTGGACCTGGAGTGCGGCTCCACCACCAACAACGTCGAGCGTCAGCGTCAGGTCGACTTCTCCGTCGGCATCTTCGAGGTGGGCACCCGCCTGCTGACCAAGACCAGCAGCGGCGTCAACGACTTCGAAGACCTCAAGGGCAAGAACGTGGTGACCACCGCCGGCACCACGTCCGAGCGCCTGCTCAAGTCCATGAACGCCGAGAAGAAGATGGGCATGAACGTGATTTCCGCCAAGGATCACGGCGAGTCCTTCCTGATGCTCGAGTCCAACCGCGCCGTGGCCTTCATGATGGATGACGCCCTGCTGGCCGGCGAAATGGCCAAGGCCAAGAAGCCGGATGACTGGCACGTGGTCGGCACCCCGCAGTCCTTCGAAATCTACGGCTGCATGGTTCGCAAAGGCGACGAAGGCTTCAAGAAGGTGGTCGACAAGGCCATCAGCGATACCTTCGCTTCGGGCGAAATCAACGACATCTACAACAAGTGGTTCCAGCAGCCGGTTCCGCCAAAAGGCCTGAACCTCAACTTCCCCATGAGCGACCAGCTGAAGAAGCTGATCGCCGAGCCGACCGACAAGTCTGTAGAGCAGATCTGACGGTGTGATGCCGCGCCCCTTTCACGAGAAGGGGCGTAGGGGGACCGGAGGGGCCGCAGGCCTCTCCATCCATTTCCTGACGAAGCCGAAAACCGTTCGCTCACGCGGATGCGGGTGACTGCTGCCCGCCGTCGGGCTTCGCTGCGTTAACCCACCTGAGGGGAAACCCGTAATGAACTACAACTGGGACTGGGGCATCTTCTTCAAGTCCACCGGCATCGGCGATGAGATCTACCTGGAGTGGTTCATCACCGGCCTGGGCTGGACCATCGCCATCGCCCTGGTCGGCTGGCTGATCGCCCTGTCGCTCGGCTCGCTGCTCGGTGTGATGCGCACCGTACCGAACCGCCTGATCTCCGGGATCGCCACCGCCTACGTGGAGATCTTCCGTAACGTACCGCTGCTGGTGCAGCTGTTCCTCTGGTACTTCCTGGTGCCGGATCTGCTGCCAGAACCACTGGAGCTGTGGTTCAAGCAGGACCTCAACCCAGCCACCTCGGCCTATCTGTCGGTCGTGGTCTGTCTCGGCCTGTTCACCGCCGCCCGCGTCTGCGAGCAGGTGCGCACCGGTATCGAAGCACTGCCCAAGGGCCAGACCGCCGCGGCTTACGCCATGGGCTTTCGCCTGCCGCAGATCTACCGCAACGTGCTGCTGCCCCAGGCCTATCGGATCATCATTCCGCCATTGACCAGCGAGTTCCTGAACATCTTCAAGAACTCCTCGGTGGCCTCGCTGATCGGCCTCATGGAGCTGCTCGCGCAGACCAAGCAGACCGCCGAGTTCAGCGCCAACCTGTTCGAAGCCTTCACCCTGGCGACGCTAATCTACTTCACCCTGAACATGAGCCTGATGATGATCATGCGCATGGTCGAGCGTAAGGTCGCCGTGCCGGGTCTGATCTCCGTGGGAGGCAAATGATGGACTTCAGTCAGATCATTCCCGCTCTGCCAGGCCTCTGGGAAGGCATGGCCATGACCCTGCAACTGATGGTCATGGGCGTCATCGGTGGCGTGATTCTCGGTACGCTGCTGGCGCTGATGCGTCTGTCGAGCAACGTGCTGCTGTCCAAACTGGCGGCCACTTACGTCAACTACTTCCGCTCGATCCCGCTGCTGCTGGTGATCACCTGGTTCTACTTCGCGGTGCCGTTCATCCTGCGCTGGATCACCGGTGAAGACACGCCCGTGGGCGCATTCGCGTCCTGCCTGGTGGCGTTCATCATGTTCGAGGCGGCGTACTTCTGCGAAATCGTCCGTGCCGGCATTCAGTCCATTCCCAAGGGCCAGATGGGCGCTGCCCAGGCGCTGGGCATGAGCTACGGCCAGACCATGCGCCTGATCATCCTGCCCCAGGCATTTCGCAAGATGACCCCGCTGCTGCTGCAGCAGAGCATCATCCTGTTCCAGGACACCTCGCTGGTCTACACCGTCGGCCTGATGGACTTCCTTAATGCTGCCCGCTCGCGCGGCGACATTCTGGGCCAACCCCATGAATTCCTGATCTTCGCCGGCCTGGTCTACTTCACCATCAGCTTCGCTGCCTCGCAGCTGGTCAAGCTCCTGCAAAAAAGGTTAGCCGTATGATTTCCATCAAGAACGTCAACAAGTGGTATGGGGACTTCCAGGTGCTGACCGACTGCACCACGGACGTCAAGAAAGGCGAAGTGGTCGTGGTCTGCGGGCCGTCCGGCTCGGGCAAGTCGACCCTGATCAAGTGCGTCAACGCGCTGGAGCCCTTCCAGAAGGGTGACATCGTGGTCGACGGCACCTCGATTGCCGACAAGAAGACCAACCTGCCGAAACTGCGCTCGCGCGTCGGCATGGTGTTCCAGCACTTCGAGCTGTTCCCGCACCTGACCATCACCGAGAACCTGACCATCGCGCAGATCAAGGTGCTCGGCCGCAGCAAGGATGAAGCCACCAAGAAAGGCCTGCAGCTGCTCGACCGCGTCGGCCTCTCGGAGCACGCCCACAAGCACCCGGGTCAGCTCTCCGGCGGTCAGCAGCAGCGCGTGGCGATTGCTCGCGCCCTGGCCATGGATCCGATCGTCATGCTGTTCGACGAACCGACCTCGGCGCTCGACCCGGAAATGGTCAACGAAGTGCTCGACGTGATGGTGCAACTGGCCCACGAAGGCATGACCATGATGTGCGTGACCCACGAGATGGGCTTCGCCCGCAAGGTCGCCGACCGGGTGATCTTCATGGACGCCGGCAAGATCGTCGAAGACTGCCCCAAGGAAGAGTTCTTCGGCGACATCAGCGCCCGCTCCGAGCGTGCCCAGCAGTTCCTTGCCAAGATCCTCCAGCATTGATGTGCCTTGCAGGGCCGGCACACGCGCTTCGCCGGCCCTGCAGCGGGTAACCGCCCCACAACTGGCCAGCCCGGGAGGACTGTGATGCAATGCGCGCCTGTCAGTCTCCCTGGGGTGCCGCCCGCCTTGGCCGCCAAACCGCGCTACGTCCGCCACCTGTCGCTGACCCTGCTGATGCTCGCCCTGGTGGCCGCCTGTGGCTACGCCGGCTACTACCTCAGCGAGAAAGCCGGTATCCGCAGCCTGGTCGAAAGCGGTGAGCGCCAGCTCGAGCTCAATGCCCGGGCGGTGGAAAGCGAGATCAACAAATACACCTACCTGCCCAGCCTGCTGGAGCTCGAGTCCAACGTCAGCCGTCTGCTGCTGACCCCCGACGCCTACCGGCGCCAGCGCGTCAACGACTACCTCGAAGGTCTCAACCAGCGCAGCGGCAGCCTGGCCATCTACGTGATGGACACCGACGGCCGCGTACTGGCCACCAGCAACTGGCGCCAGGCGGACAGCTACCTGGGCGAGGACCTGTCCTTTCGCGCCTATTTCCAGGATGCCATGCTGGGTGAACAAGGCCGCTTCTATGGCATCGGCAGCACCACCGGCGAGCCGGGCTATTACCTGTCCCATGGGCTCAAGGCCAACGGCCGGATCATTGGCGTAGCAGTGGTCAAGGTGCGCCTCGACCCACTGGAGCAGCGCTGGCAACGGGCGCGCCTGGAAGCCTACGTCAGCGACGAGAACGGCATCATCATCCTCTCCAGCGACCCGATGCGCCGGCTCAAGGCGGTGCGCCCGCTCAATGCCGAGACCAAGGAGCGCCTGGCGCGCAGCCTGCAGTATCACTGGTCGTCGCTCGACGAACTGATCCCCCTGGCGCGCAAGCCGCTGGACACCGGGGTCGAGCAGGTCAGCTTCGCCGGACACAACGGCCAGGATGCCAGCGAGGTGACCCACTATCTCGCCCAGAGCCGCCCCTTGGAAGACACGCCGTGGCACCTGACCCTGCTCAGCCCGCTACAGGATCTGCGTCGTGAAGCCGTCAGCCACGGTATGTTGGCCGCCGCCGCCTTCGCCCTGCTGGCCTTCCTGCTGATCGCCTGGAACGAGCGGCGCAAGGTGATCGCCACCCGCCTGGCTGCCCGTGAAGCCCTGCAACTGGCCAATAGCGAGCTGGAACGCAGGATCACCGAGCGAACCGCCGACCTGCGCGCCAGCAACGACCGCCTCAAGGCGCAGATTCGCGAGCGCCGCCAGGCCGAGGAAACCCTGCGCCTGGCCCAGGACGAGCTGGTGCAGGCTGGCAAGCTGGCGGTCATCGGGCAGATGTCCACCAGCATCGCCCATGAGCTCAACCAGCCCCTGGCGGCGCTGCGCACGCTATCCGGCAACACCGTGCGTTTCCTGTCCCGCGGCGCCTACGACGTGGCCACCACCAACCTGCAGACCATCAACGAACTGGTCGACCGCATGGGCAAGATTACTGGCAGCCTGCGCGCCTTCGCCCGCCGCTCCAACGATGGCGGCGAAGCCAGCCTGGCCAAGGCCGTGGACGCGGCATTGCAGGTGGTGCAGCCGCGCCTGGAACGCACGCCGCTGATCATTCACCACCAGTTCGCCGACGCCCGGCTGGCGATCAATCAGACCCGCTTGGAGCAGATTCTCGTCAACCTGATCGCCAACGCCGCCGATGCGATGAGTGCCCAGGCCGATCGCCAACTGTGGCTGCAGGGCAGCGTCGAGGGCGAGCGCTACCGTCTGCGCGTGGTCGACAACGGCCCCGGCATCGCCCCCGAAGACCGCACCCACCTGTTCGAACCTTTCTTCACCACCAAGCCTGGCGAGCAGGGCCTCGGGCTTGGTCTCACGCTGTCCGCCAGCCTCGCCGCAGCCGCCGGCGGCAGCCTCAGCGCCGACCACCCGCCCCAGGGCGGTACCGCTTTCGAACTCAACCTGCGCCAGGTTGCCGCTGTCATGGAGACACCCGATGAATGATGACCTCACCGTGCTGATCGTCGAGGACGACCCCCACGTACTGCTCGGCTGCCAACAGGCCCTGGCGCTGGAGGACATTCCCTGCGAAGGCGTGGGCAGTGCCGAAGAGGCCCTGCAGCGCATCGACGCGGACTTCGCCGGCATCGTCATCAGCGATATTCGCCTGCCCGGTATGGACGGCCTGCAACTGCTCGGCGAACTCAAGCGCCGCGATCCCAGCCTACCCGTGGTGCTGATCACCGGCCACGGCGACATCGGCATGGCGGTCGGCGCCATGCGCGATGGCGCCTATGACTTCATGGAAAAACCCTTCTCGCCAGAGCGCCTGGTCGACGTCGCCCGCCGTGCGCTGGAGCAGCGCAGCCTGGCCCGCGAGGTGTCGTCGCTGCGCCGCCAGCTGGCCGGCAAGCAGGCCCTGGAACATCGCCTGATCGGCCGTTCGCCGGCCATGCAGCAGTTGCGCGAACTGATCGCCAACGTCGCCGACACCTCGGCCAACGTGCTGATCGAAGGCGAAACCGGCACCGGCAAGGAGCTGGTCGCGCGCTGCCTGCACGACTTCAGTCGGCGGCAGAACAAGGCCTTCGTGGCGCTGAACTGCGGCGGCTTGCCGGAGAACCTGTTCGAGAGCGAAATCTTCGGCCACGAAGCCCACGCCTTCACTGGCGCCGGCAAGCGACGCATCGGCAAGATCGAGCACGCCAACGGCGGCAGCCTGTTTCTCGACGAAATCGAAAGCATGCCGCTCAACCTGCAGATCAAGCTGCTACGCGTGCTGCAGGAGCACAGCCTGGAGCGTCTGGGCTCGAATCAGCCGGTTGCCGTGGATTGCCGGGTGATCGCCGCCACCAAGGCCGACCTCGACGAGGCCGGCAAAAGCGGGCAGTTTCGCAGCGACCTGTATTACCGCCTCAACGTGGTGACCCTCGAGCTGCCGCCGTTGCGCGAGCGTCGCGAGGACATTGCCCTGCTGTTCGAGCACTTCCTGCAGCTCTCGGCCCTGCGCTTCGACCGCGCCGCCCCGGAGCTGGATCGTCACACCCTGGCGGCCCTGTTGGCCCACGACTGGCCCGGTAACGTGCGCGAACTGCGCAACGTCGCCGAACGCTTCGCCCTCGGCCTGCCGGCTTTCAAGAAGAGCGGTGCCAACGAAGGCAATGCCGCCACCTTCGCCGAAGCCGTGGAAGCGTTCGAACGCAACCTGCTGGTCGACGCCCTCGAACAGCACGCCGGTAACCTCAGCCAGGCCGCCCAGGCCCTCGGCATGGCCAAGACCACGCTGTTCGACAAGGTGAAGAAGTACGGGCTGGGGTGAGACGTAAGCCGAGCGGTGGCGCGGCTCGTCGAATCACGATTGTGTATCCAGGCACTGTGGGAACAATAGAGGGTTGATCCCGCCGCTCTAGCTTTCGTCGCGCCCCACGCCGCCTTCGAGCTTGCGCCACAACAGCCGCACCGCCGCCTTGCGCGACATGCTCCAGCGGTACAGGCGAATCTCCAGCGGGATGTGCCAATGCTCCTTGCCGCACACCACCAGTTCGCCACGCGCCAGTTCGGCGTTCATCGACAGGCGTGGTACCCAGGCCACGCCCAGGCCTTGCAGGGCCATGGCCTTGAGGCTGTCGGCCATGGCCGTTTCATGCACGGTGGTGGAACGCAGGGCGCGCTGACGCAACAGCAGGTTCACCGACCGGCCCAGGTAGGTGCCGGCGCTGTAGGCCAGCAGCGGCACGCTCTGCCCGGCGTCCAGGTCGAACAGCGGTGCGCCCTGCTCGTCCACGGCGCACACCGGCAGCATCTCGCTGACGCCCAGGGGCAGCGACGGGAAGAGATCGGGGGCCAGTTGCACGGCGGCGTCCTGATCGTGGTAGGCGAGGATCAGGTCGCAGGTGCCTTCACGCAGCGAGTGCACCGCCTCGCCGACGTTGGTTGCCACCAGTCGGGTGGTCAGCGGCAAGCCGTCACGACGCAGGCGGGCGATCCACTCCGGGAAGAAACCGAACACCAGGGAGTGGGCCGCGGCGATCTGCAGCGCCTCGCCCTGTTGCCCTTCCAGATGATGCAGGTGGCGCACCACCTCGCCGAGCTGTTCGACCATGCTGCGCGCGGTGAGCAGGAACAGCTGGCCAGACTCGGTCAGCTCGATCGGCGTACGTGAGCGGTTGACCAGGGTCAGGCCAAGCGCCGCCTCCAGGCTCTGGATGCGCCGGCTGAAGGCTGGCTGGGTCACAAAGCGCTTTTGCGCCGCGGCGGAAAAGCTGCGGGTGGCGGCCAGGGTGACGAAGTCTTCCAGCCATTTGGTTTCCAGGTTCATGGGCGTCCTCGACTCGCGCAGCACAATGCACACGTTTGGTGCAAAGAATTGGTCACGACCGCATTATGCCGATTACGCATACCCCAGCAAACAACAGCATTGGTCGCTCACCACCCGAAAGCCTTATTCTTTGGCCCATCGCGGTATCTTCCGCCTTACCAAGAGAATCGAGACATCATGTCCGCTGCTGCATCGTTCCGCGTCGAAAAAGACCTGCTCGGCACCCTCGAAGTCCCGGCAGAAGCCTACTACGGCATCCAGACCCTGCGTGCGCTGAACAACTTCCGCCTGTCCGGCGTGCCCCTGGCCCACTACCCGAAACTGGTCGTGGCGCTGGCCATGGTCAAGCAGGCCGCCGCCGACGCCAACCGTGAGCTGGGCCATCTGCCCGCCGAAAAACACGCGGCAATCAGCGAGGCCTGCGCACGCATCATCCGCGGTGATTTCCACGAGCAGTTCGTGGTGGACATGATTCAGGGCGGTGCCGGCACCTCGACCAACATGAACGCCAACGAGGTGATCGCCAACATCGCCCTGGAAGCCATGGGTCATGCCAAGGGTGAATACAAGCACCTGCACCCGAACAACGACGTGAACATGGCGCAGTCGACCAACGACGCGTACCCGACCGCCATTCGCCTGGGCTTGCTGCTCGGCCACGACACCCTGCTGGCCAGCCTGGACAGCCTGATCCAGTCGTTCGCGGCCAAGGGTGAGGAATTCGCCCATGTACTGAAGATGGGCCGCACCCAGCTGCAAGATGCCGTGCCGATGACCCTCGGCCAGGAATTCCGCGCCTTCGCCACCACCCTGGGTGAAGACCTGGCACGCCTGCGCAGCCTGGCACCGGAGCTGCTGACCGAAGTGAACCTGGGCGGCACGGCCATCGGCACCGGCATCAACGCCGACCCGGGCTACCAGAACCTGGCCGTGCAGCGCCTGGCGCTGATCAGCGGCCAGCCACTGGTGCCGGCTGCCGACCTGATCGAAGCCACCTCCGACATGGGCGCCTTCGTGCTGTTCTCCGGCATGCTCAAGCGCACCGCGGTGAAGCTGTCGAAAATCTGCAACGACCTGCGTCTGCTGTCCAGCGGCCCGCGCACCGGCATCAACGAGATCAACCTGCCGGCACGCCAGCCGGGCAGCTCGATCATGCCGGGCAAGGTCAACCCGGTGATCCCGGAGGCGGTCAACCAGGTGGCCTTCGAAATCATCGGCAATGACCTGGCGCTGACCATGGCAGCCGAAGGCGGCCAACTGCAGCTCAACGTCATGGAGCCGCTGATCGCCTACAAGATCTTCGACTCGATCCGCCTGCTGCAGCGCGCCATGGACATGCTGCGCGAGCACTGCATCAACGGCATTACCGCCAATGAAGCTCATTGCCGCGCACTGATGGAAAACTCCATCGGCCTGATCACCGCACTCAACCCCTACATCGGCTACGAGAACTCCACCCGCATCGCCAAGGAAGCCCTGGTCAGCGGCCGCGGCGTGCTGGAGCTGGTACGTGAAGAGAAGCTGCTGGACGACAGCACCCTGGCCGAGATCCTGCGCCCGGAAAACATGATCGCCCCGCACCAGCTCAAGCCCCTGACCCCACCGGTCAAAGAGGCCGTCGAGCAACAGCGCTAAGCGTTGCCAGACCCGAAGCCCCGTACCGTTCAGCGGTACGGGGCTTCGCTTTATTCAAGGACCGATTGCCGTTTGCCCGCGCGCAGGCTAAAAGGGCGGCAGTCCTAATAAAGAGAAGTCGCCCCATGACCGTCAAAACCGCGTGGCTGCTGTGCCTGCTGTCCCTTTCAGGTGCCGTCGCACTCCCCGCCCAGGCCGAATTGCCGGCCGGCTACCAGGTCGTGTTACAAACGGAAAACTTTCCGCCGTTCAACATGGCGGACAACGACAAGAACTTCGCCCGCGATGCCAACATCCAGGGCGTCAGCACCACCATCGTGCGCGAAATGTTCAAACGCGCCGGCATCGACTACACCCTGACCCTGCGCTTCCCGTGGAGCCGGGTCTACGACGCCACCCTGGCCAACGCCAACCACGGCCTGTTCTCCACCTCGATGAACGAGGCGCGTCGCCCGCTGTTCAAGTGGGTCGGCCCGATCGCCAAGGTCGAGCGCGTGCTGCTCGCCGCCCCCGGCTCCAACATCCCCAACCTGACCAGCCTCGAACAGGCGCGCCAGTACCGCATTGGCAGCTACAAGGACAGCGCCGCAGCCCAGGCTCTGGAAAAGGCCGGGCTGGAGCCGAACAACGCACTGCGTGACCAGGAAAACATCGCCAAACTCACCGGCGGCAAGATCGACCTGTGGGGCACCACCGATCCGGTCTGGCGCTACCAGGCACGCCAGGCGGGCGTCACCGGCCTGCGCAACGTGCTGACCTTCGACCGCGCCGACCTCTACCTGGCGCTCAACCTCGACACGCCGGACGAAGTCGTCTCGCGCCTGCAGCAGGCGCTGGACCAGATGAAGACCGAGGGCTACGGCACCTGCAACAAGCACCCGGAGCTGTGCTGATCGCGGCACCTCGACGGCTCGCCTGACGCTCTGCGTTACGACGGCGAGCGCCCCTGTCCGTTGAAAGCCCCTGACCGGTTCACAGTCTGGGGCTCTGCTGGTAACGACTCGTTGCCGTTTGCACGGCGGCACGCTAAAAGGGCTGCGGCCTAACAAGGAGTCGTTCCAATGAGAGTCAACGCCGCATGGTTTGCCGGCCTGCTTGCCGTATCCAGCCTCTTCGCCCTGCCCGCCCAGGCGACGCTGCCACCAGACTACAAGGTGGTCTTGCAGACCGAAAACTTCCCGCCCTTCAACATGGCCGAGCAGAACAAGAACTTCGCGCGTGACGCCAACATCAACGGCGTCAGCACCACCATCGTGCGCGAGATGTTCAAGCGCGCCGGCATCGGCTACACCATGACCCTGCGCTTCCCGTGGAGCCGTGTGTATGACGACACCCTGGCCAACGCCAACTACGGCCTGTTTTCCACCTCCATGAGCGAGGCGCGCCGCCCCCTGTTCAAATGGGTCGGCCCGATCGCCAAGGTCGAAGGCGTGCTGGTGGCGGCCGACGCCAAGATCGCCAACCTGGCGAACCTCGACCAGGCGCGCCAGTACCGTATCGGCAGCTACAAGGACGGCGCGGTCAGCCAGGCCCTGGAGCGCGCCGGCCTGCAGCCGACCAATGCGCTGCGCGACCAGGAGAACATCGCCAAGCTCACCGGCGGCAAGATCGACCTCTGGGCCACCACCGACCCGGTGTGGCGCTACCACGCCAACCAGGCTGGCGTGAGCGGGCTGCGCACGGTACTGATCATCGACCGCTCGGACATGTACCTGGCGCTCAACCTGGAAACCCCGGACGAAGTGGTCACCCGCCTGCAACAGGCGCTGGACCAGATGAAGAGCGAAGGCTACGGCACTTGCAGCAAGCATCCGGAGTTGTGCTGATCACGACTGCCCGTGCACGTCTTTACAGATAAGGCAAAGGTCATCGGCTACGTACTGTGGGAGCGGGCGGGGACGCCCAGTCCATGCCCGCGATTTTTCGCGCGCATGGCGCGCTCCCACAGTGGATCGGCGAACGGCTGCTAACGCCCCTCGAAGCAGCCGCTCGACACTTCGCCATACCCTTCACTCCACCTCGAACAACCCATCGCGCACCGGCGCCTGGGCCAGGCGCTGGCGAATGTCTTCGTCGATGCGCGGATCGTCCGGCTGGTAGAGCATCACCTGGCGGTAGGTGCTGATGCGATTGATCTCGGTACCCAGGAATTCCCACACCACGCGGGTGCACGCCGGCGTACGACGGTCGCCGCTGGACACGCCGGTCTTCAAACCATTGAGGCGGGTGACGCGGCTCTTGAAGCTGGGGATCAGGATGGTCTGGCTCATCTCGTTGACGGTCAGCGACTCGTAATCGATGAGAAACAACCGGTCCTGCAATTGGAAGGCGGCGCCCAGGTAGCGGCAGCGCGCCGAGTCCTCGGCCAGCCCGCCAGTGGACGTCACCTGACGCTCCTGACGCTCGAACAGGAAGTTGCCACCCTCCTCGCGCATGTGCACCAGCGACAGCAGGATGGTGCCTGGCACCGACATGCAGTTGGCGTATTCGAAGTAGTAACCGCAGTAACGCGACAAGTCACCGGAGCTTTCACGCAGCGGCTGTAACAATGCGTGTAACGGATCTCGCTCAGCCGGTGCGCCGATCTGCGTGCCACGGGCGCCGATCAGGCGTGCGAACTGCTCACCGGGCAAACCCAGTTCATACCCCTCGACGCCGAAGAAATCCCCAATTCGCTTGAGGTTATAGGCCGTCGGCTGGCTCTCTCCACAAAGGTACTTGTTGAACTGGGCGCGGTTGATGCCGACCTTGCGGCACACCTCCGCAATGGATCGGTAGTGGCTGCACAGCAGCCGCAGATTCTCACCGAGGTGACTGGACATGGTGGGCTCAGATGATGCGAGTGACGTGATTATAGCATCAGGTCGCGTCACCTAGGATCGACCCGCGAAATTGTTCCCGGGGCCACCTTGCTCAAAAATCAGCCACCGCATCTCGCGTCAGCGTTCGCCTGCGAACAATCACAATAAGAATCGAGGATTCTCATCATGCTCGAAGTATTGAACGACTTCCTTTCCGGGAAAGTGTTGATCGTGCTTATCGTGGGCCTGGGTAGCTATTTCACCCTGCGTTCGCGTTTCGTCCAGTTCCGCCATTTCGTCCACATGTTCAGCGTATTCAAGGAATCGCTGCGCAGTAGCGGCGGCCAGCTCAGCTCGTTCCAGGCCCTGATGCTCAGCCTCGCCGGCCGCGTCGGCGCGGGTAACATCGCCGGTGTCGGCATCGCCGTGACCCTCGGCGGCCCGGGCGCCGTGTTCTGGATGTGGGTAACCGCACTGGTCGGCATGTCCAGCAGCTTTTTCGAATGTACCCTGGCTCAGGTCTACAAGCGCAGCGACGGCGACGGCCTGTACCGTGGCGGCCCGGCCTACTACATTCAGCACGGTCTGCAGCTGCGCTGGATGGCGATGACCTTCGCGGTACTGCTGCTGGTCACTTACGGGTTCGCCTTCAACGGCCTGCAGTCGTACACCGTGACCCACTCGCTGCAGAACGCCTTCGACATCCCGGTTCAGTACAGCGGCATCGCCCTGGCCGTGCTGCTGGGCCTGGTGTTCATCGGCGGCATCAAGCGCATCGCCTCGGTCTCGGACCTGCTGGTTCCGATCAAGACCCTGATCTACATCGCCGTGACCCTCTACGTCATCGCCATCCAGATCGAGCACGTACCGGCCATGCTGGCCGTCATCGTCAAGAGCGCCTTCGGCCTCGAGCCGGCCTTCGCCGGCCTGCTGGGCAGCGCCATCGTCATGGGTGTGAAGCGCGGCGTGTTCGCCAACGAAGCCGGTCTGGGCAGCGCCCCGAACGTGGCTGCCGTGGCCTCGGTCAAGCACCCGGCTGCGCAAGGCGTGGTTCAGGCGTTCAGCGTGTTCCTCGACACCTTCGTGATCTGCACCTGTACCGCGCTGCTGATCCTGCTGTCGGGCTTCTACACCCCGGGCTTCGAAGGTGACGGCATCGTCCTGACCCAGAACTCCCTGGCTGCAGTGGTCGGTGACTGGGGCCGCACCTTCATCAGCGTCGCGCTGAGCCTGTTCGTGTTCACCTGCATCCTCTACAACTACTACCTCGGCGAGAACGCCCTGCAGTTCCTGGTCGGTCGCAGCAAGGTTGCCCTGCTTGGCTACCGTGGCCTGGTGCTGGCGCTGATCTGCTGGGGTTCGATGCAGAACCTGGGCACCGTGTTCGCCTTCGCCGACATCACCATGACCTGCCTGGCGTTCGTCAACCTGACCGCCCTGGCCATGCTGATCAAAGTGGGCCTGCGCGTCATGAAGGACTACGACCAGCAGCGCAAGGCCGGTATCGACCAGCCGGTGTTCGACGGTTCCAAGTTCGCTGACCTGGACCTGGATCGCGCCTCCTGGCCGGCCGCCAAGCCAGTCGCTGACGCTCAACCGCAGAGCGCACCGGAACTGCTGTCGACTCAGCGCTGAGTCGCACTGCCTGATCGGATGGCGCGCCGCGCGCCATCCGATCCTGCCGCCCTCAGGCGGCTTTCCCTTTCCTGCCGATGCCCTCTCTCGACGACGAGCGAGCCGGGATCGGCTTGGCCTGGAGATTGCCTCCCAGGTCTTTCTCGAGTGGCGATCGGATGTATCCTGCCCCTTTCCATACCCATTCTTTCAATAAGGAAAAAGGCATGCCTGCCGTACAAAAACTCCTCGTGCTGTATACCGGCGGCACCATTGGCATGCAGGCCAGCGCCAGCGGCCTGGCCCCCGCCTCCGGCTTCGAGGCACGCCTGCGCGCGCAGCAAATCGAGCAGCGCGAACAGGTGCCGACGTGGGTATTTCGCGAGCTGCTGCCGCTGATCGACAGCGCCAACATGACCCAGGCCAACTGGCTGGCGATGGTCGCGGCGATCCGCCAGGGCGTCGAGCAGGACGGCTGCGACGGCGTGCTGGTGCTGCACGGCACCGACACCCTGGCCTACAGCGCTGCGGCCCTGAGCTTCCTGCTGCTGGGCCTGCCGGTACCAGTGGTACTGACCGGCTCGATGCTGCCGGCCGGTGCCGAGAACAGCGATGCCTGGCCCAATCTGTTCGGCGCCATGCAGGCGTTGCACGACGATGTAGCGCCTGGCGTGCACCTGTACTTCAACGGTGCATTGATGCATGGCGCCCGGGTCAGCAAACTGAGCAGCGACGCCTTCGATGCGTTCCAGGTGGTGCCGCGCCTGCGCCAGGGCGAACGCCTGGCCGACTTGCCGGCGCACATCGACTTCCGCCAGAGCCGTCAGGCGGTCAACCTGATCGCCCTGCCGCTGGTGCCGGGCCTGCGTGCCAGCCACCTGCGCGCCTTGCTGGATAGCGGCGTGCAGGGTTTGCTGCTGGAGTGCTACGGCAGCGGCACGGGCCCGTCGGACAATGCCGAACTGCTCGACGTACTGCGTGAAGCCCACGGCCGCGGCGTGGTGCTGGCGGCGATCAGCCAATGCGCGCGCGGCCATGTGCAGTTCGGCGTCTACGCGGCTGGCAGCCAGCTGGCTTCGGTGGGCCTGATTTCGGCGGGCGGCATGACCCGCGAGGCGGCGCTGGGCAAGCTGTTCGCACTGCTCGGTGCCGGCCTGGCGCAGGATGAAGTGGAGCGGCTGTTCAGCCTCGACCTGTGTGGCGAGCGTGTGGAGTAAGGCATGGATTAGGGCGTGACCAATCGGTATAGTCGCGCCCCGCTGACGGTAAGCCAGCTTCTTTTCACTTCATCCACAAGGACGTTCCATGCCTTTGTTTCGCTCCAGCGTACTGCTTCTGCTCGCCCTGGCCATCACCGGCTGCTCGACCAAAGCCTTCTTCAAGCTGCCGGAAAACAGCACCGTTGCCATCAACCAGCGCGCCGAACAGCACCCCCAGGGCCTGGTCAAGATTCGCCCGTTCTTCTGGAACCGTACCGGCGGCGTACCCTATCGCCTGACCAGCAGCACCACCGGCCAGCCAATCGCCGAAGGCAAACTGAGCACGCGTTTTCGCGTCGTGTCGATCTTCTGGCCGCCGTACAGCATCATTTACTGGCCGATGGGTTTCCGTCACCCCTGCTATGACCTGACCGCCCCGGTGGCCGGCACCTGCAGCGACCAGGACCTGAAGATGCTGCGCAAAGCGTACCGCGACGCCCAGTAAACCGCGCGGCTGCCGCTCAGGCAGCCCACGCTTGCCGGGATCGAAGTGCGCCTCGATCCCGCTTCCTCAGAACACCGACCAGCCGATCCGCTCGCTGAGCACTTCCAGCGCGGCCATGCCCGCCAGGGAATTGCCCGCCTTATTGAGCCCCGGCGACCATACGCAGATGGTGTACTGCCCGGGCACGATGGCGACGATGCCGCCGCCCACGCCGCTCTTGCCCGGCAGGCCGACGCGGTAGGCGAAGTTGCCGGCTTCGTCGTACAGCCCGCTGGTGGCCATGATCGAATTGACCTGCTGAGTCTGCCGGGCGCTGAGAACCTGCTCGCCGCTGTGCTTGCAGAACCCGTCGCGGGCCAGGAAGCAGAACGCCTTGACCAGGTCCACGCAGCTCATGCTCAGGGCGCAGTAGCTGAAGTAATTGCGCAGCACCATCTCGACGTCGTTGTGGAAATTGCCGAAGGACTGCATCAGGTAGGCCATCGCCGCGTTGCGCGCGCGGTGCTGGTATTCGGATTCGGCGATATGCCGGTCGATCACCACATGGGGATTGCCCGACAGGCGCCGCACGAAATCGCGCATCGACAACGCCGGCGCCGCGAAGCGCGACTGGTTGATGTCGCTGATCACCAGGGCGCCAGCGTTGATGAAGGGGTTGCGCGGCCGGCCGTTTTCCAGCTCCAGCTGCAGCAGGGAATTGAACGGCTGGCCCGACGGCTCGTGGCCCAGGCGCTCCCAGATACTCTCGCCGGAATGCTGGATGGCCTGTACCAGGCTGAACACCTTGGAGATGCTCTGGATCGAGAACGGCGTGTGCGCATCGCCGGCCGTGAACAGCTCGCCATCGTTGCCGTAGACGGCGATACCCAGCTGATCCACCGCCACATCGGCCAGGGCGGGAATGTAGGTGGCGACCTTGCCCTGGGCGATCAGTGGGCGAACCTGGTCGAGGATTTCATTCAACAACGCTTGCATGGACACGCTCGCAATCCGGCCCGGCGGCTGCCGGGCTCAATCAGCCATAGACGCCAAGACTGACCCGCAAAGCACAGCGACGTTCAGAGGCGCTGCGCCAATACCGCGATGTGCTCCGGGCCGATGCCGCAGCAACCGCCCAGATGGCTCGCGCCGCGGGCGCGCCAGTCGGCGACCCAGCGCAGGTAGCCCGGCGGGTCGAGGTCTTCGCGCAGCGGGTCGAGGCCATCGTTGGCGGTGGCTTCTTCGGGTTGCGGTGGAAAGGCATTGGCGTAGGCGCCGATGGCAACGTTCGCACCGAGGCTGGTGAAGACTTCGCGCGCCGCATCGATGGCGTCACCGATCACCTCGGGCTGGCTGCAATTGAACAGCAGCACCTCGACACCCAGCTCCGCCGCCGCCCGCGCCGCATCGGCCACGGGTTCGCCGGAACGCAGGCGCGGCACCTCATCCACGTCTTCATCACGCAGAGTGAACGACAGCCAGAACGGCTTGCCATCCTCTGGCAGGTGGGCATGAATGGCGCGCGCTTCGGCAATGGCGCTCTGGGTTTCCGCCAGCCACAGGTCGACGTAAGGGGCGAGGCCGTCGAGCAGCGGCGTCAGCACCTCGGTGACGCGCTCGGGCTGGAACAGGTCCGGGCGATACGAGCCGAACAGCGGCGGCAGCGAGCCGGCGACGCGTACGCCATTGCCGGCCTTGTCCGCCGCGCTGCGGGCCAGCTGGCCGGCACGCTCGGCCAGGACGCGGCCTTCGGCGGCGAAGCGCTGTTCACCGATATGAAAGGGCACCACGGCGTAACTGTTGCTGGTGATGACCTGGCTGCCGCTGGCGATGTAGGCGGCGTGCACCGCCTCCACCTGTTCCGGCGCTTCGGTCAAGGCCAGGGCCGACCACTCCGGCTGACGAAACGGCGCACCGCGGCGCTGCAGCTCCCGGCCCATGCCGCCATCCAGCAGAATCAGAGATCGCTCGCTCATATAAGCTCCAGTCATATCGATATGCATTCAATTCATTTGGATGCACCTGTTTATAACTATTTAATACGCCGGAATTGCCGCTCACAACCTTTTTCGCGCTCAAGGATTTCCGTGAAAACCACTCTGTTCGCCGTCTTCGGCCTGACCCTCGCGTCCGTCTGCAACCTGGCCCTGGCCGGCCCCACCCTCGACCGCATCGAGAAGAATGGTGAGCTGGTCAACGTGCTGATGGAAAACTACCCGCCGTTCTCCTTTCTCAATGATCAGAACCAGCTCGATGGCTTCGACGTCGATGTCGCCAAGTCCGTGGCCGACAAGCTGGGCGTCAAGCTGCGCCTGGAAACACCGTCCTGGGACGTGATCGCCGCCGGCCGCTGGAGCGGCCGCTACGACATCTGCATCTGCTCGATGACGCCCAGCCAGGCACGCGCCCAGGTGTTCGACTTCCCGGTGACCTATTACGCATCGCCGGCAGTGATCGTGGTCAACGCCAGCGACGAGCGCATCCACTCTGCCAAGGACCTGTCCGGCCTCAAGGTCGGCGTCACCAGCGCCTCCTCCTACGAGGGCTACCTGAACAAGGACCTGATCATCGAAGGCGCCGAAGACAAGCCACTGACCTACCCCTTCGACGCCGTGCAGGTCGCGCCCTACGACAACGACACCGTGGCGTTCCATGACCTGGCCCTGGGCGCCGGCGTACGCCTGGACGCCATCCTCACCAACCTGGTGACCGCCCAGCCGCGCATCGATCAGGACAAGCGCTTCAAGCTGGCCGGCGATGCCTTGTACGCCGAACCCAATGCCGTGGCCATCGAGAAGGACGACGCCGAGTGGCGCGCCAAGGTCGAGCGTGTCTTCGCAGAGCTGCGCCAGGACGGTACCCTGGCGGCCATCTCCAAGAAGTGGATCGGTTCCGATATCAGCCAATGACGCCTCCACCTGAAACCCCTCGCCCGCCGCCCCAGGCGGGCGAGTCGTTGCTGCAGCGCCTGTTCGGTTTTCGTACCCGCCTGTACCTCACCTGGGCGATCATGTTCGCCCTGTGCGTGGCGTTCTTCCTGAGCTTCGACCTGAAGTTCTCGATCATCCTCGACAAGCTGCCCAACCTGCTCGGCACCAGCCTGGCGCCCAACGGCTTTTTGCAGGGCGCGGCGCTGACCCTGTTCCTGTGCTTCTGCTCGATCTGGGCGTCCCTGGCGTTGGGCTTCGTCACCGCCCTGGCGCGCCTGTCGAAGAGCGCCGTGGCGTTCGGCATCGCCACGTTCTACGCCTCGTTCTTCCGCGGCACGCCGCTGCTGATCCAGATCCTGCTGATCTACCTGGGCCTGCCGCAGCTGGGCCTGGTGCCGGGCGCGATCACCGCCGGGATCATCGCCCTGTCGCTGAACTACGGTGCCTACCTGAGCGAGATCTTCCGCGCCGGCCTGCTCGGCGTGCCGGCTGGCCAGCGCGAAGCCTCCCTGGCGCTGGGCCTCAAGCCGGTGGTGATCTTCTGGCGGGTGACCCTGCCCCAGGCGATGCGCACCATCATCCCGCCGACCACCAGCCAGTTCATCTCGATGCTCAAGGACTCGTCGCTGATCTCGGTGATGGGCGTCTGGGAAGTGATGTTCCTGGCCCAGTCCTACGGCCGTTCGTCGTACCGCTACATCGAGATGCTGACCACCGCGGCGGTGATCTACTGGCTGCTGTCGATCGGTCTGGAACTGATCCAGGCGCGCCTGGAGCGGCACTATGGCAAGGCCTACCTGAACGGGCGTTGAGCCGCCTGACCTGCACGGATGCTTGCGATGCCGGCCTTGACATCGCAGGATGGCGGTCGACCGACTTTCAGGAGACCTGCCGATGACCGTTCGCATTCCCGTGGAAATCCGCGCCGTCAGCGCCGCCGACCACGCCGCCTGGCTGCCGCTGTGGCAGGGCTACCAGCGCTTCTACATGACCGAGATTGATGCGGCGACCAGCGACCTGACCTGGCAGCGCTTTCTCGACCCGAGCGAACCGATGTTCGCCGCCCTGGCCTGGCGCGACGGCGAAGCCATCGGCCTGGTGCACTGGATCTACCACCGCTCCTGCTGGACCACTGGCGACTACTGCTACCTGCAGGACCTGTTCATCGGCAAGGACGTGCGCGGCAACGGCATCGGCCGCCAACTGATCGAACACGTCTACGCCGAGGCGGCCCAGGCCGGCTGCTCACGGGTGCACTGGCTGACTCACGAAACCAACGCCAAGGCCAAACTGCTGTACGAGCGCATCGGCGAACGCTCGGGGTTCGAGCAGTACCGCAAGCTGTTCTGACACCGGCTGGCACATAATCCGCATCTCTGTCGGCCTCAACCACCGACAGAGTGCGCCATGAACAAACTCGACAACGCCCTGCTGAACATCCTGATCAAGGATTCACGCACCTCGTTCGCCGATATCGCCCGCCAGCTGAACATCTCCCGCGCCCACGCCCGCACCCGGGTGCAGGCGCTGGTAGAGAGCGGCGTGATCGAGAAATTCACCGCAGTGGTCAACCCAGAAAAGCTCGGCAAGGGCATCTCCACCTTCGTCGACCTCACCGTGGCCCCTCACGCCATCGAGGCGGTCGCCGAACGGCTTTCGGCCACCCGCGAAGTAGTCAGCCTGTACATCATGAGCGACCTGAAAAGCCTGCACATTCACACCCTGACCGACAGCTACGAGACCTTCGACGCTTTCGTGCGGCAGCACATCTTCAACCACCCGGAGATCCTCACGGTGGACTGCAAGGCGCTGATGACCCGGGTCAAGCATCGGCGTGGCGGCGCACGCCTGTAACCTCACTGCGCACTGCGTCAAAAGCGTGCCGCCGATGCGTTTTGGTGCACAAATGACATTCGCACGCTCACCAAGGCCCTGCTTGACGGAACGTACCCGGACAGCAGGCGTGACCTGACAAATGTTCAGTAGTCCCTGCTGCGGTTATCGTTTCGTCACCTCACGCCCCTGCGCCACGCTTGTTTTGTGTGCGCCTGGCATTTGGAGGGCGAACCAAGAAAATCATAAAACCCATTTAAAATCATAGGCTTAAAATAATTTTCTCCTGGCATGGCTGTTGCTGAAGGCTCTCGGTAACGACTTTACATCCGGTAGGCAAACGTCTGCCGCAATGGCCACCGCGAAAGGAGAATCCCATGAGCCTCAATCGACGCAATTTCATCGGCGCCGGCGCCCTCGCAGCCGGCGCCGGCCTGGCAATGGGCGCCAGCGGCGTGGCCAGCGCTGCCGTCAGCAGCAAGACCTTCAGCTGGAAGATGACCAACGCCTATGCACCGGGCTCACCCTTCTACGTGCAGGGCCCGGGCAGCCCGACCGACTTCTGCAAGCGCGTCGAGGAAATGTCCGGTGGGCGCCTGAAGATTCAGCACTTCGCGGCCGGCGAGCTGATCCCGGCGCTGGAGGGCTTCGATGCGGTAGCCAGCGGCATGGTGGAAATGAACGCCGCCAACGCCTTCTTCTGGGCTGGCAAGACTCCTGCCGCACAGTTCTTCACCGCCGTGCCGTTCGGCATGAACACCCAGGGCATGAATGCCTGGCTGTACAACGGCGGCGGCCTGAAACTCTGGGAAGAACTCTACGCGCCCCACGGCCTGGTACCGATGCCCATGGGCAACACCGGCACGCAGATGACCGGCTGGTTCCGCCAGCCCCTGGAAAACGTCGACAGCCTCAAGGGCTTGAAGATGCGCATCGCAGGGTTAGCCGGCAAGGTCTACAGCGAGCTGGGCGTGGCCGTGCGCCTGCTGCCGGGTGGCGAAATCTTCCCGGCGCTGGAGCGTGGCGTGATCGACGCCGCCGAGTTCGTAGGCCCCTATCAGGATCGCCGCATGGGCCTGCACAAGGCGGCCAAGAATTACTACACCACTGGCTGGCACGAGCCGACCAACGTCACCGAGCTGATCATCAACCAGCAGGCCTGGGACAGCCTGCCGGCCGACCTGCAGGCCATCGTGCGGTTCTGCGCCCAGGCCTGCAACGTCGACAGCTGGTCGTGGTGCGATGCGGTCAACGCCGAGGCCATGCAGGACCTGGTGAACAACCAGGGCGTGATCGCCCGGCCGCTGCCGGACGACATCATCAAGCGCCTGCACGAAGTCACCCGCGACACCCTATCGAGCATGGCGACGAGCGATCCGGCGACGAAGAAAATCTACGAGCACTTCTTCGCCTTCCGCAAGCAATACGTGTCCTGGGCGTCCGTCGGCGAGAAGGCGTTCATGGAAATCGGGATGGGCGAATCATGATGGCCATCGTTGGCCGCATCGAGGCGCTGGTGGAAGCCCTCGGGGCACTGGCCCGCGGTTGCGTGCTGTTGCTGGTCTTGCTGGTGTCGTTCGACGTATTGATGCGCTACCTGTTCGACTTCAGCCCCGTCGCGCTGCAGGAGCTTGAGTGGTACCTGATTTCGCCCATCGCCCTGCTCGGCATCGCCTATACCCTCAAGCATCGCCAGGACGTGCGGGTGGATTTTCTCTACGAGAAGTTCGCCGTGAAGACCAGGGCAGCGGTCGATCTGTTCAGCGGCATCGCCACCGCGGCCATCGGTTTCTATATCGCCCACCTGGCGTACAAATACACCCTGCAGTCCTACAACATGGGTGAAGGCTCGCCCGATCCCGGCGGGCTGCCGTACCGATTCCTGATCAAGGCATTCCTGCCTCTGGGCTTCGCTCTGTTCGGCCTTCAGGGCCTGGCCGACAGCCTGCGGGCGCTGTGCACCCTGCTGCTGCCGACGCGACTGCAGGAGGCACGCCCATGACCCCCAACGAATGGCTGGCCATCGTAATGGTCATCGGCTTCTTCGCCATGATGATGGTGGGTGTGCCGGTGGCCATTTCCCTGGCGGTTTCGGGCTTCGTCGCCGGCATGGTCGGCTTCGGCCCGATGCTCTTCGCCCTGCTGCCCGCGCGCATGTTCGGGGTGGTCAGCAACTACACGCTGCTGGCGATTCCGCTGTTCACCTTCATGGGCGTGATGCTCGAGAAATCCCGGGTCGCCGAGGACATGCTCGACACCATCGGTCGCGCCATGGGCGGCCTGAACGGCGGCATGGGCCTGGCGATCATTCTGGTCGGCGTGCTGCTCGGCGCCTCCACCGGCATCGTCGGTGCCACGGTGGTGACCATCGGTTTGCTGACCCTGCCGACGCTGCTGCGCCGTGGCTACAACAAGACCGTGGCCTGCGGCACCATCTGCGCGTCCGGCACCCTGGGGCAGATCATCCCGCCGAGCCTCGTGCTGATCCTGCTGGCCGACATCCTCGGCCAGTCGGTGGGCTCGATCTTCGCCGCCGCCTTCATTCCCAGCCTGGTGCTGGCGCTGATCTATGTCGCCTACATGCTGCTACTCGGCTGGCTGCGCCCGGACTGGGTGCCAGCGATTCCGGCTGAAGAGCGTGCCCTGACCAGCCGCGCGCAACTGCTCAAGGACATGGCGCGCAGCGTACTACCACCGCTGCTGCTGGTGATGGCAGTGCTCGGCTCGATCATCGGCGGCGTCGCCGCACCGACCGAAGCGGCGTCGATGGGTGCCCTCGGCGCCTTGCTGATCGCCGCCTGCGCCCGGCGCCTGGACTGGAAAACCCTGAAGGCGACCCTGCACGGCACGCTGACCATCAGCGCGATGATCTTCCTGATCCTGCTCTGCTCGCAGCCGTTCTCCCTGGCCTTTCGCGGCCTGGGTGGCGAGGCGCTGGTGCACGAGCTGTTCACCCTGCTGCCCGGCGGCGAACTGGGGGCGATCCTGTTCCTGATGGCAGTGCTGTTCGTGCTCGGTTTCTTTCTGGAATGGATCGAGATTTCCTATATCGCCCTGCCAATGTTCCTGCCGGTGTTCATCGCCTACGACACCGACCTGGTGTGGCTGGGCATCCTGGTAGCGCTGAACCTGCAGATGTCGTTCCTTACGCCGCCCTTTGGTTGGGCATTGTTCTTTCTCAAAGGCGTGGCGCCACCGGGGATCAGCACGAAAGACATCTACATCGGCGCCCTGCCTTACGTGTTCCTGCAGATGCTCGCCGTGGCCGTGGTGTTCTGTTTCCCGCAACTGGCTACCTGGCTGCCTGCCGCTATCGGTTGGTAGTAGATCTTCCAGGGGCTGCGGAGGCTATGATCGCGGCAGCCCCACTACAACAAGGAGTCCTCACTCATGCTCAAGAGCACCTACGCCACCGGCGGCCTGTTCGTTGCGCCCCACCATCTCGCCGCCCAGGCCGGGCGCGATGTGCTCGAGGCAGGCGGCAGCGCCGTGGAAGCGATGGTCGCTGCGGCGGCCACCATCGCGGTGGTCTATCCGCACATGAATGCCATCGGTGGCGACGGTTTCTGGCTGATCCACGAACCAGGCAAGCAGCCCATCGCCATCGATGCCTGCGGCAGCAGCGCGGCCCTGGCCGATCGCGATTTCTACGCCGGCCACACGCAGATTCCCAGTCGCGGCCCGCTGGCCGCACTGACCGTGGCCGGCACCGTCGGCGGCTGGGCCGAGGCCCTGGCACGTACCGCCCATTGGCAGCCGCAACGGGCGCTGCCCGAGCTGCTCGCCGACGCCATCGGCCATGCCCGGCGCGGCATCGTGGTCAGCCGTAGCCAGGCGCAGCTGACCCGCGCCAAGCTGGCCGAACTGCATGACGTGCCGGGCTTTGCCGAGGTTTACCTACTCGACGGTCAGCCACCGCGCGAAGGCGAGCTGCTGCGCCAGCCGGCCCTGGCCGACACCCTGCAGCGCCTCGCCGACGCCGGCCTGGACGACTTCTACCGGGGCGAGCTGGCCGAGCGCATGGCCGCCGACCTCAAGCGCCTGGGCAGCCCATTGCGCTTGGCCGACCTGCAGGGCTACCGGGCCCGCGTCGTCGAACCGCTGAGCGTGCGGCTGGGCGATGCCACCCTGTACAACATGCCACCGCCGACCCAGGGCCTGGCTTCGCTGCTGATCCTTGGCATCTTCGAAAAGCTCGGCATCGAACAGGCCGAAAGCTTCGCCCATGTGCACGGGCTGGTCGAATCGACCAAGCAGGCGTTTCTGATTCGCGACCGCGTGGTGACCGACCCGCACCGTGTGCCGGAAGATCCGCAGAGCCTGCTGGCCGACGCCAACCTGCAGCGTCTGGCCGACAGGGTCGATCCACGACAGGCACTGGCCTGGCCACAACCGGCGCAGCCGGGCGACACCATCTGGATGGGTTGCATCGATGCCGAAGGCCGCGCGGTGAGTTTCATCCAGAGCGTGTACTGGGAGTTCGGCTCCGGCGTGGTGCTGCCGTCCACTGGGGTCGCCTGGCAGAACCGCGGCATCAGTTTCTCGCTCGACCCGACCGCGCTGCAGGCCCTGGAGCCGGGGCGCAAGCCGTTCCACACGCTCAACCCGGCCCTGGCGCTGTTCGACGATGGCCGCACCCTGAGCTACGGCACCATGGGCGGCGAGGGCCAGCCGCAGACCCAGGCGGCGATCTTCAGCCGCTACCGTCTGGGCAGCGACCTGCAGGCGGCGGTCAGTGCGCCACGCTGGCTGCTGGGCCGCACCTGGGGTGATGTCAGCACCACGCTGAAGCTGGAGAGCCGCTTCCCGGCCGAGCTGGTCGAGCGGTTGCGCCAGGCGGGGCATGTCGTCGAGGTGCTGGACGAAGCCTTCAGCGACACCATGGGCCATGCCGGCGCCGTGCTGCGCCGCCCCGACGGTGTGTTGGAAGGCGCCGCCGACCCGCGCAGCGACGGCAGCGTCTGCGGCTTGTAACCCCGAGCCACAGAACGAAAACGCCCCGCTAGTGCGGGGCGTTTTCGTTGGCGGGCGGGAACGTCTGATCCATGCCCGCGATTCGCGCCCATGGCGCCGCGAATCAGTCCTCGGTCTTCCAGTTCTTGCGGCTCATGTAGTCGCGGGTTTCCTTGACCACCACGCCGGAGAGCAGCAACAGGCCGATCAGGTTGGGCAGCGCCATCAGGCCGTTGGCGATGTCGGAGAAGGTCCATACCACCTCCAGCGAGGTCACCGCGCCGACGAACACTACCGCCGAGAAGATCAGCCGGTACGGCATTACCGCCACGCGGCCCATCAGGCGCTCCATGCAGCGCTCGCCGTAGTACGACCAGCCGAGAATGGTGGTATAGGCGTAGACCAGCACGCCGATGGTCACCGTGTAGATGCCCCAGCCGCCGCCCAGGCCCTGCTCCAGCGCCCAGGCGGTCATCGGTGCGCCTTTGAGGCCTTCCTGGGTCCAGGCGCCGGTGACGATGATCGCCAGCGCGGTGAAGGTGACCATCACCAGAGTGTCGAGAAAGGTCTGGGTCATCGACACCATGGCCTGGCGCACCGGCTTGTCGGTCTTCGCCGCAGCCGCCGCGATCGCGCCGGTACCCAGGCCCGACTCGTTGGAGAAGATGCCGCGGGCCACGCCCATCTGCACCGCCAGGATGATGCTCGAGCCAAGGAAACCACCGGCTGCCGCGCTACCGCTGAAGGCATCGGTGAAGACCAGAGCGATGGCATCCGGCAGGCGATCGGCGAACACCACCAGTACGGCGACGTTGCTGATGATGTACAGCACGATCATCACCGGCACCACGCCGGCGGCGAAACGGCCGATGCTCTTGATGCCGCCGATGATCACCACCGCGGTACCGATGGCCAGCACCAGGCCGCTGAGCGTCGGCGAAATGCCCCAGGTGTCGTGCAATTGGTGGGCGGCGGTATTGGCCTGCACCATGTTGCCGATGCCGAACGAAGCCACCGCACCGAAGATCGCGAAGGCGATGCCCAAGGTCTTGCCCAGGGTGCCGCCCACGCCTCGGGTCAGGTAATACATCGGCCCGCCACTTTGCTCGCCCTTGGCATCGGTAACCCGGTACTTCACGCCCAGCAAGGCTTCTGAGTACTTGGTGGCCATACCCACCAGGCCGGTCATCCACATCCAGAACAACGCACCGGGGCCGCCGATGCCGATGGCCGTGGCCACCCCGGCGATGTTGCCAACGCCAATGGTCGCCGCCAGTGCGGTGGCCAGGGCCTGGTAGTGGGAAACGTCACCGGGTACGTCGCCCTTTTCCGAGCGTTTGACGAAGGCCAGCCAGAAGGCGTGGCCGAGTACGCGGAACTGGATGCCACGCAGGCGGACGGTCAGGTACAGGCCGGTGAGCAACAGCAGGGGGATGAGCAGAAACGGCCCCCAGATGAAGCTGCTGATGGCCGTGAGCACAGCGAGAAATTGATCCATGGCGGGTGTCCTTGTTGTTCTGTCCAGTGCGGCTCGTGGCCAGCAGGAAGGCACCGCTGGCTGGTAGAGCCGCGGTGCCGAGCGAGTGAACGCACATGCGTCCGTGCAACATCGGATGGTCTGTCACAGGCCCAAGGGCGTAACAAAATGTTTAGGCGAATCAATCGATTGCGATGCGGGCGATTGTTGCCAGGTCGGCAAGGCTATAACAACTTGGCCGCGAAAGGGCTGGAAAAAACAGGCAATTCAGCTGCGCGGCGGGATTCGCACAGGTAATCGGCGCGCCCCGGCGCCTGCTACCGGACAATCAGTCGTTGCACGGTATCGGCTGTGAACGCCAGGTCGCCCAGGCCTGTTCCCAGCCCGTGTGGTGGGAGACCTGCGTCAGGCTGACGGTTTGCACGCAGCGCGCTTCACCGAGGCCATCCAGGTAGTGATGCAGCACGCCAGCCGGCACCACGCTATCCGCATCGCCGGCCAGGTGCCGCTGGGTAACGGCGCGCAGCCGCTCGCGGTAATCCAGCGGTTCCAGCGAGCCTTCGAGGGGGCTCAGCTGCAGCAACCGAACCCAGTAGCGCGGACTGAGATTGCCGGCGAGGGTCTGCACGCTGACGACATCATCGCGTCGCGCGGCCAGCAATAGCGCCAGCGCCGCGCCGCCGGAATAGCCGACCAGCTCGAACGTCTGGTTGCCGTAGCGAGCCTTGATCAGATCGAGCGCCCCGTCGAGGCTGCCCAGCACGTCACTGCCGAAACGCCGACTTGTCCACAGGCTCGTGGTGCACCCAGGCGCGGTGACGAACTGGCAGGGCCGCGCCAGGTACAGGCTGGGCGTCGGATCGCTGAATGCCAGGCGCGCCACCAGCAGATCGCGCGGCGAGGGGTCGAGGCTGGGCTGCGACGGCGTCGCCCAGGCCTGGCCATCGCCTTCCAGATAAACGCGCATACGCGCCGCCGCCGGCACCTGGGCCGGTGCACCGAGCAGCAACGGAAAGGGTTTGCTGTCGAGCGTTTGCAAGCGATGGTGCTGACCGGCCAGCTCGCCAAGCCGCTCTTGCGGCGACTGGCAACCGCCCAAGGCAAAGACCAGCAGCGCGCCAAGAAGCAGCGCAGCCGGCTTTGCAGGGCGAGCTGTCAGCATCCGGTCAGCTTCGCCTCGCGGCGCTCGCCCGGGAAGAAGAACGGCCGCAGGCGCACGCCCACGCCGTTACCGACGAACGCCGCGACCAGCCAGAGCCAGCCGTGCAGGCTGCCGGACGCGATGCCGCTGAAGTAGGCGCCGATGTTGCAACCGTAAGCCAGGCGCGAGCCGTAGCCGAGCAGCAGGCCGCCGATCACCGCCGCCACCAGCGAGCGCAGCGGGATGTTCAAGTTCGGCGCGAAGCGCCCGGCCAGGCCAGCGGCCAGCAGCGCGCCGATGACGATGCCGATGTCCATCACCGTGGTGATGTCTTCCCACAGCGGCGCAGCCAGCGCCTGGGCATTGGCCGGCTGCTGCCAGAACGCCCAGGCGGAAACGTCGACACCGGTCCCCTGCAGCACCTTGGCGCCCCACAGCGCGAACGCCGAGGTGATGCCCCAGGGGCGACCAGCCAGCGCCAGGGTGGCGAAATTGAGCAGCGCCAGCAGCACCGCGCCCCAGATCAGCGGCCAGGGGCCACGCAGGAAACGCTGCCAGCCCTGGTGCTCACTGGAAGCCGCACGCTCCAGGCTGCCATGCCGGCGCAGCTCCAGGCGGGCGCTGATGGCCGCGATGGCGGCGAACAAGGCGAGGCTGACCACTAGTGCGGGCACCAGGCCCAGGCTGGTAACGATGGAGGTCGGCGGCAGGCTCGGCAGCGCCGACCACCACTCCAGGTGATGGGTAGCGACCACGCCGCCGATGATGAAGAACAGCAGGGTCACCAGCATCCGCGCATTGCCGCCGCCCACGGTGAACAGCGTGCCGGATGCGCAACCGCCGCCCAGCTGCATGCCGATGCCGAAAATGAAGGCGCCGACGATCACCGAGGTGCCCGCTGGCGCCACCAGACCCTTGACCGGCGTACCGAACAAGGTACCTGCCGACAGCGCCGGGAAGAACAGCAGCACGGCGATGGCCAGCATCACCATCTGCGCACGCAGGCCGGCGCCACGGCGCTCGTTGAGCAGCACGCGCCAGGCCGACGTGAAGCCGAACGCCGCGTGATAGAGCACCAGGCCCAGCGCACCACCGACGATGAACAACAACGCCTGACGCCCGCTGACCGCGAAGGTGAGCGCCAGCGCGCCGGCCAGCAGCAGCGCCACGGCCACCAACGGTGTACCCGGACGATTGACCGGCGCCGCAGCAGGGATGGAGATATTCATATAGACCTTCGAATAACCAATTGAAACGGTCGGCTATTCTAGCCCGTCCCGCCGGTGCTGGTGAGCGGATGCTTAGAACGAATGCTGAAAAGGTTATGCCAGCGGGCTATCACCGCCAATCGCCAGACGAAAAAAAGGGGCCTTGCGGCCCCCAGAGGTTAATCGGTGACGCTCAGGCTTCGACTTCGATCAGCACTTCGCCCGGGTTGACGCGGTCGCCCTTGGCCACGTGCACGGCTTTGACGGTGCCGGCGATCGGCGCCTGCACTTCGGTTTCCATCTTCATGGCTTCGGTGATCAGCACGGCCTGGCCAGCCTTGACGGTGTCGCCTTCCTTGACCAGCACGTCGACGATGTTGCCCGGCATGCTGGTGCTCACGTCGCCCGGTGCGCTGGCGCTGCGGCGTTTGCTGCCGGTGCCGCCGGCGACGTAGTCGTTGAGCGCCTCGAACACCACTTCCTCGGGCATGCCGTCGATGGACAGGTAGAAGTGGCGTTTGCCCTCGCCCTTCACGCCGACACCGGTGATGTCCACGCGGTAGCTTTCGCCGTGCACGTCGATGATGAATTCGGTCGGCACGCCTGCACCGCCGGCTGCCGCCACGCCGCTGCCATCGGGAATCGGCAGCAGGGCTTCGGGTTGCAGGGTGTCGGCCTCGCGCTCTTCGAGGAATTTGCGGCCGATGTCCGGGAACATGGCGAAGGTCAGCACGTCTTCCTCGCTCTTGGCCAACTCGCCGATCTGCCCGCGCAGCTTGTCCATTTCCGGCTTGAGCAGGTCGGCCGGGCGCACGTCGATCACCTCTTCGTTGCCGATGGCCTGCTTGCGCAGTTGCTCGTTGACCTTGCCCGGCGCCTGGCCATAGCCGCCCTGCAGGTAGAGCTTCACTTCGTTGGTGATGGTCTTGTAGCGCTCGCCGGCCAGTACGTTGAAGAACGCCTGAGTACCGACGATCTGCGAGGTCGGCGTGACCAGCGGCGGGAAACCGAGGTCCTCGCGCACTCGCGGAATCTCCGCCAGCACTTCGTTCATGCGGTTCAGCGCGCCCTGCTCCTTGAGCTGGTTGGCGAGGTTGGAAATCATCCCGCCTGGCACCTGGTTGACCTGCACGCGGGTGTCCACGGCGGTGAATTCGCTTTCGAACTGGTGGTACTTCTTGCGCACGGCGTGGAAGTACATGCCGATTTCCTGGATCAGCGACAGATCCAGGCCGGTGTCGTATTCGCTGCCCTTGAGTGCGGCGACCATCGACTCGGTGCCCGGGTGGCTGGTGCCCCAGGCGAAGCTGGAGATGGCCGTGTCGATGTGATCGGCGCCCGCTTCGACCGCCTTGAGCTGGCACATCGAGCCCAGGCCCGCGGTGTCGTGACTGTGGATGAATACCGGCAGGTCGATCTCGGCCTTGAGTGCCTTGACCAGATCGGCCGTGGCGTACGGCGTGAGCAGGCCGGCCATGTCCTTGATGGCGATGGAGTCGATACCCATGGCCTGCATGGCCTTGCCCTGGGCGACGAAGGCCGCGACGGTGTGCACCGGGCTGGTGGTGTAGGCGATGGTGCCCTGGGCGTGCTTGCCGCTGGCCTTTACCGCCTCGATGGCCACCTGCAGGTTACGCACGTCGTTCATGGCGTCGAAGATGCGGAATACGTCGATGCCGCTTTCCGCCGCCTTGGCGACGAAGGCACGCACCACGTCGTCGCTGTAGTGACGGTAGCCGAGCAGGTTCTGCCCGCGCAGAAGCATCTGCAGCCGGGTGTTGGGCAGCGCCGCACGCAGTTGGCGCAGGCGCTCCCACGGGTCTTCCTTGAGGAAGCGCACGCAGGCGTCGAAGGTCGCGCCGCCCCAGACTTCCAGCGACCAGTAGCCGACCTTGTCGAGCTTGTCGCAGATCGGCAGCATGTCCTCGGTGCGCATGCGGGTGGCCAGCAGGGACTGGTGGGCGTCGCGCAGGATGGTGTCGGTAACCGTGATCTTTCTTGTCATGGTGCGTTCCTCACAGGCCGGCATGGGCGGCGATGGCGGCGGCGATGGCCAGGGCCAGTTCGCCCGGCTTGCGTTTGATCGAGTAGTTCAAGAGCTCGGGGTGGTTGTCGACGAAGCTGGTGTTGAAGCGCCCACTGCGAAATTCGTCGTTGGCGAGAATCTGCTGGTAGTAGGTGGCGGTGGTCTTCACGCCCTGCACGCGCATGTCGTCCAGCGCGCGGGAGCCGCGGGCCAGGGCTTCTTCCCAGGTCAGCGCCCAGACGATCAGCTTCAGGCACATGGAGTCGTAGTACGGCGGAATGGTGTAGCCGGTGTAGATCGCCGTGTCGGTGCGCACACCGGGGCCGCCGGGGGCGTAGTAACGGGTGATCTTGCCGAACGAGGGCAGGAAGTTGTTGCGCGGGTCCTCGGCGTTGATGCGGAACTGCAAGGCGAAGCCGCGGTACTGGATGTCTTCCTGCTTGATCGACAGCGCCAGGCCCGAGGCGATGCGAATCTGCTCGCGGACGATGTCGATGCCGGTGATTTCCTCGGTGATGGTGTGCTCCACCTGCACCCGGGTATTCATCTCCATGAAGTACACCTCGCCCTCGGCGAGCAGGAACTCCACGGTGCCGGCGTTCTCGTAGCCCACGGCCTGGGCGGCGCGCACGGCCAAGTCGCCGATGTAGGCGCGCTGCTCCGGGGTGAGCTGCGGGCTCGGGGCGATCTCGATGAGCTTCTGGTTGCGACGCTGGATCGAGCAGTCACGCTCGTACAGATGCACGGTGTTGCCGAAGCTGTCGGCGAGGATCTGCGCCTCGATGTGCTTGGGGTTGACGATGCATTTTTCCAGGAAGACTTCCGCGCTGCCGAAGGCCTTGGTGGCCTCGGAGATTACCCGCGGGAATGCCTGTTCCAGCTCGGAGCGCGAGTTGCAGCGGCGAATGCCGCGGCCGCCACCGCCGGAGGTGGCCTTGAGCATCACCGGGTAGCCGATGCGGTCGCCTTCGCGCAGCGCCTCGGCGATATCCGCGACATTACCCTCGGTGCCCGGCGTCACCGGCACGCCGGCCTTGATCATGCTGCGCCGGGCTTCGGTCTTGTCGCCCATACGGCGGATGACCTCGGCGCTCGGGCCGATGAACTTGATGCCGCGCTCGGCGCAGATTTCCGCCAGCTCGGCATTCTCGGAAAGAAAGCCATAGCCGGGGTGCAAGGCATCACAGCCGGTTTCCACGGCCAGGTTCACCAGCTTGCGCGGGTTGAGGTAGCCGGCCAGTGGGTCGTCGCCGATGCCGTAGGCCTCATCGGCACGTTTGACGTGCAGCGCCTGGCGATCGGCATCCGAATAGATGGCCACCGAACGAATGTTCATTTCGGCACAGGCCCGCACGATGCGCACCGCAATCTCGCCACGGTTGGCGATCAGGATTTTCTTGATCACGAGCCAACATCCTCGATCACGTGAACAGGCAACCCTCACAGGGTCGATAGATGACCGAATGATTGCAGACCGGTCTTTGGTCAAACCCTACGCCGCTGTAACAATTAACCAAAATCAATATTTGTTGGGTTCTGCATAAGTAAAAACTTATGCTCTGCGAACAAGAAACCACCCGAGTGGTGAATAAAATTCGCAAGTCATTGTTACGCATGACCTTTCGGCAGCTTCAGGTATTTCGCTCGGTGTGCGATCACCGCTCCTACAGCCGCGCCGCCGAAGAAATGGCCCTCACTCAACCAGCCGTGAGCCTGCAGATTCGCCAGCTCGAAGAGCTGCTCGGCCAGCCTCTGTTCGACTACGTGGGCAAGAAGCTCTACTTGACCGAAGCCGCCGAGGCGCTGCAGCGGGCCAGCGAGGACATCTTCGGGCGCCTGGAGAGCCTCGACATGCAGCTCGCCGACCTCAAGGGCGCGCTGCAGGGGCAGTTGAGCCTGGCCATCGAATCCAGCGCCAAGTACTTCGTTCCCCACCTGTTCGCCGCCTTCCGTCGCGAACACCCGGAAGTCAGCCTGCAACTCACGGTGGTCAACCACACCCAGGCGGTCAGGCGGCTGAGCGCCAACCGCGACGACCTGTTGATCATGTCCCAGGTGCCATCGGACATGGCCCTGGAATTTCTGCCCTTTCTCAACAACCCGATCATCGCCGTGGCGCCCCCGGAGCACCCACTTAGCCAGGCCGAGACCCTGCAATTGCAGGACCTGTGCGACTGGCCGCTGCTGGTACGCGAGCCGGGCTCGGGTACGCGGCGCGCCTGCGAGGAGTACTGCCACCAGAAGCGCGCGCACTTCGCGCAGATCCAGGAAGTCGGCTCCATGGAGGGCCAGCGCGAGGGCGTGCTGGCCGGCCTGGGCCTGGCGCTGATCCCCCGCCACGCGGTGCGCCGCGAGCTGCAGCTGGGCCTGCTGCGCGAGCTGCCGGTAGCCGAGCTGCCGCTGCTGCGCAGCTGGTGCGTGATGCACCCTCGCGGCAAATACCTGTCGCCCGTGGCCCAGGCGTTCTTCAACTTCGTGCGCGACCAGCGCAAGCAGATCGGCGCGCTGGCCGAGCAGTTCAGTGGCGTGGGCAATTCGCTGTAGGGCTTTCGTATATGATGGCCAGGGTTCTCGTCCGGCAGGTGCCAATTGCCCTTATCCCCTGAAAATGCGCCCAATCTGGGTATCGTGCCGTCCACGTCGGAGGTGATCACCCGGCACCTGCGCGACGCCATCGTCGCCGGGCGTTTCGCCGAGGACGAGCCGATCCGCCAGGACGAGATCGCCCGGCTGTTCAACGTCAGCAAGATTCCCGTGCGCGAGGCGCTCAAGCGCCTGGAAGCCGAGGGCCTGGTGGTGTTCCAGCGCAACCGCGGGGCGATGGTCACGCGTATCGCCGAGGCCGAGCTGGCGCAGATGTTCGAGGTGCGCATCCTGCTCGAGGACAAGGTGCTGCGCCTGGCGATCCCCAATATGACCGACGCGACCTTCGCCGAAGCCGAGCGCATCTGCGCGGCGTTCATCGGCGAGCACGACGTCGGCCGCTGGGCTGCACTCAACTGGGCGCTGCACGCCTGCCTTTACGAGCCGGCGCAGCGGCCCTATCTGGTCAACCTGATCCGTTCGATCCACGACAAGCTGGAGCGCTACCTGCGCCTGCAGATGAGCCTGTCCGAGGGCAAGGATCGCGCCGACGTGGAACACCGCGAGATCATCGCCGCCTGCCAGGCCGGGAACGTGGAACGCGCCGCGGCGCTGCTGGAGCAGCACATTACCGGCGTGTGCCGGAGCTTGTTCGAACATTTGCCTGGGCGGCGGTGAGTCGGCGGCCCGTAAGGCAGAGCCATATTTTGTGGGAGCGGGCCATGCCCGCGAAAGAATCGCGGGCATGGACTGGGCGTCCCCGCCCGCTCCCACAGGATCATTCGCTAAATCCGGTTCGACGCCTCCAGCGCCTTGAGCAGACGCGCATCGTGCCCGTAGATGTCCGGGCGGAATTGCACCTGCCCGTCAGCGCCGACCTGGGCCGTCCAGTAGGCCATCAGGATTGGCACCGGTTGCGGCAGATCGGCGCGCAAGGTGCGACCGCTGTCCCATTGCCTGGTGATGCGTGCGCGCTCGGTGGGCGAGGCGCCAGCGAGCAGCTGATCGACCAGTTCGGTAACCCGTTCGATGCGCACGCAGCCCGAGCTGAACAGCCGCGGCAGGTTGTCGAACAGGCGCTGGCTCGGCGTGTCGTGCAGGTACACCGAGAACGGGTTGGGGAAGCGGATCGCCACCTTGCCCAGCGGGCTGTGGGCGCCTGCCGACTGGCGCACCATCACCCGGCCGGGGCGCTCCCAGTCGACGCCACGCGGGTCCACCGGATTGCCGTCGTAGTCGATCACCTGCATGTGGTTGGCGGCCAGGTAGCCGGCTGCGTCACGGCGCAGCACGGGCAGCTTGTCTTCCTTGAGGATGGTCGGTGGAATGGTCCAGGTCGGGTTGAGCGTCAGGTGGGTGATGCGCGAGCGCAGCAGCGGCGTCGGCCGGGCCGGCCGACCGACTTGGGTGCGCGCCTGCCAGGTGACGGTGTGGTCACGCAGGAACATCACTTCGGCGCCCGCCACGTCTATCAGCACGCTTGTCGGCTCGATCTCGTGGGACAGCCAGCGCAGGCGCTCCAGGTTGATGCGGATCTGATCCATACGCTCGCTGGCGGAACGGTTCAGCTCGGCCAGGGTGCCGGGGCCGACCACGCCATCGGGCTTGAGCAGGTGGCTGCGCTGGAAAGCCTTGACCGCCTCGACCAGCGCCGTCGAGTACACCGACGTTTCCTCGGCGACCAGGGCCGGCGCGCCCTGGGACAGATCGCCATGCAACTGCAGCCGTTGCTCCAGCAAGGGCACCCGACCATCCACGGCGCCGGGCTTGAGCAGCGTGCCGCCGGGGATCGCCAGCCACTGCGGCAATTGCTCGCGACGCAACTCGGCGAAGCGCTGGCGCAATTGCTGGTAGGGGCCAAAATCCGGCCGCGCCTGGGCGAAGGCCTGCGCCGGGTCGGCCAACCCCGCCTGAGCGATGGCCAGCAGCGGCGCCTGGCTCTGCTGCACCGCCATACTCTCGGGCTCCCACAACGGCTCGACCTTGGCCTGTTCGAGGCGCCCGTAGGTCAGGTCTCGCAGAGCCTGCAGATACGCCGTGGTGGCGAGCACATCGACACAGGCCTCGAGGCGCGGCGATGGATCGCTGACCGCCGCCAGTTCGCGCAGCGGCTCCAGATGGTAGGCACGCGGCTCCAGGCCATCGTCGGCCAGCGCCTCCAGCTGGGCGAACAACACGGGCAGGTTTGCCTTGTTCCACGCTGCTTGCGAGCCGCGTAGCAGGTAGAACGGCTCCAGCCATTCACGGTCCTTGGCGGAGAGCTCGAGCACGGGCGTTACGCAGCTCAGCTCGGCCTCGGCGAGCTGCTCCTGCAGCGGGCTGGGCGGCGGGGTGTCGGCCAGCGCCAGGGGTGCCGTCAGGGCCAGTGCCCAGGCAGCGGTTGAAGAGGGAGAGAACAAGGCACCGCTCCAATTTACGACAGAGTGAATGACAGCCCGTCGGAATGGCCCGCGGGAAAAGGGAACTCGGCTGCTAGAATCGCGGGCTTTGTTGTGCCCGCACCGCCTGGCGGAGACGCGCCCCATCGATGGCCGAAGCCTACGTCGAAGGCTGAAGCTCTGAGACTTAAGATGATGACCACGATTCAGCGAATTTGCTTAGCCTTTCTTTGCCTCGCGCTGCCTGTACCGTCCGTAATCGCCGCCACTCTGGCGCCGGATCCGTTGTTCGAAGGCTTGTCTGCACAAGCACCAGCGCTCGATCGTCAGGTACTCAATCACGCCCTCGACGCGATGCGCTGCGCCATCAACAATGGTGCCGTACCTGCCCAACGCCTGGCCGTGATCGACTTCTCCAAACCCTCCAGCGATCGCCGCCTGTGGATCTTCGACCTGACCAAGAAACGCCTGCTGCTGCACGACCTGGTCGCCCACGGCCAGCAATCCGGCGACAACTTCGCCACGCGCTTCTCCAACCGTGAAGGCAGCCACCAATCCAGCATCGGCCTGTTCCGCACCAGCGAAAGCTACACCGGCAAACACGGCTATTCCCTGCGCATGGACGGCCTGGAGCCCGGCTTCAACGACCTGGCGCGCCAACGCGCCATCGTCATCCACCCCGCCGACTACGTGAACCCGGCCTGGATCAAGACCCAGGGCCGCATCGGCCGTAGCCAGGGCTGCCCGGCGGTACGCCCGGAAATCGCGCGCATGGTGGTAGACAGCCTCAAGGGTGGCCAATTCATGTTTTCGTACTACCCCGACAAGCGCTGGCTGAAGGGCTCGGCGTTCATCAACTGCAAGCCCGCGCTGGTCGCAGGCATCCTCAATGCCAGGGAAGGCTGAGCCCTTCACCCCGCCTTTTTGACGCTCGCACCTCGATAGCGCGCTGCGTTCCGGCAGCGCCAGCGCCCAATTGCGGCGTTTCCAAACGACCTTTTCAGCACCATCGGCGCACTCTGCGACTATCGCCAAGGCGCCGTCACGCCTGGGATTCGGCAATGCTTGCATATTGTGTATTCTGGTATACCATAATACCCAACACCAACCAGCCGAGGAGCTGCCATGAGTTTCGAGATTCGCAAGATCGTCAGCTACACAGAGGAAACCCTGATCGAAGGTGGCAAGGCGACCGACAAGCCGGTCACCATGGTCGGCCTGGCCGTCGTGATCAAGAACCCGTGGGTTGGCAATGGCTTCGTCGAAGACCTCAAGCCGCAGATCAAGGCCAACTGCTCCGCCCTCGGTGAACTGATGGTCGCGCGTCTGACCGCTGCCATCGGCGGCGCCGACAAGATCGAAGCCTACGGCAAGGCCGCCGTGGTCGGCGCCGACGGTGAAATCGAGCACGCCTCTGCCGTCATCCACACCCTGCGCTTCGGCAACCACTACCGCGAGGCAGTGAAGGCCAAGAGCTACCTGTCGTTTACCAACAAGCGTGGCGGCCCGGGTACCTCGATCCAGATCCCGATGATGCACAAGGATGACGAAGGCCTGCGTTCGCACTACATCACCCTGGAGATGCAGATCGAAGACGCCCCGCGCGCCGACGAGATCGTCGTGGTGCTGGGCGCCGCCGACGGTGGTCGCCTGCACCCGCGCATCGGCAACCGTTATATCGATCTGGAAGAACTGGCAGCCGAAAAGGCGCAGTAATCGGGAGCAGGCCATGATTCGGCACCTCGCTGAACGTACCCCCGCCGGCACCAGTTACCGGGTGATCGGCCAGGGCCAACCCGTGGTATTGATCCACGGCGTGGGCCTGAACAAAGACATGTGGGGCGGCCAGGTCGTCGGCCTGGCCCAGCATTTCCAGGTCATCGTCTACGACATGCTCGGCCACGGCGACAGCCCACGCCCGGCGGTAGACACCGACCTGGCCGGTTACGCCGACCAGTTGCGTGAACTGCTCGACCACCTCGGCCTGCCGCAGGCCATGGTGATCGGCTTCTCCATGGGCGGCTTGGTAGCCCGAGCCTTCGCGCTGCACCACCCGCAGCGCATCGCCGCGCTGGTAGTGCTCAACAGCGTGTTCAACCGCAGCCCCGAGCAGCGCGCCGGCGTCATTGCGCGTACCGCTCAGGCCGCCGAACATGGCCCGGATGCCAACGCCGAAGCGGCGCTGTCGCGGTGGTTCAGCCACGAGTATCAGGCCGCCAACCCGGCGCAGATCGCCGCCATTCGCCAGACCCTGGCCGGCAACGATGCCCAGGGCTACCTGACCACCTATACGCTGTTCGCCACCCAGGACATGTACCGCGCCGACGACCTGGCCGAGATCCAGGTGCCGACGCTGATCGCCACCGGCGAGCTCGACCCGGGCTCCACGCCGCAGATGGCCGAACAGCTGGCGCAGTGCATTCCTGGCGCGCGCGCCGTGGTGCTGGCCGAGCAACGGCATATGATGCCGGTGGAATCGCCGCGCCTGGTCAACCAGATGCTGCTGGAGTTCCTGGAAGAAGCCTGCCAGCTGCAAGACACCGCCAAGGGGATCGTCGCATGACACTCGCACGCTATCAGATGTGCATTGACGGCCAGTGGGTCGACGCGCAATCGGGCAAGACCTTCGAGAGCCTCGACCCGGCTCGTGCCCAGGCCTGGGCCGTGCTGCCCGACGCCGCCGGCGAAGACGTCGAGCTTGCCGTGCAGGCCGCCCAGGCAGCCTTCGAGAACCCGGCCTGGCGTGGCCTCAGTGCCACCGCGCGGGGCAAACTGCTGCGCCGCCTGGGTGACCTGATCGCCGAAAACAAGGAAGCCCTGGCCCAGCTGGAGAGCCGCGACAACGGCAAGCTGATCCGCGAAACCCGCGGCCAGGTCGGTTATCTGCCGGAGTTCTTCCATTACACCGCGGGCCTGGCCGACAAGCTCGAAGGCGGCACCCTGCCCCTCGACAAGCCGGACATGTTCGCCTACACCACCCACGAACCAATTGGCGTGGTGGCCGGGATCATCCCCTGGAACAGCCCGTTGTACCTGACCGCGATCAAGCTCGCCCCGGCCCTGGCCGCCGGCAACACCATCGTGCTCAAGCCCTCGGAACACGCCTCGGCGACCATTCTCGAACTGGCCCGCCTGGCCCTCGAAGCCGGCTTCCCGGCCGGGGTGGTCAACGTGGTCACCGGCTACGGGCCGACCACTGGCGCGGCGCTGACCAGCCACCCGCTGGTGCGCAAGATCGCCTTCACCGGTGGCGCCGCCACTGCCCGCCACGTGGTGCGCGCCAGTGCCGAGAACTTCGCCAAGCTGTCGCTGGAACTGGGCGGCAAGTCGCCGAACATCATCTTCGCCGATGCCGACCTGGACAGCGCCATCAACGGCGTGGTCGCCGGCATCTACGCCGCCTCCGGGCAGAGCTGCGTGGCCGGCTCGCGCCTGCTGGTACAGGACAGCATCTACGACGAGTTCGTCGAGCGCCTGGTCGAGCGTGCCAAGCGCATCCGCATCGGCAACCCGCAGGACGACGCCAGCGAAATGGGTCCCATGGCCACCGCCCAGCAACTGGCGGTAGTCGAGGGCCTGGTCGCCACAGCCGTGGCCGAAGGTGCGAAACTGCGCCTGGGTGGCAAACGTCCGCAGGTCGACGGTGAAGGCTGGTACTACGAGCCGACCCTGTTCGAATGCGACAGCCACTCGATGACCATCATGCAGGAAGAGGTCTTCGGCCCGGTCGCCTCGGTGATCCGTTTCAAGGACGAAGCCGACGCCCTGGCCATGGCCAACGACTCGCAGTTCGGCCTCGCCGCCGGCATCTGGACCCGTGACCTGGGTCGCGCCCATCGCATGGCCAAAGGCGTGCGCTCGGGCATCATCTGGGTCAACACCTACCGCGCCGTATCGGCCATGGCACCGATCGGCGGTTTCAAGAACAGCGGCTACGGCCGTGAAAGCGGCATCGATTCGGTGCTGGCCTACACCGAGCTGAAAACGGTGTGGATCAACCTGTCGCAAGCGCCAATGCCCGACCCGTTCGTGATGCGCTGAGCGCATCGAGGAAAAGCAAAATGATCGAACCCGGACTCTACAAATCCGTCATGGCCGCCTTCCCCTCCGGCGTGACCATCGTCACCACCCAGGGCCCCGATGGCGGCATCGTCGGCATCACCGCCAGCGCCTTCAGCGCGCTGTCCATCGATCCGGCGCTGGTGCTGTTCTGCCCCAATTACGCCTCCGATTCCTACCCGGTGCTGCGCGACAGCAAGCGCTTCGCCATCCACCTGTTGTCCGCCGAGCAGCAGAAGGAAGCCTACGCTTTCGCCGGCAAGGGCAAGGACAAGGCCGCCGGTATCGAGTGGACGCTCAGCGAGCTGGGCAACCCGCTGCTGAACAACGCGACGGCGATCATCGAGTGCGAGCTGTGGCGCGAGTATGACGGTGGCGACCACGCGATCATGGTCGGCGCGGTGAAGAACCTGATCCTGCCCGAGAACGCCCCGGTGCCGATGATTTACCACCGCGGCAAGCTCGGCGCCCTGCCGGCATTCGCTTAATACCGACACAACTTCGCGAGCTAGAGTCCTGCAAGGCAAAGGCCGGCGAGAAAGCGGAGTGTACTTTTGTACATGAGCATTTCGAGTCTGGTTTTAACGCCGCAGGGCCGACGCGCAGCAAGTTGTAACCTTCTTTGGCCGTGCTCACTCACCCTCGAGCACGGCCTGTTTTATTCTGGAGCCGTCATGACGCCCGAAGCCTCGCGCCTGTTCCGCCAGCACGCCTACCTCGATGGCCAGTGGCTGGCCGCCGATGAAGGCGGCACCCAAGCCCTCTTCAACCCCGCCAATGGCGAAGAGATCGGCCATGTGCCCGACATGGGCAGCGCCGAAACCCGCCGCGCCATCGCCGCCGCCAACGCCGCCTGGCCGGCCTGGCGGGCACGCACCGCCAAGGAGCGCAGCGCCATCCTCAAGCGCTGGCATGCCCTGATGCTGGAAAACGCCGACGCGCTGGCCGAGATCCTCACCCTCGAGCAGGGCAAACCGCTGGCCGAAGCCCGTGGCGAGATTCTCTACGCTGCCAGCTTCATCGAGTGGTTCGCCGAAGAAGCCAAGCGTATCTACGGCGACACCATTCCCAGTCACAAGGCCGATGCGCGCATCGTGGTGACTAAGGAGCCGATTGGAGTGGTCGCCGCGATCACGCCGTGGAATTTCCCGGCGGCGATGATCACCCGCAAGGTCGGCCCGGCCCTGGCCGCCGGCTGCCCGTGCATCGTCAAGCCGGCGCCGGAAACGCCGTTCTCGGCCCTGGCCCTGGCCGCGCTGGCCGAAGAAGCCGGGCTGCCCGCCGGCCTGCTCAACGTGATCACCGGTGATGCAGTGGCCATCGGCAACGAACTGTGCGCCAGCGCCGACGTGCGCAAGCTGTCGTTCACCGGCTCCACCCCCATCGGCAAGCTGCTCATGCAGCAGTGCGCCAGCACCCTGAAGAAGGTTTCCCTGGAGCTGGGTGGCAACGCGCCGTTCATCGTCTTCGATGACGCCGACCTGGAGCGCGCCGTCGACGGTGCCATGGTCGCCAAATACCGCAATGCCGGGCAGACCTGCGTGTGCGTGAACCGCTTCCTGGTGCAGGACGGCATTCACGATGCCTTCGTCGCCCGCCTGGCCGAGCGTGTGGCCGAGCTGAAAGTCGCCGATGGCTTTACCGATGGCGCCCAGCAAGGCCCGCTGATCAACAGCCGGGCTGTGGACAAGGTCGCCGATCACGTCGCCGACGCCCTGGGCAAGGGCGCCCGGCTGGTCTGCGGCGGCGAGCGCCACGCCCTCGGCCACGGCTTCTACCAGCCCACCGTGCTGAGCGAAGTGACGACCGAGATGAAGGTCGCTCGCGACGAAACCTTCGGCCCGTTGGCCGCGGTGTTCCGCTTCAGCGACGAGGGCCAGGCGATCCACATGGCCAACGACACCGAATTCGGCCTGGCAGCCTATTGCTACACCCGCGACCTGGGCCGCGCCTGGCGGATGAGCGAGGCGCTGGAATATGGCATGGTCGGCATCAACGAAGGGCTGATCTCCACCGAAGTAGCGCCTTTTGGCGGCATCAAGTCCTCCGGCCTGGGCCGCGAGGGCTCGCACTACGGCATCGACGATTACCTGGAAATCAAATACACCCTGATGGGTGGGCTTTAGGGTCAGGCGACCATATGGCGGTAGCTGACGGCGAGCAGCGCTTTTGTAGGAGAGGCTTTAGCCTCGAACTCTTTGTTTGCCTTGATAAAAAGCTCGGGGCTAAAGCCCCTCCTACAAGGTCGTCCGATGTGAGGGCGCCTGATGTCCGCCTTTGCCTTCCAACAGCCTCATCGCCAGCCAACCGGGAGAACCGACATGAGCAACGACAAGTACCAAAAGGGCCTGAAGATTCGCACCCAGGTGCTGGGCGAGGCCTACGTGAAGCGCTCGGTGGAGAACGCCGACGACTTCAACCGCCCGCTGCAGGAGCTGGTCACCGAATACTGCTGGGGGCACGTGTGGGGCCGGGAAGGCTTATCGATGCAGGAGCGCAGCATGATAAACTTGGCCATGATTTCCGCGCTCAATCGCCCGCACGAACTGAAGCTGCACATTCGCGGCGCCCTGCGTAACGGCCTCAGCCGTGAGCAGATCCGCGAGATCCTGCTCCAGGTCGGCATCTACTGTGGCGTGCCTGCCGCGGTCGACAGCTTCCGCATCGCCCGCGACGCGTTCGCCGAAGCGGATGCCGAGCAGCAGCAACCCGAGGCATAACCGGCCAAGGCAATGCGATGAGTGCGCCCATACCTATAACGCGAGCACTAACCATGAAACGCCAGCCGATCGACGACAGCTTCAAGGTCAACCGCAATCCCGTGACCCTGCGGGAAATCGTTCTGGACAAGCTGCGCAGCGCCATCATGAACTTCCAGCTGCTGCCCGGCGATCGCCTGGTGGAGCGCGACCTCTGCGATCGTCTGGGCGTCAGCCGCACCTCGGTGCGCGAGGCGCTGCGCCACCTGGAATCCGAAGGCCTGGTCGAATTCGCCGACGCCAAGGGCCCGCGCGTGGCGATCATCACCCTGGAAGATGCCTGCGACCTCTACGAGCTGCGCTGCGCCCTGGAAGGCATGATCGTCCAGCTGTTCACCCTGCGTGCCCGCGCCAAGGACATCCGGGCTCTGGAACGCGCCCTGGAGAACAACCGCCAGACTCTGGAAAAAGGCGAGCTGCCCGATGTGCTGGAGTCGGTGCAGGAGTTCTATGACGTGCTGCTCGAAGGCTGTGGCAACGAGGCGGCGGCTACCCAGCTGCGCCAGTTGCAGGCGCGTATCAGCTACCTGCGCGCCACCTCGGTGTCGCAGAGCAACCGCCGCAGCACCAGCAACCAGGAAATGGAGCGCATGGTCGAGGCGATCAAGAGCGGCGACCCGATCGCCGCCCACCAGGCCTCGGTGGACCACGTGCGCGCCGCGGCCAAGGTCGCCCTGGAGTACCTCGAAGCCAAGCAGGAAGGTGCCAAGGCCCGCGACATCGTCGCGCCCATCGGCCTGCAAGACCCGCGTATCGGACGCTGACCGCCATGCCCAGCCCGCGCTTCTGTAATCAATGCGGCAGCGCGACGCTGGAACGGCGTCGCCCGGCAGGTGACGACCACCACCGCCTGGTGTGCGGCGGCTGCGGGCACATCCACTACGAAAACCCGAAGATCATCACCGGCTGCATCATCGAGCAGGACGGCCGTTACCTGCTGTGCCAGCGCGCCATCGCGCCGCGTATCGGCACCTGGACGCTGCCGGCCGGCTTCATGGAAAACGGCGAGACCACCGAGGAGGCCGCCCTGCGCGAAGTGCGCGAGGAAGCCGGCGTGGTGGCGGAAATCACCTGCCCCTACTCGGTGTTCAGCGTGCCCTCGATCAGCGAGGTGTACCTGATCTTCCGCGCCCGCCTGCTACACGACACCGGCTACTTCGGCAGCGAAACCTCGGCCCGCCGCTTCTTCGCCCCTGAGGACATCCCCTGGGAGCAGATCTACTACCCGGCCATCCGGCAGATCCTGGAGCGCTACATCGCCGAGCGCGAGGCGGGCATCTACGGCATCTACATGGGCAGTGACGATACCGGCAAGGTGCATTTCATCCGCTAGCGCGTTGTAGCGCTAAGTGGCGTTAGCGGCCGTTCGGGCGCTTTGCTTTTTGGTGCTCCTCATGCCACAAAATTTGCAGGCGACACCAATCGCCCCTTCAGGAGGCCGAACGGAATCGTTGTGGAGAGGGCCGGGCGGGCAGCCTTGAGCGGCATGGATGCCGCGAGAGTCGCGATGGGCCAGGGATGGCCCTTCGCGGCGGGCCCTCGGAGCAATGATGGAGTGAGGGAACCCCAGCGAAGCTGGGGCCGCATGTCGGGGCTAGACCTTTTGGTTTCTTTTGGCGGGGCCGGCCATCCGGGCGATGCCAAAAGAAACCCGCTCGTCAGAGCGGAACCGGACGTATGAACAACGCGATAATGCTAACGAGCCACAGCTTTCGCACGGCGTATTAAACTTAAAAAGCTCGGGGCTAAAGCGGAGCGCCGCCCGGCCCCTCCTACGCGTTATGCGAACGGCTGCTTCTGCCTTGCTGCAGCCGCTCAACTCACCGAACTCGGCTTGCCCCCCGCCACCTCTGCGACCACGGCCTTCTTCGCCGCGCCCGGCTTGAGCTGCCAGATACCCACCATCACCAGCGCCAGCCCGGCCATCTGGTACGGCGAGATGGCTTCACCGAGCAACGCCCAGGCGGCAAAGATGGTCAGCACCGGGCCGAGGTTGCCGACGGCGGCGGTGTGGGTGGTGCCGATGCGCTGGATCGCCAGAGCCATCCAGTACACCGGCAGCACGGTGGAAATCAGCGCCATCAGCGCAGCGCAGATCCATACCTGGGCCGGTTGCGCGAGCAGGCTGCCGGCCGGTTCGGTGACAGCGAAGTGCGCCAGCACCATCAGCGACGACGCGCTGCCCGCCAGGCCGGCCAGGCGCATCGAGCCCAGGCGCTTCACCATCACCCCGGTGCCCAGGTAGTACAACGCGTAAGTCACGGCGCTGGCGAATACCCAGAGCGAGCCGATGATCACCTGGCTGCCCATATCGGTAGCGCCGATATCGTGGATAAGCGCCACGCCCAGGCCCAGGTAGCAGACTGCCATCGCCAATAGCGTGCGGCGGCTGGGGCGTTCGCGAAAGGCGATCATCTGGAACACCAGCACCAGGGTCGGGTAGGTAAACAGGATCAGACGCTCCAGGCCGGCACTGATGTACTGCAGGCCGTAGAAATCGAACAGGCTCGACAGGTAATAGCCGAACAGCGCCAGCACTACGACACGGGCGCCATCGCCAGGCGAAAAACGCCCGCCAATACCGCCGCGGCTCAGCCAGACCAGCCAGAGGAACAATGGCAGGGCGAGGGTCATGCGCATCGCCAGCAGCGTGATCGCCTCCACGGGGGCGGCGGCATAGGCCAGCTTGACGAAGATCGCCTTCATGCTGAAACCGGCAGCGGCGAGGATGGCGAACAGGCTGCCGTTGCTGGCGCAGCGCTGAAAAAACGCGGAAGGGTTCATGACGTTCTGAATCCGAGGCAAGGAACGGTTATTCTGATCCGAATGGCGCTCGCCAAGAATCGGTATTTCCCTAAGACCGCCTTCTGTTTTGGAGAACCCCCGGTGCGTTTCGATCTCGTGGACGTGCGGCTGCTGGTCGCCATCGCCTCGACCGGCAGCCTCAGCAGGGCCGCGGCCACCTTTCCAGTGGCGGTGTCGGCGGCCAGCACCCGGCTAAGGCAGTTCGAGGAGCGCTGCCAGGTCAGCCTGTTCGCCCGCCATGCCAACGGCATGACGCCGACCCCGGCAGGGCGCCTGGTGCTCGAAGCCTGCCAGCGCATCCTCAACGAAACCCAGCGGCTGGAGGACAACCTGCAGGCGTTGTCCGGCCAGCAGCGGGTGGTGCTCAAGCTGTGCGCCTCGACGGTGGCCAACAGCACCTTCCTGCCAGCGGCGCTCGGGCCCTTCCTGGCCGATTACCCGGAAGTGGATCTGCAACTGACCGAAGGCAGCAGCCGCTCCATCCTGCGCGGTGTGCAGGCCGGTGACTTCGATCTGGGCGTCTACGACGGCAACCAGCCAACCGGCGGGCTGCTGTCCCTGCCGTTTCGCAACGACCGCCTGGTGCTGCTGGTGCCCCATGGTCATGAACTGGCCGGCCGTCGCCTGGTGCTGGCGGAGGCGCTGGGCTTTCCTTTTATCGGCCTGCCCGGCGAGCGGGCGATGCAGCGCTTCATCGAGGACAAGGCCATCGCGGCCGGTATCGCCCTGCGGGTGCGAGTACGGGCGCCGAGCTTCGATGCCATCGCTCAGCTGGTCGCCCAGGGCGCTGGCCTGGCCATGTTGCCCGAAGCCGCTGCCTCGCGGCTGGCCCAGGAGCTGCCGCTGACCCTGATCTACCTCACCGATAGCTGGGCCAGCCGCGAATTGCGCCTGTGCATCAGGGGCTGGCAGAGCCTGCCGTCCCACGCCCGCCAATTGGTCAGCCACCTTTCCGGCGTCGCCCACCCCGGCTGACCGGTTTGGAACACGGGGCCGACAACGGCCTGCAGTAAGGCCTGAAACGCACCGCCTGGCAAAAAGCACTTGCGAGCGAGGCGTTCTGGCGGTACTAATTTGTACATGATTAGACAGGTTCGATTCGACAAAAAAACCCGTGTGGTTCGCGCCCTGGCCCAACGCATCGAGCAAGGCGAGTTTGGCGCGGGCGAGCGGCTGCCCGGTGAGCACGAGCTGGCAGCGGCTTTCGACGTCAGCCGCGGCACGCTGCGCGAGGCGCTCTCCGAGCTCAAGCGGCGCAACTACATCGGCACCCAGCCGGGCGTCGGCTCGGTGGTCACCTATGACGGCGTGCCCCTGCACCAGGGTGGCGGCTGGGCGCAGGCCCTCGCCGCTGGCGGTGTGCAGGTCCAGACCGAGCTGCTGGGCATCGCCAGTGTCGAACGCGAGGAATTCGCCGAGCGATTCGGCCGCGCCCGCTTCATGCTCGTCGAGCGTCGCCGGCGGGCCGCCGATGGCAGCCTGGTGTCGCTCGAACGCGCACTGATTCCAGCCTGCGATGGCCTGGAGAACCTTGCCGAAGAGGGCCTGCTCGAGAACTCGCTGACCGCCACACTGGCCGCCCACGGCTATCGCGCCGGGCAGGGCAAGCAGTGGATCGGTGCCGCGCCGCTCGACAGCGACGCGGCCAGCCAGCTGCAACGCGCACCGGGCAGCGTGTTCCTCAGGGTGGTCAGGGAAACCTTCGACAGCCGCGAGCGCTTCATGGAGCGGGTCGAGAGCTACCTCGACCCGCTGCACTTTCAACTTCATCTCGAATTCGGGGACACCCAGTGAACCAGCTTTCCACCGTGCGAGACCGCGCGCTCGGCGCCTTCCACGGATTGGCACTGGGCGATGCGCTCGGCATGCCGACCCAGTCGCTGTCCCGCGAAAAGATTCGCGCACGCTATGGCCGTGTCGACGGCCTGCTCGATGCCGACGCCGACCAACCCATCGCCCCGAACATGCCGGCCGGCGCCATCACCGACGATACCGAGCAGGCGATCCTGGTTGGCGAGCTGCTGGTCGAAGGCCAAGGCCGCATCGCACCCACTGACCTGGCGCAGCGCCTGATCGACTGGGAAGCAGCCATGCGCGCCAAGGGCTCGCAGGACTTGCTCGGCCCATCGACCAAGCGTGCCATCGAGATGATTCTCGCCGGCGCCAGCCCGGAACAGGCCGGGCGCTTCGGCACCACCAACGGCGCGGCGATGCGCATCACGCCGGTGGGCATCGCCGCCGACGTGCGTGACTCCGAGCGGTTCATGGCGCAGGTGCTGCAGGCCTGCCAGGTGACCCACAACACCGGCCTGGGTATCGCCAGCGCCGCTGCGGTGGCGGCGGTGGTGTCGGCGGGCATCAACGGCGACGGCCTGGCCAGCGCCCTGGACAGCGGCGTCGCGGCGGCCCGGCAAGGCCAGCAACTGGGCCATTGGGTGGCTGGCGGCGATATCGCGGCACGCATCGAGTGGACCGCACGGCTCTGCGACGCCGCCAGCCCCGAAACCTTGGCTGACCTGATCTACGAGGTGATCGGCACCTCGGTGGCGTCCCAGGAATCCGTGGTCGCCGCGTTCGCCCTGGCGCGCGCCGTGGCCAACGGCCAACTGACGCCCTACGCGGCCCTGTGCATGGCCGCCAGCCTGGGTGGCGACACCGACACCATTGCCGCCGTGCTCGGCGCCATGCTCGGCGCGACCCATGGCCTCGGTGCATGGCCGAGCGACGCGCTGGCGCAGGTCTGCGCGGTGAGCCAGATCGACCTGGCGCCGCTGACCGACCGGCTGCTGGCCTTGCGAACGATCTGAACCCCTGGGTGGCCGCCCCTGCGCTCACCCAGCCCTGCCAACAACAACGAACTATCGCAGGAGTCATGCCATGCGTGCATCCGAACAGGTGGGCCAGCTGGAAACCCGCGGCATCGAGCCGGTGCCCGAACAGGAATGCAACGGCCACCCGTTGCAACTGTTCTGGGTCTGGTTCGCGGCCAACATCAGCATTCTCGGCCTGCCGCTGGGCGCCACCCTGATCGCCTTCCAGGGCCTGTCGATCTGGCAGGCGCTGGTCGTCGCCATCCTCGGTGCCGGCGGCTCCTTCGCCATCGTCGGCCTGCTGTCGATCGCCGGTCGCCGGGGGCGCGCGCCAAGCCTGACGCTGTCGCGGGCGATCTTCGGCATGCGTGGCAATATCGGCCCGACCCTGGTCTCGCTCGGCTCGCGCCTGGGCTGGGAGACGGTCAACACCACCACGGCGGCCTTCGTGCTGCTGTCGCTGGTGTCGATCGTCCAGGGCACACCGGTGGAGGCCAAGTCGGCGCCCTTGCTGACGCTATTGTTCATCGGCCTGTTCGTGCTGCTGACCCTGTGCGTCTCCGGCCTCGGCCATGCCACGCTGCTGGTGATCCAGAAGTGGGCCACCTGGGTGTTCGGCGCGCTGAACCTGGTGGTCGGCGGTTTTCTCGCCCTGCACATCGACTGGGCCCTGGTGTGGGCGGCCACGCCAGCGCCGATGTCCGCCGTGCTGATCGGCATCGGCACCATGGCGGCCGGCACCGGTATCGGCTGGGCCAATGCCGGCGCCGACATGTCACGCTACCAGCACAAGAGCGTGCGAGCGGCCGGGCTGGTGGCTTCCGCCGCCTTTGGCGCAGGAATTCCGCTGGTGCTGCTGATCACCCTGGGCGGCCTGATTTCGGTGGGCAACGATCATCTGGCCTCGGCGACCGACCCCATCGTGGCGATTCGCGAGCTGCTGCCGACCTGGATGGCCGTGCCCTACCTGATCACCGCCTTCGGCGGCCTGCTGCTGTCCAACAATCTGTCGGTGTATTCGGCGGGCCTGACCACCCTGACCCTCGGCCTCAAGGTCAAGCGGGTTTACGCGGTGGTGGTCGACATCGTGGCGATCTTCATCGGCTCTATCTACTTCATGCTGATCGCCGAGAGCTTCTACGGCCCGTTCATCACCTTCATCTCCATGCTGGCCGTGCCGATCACCGCCTGGGTGGGCATCTTCCTGGTCGACCTGCGTCACCGTCAGCGCTACGAGGCGGCCGACCTGATGAACGTCAGCCCGAGCAGCGCCTACTGGTACGCCGGCGGCGTGGAGTGGCGCGCCCTGAGCGCCTGGGCGGTGGCGATCGCACTGGGCTTCAGCTTCACCACGGTGAAGATCGGCGCGGGCAACGTGCTGTTCCAGGGCTGGCTGGCCGACTCCTGGTTCGGTCAGAACGGCCTGGGCTGGATCGTTACCTTCGTCGTCGCCGGTGGCCTGTATGCGCTGCTCGGTGGCTGCCGCGATCGCCGCGCCGCCGTGACCCACGAGGCCGCCCATGGCCGCTAGATTGCTGTACACCGGCCAGGTGGTCGTCGACCTGGTGATGAACGTCAGCGCCCTGCCCGCCGCGGGCCAGGACGTGCTGGCCAGCAGTGCGGCTTTCGCAGTGGGCGGCGGCTTCAACGTGATGGCCGCTGCCGCGCGCAACGGCCTGAGCACCTGTTACCTGGGCCGCCATGGTATTGGCCGCTTCGGCGACATGGCGCGCCAGGCCTTGCAGGCGCAAGGCATCGAGTGTCGCCTGCCGCCAAGTGCCGATGGCGATACCGGGCTGTGCGTCGCCCTGACCGACGCCAGCGCCGAGCGCTCGTTCGTCACCCATGTCGGCGCCGAAGGCGTGCTGCACGCCGAGGACCTGCAGCACGAAACCGCCACGGCCACAGACTGGGTGATGGTCAGCGGCTACAGCCTGCTGCATGCCGGCAAGGCGGCCCCGCTGCTGGCCTGGCTGCAGCAGGGCGGGGCGGCCGGCGCTCTGGTGTTCGATCCCGGTCCGCTGGCCTGCAATCCGAGCATCCCGGGCGCCGAGCAGTTGCTGGAGCGCCTGGCGATCTGGAGCAGTAATCGCGAGGAAGCCCTGCAGTTCACCGCTGCCGACAACCTGGAGCAGGCCCTCGAGCGCCTCACGGCCCGGCTGCCGGAGGGTGCCCTGGTGATTCTGCGCGACGGCCCGCAGGGCTGTTGGCTAGCGCGTGGCGACTGGCGCCTGCAAGTACCGGGCTTTGCCGTACAGGCGGTAGACACCAACGGTGCCGGCGACGCCCATATCGGTGTATTCCTGGCCAGCCTGGCTGCCGGATTACCCGAGCCAGTCGCCGCTGCACGCGCCAATGCCGCGGCGGCCATTGCAGTCACTCGCCACGGCCCGGCGACCTGCCCGCCAGCGGACGAACTCGATGCCTTTCTGGCCGAACAGACCATTGGCTGATCCGAGCCCGCCTCGGGCGGCAGTCACCTGATCGAGGGCGCGCCTCACCGGCTCAGCCACGCTGGGTCAGGGCGCCAGCCCCTCGACGATGATCACTTCCGAACGCGCCGCGCCGGCCCGGTAGCTGCTCGCCTCCTGGTAGGCCGCGGAGCGGTAGCAGGCCAGCGCCTGTTCGTACGACTCGAACTCGATTACCACGCTACGCTGAGGCGTATCACGGCCTTCCTGCGCCTCGGAGCGGCCGCCACGGGCGAGGAATTTACCGCCGAATTCGGCGAACACGGCCGGGGCGCGCTTGGTGTATTCGCTATAGCGCTCGGGATCGGTGACGTCCACGTGCGCAATCCAGTAACCCTTCATAGGCTGACTCCTTTAACTTGATTGCGTATTACGGTATACCATAATTCAAAATAATCCGACCTGCGAGAACCGACATGCCCTTCCATCCCGTCCGTGAACTCATCGATGACTTTCGCCAGGGCAAAATGGTCTTGCTGGTGGACGACGAAGACCGCGAGAACGAGGGCGACCTGCTGCTCGCTGCCGAATTCTGTACGCCCCAGGCGATCAATTTCATGGCCCGTGAAGCCCGCGGCCTGATCTGCCTGACCCTGACCGACGAGCACTGCCAGCGCCTCGGCCTGGAGCAGATGGTGCCCAGCAACGGTAGCGTATTTTCCACCGCCTTCACCGTTTCCATCGAAGCTGCCAGCGGCATCACCACCGGCATTTCCGCCGCCGACCGCGCCCATACGGTGCTGACTGCCGTAGCCGCCGATGCCAAGCCCAGCGACCTGGTGCAGCCGGGCCACATCTTTCCGCTGCGCGCCAAGGAGGGCGGCGTGCTGACCCGCGCCGGGCACACCGAGGCCGGCTGCGACCTGGCCCGGCTGGCCGGCGTGACGCCTGCGGCGGTGATCGTCGAGGTGATGAACGAGGACGGCAGCATGGCCCGCCGCCCCGACCTGGAGGCCTTCGCCGCACTACACGGCATCAAGATCGGCACCATCGCCGATCTCATTCAGTACCGCCTGAGCACCGAGCACACCATCACCCGCATCGGCGAGCGGGCACTGCCCACGGTGCACGGCGAGTTCCGTCTGATCACCTATGAAGATCGCATCGCCGGCGGCGTACACATGGCCATGGTGATGGGCGACATCCGCCATGAGGAACCGACCCTGGCGCGCGTGCACGCCATCGACCCGTTGCGCGACCTGGTCGGCGCCGAGTATTGCGGGCCGCGCAGCTGGACGCTGTGGGCTGCCCTGGAACGCATCGCCGCCGACGGCAAGGGCGTGGTCGTGGTGCTGGCCAACCATGAGTCGTCGCAAGCCCTGCTCGAGCGCGTACCGCAGCTGACCCAGCCGCAGCGGCCCTTCAACCGGGGCCAGCCGCGGGTGTATTCCGAGGTCGGTACCGGGGCGCAGATCTTGCAAGATCTGGGCGTCGGCAAGCTGCGCCACCTCGGCCCGCCGCTCAAGTACGCGGGTCTGGCCGGCTACGAGCTGGAAGTGGTGGAGACCGTGCCGTTCGAGTGACGGACAGCCGGTCGCATGAGCCCCGCAAGATGTATGGCAAATCGCTTGCGGAAAGCTTGGAATACCATAATATGATATCCCTAAGGCCAGTCAGTTTATCCTGTGCCCCGCAAGGGACAACCACAAGCACAGCACTCGATACAGGCCGCCATTAAAGATCCACTGGATCCACTGCTCCGGTTAAGCGGGCAAACGCCCGCTTGCGTACAAACACAACAAAGAGGGCAAGCAAGATGGTGTTTATCAAAGGTGTTACCTCGGTGCTCGCCGCGAGTATCCTGAGTGCTGCAATCACGACCACCGCCTCGGCGGAAACCGTCAACTTCGTCAGCTGGGGCGGTACCACTCAGGAGGCGCAGAAAGCCGCCTGGGCCGACCCCTTCACCCGCGAAACCAAGATCACCGTCGTCCAGGATGGCCCGACCGACTACGGCAAGCTCAAGGCCATGGTCGAGAGCGGCAACGTGCAGTGGGACGTGGTCGACGTGGAGGCCGATTTCGCCCTGCGCGCCGCGGCCGAAGGCCTGCTCGAACCGCTGGACTTCAACGTCATCAAGCGCGATCGCATCGACCCACGCTTCGTCAACGACCACGGCGTCGGTTCGTTCTTCTTCTCGTTCGTGCTCGGCTACAACGAAGGCGCGGTCGGCGGCAAGAAGCCCGAAGAATGGAGCGCGCTGTTCGACACCGCCACTTACCCCGGCAAACGCGCCCTGTACAAATGGCCGAGCCCCGGTGTGCTGGAACTGGCCCTGCTGGCCGACGGCGTAGAAAAGGACAAGCTGTACCCGCTGGATCTGGATCGCGCCTTCAAGAAACTCGACACCATCAAGAAGGACATCGTCTGGTGGGGCGGCGGCGCGCAGTCGCAGCAGCTGCTGGCCTCCGGCGAGGCGAGCATGGGCCAGTTCTGGAACGGTCGTATCCACGCCCTGCAGGAAGATGGCGCGCCGGTCGCGGCGAGCTGGAAGCAGAACCTGGTCATGGCCGACATGCTGGTGGTGCCCAAGGGCGCCAAGAACAAGGAAGCGGCCATGAAGTTCCTGGCCAACTCCAGCAGCGCCAAGGGCCAGGCCGACTTCTCCAACCTGACCGCCTACGCGCCGGTCAACCTGGACAGCGTGGCACGCCTGGATTCGGTACTGGCGCAGAACCTGCCGACCGCCCACGAGGCCGACCAGATCACTCTGGACTACGCCTACTGGGCCAAGAACGGCGCGGAGATCGCCAACCGCTGGAACGAATGGCTGGTGAAATGAGATGACCGCGCTCCGTACCCCTGAGGTCGGTGCAGCAGACCGTCAGCGCGCAAGCGCTGGCGGCAACCCGGAACGGGCAGCGCGCTGGCGCGGTGCCCCGTACCTGCTGCCCGCCCTGCTGTTTCTCGGTTTGTTCTTCCTGGCGCCGCTGATCGGCCTGCTGCTGCGCGGCGTGCTGGAACCGGAGCCGGGCCTGGGCAACTATGCTCAACTGTTCGCCAACTCGGCCTACTCCAAGGTGCTGTTCAACACCTTCGCGGTGGCCGGCCTCGTGACCGTGATCAGCCTCCTGCTGGGCTTCCCCCTGGCCTGGGCGATCACCCTGATGCCGCGCGGCTGGGGCCGCTGGCTGTTGAGCATCGTGCTGCTGTCGATGTGGACCAGCCTGCTGGCGCGCACCTATTCGTGGCTGGTGCTGCTGCAGTCCTCGGGGGTGGTCAACAAGTTCCTGATGGGCCTGGGCATCATCGATCAGCCGCTGGAGATGGTGCACAACCTGACCGGCGTGGTGATCGGCATGAGCTACATCATGATCCCGTTCATCGTGCTGCCGCTGCAGGCGACCATGAGCGCCATCGACCCGATGGTGTTGCAGGCCGGTTCGATCTGTGGTGCCAGCCCATGGCGCAACTTCTTCAAGGTGTTCATTCCGCTGTGCCGGCCAGGCATCTTCAGCGGTGGGCTGATGGTCTTCGTGATGTCCCTGGGGTACTACGTGACGCCGGCGCTGCTGGGCGGTGCGCAGAACATGATGCTCCCCGAATTCATCATCCAGCAGGTGCAATCGTTCCTCAACTGGGGCATCGCCAGTGCGGCAGCAGCCTTGCTGATCCTCATCACCCTGGTGCTGTTCTACGTCTACCTGAAGCTGCAACCGGAATCGCCGGTCGCTTCCAGCACTGCGAGGTAAGCCGCCATGCTGCTGTCACCCAATGCCATGGGTCGTGGCCTGCGCTACGGCCTGACCGCGACCACCGCGCTGATCGCCGTGTTCCTGCTGCTGCCAATCCTGTTCATCGTGCTGCTGTCGTTCGGCTCCTCGCAGTGGCTGGTCTTCCCGCCACCGGGCTGGACGCTGAAGTGGTACGGGCAGTTCTTCTCCAACGCCCAGTGGATGGATTCGGCGCTGGTCAGCCTCAAGGTCGCGCTGCTGACCACCCTGTGCGCCCTGGCCATCGGCCTGCCCAGCGCCTTCGCCCTGGTGCGCGGCAAGTTCCCCGGCCGTGAGCTGCTGTATGCGCTGTTCACCCTGCCGATGATCGTGCCACTGGTGATCATCGCCGTGGCGGTGTACGCGTTGTTTCTCAAGCTCGGCTACACCGGCACGCTGTTCGCCTTCGTGGTCAGCCACGTGATCGTCGCGCTGCCGTTCACCATCATCTCGATCATCAACTCGCTGAAACTGTTCGACCAGTCCATCGAGGATGCCGCGGTGATCTGCGGCGCCACCCGCCTGCAGGCCATCGTCAAGGTGACCTTCCCGGCGATTCGCCCGGGCCTGGTATCGGGTGGGCTGTTCGCCTTTCTGGTGTCGTGGGACGAGGTGGTGCTCAGCGTGATGATGGCCAGCCCCGGCCTGCAGACGCTGCCGGTGAAGATGTGGACGACGCTGCGCCAGGATCTCACCCCGGTGATCGCCGTCGCCTCGACGCTACTGATCGCCCTTTCCCTGCTGGTCATGTTCATCGCCGCCATTGCACGCCGGCGCGCCGAAGCCAAAGGCTGAGCGCCGAGGAGAACCCCATGAGTGCCGTCATCAAAGAACAACAGGCGCCCCAGACCCTGGTCAGCCTGCGCAACCTGAACAAGCACTACGGCGATTTCACCGCTGTGGACAACATTTCCCTGGATATCCAGGACGGCGAATTCCTCACCTTCCTCGGCTCCAGCGGCTCGGGCAAGAGCACCACGTTGTCGATGCTCGCCGGCTTCGAAACGCCCAGCTCCGGGGAAATCCTCGTGGAGGGCAAATCCCTGGTCAACGTGCCGCCGCACAAGCGCGATATCGGCATGGTGTTCCAGCGCTATTCGCTGTTTCCGCACCTCAACGTGCGCGACAACATCGCCTTCCCACTGGGCATCCGCAAGCTCAGCGCCGACGAGCAGAAGCGCAAGGTCGACGCCATGCTCAAGCTGGTACAGCTCGAAGCCTTCGCCCACCGTCGCCCGTCGCAGATGTCCGGCGGCCAGCAGCAGCGCGTGGCCATCGCTCGGGCGCTGGTCTACGAGCCACGCATTCTGCTGATGGACGAACCCCTCGGCGCCCTGGACAAGAAGCTGCGCGAGGACCTGCAGGACGAGCTGCGCCACCTGCACCGCCGCCTGGGCATCACCATCGTCTACGTGACCCACGATCAGGAAGAAGCCATGCGCCTGTCCCAGCGCATCGCCATCTTCAGTCACGGCAAGATCGTCGGCCTGGGTACCGGCTACGACCTGTACCAGAATCCGCCGAACGCCTTCGTCGCCTCGTTCCTGGGCAATTCCAACTTCTTGCGTGCCAAGGTCAGCGGTCAGGCTGCCGTGCAGTTCGAGCAGCAGAGCCTGGCGATCACCCCGACTGCCAACCTGCAGAACGACCAGGACGTACTGCTGATGCTGCGCCCGGAAAAGGCCCAGGTGCTGCCCCTTGAGGTTGCCGCACAAAGCCCGCTGCCGGCTGGCTGGAACGAGATCGCCGTGCAGGTCGCCGAAGTGGTGTTCCTCGGTGAAAGCCTGACCTGCCACGTGGTTACGCCGGGCGGCTGCCACCTGACCCTGAAAGCCATGGGCAGCGGCCTGCAACCGCTGCAGCCCGGTGCCCAGGCCAAGGTCCGTTGGGCAGCCAGCGAGGCCTGCCTGTACGACAGCTGGAACGAGAGCGATCTGAGCAAGGGCGCCGGGGCGCACTAAAGCTGCTATCCACCGTAGCTTCTGGGGAAAAATGCAAGAGCTACGGTCGGCACCGTCACCTGTGGGAGCGCGCCATGCGCGCAAAAAAATCGCGGGCATGGCCCGCTTCCACAAGTACTCATGCCGGGCAGCGGCGGGGGGTGCGACGCTTCACCTACTTTGCCCGACCCCGGTCGCAAAGGACCTGAACCGTTACATCCGCCCCTCACAAGTGGTACCGCTTTTCCCACGCACAACCAGCGCGCCCGGCGGCCAACGCTGCCGCCGCCCGTCGCAGCGCTTCGGGCAATCTGGAGCGTATTTTGCAATGTGCCAGTACGGCGCGTGACCACGGTAGCTTCGCCAGGTCGGCAGCCGAGGGCATCTTCAATCGTTCGGGAGGGATTTCCATGCGCACATTGCTGGCCATGCTGCTGGGACTGCAGCTGTTTTCCACCGCTCACGCCGAGCAGAGCCTCACCTTCGTCAGTTGGGGCGGCAGCACCCAGGCCGCGCAGACCCGCGCCTGGAGCGAGCCCTTCACCCAGCAGACCGGCATTCGCGTCGAGCAGGCCGGCCCTACCGATTACGCGGCCTTCAAGGCCATGGTGGAAAGTGGCAAGGTCACCTGGGACGTGGTCGACGTGGAGGCCGATTTCGCCCTGCGTGCCGGCCGCGAAGGCCTGCTCGAGCCGCTGGACTTCAAGCAGATCGCCAAGCGCACCATCGACCCGCGGTTCGTCACCATCTACGGCGCCGGCTCGTTCTACTTCTCCTTCATTCTCGGCTACAACACCCAGGTGCTCGCCAGCGTGCCGCAGGATTGGGCGGCGCTGTTCGACACCCGCGCCTATCCGGGCAAACGCGCCTTGTACAAATGGCCGAGCCCCGGCGTGCTGGAGATCGCCCTGCTCGCCGACGGCGTAGCCGCCGACAAACTGTACCCGCTGGATCTGGATCGCGCCTTCAGGAAGCTCGACAGCATCAAGGGCGACATCGCCTGGTGGGGCAGCGGCGACGAGTCCCAGCAGTTGCTGTCGAGCGGCGCGGCGGGCCTGGGCATGTTCTGGAATGGCCGGGTCAATGCCCTGCGCGATCAGGGCGCGCCCGTGGGCATCAGTTGGCAGCAGAACCTGGTGACCGGCGATTTCCTGGTCATTCCCCGCGGCGCACCGAACGCCGAAGCGGCGCGTGCGTTCATCGCCCACGCCACCAGCCCCAGGGCGCAGGCGGACTTTTCCTCGCTGACCGGCTACGCACCCGTCAACCTCGGCGCCTCGGCGCTGGTCGACCCCAAACTCGCAGAGAACCAACCGGGCGCCCACAAGACCGGACAGATCACCCTCGACTTCAAATACTGGAGCCTGAACGGCGAGCGCATCGCCGAACGCTGGTACGCCTGGCAGGCCGCCAGCAACTGATGCTTTTCGACGAGAGGGGCCTCTGGTACTCGCCAAAGTATTTTATATTATGGTATACCATAGACCATAAGCCGCCTGATCCTGCAGGCGGCCAGCCCCGACAGCGCCTCGCGCTCCCGGGCCTTACAAAAATCGAGGAAAGCGACATGAAATTCTCTTTGTTCGTCCACATGGAACGCTACGACCAGGAAGTCGGCCACCGTGAGCTCTTCGAGCAGCTGACCGAACTCACCCTGCTGGCCGAGGCCGGCGGCTTCAGCACCGTGTGGATCGGCGAACACCACGCCATGGAATACACCATCTCGCCGAGCCCGATGCCGATTCTGGCCTACCTGGCCGCCCGCACCAGCACCATCCGCCTGGGCGCCGGCACCATCATTGCGCCGTTCTGGAACCCGATCCGCGTAGCCGGCGAATGCGCCCTGCTCGACGTGATCAGCAACGGTCGCATGGAAGTGGGCCTGGCCCGCGGCGCCTACCAGTTCGAATTCGACCGCATGGCCGGCGGCATGCCGGCTACCGACGGCGGCAAGGCGCTGCGCGAAATGGTTCCGGTGGTGCGCAAGCTGTGGGAGGGCGACTACGCCCATGACGGCGAGGTCTACAAGTTCCCCACCTCCACCAGCGTGCCGAAGCCGTACAACGCCCAGCCGCCGATGTGGATCGCCGCCCGCGACCCGGACTCGCACAACTTCGCCGTGGCCAATGGCTGCAACGTGATGGTCACGCCGCTGATGAAGGGCGACGAAGAGGTGGTCGACCTGAACGACAAGTTCAACGCCGCCCTGGCCAACAACCCGGGCGTGCCACGCCCGCAACTGATGGTGCTGCGCCACACCCACGTGCACCTGGCCGACGACCCCGAAGGCTGGAAGGTCGGCGCCGCCGCCATCTCGCGCTTCTACCGCACCTTCGATGCCTGGTTCGGCAACAAGACCACGCCGGTCAACGGCTTCCTGGAGCCGAGCCCGGAGTCCAAGTTCGCCGAGGTGCCGGCGTTCCAGCTGGAGAACATCCGCAAGAACACCATGATCGGCACGCCCGAGGAAATCATCGCGCGCATTCGTCACTACCAGGAACTGGGCGTCGACGAATTCAGCTTCTGGGCCGATAACAGCCTGCCCTACGCCGAGAAGAAAAAGTCCCTGGAGCTGTTCATCGAACACGTGATTCCGGCGTTTCGCTAAAACGCCTGTTCACGATCCCTGGTCGATATGATGATTGCGATGACAGCAACGGCGGACAAGCTGCCGTTGACCGTAGCGGCCGCGGAGCGGTGGGTGGATCAGCCCGCGCAGGTGAAGCGCGATCCACCCCATGAGCTGCAGGAGCCGGGCGCGGACGCCCAGACGATAGCCGCGACTGGATGGCGAGCATGGCAATGCTCCTCCGGATGGACTGCGCCGGGTCAGCCAGCATTCAATGCCCGCTTATGTCTCGTGGCCACTCGTTCGCCAACGAGGATCGTGAACAAGCACCCAATCCACATGATTCCAGCACTGCCCGGTAAGGACGGCCGGACCGTGCATCCGCACCTATCCAAATAAAGACAAGACGTAGGTTTCCCCATGCTGCTGTGTGCCATCACGACCCTGTTGCACCCCGTTCTCCCTCGTCTGCGGCCTTGCCCGCTGCGAGCTCGGCTGACCTCTCAGCCGCGTTAACCCACGCATTCAACCCGGCCTGTCCGCCTCGTGCGGTGCAGCGTGCCGCCCGCTATTTGCGCAGGAGAACCCGACATGTCCCATAACAACGCTCCCCAAGAACTCGTCGAAAGCAACAGCGTCGGCCAGGTGGCCGATGCCGATCGTCACGGTCGCGTCCGTGACCTGTTCACCCTCTGGTTCAGCACCAACATCGCACCGCTGCCGATCGTCACCGGCGCCATGGCCGTGCAGGTATTCCACCTGAGCATCGGCTGGGCGATCTGCGCCATCCTGGTCGGCCACCTGCTCGGCGGTGTCGTGCTCGGCCTGGCCTCGGCCCAGGGCCCGCAGATGGGCCTGCCGCAGATGCTGCAGAGCCGCGGCCAGTTCGGCCGCTACGGCGCGCTGCTGGTGGTGGTGATCGCCGCGGTGCTGTACATCGGCTTCTTCATTTCCAACTGCGTGCTGGCTGGCAAGTCCATCCACACCGTGGCGCCGGATCTGCCGCTGCCAGCCGCCGTGCTGATCGGCGCCTGCGCCGCGACGCTGATCGGCATCCTGGGCTACAACTTCATCCATACCCTCAACCGCATCGGCACCTGGGTGATGGGCATCGGTCTGCTGGCTGGCTTCATCGCCCTGTTCGCCAACGGCCTGCCGGCGGATTTCGCCAGCCGCGGTGGTTTCAACCTGGCTGGCTGGCTGGCCATGGCCTCGCTGGGCGCCATCTGGCAGATATCCTTCGCGCCCTACACCTCGGATTACTCGCGCTACCTGCCGCGCGACGTGGGCATCTGGAAGCCCTTCATCGCCACCTACTGCGGCGCCGTGCTGGGCACCTCGCTGTGCTTCATCTTCGGCACCCTGGTGGCGTTGGCGGTGAGCGCCGAGACGGACACCATGGAAGCGGTGAAGCAGAGCACCGGGGTGTTCGGGCCGGTGCTGATGGTGCTGTTCATCCTCAGCATCATCAGCCACAACGCCCTGAATCTTTACGGTGCGGTGCTGGCGCTGATCACCTCGGTGCAGACCTTCGCCGCCGATTGGGCACCGAGCCGCCAGACCCGCGTGGCGCTTTCGGCAATCCTGCTGGTGGCCTGCTGCGTGGTCGCGGTGACGGCGCCGGCGAACTTCATCGCGCGCTTCATGCAACTGATTCTGGCGATGATGATCGTGCTGGTGCCGTGGGCGGTGATCAACCTGGCCGACTTCTACCTGGTGCAGAAGCAGCGCTATCACATCCCCTCGCTGTTCGACGCCACGGGCGGCATCTACGGGCGCTTCAATCCCAATGCGGTCAGCGCCTACGCCATCGGCATCCTGGTACAACTGCCGTTCGCGGTCACGCCAATCTACATCGGCCCCATCGCCAGCAAGCTCGACGGCGCCGACCTGTCGTGGCTGGTGGCGATCGTCGTCACCCTGCCGCTGTACCTGTTGTTGTCGAGCCGCGATACGGTGTACCGGCGCCGGCAGATCTCGACGCAGGCCCGGACCGCCGGCTGATCACCAGGCCGGCGCGAACCGGGGCTCGTCCACTCCGCGATTCAGGTATAGGCGCGTTCGCCGTGCTGGCTGATATCCAGGCCCTGCTGCTCGACTTCTTCGCTGACGCGCAGCCCTCGCGTCAGCCATCCGGTCAGTTTGAGCAGGAGGTAGGTCACCACAGCGCAGTAGACGATGGTGAACAGCACGCTCTTGGCCTGGACCAGCACCTGCGAGGCGATATCGATATCCTGGAAACCGCCCAGGGAAGTCGACGCGAACACACCGGTCAGGATCGAGCCGACGATACCGCCAACACCGTGCAGGCCGAATGCATCCAAGGCGTCATCATAGCCCAGTGAGCGCTTGAGCCCGGCGATGGCGAAATAGCACACTACCGCAGTGACGAAGCCCATGACCAGCGCCCCGCCCGGGCCGACGAAGCCGCAAGCCGGGGTGATGGTCACCAGGCCCGCCAACGCGCCGGATGCAGCGCCCAGGGCGCTGGGCTTGCCACTCTTCCAGACTTCCACCGCCAGCCAGCCGACGATGCCCGAGCAGGCCGCGATCTGCGTGGTGAGCATGGCCATGCCGGCGTTGGCGCTGGCGGCCACCGCCGAACCGACGTTGAAGCCGAACCAGCCGACCCACAGCAGCGCCGCCCCGGTCAGGGCGAACCCCATGTTGTGGGGCGGCATCGCGACATGAGGAAAGCCCTTGCGCCGTCCCAGTACCAGGCAGGCCACCAGGCCAGCGACCCCGGCGTTGATGTGCACCACCGTCCCGCCGGCGAACTCGAGGATGCCCCAGTCCCATAACAGACCACCCGGACCGCTCCAGGCCATGTGCGCCAGCGGGATGTAGCAGAAGGTGAACCACAGCGCCGCAAACAGCACCACCGCGGCAAAGGTCATGCGCTCGGCGAAGGCGCCAGCGATGATCATCGGCGTGATCAGGGCGAAGGTCATCTGGAACGTGGCGAACACACTCTCCGGAATGCTCGCGGTAAGGCTTTCACGGCCCAGGTCGATCAGCAGCAAATGCTTGAAACCGCCGATCAGGCTGTGCAGGTTGAGCACGCCCTCCTGCATCCCGGTGGTATCGGCAAACAGGCTGTAACCGTAGATTACCCACAGCATGCCAATCACCCCCGCCACCGCGAAGCACTGGGTAAACACCGACAACAGGTTCTTGGCCCGCACCATGCCGCCATAGAACAGCGCCAGGCCCGGCACCAGCATCATCAACACCAGCACGGTAGAAACCATCATCCAGGCGGTATCACCGCTGTCCAGAACGGCCTCCTGGGCCATCGCCAGTCCTGGCAACGAGGCCAGGCCCACGCCAACACCGTTGACTATTCGTCCCATCACATCGATTCCTCGCATACGAATTCCGGAAGGATCGGCAGTGGAAAACGCCGCCACGGCTGTCTGTCGAACGCGGCAAGGACCATCAACGGCCGCGCTCTGCGGCGCGTACCGGCTGCTGCTGGGCAAAGAAAACGCCCGGGGAAAACCACCGGGCGTCGATCAATGCGCCATCAGTAACCCTGCCCAGGCACCCAACTGGTGCCGGCCAGCGGCACGCGGGCCATGGCGGCGGACTCGACGGTCAGCGCTACCAGGTCCTCAGGATCGAGGTTGTGCAGGTGGCTCTTGCCGCAAGCGCGGGCCATGGTCTGCGCTTCGAGCACCAGCACACGCAAGTAATTTGCCAAGCGACGACCGCCGTCGACCGGATCGAGGCGTTTGGACAGCTCCGGGTCCTGGGTGGTGATGCCGGCCGGATCGCGGCCGTTCTGCCAGTCGTCGTAGTAGCCGGCAGCCGAGCCGATCTTTTTCAGCTCGTCGTCCAGGCGCGGATGGTTGTCGCCCAGGGCTATCAGCGCAGCCGTACCGATGGCCACCGCATCGGCGCCCAGCGCCATGGCCTTGGCCACATCCGCACCATTGCGGATACCGCCGGAGACGATCAGCTGCACCTTGCGGTGCATGCCCATCTCCTGCAGCGCCTGCACGGCCTGGGGAATCGCCGGCAGGATGGGAATGCCGACGTGCTCGATGAACACTTCCTGGGTCGCCGCGGTACCGCCCTGCATGCCGTCGAGGACGATCACGTCAGCACCGGCCTTCACCGCCAGCTTCACATCGTAATAAGGCCGGCTGGCGCCGATCTTCACGTAGATGGGTTTTTCCCAATCGGTGATCTCGCGCAACTCGGCGATCTTGATCGCCAGGTCGTCCGGGCCGGTCCAGTCCGGGTGGCGGCACGCCGAGCGCTGGTCGACACCGATCGGCAGCGTACGCATGCCCGCGACGCGCTCGGTGACCTTCATGCCCAGCAGCATGCCGCCGCCGCCCGGCTTGGCGCCCTGGCCAAGCACGATCTCGATGGCGTCGGCTTTGCGCAGGTCATCCGGGTTCATGCCGTAACGCGACGGCAGATACTGATAGACCAGATGCTGGGACTGGCCGCGTTCTTCCGGGGTCATGCCGCCGTCGCCGGTAGTGGTGCTGGTGCCGGCAATGCTCGCACCACGGCCCAGGGCTTCCTTGGCGTTGGCCGATAGCGCGCCGAAGCTCATGCCGGCGATGGTCACCGGGATCTTCAGGTGCAGCGGCTTCTTGGCGAAGCGATTGCCGAGGATCACGTCGGTGCCGCATTTCTCGCGGTAGCCCTCCAGCGGGTAGCGCGACACGCTGGCGCCGAGCAGCAGCAGGTCGTCGAAGTGCGGCAGCTTGCGCTTGGTGCCGCCGCCGCGAATATCGTAGATGCCGGTCTCGGCGGCGCGCTGGATTTCCTGGATGGCCAGGCGGTCAAAAGTGGCCGATTCGCGCAGCACGGGGGGTTGTTTGTCGCTCATGATGAAGCTCCTGATCAGTACGCGCTGGCGTTATCGACTTTGAAGTTGTACAGCTGGCGGGCCGAGCCGTAGCGTTTGAAATCGGCGGCGTTCTCCTTGAAGCCGGCGCGATTGAGCAGCGCTTGCAGCTCTTCGATATGCTCGGGGCGCATCTCTTTCTCGATGCAGTCCGACCCCAATGACTCGACGCTGCCTTTGACGAAGATCCTGGTCTCGTACAACGAGTCGCCCAGGGCATCGCCAGCATCGCCACACACCACCAGCCGGCCGGCCTGGCCCATGAAGCAGCTCATGTGGCCGATGCTGCCGCCGACCACGATGTCGATGCCCTTCATGGAAATGCCGCAACGTGCGCCGGCATCGCCCTCGATGACCAGCAGGCCGCCATGGGCGGTCGCACCGGCGGCCTGGGAAGCGCTGCCTTTGACGCGCACGGTGCCGCTCATCATGTTCTCGGCGCAGCCCACGCCGACGTTGCCATGTACGGTGATCGAGGCTTTCTGGTTCATGCCCGCGCAGTAGTAGCCGGCGTGCCCCTGGATATCGATGGAGATGGCTTCGTTGGCGCCGACCGCCAGGTTATGCGCGCCGTTGGGGTGGGCCACGACCCACTCACGCTCGGTGACGGACTTGGCCTGGTCGTGCAGGGCCTGGTTGAGGTCACGCACGCTGGCGCTGGAGAGGTCGATGGTTTTCATGCTGCGTGCTCCTTCTTGCGTTCCCAGATGTACAGGGTGGCGGGAACCGGTTCCCAGACCTTGGCCTTGTCGATGCCTGGCAGGCTCGACAGCGCCTGGTATTCCGAGGCCATGGCGACGTAATCGTCGGTCTCGGCGAGGATCGCCGGCTTGCAGGCGATCGGGTCGCGAATCACCGCGAAGCCGTTACGGGTGCCAATGGCAAAGGTGAAGAAACCGTCCAGCGCGTGCAGCGAGCTATCCAGTGCCTGCTTCAGCGAGTCGCCCTGCTGCAGACGCCAGGCCAGGTAACCGGCGGCGACCTCGGTGTCGTTCTCGGTCTGGAAGTGGGTGCCTTCGCGGCGCAGTTCCTGACGCAGGCGGAAGTGGTTGGACAGCGAGCCGTTGTGCACCAGGCACAGGTCGGCGCCGGTGGAGAACGGGTGGCTGCCCTCCATGGTCACCGCACTTTCGGTAGCCATGCGGGTATGGCCGATGATGTGGCTGCCCTTCATCGAAGCCAGGCCGAAGCGCTCGGAAATCTCCTGCGGCAAGCCCATGCCCTTGAGAATCTCGATGCTCTGCCCGGCACTCATGATGCGCACGCTCGGCGCCAGTTCGGTCATGACGGCGCGTGCGGCGGCTTCTTCGGCCTTGATCTTGAGCACGACGGCGCTGGCGTTCTGGAACCAGTCCAGCTCGGCACCGAGTTTGTCCTTCACGGCGCTCACCAGGGCGGCGAAGTCGTAGCCCTCCGTGGTGGCCTGCAGGGTCAGTTTGATCCAGCCGTCGGCGACTTCATCGCCATAGATGGCGAAGCCGGCGCTGTCCGGGCCGCGGTCGGTCATGGCTTCGAGCATCGGTTCGAACAGCTTGCCGAGCTGCGACTCCAGCTGCGGATTTTTCAGGTAAAGCCCCACGATTCCACACATAGCTAAAACTCCTGGGCAGAAGGCGCCCTACCCAAGGGCGGGCGCCGGAAAACGGTTGAACGGGAGGGTCGGATCAGAAGAATTCGGTGTAGCGCTTGATCTCCCAGTCAGAGACGTGCCGGCTGTACTCCACCCATTCCATGCGCTTGAGCTTGATGAACTCGCCGACGATCTCCTTGCCCATCACCTCGGCAAACAGTGGGTCGGCTTCCAGCGCGTCGCAGGCTTCCTTGAGCGACTGCGGCAGGGTCTTGATGCCTTTGGCGGCAATGGCGTCGAGCCCGAGGGAGTAGAGGTTCTCGTTGCAGATCTGCTCGGGCATCAGCTGGCGGTCGATGCCATCGAGGCCCGCGGCGATGATCGCGGCGCTGACCAGGTACGGGTTGCAGCCGGCATCCGGCAGGCGGAATTCCAGACGACCATAGGGCACGCGCACCATCGCCGAGCGGTTGTTGGCACCAAAAGCGACGAACGCCGGCGCCCAGGTGGCCCCGGACAGCGAGTTGCCGACCACCAGGCGCTTGTAGGAATTCACCGTCGGCGCCGCGAAGGCGCACAGTGCCGGGCCGTGGGCCAGCAGGCCGGCGGCGAAGTGATAGGCGAGCTTCGACAGGCCCATGCCGTTCTTGTCGCTGGCATCGAAGAACAGGTTCTTGCTCTCGGCACTGGCGAGGGAAAGGTGGAAGTGCATGCCGTTGCCGGCGCGTTTCGGGTCGGGCTTGGGCATGAACGAGCAGATCATGCCCAGGTCATTGGCGATCTCCCCGGCGGCCATGCGGAAGAAGGTGAAACGGTCTGCCGACTCCATGGCATCGCTGTAGGTGTAATTGATCTCGAACTGGCCGTTGGCGTCTTCGTGATCGATCTGATAGATGTCGAAACCCACCGGCTGCAGCGCTTCGGTCAGCTTTTCCAGAAACGCCCGGGAGCGCGACAGGCCCTTGTAGTCGTAGCAGGGCTTGTCGAGGTTGTCGCTGGCATCCACCAGTTGCAGGGTGCCGCTTTCATCACGGCGCATCAGGTTGAATTCCGGTTCCAGGCCGGTGTTGAGCGTCCAGCCGCGCGCCTGCAGGCGTTCCACCTGCTGCTGCAGCACGTAGCGGCTGTCGTAGGGCCACGGCTGGCCGTCGACATGCCCGATGCACACTACCCGGCCGTAACCCGGCTGCCATGGCACGGGAATCAGGGTCGAGAGATCGCCCTTGGCCATGAAGTCCGGCCCGTGGGGCTCCATGCCCATGCCGCAGATGGCGAAACCCGCGAACCCGGCGCCGGCCTGCGCCACCGCTTCCAGGCCCGAAACCGGTACCGACTTGGTCTTGGCCGAACCATGGATGTCCACGAACTGGGCCAGTACATACTTGATCGCGTGCTTTTCGATGACCCGCTGGGTTTCGCTTGGCAACATCACATGGCTCCTGTCGACTCGATGACTATTCCAGTTAGGAAATTAAATTTCTCAACAAGAATGCAATCAACTTGCCAATTCGGGTCATGGTCAGCGCCAGCTAGCCGCCACGCGGGTTTTCTTCTATCTGCACAGGAAAAATGCTTTCATAACAAGAAATTCACACCCCTTGGCGTGCACCGTTACAATGCAGGCTGGTCATTCCTGGTGCGAATATATTATTCACATTTAGAAAATGGCCGTGCATGAGTGAAACTACAGAGACTCCGCCCCGTTTGAAGCTCGAGCAGTATCTGGGTATGCAGATACGCCGCCAGCGTCTGGCTCAGGAACTGAAAATCGCCGAGGTCGCGCGCATCGCCGGGATCAGCCAGGGCATGCTCAGCAAGATCGAGAATGCCCAGGTGTCCACCAGCCTCGAGACCCTCAGCCGCCTGTGCGATGTGCTCGGCATGCCGATGTCCAAGCTGTTCAGCCAGTACGACCAGCAAGGCAGCGGGGCGCTGCTGGTGAAAGCCGATGAAGGCCTGGAGGTGGTGCGCCGCGGCACCGAGAAAGGCCACACCTATCACCTGCTGAACCATACCCGCGGGCCGAAGAAGAGCTTCGAGGCCTACATGGTCAGCATGGACGATGCCAGCGAGGAGTTTCCGACCTTCTCGCACCCAGGCACCGAGTTCCTGCACCTGCTCGAAGGCGAACTGGTCTACCGCCACGGCAACCAGCTCTACGCCATGCAGGCCGGCGACAGCCTGACCTTCGACGCCGAAGTCCCCCACGGTCCGGAACAGCTGATCCAGGTACCGATCCGCCTGCTGTCGATCATGAATTACGGCAAGGAGTGAAGGCCAAGCTCACCCGGCGGCTGTAGGGCGGGAGCGGCCGTTCGCTCCCGTGGGGTGGACTGGTGATTATCTGTGGGAGCGGGCCATGCCCGTGATTTCGCGGGCATGGCCCGCTCCTACACTGGATCGGTGGCGGCAGCTTTCGCCTTCAAACAGCCCATCGCACTCAATGCCCTTCTTCTTTTCCAGCGCGCGCCCTCCTGGCTGATGGCGCCATGCCTCCTTCCGTTTTCTCACCTCTGAGACGAATCCGCGACCTGGCTGCTAATTGGCGCCGGAAACGACGAAGACGTCCTCGCCAGCATCCCCCGCAGTCACGTCCGAAAAATTCCTGTAGAGATAAATAAATTCTTAACAGGCATTGAAACGAACAAATCATTCGCTTATAAAAATCACTATCAAGAAAATTAGATTCGCCACAAGAAAATATATTCATAGGCGAACCACGCATTTATCCATGAATGATTTCCTGCCGCCGACCGTTCCGAGGATCCGACATGCAGCACGCCCAGAACCAGTACGTGATCAAGATCAGTTGCCCGGCCACATCGGGCATCGTCGCCGCGGTGGCGTCGTTTCTTGCCGAGCATCAGTGCTACATCAGCGAGATGTCGCAATTCGACGACGAGGTCAGCAGCACTTTCTTCATGCGTGCGGTATTTCGCTTCAACACCGGCGTGAGCGATGACCTGGCGAAGATCGAGGAAGGCTTTGCCGCAGTGGCGGGCGCCTTCGACATGACCTGGGGCCTGTACAGCACCCGCAAGCCGATGCGCGTGCTGCTGATGGTCAGCAAGTTCGATCATTGCCTGGCCGACCTGCTTTACCGCCACCAGAAGGGCGAACTGAACATGGAGATCACCGCCATCGTCTCCAACCACCTCGACCTGCGGCCGATGGCCGAGCGCGAGGGCATCCGTTTCATCTACCTGCCGGTGACCAAGGACACCAAGACCGGGCAGGAAGCCGAGCTGATGAAGATCATCGATGAAACCGGCACCGAGCTGGTGGTGCTGGCGCGCTACATGCAGATTCTTTCCAACAACCTGTGCAAGCAGCTGGCGGGCCGGGCGATCAATATCCATCACTCTTTCCTGCCCGGTTTCAAAGGTGCCAAGCCTTACCACCAGGCGTTCGAGCGTGGCGTGAAGCTGATCGGCGCCACCGCTCACTACGTCACTTCCGACCTCGACGAGGGGCCGATCATCGAGCAGGAGGTGCAGCGCGTGGACCACGCCCTGAAGCCTGACGACCTGGTCGCCATTGGCCGCGATACCGAAACCGTGGCGCTGTCGCGGGCGGTGAAGTACCACACCGAGCAGCGCGTATTCCTCAACGGCGACCGCACGGTGATCTTCCGATGAGCACGTTGATCGACGGCAAGGCCGCGGCCGCCCGGGTACTCGCCGAGGTGAAGGCAGAAGTCGCGCAGCTGCATGCCCAGGGCCTCGAACCGGCACTGGCCGTGGTGCTGGTGGGTGACGATCCGGCCAGCCACGTGTACGTGCGCAACAAGGTGCTGCGTGCCGGGGAAGTGGGCATCCGTTCGCTCGAATATCGCCTGTCGGCCGAGGCCAGTGCCGATGAGGTGCTGGAGGTGGTCGCCGCGCTGAATGCCGACCCTGCCGTGCACGGCATCCTGGTGCAGTTGCCGCTGCCCGAGCACATCGACGAGGTGCGTGTGCTCGAGGCCATCGACCCCGGCAAGGATATCGACGGTTTTCATAGCGAGAACGTCGGCGGCCTCAGCCAGGGCCGCAACGTGCTGACGCCCTGCACGCCAGCCGGCTGCATGCGCCTGCTGCGTGACACCCTGGGCGATCTTTCCGGCAAGCACGCCGTGGTGGTCGGCCGTTCGAACATCGTCGGCAAGCCGATGGCCGCGCTGCTGCTGGCGGCCAACTGCAGCGTCAGTGTGCTGCATTCACGCAGCGTCGAGCCGCAGACGCTGTGCCGCCAGGCCGACATCGTGATCGCTGCTGTCGGCCGCCCTCGAATGATCGATGCGGGCTGGATAAAACCCGGTGCGGTGGTGATCGACGTCGGCATCAACCGTATCGACGAAGACGGCAGAAGCCGCCTGGTCGGCGATGTGGACTTCGCCGCGGTGCAACCGGTGGCCGCGGCCATCACCCCGGTACCCGGCGGCGTCGGCCCGATGACCATCGCCCAGCTGATGCACAACACCGTACTCGCCGCCCGCCAGCAGAGCGGGCAGGCCATTCAGGAGGCTCGCTGATGCCTTTCTCGCTGCTCAAATACGGCCTGTCGTCGGAGTACCCGGTCGAGGTCGACCTGCCCGCCCCCAAGGAGCTGAAAGCCTCCTATGACGTGGTGATCATTGGCGCTGGCGGCCATGGCCTGGCCACCGCCTACTACCTGTCCAAATACCACGGCATCAACAACATAGCGGTGCTGGAAAAGGGCTACCTGGGCGGCGGCAACACTGCGCGTAACACCGCGGTGATCCGCTCCAACTACCTGACCAGCGAAGGTGTGAAGTTCTATATCGAATCGGTGCGGATGTTCGAGAACCTCTCCAACGAGTTCGACTTCAACATCATGTACTCACACCGTGGCCAGCTCACCCTGGCCCATACCGACGCCGCCGTGCGCGCCTTTCGCCAGCGCGCCGAAGTGAACAAGCACTTTGGCGGGCGTACCGAGATGATCGACCGCCAGCAGATCCGCGAACTGGTGCCGAGCCTCAACCTCGACCCCGGCCATATCCCGGTGCTGGCCGGCCTCTGGCACATCGACGGCGGCACCGCCCGCCACGATGCCGTGGCCTGGGGCTACGCCAAGCAGGCGGCCAAGCGCGGCGTGGAAATCCACCAGCTCACCGAAGTGCAGGATTTCGTCGTCGAGGGCGGCCGCATCCGCGCGGTGAAAACCAATCGCGGCACCATTCAGTGTGGTTGCGTAGTACAGGCCGTGGCCGGCACCAGCTCGCTGCTGATGAACAAACTGAAGATCAAGGCGCCGATCCACACCTACCCGCTGCAGGCGATGGTCACCCAACCGTTCAAGCCATTTCTCGATCCGCTGGTGAGTTCAAGCGCCCTGCATTGCTACGTGCAGCAGACCAGCCGCGGCGAGATCGTGTTTGGCGGCGGCTCCGACCCCTACCCGCTGTACAACACCCGCTCGACCCTGGACCTCAAGGAAAGCCTGCTGGCCTCGGCCGTCGAGATGTTCCCGTTCATGGCGGGCGCCAAGCTGATGCGTCAGTGGGCTGGCATCACCGACATGACGCCCGACTACAGCCCGATCATGGGCCTGTCGCCGATCGACGGTTACTACCTCGACGCTGGCTGGGGCACCTGGGGCTTCAAGGCCACGCCGATCTGCGGCAAGAGCATGGCCGAGCTGGTCGCCAGCGGCGGCAAGGTGCCGGAGCTGATCGCGCCGTTCGGCCTGGATCGCTTCAGTCGCTTCCAGCAGGTCAACGAAATGGGCGCCACGGCGGCCAGCCACTGACGGGGTACAGCCAATGAAGATCATGACTTGCCCGCTAAACGGGCCGCGCAACATCAGCGAATTCACCTACGGCGGTGAACTCAAGCACATGCCCGACCCGGCCACTTGCAGCGTCGCCGAATGGGCCGACTACGTATTCAACAGCGAGAACCTGCTCGGCGTGGTCACCGAATGGTGGATGCACACGCCGTCGAGCTATTGGTTCCTGGCCGAGCGCCACACCGGCAGCGACGAGATCCTGCGCACCTTCGACCCTCGTGAACTGTTCGACCAGCGCATCGATTTCACCGCCCCGGAGGCCGCCCAATGAACCGCCTGCCCGCCCCCATGGGGCTGTTGATCGACCGCAACAAGCCGCTGACCTTCAGCTTCGACGGCAGCGTCTGCCAGGGTTTCGCCGGCGATACCATCGCCAGTGCCCTGGCCGCCGACGGCCGCTGGCTGCTCTCGCGCTCGTTCAAATACCACCGCCCGCGCGGCCCGCTGACCATGGCCGGCCAGGACGCCAACACCCTGGTGCAACTGCCGCACGAGCCCAACGTGCTGGCCGACGAATACCCGCTGGCGGCGGGTATCAGCGTTACCCCACAGAACGTCAACGGCAGCCTGGAAAAGGACCGCGACGCGATTCTCGGCACGTTCTCCAAATTCATGCCCGTAGGTTTCTACTACCGCGCCTTCTACAAGCCCAAGGGCATGTGGAAACGCTGGGAACCGCTGATCCGCAAGAAAGCCGGCCTCGGCGTGCTCGACCTGAAGCTCACACCCACCTACCACGACAAGGCCTACCTGTTCTGCGACCTGGCGGTGATCGGTTCCGGCCCCGCCGGCCTGTCCGCGGCCCTGCATGCCGCCAATGGCGGCGCCAAGGTGCTGCTGATCGAACAGAACCCGGTGCTCGGCGGTTCGCTGACCTACGCCCGTTTCGGCCTCGACGCCAACGCTGCCATGGGCCTGCGTGAAGAGCTGGTCAGGGCGGTGCAAAGCCATGCCAATATCCGCGTACTCGATTCGGCGATCTGCAACGCCTGGTTCGCCGACAACTACCTGCCGGTGATCCGGGGCAATCGGCTGTACAAGGTACGCGCCAGGCAGTGCATCGTCGCCAGCGGCTCCTTCGACCAGCCAGTGATCTTCCGCAACAACGACCTGCCCGGCGTGATGCTGACCAGCGCCGCCCAGCGGCTGATGCGCCTGTACGCGGTCAGCCCGGGCAAGCGCGCGGTGGTACTGACCGGCAACGACGACGGCTACCTGGCCGCGCTCGACCTGCTCGAGGCCGGCGTGGAGGTCGCGGCGCTGGTCGACATGCGCGAGCGCAGCGACACTCCCGGCCTGGTCACCGCCGTGCAAGCCAAAGGCATTTCCTGCCACGCCGGCCATACCGTGTATGAAGCCATCGCTGACAAGAACGCGCGCCATATCAGCGCGGTCGACGTCCGGCGCATCAGCGCTCAAGGCAAGGTCGCCGAGGCCAGCACGCGGATCGACTGCGACCTGCTGTGCATGTCCGCCGGGTACATGCCGGTGTATCAGCTGCTTTGCCAGGCCGGCGGCAGCCTGCGCTACGCCGACGAACACGCTGCATTCTCGATCCACAACCTGCCGAAAATTCTCCGCGTCGCCGGTTCGGTGAACGGCCGGCACGATCTGCAACGTGTCCTGGCCGACGGCCAGCGAGCTGCCAGCGAAGCCCTCGCCGATCTTGGCCTGGATGCCGCTCCGGTAGCTGGCGCGGACAAGGACGACAGCCGGGTCAACTTTCCCTGGCCGATCTTCGCCCATCCGCAAGGCAAGGAATTCGTCGACTTCGACGAAGACCTGCAGATCAAGGACATCGTCAACGCCACCCGTCACGGCTATCGCGACGTGCAACTGGTCAAGCGTTTCTCCACCGTCGGCATGGGCCCATCCCAAGGCCGCCACTCGGCGCTGCCCACGGCGCGCCTGGTGGCCGATGCCACCGGCCGTAGCGTCAGCGAAACGGGAGTGACCACGGCCCGTCCGCCGTTCTCGGCGGAAAAACTGGCGCACATCGCCGGGCGCGGCTTCGACCCCTATCGGCAGACCGCCATGCACCAGCGCCACGTCGAGCTCGGCGCCAAGCTGATGCCCGCAGGCGTGTGGCAACGCCCGGCCTTCTATGGCAAGGCCGCAGACCGTGAGGCCTGCATGCAGGCAGAAGCCCGCCATGTTCGCGAAAAGGTCGGCCTGATCGACGTCTCCACCCTGGGCGGCCTCGATGTGCGTGGCACGGATGCCGCCGAGCTGTTGGAGCGCCTGTACACCTTCGGCTTCAAGAAACTCGCCATCGGCCGTACCCGCTACGCGCTGATGACCGCCGAGGATGGCGTGGTGATCGACGACGGCGTGGCCTGCCGCCTGGGCGAGCAGCACTTCTACGTATCGGCGACCACCAGCGGCGTGGATCGCGTCTACCGCAGCATGCTCAAGTGGAACGCGCAATGGCGCCTGAACGTCGACATCGCCAACGTCAGCGCCGCCTTTGCCGCGGTCAACCTGGCCGGCCCGCTGTCGCGCCAGGTGCTGGAAAAGGTCTGCAGCGACGTCGACCTGTCGCCCGAGGGGTTTCCTTACCTCGGCGTACGCGAAGGCAGGGTCGCCGGGGTGCCGGCGCGGTTGCTGCGCGTTGGTTTCGTCGGTGAACTGGGTTACGAGATCCACGTACCGGCGCGTTTTGGTGAACACCTCTGGGATGCGCTGATGGAAGCCGGTGCCGCTTTCGAGATCCGCCCGTTCGGCGTGGAAACCCAGCGCCTGCTGCGCCTGGAAAAGGGCCACGTGATCATCAGCCAGGACACCGATGGCATGACCCATCCCGCCGAGATCGACATGGGCTGGGCCATCGGCCGCAAGAAGCCCTTCTTCGTCGGCAAGCGCACCATCGAGATCCTCGAGGCGCAGCCGCTCAAGCGCAAGCTGGTGGGTTTCACCCTGCCCGCGGGCAGCCGTAAACCCCTGGAAGGCCACATGGTGCTCAAGGGCCCGGACATCAGCGGCAACGTCACCTCGTGCGAGTACTCCCAGACCGTCGGCGCGATCATCGGCATGGCCTACGCCGCTGTCGCCCAGGCCACGCCCGGCATGCAGATCCCGATTCGCGTGGAAGGCGGTGAGGTGGTCCAGGCCACCGTAGTGCAATTGCCGTTCTTCGACCCTGAAACCAAACGCCAGGAGCTGTGATCATGAGCCTGACCCTTCGCGACCATGCTGAACGCAGCCCCATTCATGACCTGCAAGGCCATGCACCGCTTACCCTGCTGGGCGACCGGCTGTTCGTCGCCGGCTCCGCAGACGAAGACGAACAAGTGCACCGCTGCGCACTGATCGACCTGAGCAATCTGCCACGGGTCGGTTTTCGCGGCACCGACAGCGCGGCCTACCTGCAGAACAAAGGCTATCAACTGCCGGACAAGCCCAACCAGGCCTGCCTGCAGGGCAGCGGCGAGCAGGTGCTGCGGTTATCGCAGACCGAGTACTTTCTGCTCGGCAGCCTGATCGATGGCGGCGCCCGCATCGCCGCCGACGAGGCGGGCTGGCACTACGACGAGCGCCAGGCCAATTACCTGCTGCCCCGCCAGGACAGCCACGCCTGGCTGGCCCTGACCGGCGCGCACCTACCGGAGCTGTTCGCCAAACTCTGCGGCGTCGATCTGCGCGCCGAAGCCTTCCCGGCCGGCGCCGTGGTACAGACCTCGGTGGCACGCCTGAATGCCATCGTGGTCAATGCCGGCACGGCGGCGCTGCCGGTCTTTCATCTGCTGTGTGATCGCGCGTCCGCGCATTACCTGTGGGGCGCCCTGCTGGACGCCATGGATGAGTTCGGCGGCAAACCGGCGGGAATCGACGCGCTGCGTTAATTCCGATGATCGCTCCCACGCTCCCGCGTGGAAACGCCTGCCTGGGACGCTCCGCGTCCGCTGTTGATCCGGTGACGCACCCGATACTCCCACGCCAAAAAGCGGGAGCCGTCAATCAAAGAGAGTCGCCCATGGCCGCCGACAACGATGAGCTGACCGATTACCGCGTACCCGCGCTGCAACGCGGGCTCGGCATCCTGCAGATGTTCAACGCCAGCCAGCGCAGCCTGAGCAGCAACCTGATCGCCGAGCGCCTGGGCGTCAGCGTCTCGGCCATTTACCGGATTCTGGTGACCCTCACCGACATGGGTTACCTGAACAAACTGGGCACCAACAAGTACGAACTGGGCCCCCAGGTGCTCTGCGACGGCTTCGCCTACTTGGCCAGCCGGGACCTGGTGGACATCGCCATGCCCCACCTCAATACCCTGCGCGACCGCACCTCGATGTCCTGTCATCTGGGCATCCGCGAACACACCGAGGTGCTCTACCTGTACCGGGCATTCGCGGCGCAGCGCCTTTCGGTGAATGTGCCAATCGGCACGCGTTTGCCATGCCACATCACCGCACTCGGTCGCGTGCTGCTCAGCGAAATGGAGGAAGGCGCATTGGCCGTGCTCTATGCCCATGTGCGCCTGGATGGCTACCCGGCGCCGGCCCCCAAGACGCTGCCAGAGCTGCTGCGCATGAGCGGTGAAGATCGCGCGCGCGGGTTCGTGCTGCACCGCTCGGACTACTCCACCGCCATCGCCGCCCCGGTGCGTGATCACAGTGGGCGGATCGTCGCAGCCATCAACCTGTCCGGCCCTGATGCGGTGATGAATGACGACGCCAACCGGCGGGCATTGCACGAAAGCCTGTTGGCCGGCGCTGCGCAGATATCCCGCAGTGCCGGCTACCGCGCCGCCTGACAGCACCGTTTCACGTGGAACGCCGATTTCTATCGGTGACGTCCCATCGATAGCGTGGTCTATGCTGGCACGGCAGTCATCAAGCGAACGACCATGGAATTCGGCATCCAGCATTTCTTCGGCTATCTGATCGCAGCGATCCACGTGCTCGGTGCGCTGGCTGCCGTGCATGCAATTCTCACCGTGCGTACTGCCCAGGGCGCCATCGCCTGGGCGCTGTCGCTGTTTTTCATGCCCTACCTGACGCTGCTGCCCTATGTGATCTTCGGGCGCAGTCGCTTCTATGCGTACATCGATGCGCGCCGGGTCGTCGACAAGCAGATGCACAAGGCCATGGCCTCCCTGGACTGGCGGCCCTGGGTGCAGGAAGCCATCGCCGCCGGCGAGTCGGAAGCCTACGGCCAGCTGCGCGCGCTGCCACGCCTGGGGCGCATGCCCTGCCTGGCCGGCAACCAGGTCAGCCTGCTGGTCAATGGCAAGGCCACCTTCGAGGCGATCTTCCAGGCGCTGGCCGAAGCGCGCCAGGTGATCCTCATCCAGTTCTTCATCGTCCATGACGACAAGCTCGGCCGCCGCCTGCAGGAAGTTCTGCTCGAGCGCGCGGTGGCCGGCGTGCAGGTGTACTTCCTGTATGACGCCGTTGGTAGCCATGCCTTGCCACGCCGCTATACAAAGCGCCTGCGCGAAGGCGGCGTGCACGTGCACGCCTTCCCCACTGGCGGCGGCGTACTCAATCGCTTCCAGCTGAATTTCCGCAACCACCGCAAGATCGTGGTGGTCGATGGCGAGCGCGGCTATCTCGGCGGCCACAACGTTGGCGACGAATACCTGGGCGAAAAGCCGCGCCTGTCGCCGTGGCGCGATACCCACGTCGAGGTACACGGCCCGGCGGTAGCGTGTTTGCAGGAATCCTTCGCCGAGGACTGGTTCTGGGCGACCCGCAAGCTGCCACCGCTGCTGCTGCCCGAGCGCTACCCGGACGAAGGCATGCTCTGCCAAGTGGTCACCAGTGGCCCGGCCGACGCCCAGGAAACCTGCTCGCTACTGTTCGTGGAAATGCTCAACGCCGCTCGCGAGCGCATCTGGCTGACCAGTCCCTACTTCATCCCCGACGAAGCGCTGTTCGCTGCCCTGCGCCTGGCCGTGCTGCGCGGCGTGGACGTGCGTATCCTGCTACCTTCGCGCCCTGACCACCGCATCGTCTACGCGGCCTCCAACCTGTTCGCCCTGGAAGCCCTGCGCGCCGGCGTACGGATCTTCCGCTACTTGCCGGGCTTCCTGCACCAGAAGGTCGCGTTGATCGATGGCGACATCGGCGTGGTCGGCAGCGCCAACCTGGACAACCGCTCGTTCCGCCTCAACTTCGAAATCACCCTGGTCACCGTCGACACCGAATTCGCCCGCCAGGTCGAAGCGATGCTGCTGGAAGACTTCAGCCAGTCCCGTGAATTGATCGGTGCCGACCGCCGCGAAGTGCATCGTCTTCAGCAACTGGGCATGCGCGTGGCGCGGCTGATCTCGCCGATACTCTGACAGGCATTTGTATGAGGGTAGAAGCGCAGCCTTGCTGGTCCGCGGTTCATCCAGCAGCGGCGCTAAGCCGCTGCTGAAGGCATTGGGCTACTGCCGCGGACGCAACGCGCCACAATCAGCCGACACCCAGCGCGCCTCGGATTCCATGCTGCCCTGCTGACGGCCTGCGCCGCTGTCGAACTCGCCGTTGACCTTGGTGGTGAACGACTTGTCGTCGAGGAAATGCGCCTCGCCCTGGCCGCGGCCTTGCGGGCAGGTGAAGTTGAAGACCCAGCGGTCGTTGTCGCGTGAGGTGATCTGCTGGCTGCAGTTGGGGTCCTGCAGGGGGATGTTCTGTGCATCGACCTGGGCCTGGCTGATGCAGTACTGCACGCCCTTCTCGCCGAGCTGGATGCCCTGCTGGGCCATGGCCCGCTCCATCATCTCGCGCTGCGCCTGGGGCAGGCTCTTGAACTGTTGCAGCATCACGTCGCTGCTCGGCAGCGTCTTGCCGCCGAGCTGCATGTTGTTGGAGGTGATTTCCCAGAGACCGGGCTGGATCTGCTGCTGGGCAGAAGCCATGAAGGGCAGCGCCAGCAGGCAGAGAGGCAGTAACTTCAAACTAGGCTTTGGCATGTAGGACTCCGTTCAGTGACCGCGACGCGGCTCGCTCCATATCCGACAGCGCAGCCGCCAGGATGTCTCGACGCAATCCCGCTTCAATCCCCATGTTCCTGGCGATAGAGCTCGAGACCCCGCGCCTGATAATTGGCCAGCGCGCTGGGATGGTCGAACGTGCAGGTATGCACCCACACCCGCCGGGTGCCGGCCCAGGCCCAGGCCGATTGCAGCGCGTGAGTAAGCAGCGGGCCACCGAAACCCTGGCCAAAGAAGGCCTGCGCCAGGCCGAAATAGAGAATCTCCACCGCGCCTTCGGCATCACGCTGCAGCTCGTAATAGCCTGCGATGGCGCCACCGTGGTAGGCCACCCAGGTGCGGTGGTCGTCGCTTTCGATCGCCTCGCGCCACTGCGCGTCCGACCAGGCCAGCTTGTCCGTCCATTGCCATGGCTCGCCCACCAACTGATAGAGAAAGCGGTTGAGCTGGAACTGCTTGATGCGGCACTCGACCACCTGCAGATCGTCGGGCATGGACTTGCCACGCACCTGCTCGGGGCTATGCATTTCCAGGTAATAGGTGATGTTGCCGTCCTGCTCGCTCATACCGTGATCCGTCGCACCAGTGGCCACCTGATCCGTGGCAAAGAGCGCAGGCTAATGATCCGCGATGGGTTCGGCAACCCGCTTCCTGCAATCCCGTACGCCGACCTCCTATCTGCTGCAAACGCCTCGACCTGTACAGCAACTGCTCCGACGAGGTAATGCGTTTCTACGGCTGGTAAGGATGGTGCTCGACCCAGTGGCGGGCGATGTCGACTCGACGCGCCACCCAGACTCGATCATGGGCTTCGATGTGATCGAGGAAACGTTGCAGTGCCCGGAAGCGCCCCGGGCGGCCGATCAGCCGTGCGTGCAGGCCGACCGACATCATTTTCGGCGCTGTTTCACCCTCGGCGTAGAGCACGTCGAAGGTATCTCTCAGGTAGGCGAAGAACTGATCACCACTGTTGAAGCCGCCCGGGCTCGAGAAACGCATGTCGTTGGCGTCGAGCGTGTAAGGCACGATCAGGTGAGGCTGACGGATGCCGTCTCGCGTCTCCACGGTGCTCCATAGCGGCAGGTCGTCGCCGTAGTAATCGCTGTCGTAGAGAAAGCCGCCATGCTCGACCACCAGACGCCGCGTGTTGGGACTGTCTCGGCCGGTATACCAACCCAGCGGTGCGGCGCCGGCAAGGTGGGTGATCCGTTCGACCGCACGCGCCAGGTGTTCGCGCTCCAGATCGGCCGGAACGTTCTGGTAATGCAACCAACGCCAGCCGTGACTGGCGATCTCGTGGTGGCCTGCAACCAGCGCCTGGGTGATTTCCGGGCAGCGCTCCAGGGCCATGGCAACGGCAAAGGCGGTAAGCGGCAGCTGGCGGCGCTGGAACTCATCGAGGATGCGCCACACACCTGCCCGGGAGCCGTATTCGTACATCGACTCCATGCTCATGTGGCGATCGGCAAAGCTCTGCGCACCGACGATTTCGGAGAGAAACGTTTCGCTCTGCGAATCCCCGTGCAACACGCAGCTTTCGCTGCCCTCCTCGATATTGAGCACGAACTGGACAGCGATTCGCGCATTTCCCGGCCATTTTGCCTGAGGCGGATTACCGGCATACCCGCGCAGATCACGGGGATAAGATGAGGTCGGTTGAACCATGGACGATGTTCTTCCTTAGGCTGTTCAGAGGTGATAGATCCGAGGGCAGCCGCGTAGCGTTTGGGTAGGCGGCGCAGCGACTATGAGCGCATGACTCGCTGACGCGCCGAACGGCGACAACGTGCCAGCGGTACAGGCGCTACAGCGCCTTCTCGCGCGGCCAGGCATAGCTCAGGCTCTTGCTGCTACCTAGCCCGAGCTGCACCAGCGTCTCTACCCATTTCAACGCCACCTGTACGCCATCGACCACCGGAACGCCGAGATCGCCCTGCAGGCGCTGCGCCCACTGGCTCATGCCGGCGCACCCCATCACCAGGCATTCGCTGCGGTCATCGCGCAGGATCTGCCGACCCAGGTCACGCAGACGCAGGTAATGGGCTGGGTCGCGCTCCAGCTCCAATACCGGGATATCCGCCGCGTGGATATTCGCGCAGCGCCGCTGTAGGCCGTAGCTGTGCATGTTGCGCTCGATGATATGAATCGAGCGCGGCAGGCTGGTCAGGATCGAGTAGCGCACGCTGAGCATGCTCGCCGCGTGCATGGCCGCCTCGCCGATACCCAGTACCGGGCCATTGGCCAACTCACGGGCAGCATCCAGACCGGTGTCGTCGAAACAGGCGATCACGACGCCTTGCACGCCCTCTTCCTGAGCCTGGCGCATCGCGCCCAACAGGTGATAGGCCGCGCACACACCGTCCGCGGCGCCCTCGATGCTGGCCACCGATCCCGGCACATGGATCACGCTCAGCTGTGTATCGGCCGCCTTGATGCCCTGGCAGGTTGTGTCCAGCAGCCGGGCCATGCCCGCCGAGCCATTGGGGTTGATCACGCGAATCTTCATACGGGTTTTCTCATACGCTGGCTAAAACTCATCAACAGCAGCACCAGAGCGATCAGCGCCAGTGAAAACAGCGTGGTCAGGGTGCCCAGCGCGTAGAGCACCGGTGTGGTGACGTTGGTGGTCATGCCGAAGATTTCCAGGGGCAAGGTGTTGAAACTGCCGGAAACCATCAGGGTGCGGGCGAACTCGTCGTAGGACAGGGTGAAGCCGAACAGCGCCACACCGAACAGGCTCGGTGCAATCAGCGGCAGAACGATCAGGCGTACCGTTTGCCAGGCGCTCGCGCCCAGATCGCGGGCGGCCATTTCATAGACGCGGTTGAAGCGGTTGAACACCGCGAACATGATCAGCAGGCCGAACGGCAAGGTCCAGGTCAGGTGCGCGCCAAAGGCCGAGCTGTACCAGATCGGTTCCCAGCCGAGGCGATCGAACATCAGGCCAATGCCCAGGCTGACCAGGATCGACGGAATGATCAGGCTCGCCAACGTCAGGTAGAACAGCGCCTGGCTGCCGGCGAACGGGCGTCGATAGGCGAACCCGGCAAGCACCGCAAACACCAGGGTACAGGCCATTACCGCAATACCGAGCAGGATCGAGCGGCTGAAGGCACCGGCGAAATCGCCCACCTGCTGGGCCTGGAACAGGTTGTGAAACCAGTGTAGGGAAAGGCCGTTCATGGGAAAGGTCAGCCCGCCATCCGGCCCCTGGAGCGAGAGAATGCCGATGGTCAGCGTCGGTCCGTAGAGAAACAGTACGAACAGGCCGAAGAACAGGCTCAGGCAATAGAAGCTCAACGGCCGTGGCGAAGTTTTCATGGTCATAGCTCCTTGCGAATATCCACCAGACGGAACATCACCACCAGCATCAACAGCACCGTGGCCAGCAGCACCACGGCGCTGGCTGCCGCCGCCGGATATTGCAGCAGGCTGATTTCGTTGTGGATCAGCACGCCGACCGAGGCATGCAGGCCGCCGCCCATGATGCGCACGGTGACGAAGTCGCCCATCACCAGGGTCAGCACGAAAATACTGCCGATGAGGATGCCCGACTTGCACAGCGGCACGATCACCAGCGCGAGGATCTGCCACGTCTGCGCCCCGCCATCCCGCGCCGCCTCGATCAGCCTTCGATCGATGCGCATCATGGTGTTGAAGATCGGCACCACCATGAACAGGGTGTACAGATGCACGTAGGCCAGGACGATGGCGAAGTCGCTGTACAGCAGGAACTCCAGGGGCTGGCCGATCAGCCCGGCGCCGATCAGGCTGCTGTTGACCAGACCATTGCGCCCGAGCAGCGGTATCCAGGAAATCATGCGGATGATGTTGGAGGTGAAGAACGGGATGGTGCACAGCAGAAACAGCAAGGTTTGCACCTTGCTGCTACGAATGTGGAAGGCCAGGTAGTAGGCCACGCTAAAGCCCAGTACCAGGGTGATCAGCCAGGTCAGCAGCGCGTACTTGAAGGTGTTCAGGTAAGCCTGCAAGGTGGTCGGCGAGGACAGCAGGTACTGGTAGTTGGCAACGATGAAATCCGGGATCAACTGATAGGAGTCGTAATCCCAGAAGCTCACCACCACGATCACCATGATGGGAAAGACCAGGAACAGCAGCAGGGTCAGCGCCAGCGGCAGAGCTTGCAGGTGGCTGATGTTGGCGAGTCCGGTGCGCATATCGAATCCAGGCTGCGGGAAAGTAAGTGGCGCGTAGGGTGGATCGGGGCGCGTAGCCGACGCCTCACCCATCCACCGCATGGCAGCCCGATGGCGGGTGAAAACGCCCCATCCTCCATCGGGGCTCGGTGAAAGGGTCAGGAGACGATGAACTCGTTCCACTTGCGGATCATGTAGCGGTTCTCGTCCATCACCGAGTTCCAGCAGGCCACACTGCCCATGCGCTGCTCGTAGGAGCCGCCGTCACGTACTGCACCGGCCTTTTCCATGACCTTGCCGTCCGGGCTGAGAATGTCGCTCTGGGCGGCCTTGCCCTCCATCCAGAAGCCCCACTCATCGGCGCTCATGTATTGCCTGGAGGTCTCCGGTGCGGCGCTGTAGTAGCCCTGGCGGTTCAGATAAGCACCGACCCACCCCGACAGGTACCAGTCGATGTACTCATAGGCCGCATCCAACTCCAAGCCACTGAGGTGCTTGGCCAGGCCGATACCGCCACCCCAGGCGCGGTAGCCCTCCTGCAACGACTGATAGGTGCAGGCCACACCACGGCTGCGCACCGCGGCCACGGCCGGTGACCACATGGACTGGATCACCACCTCACCGGAGGCCATCAGGTTCACCGACTCGTCGAAGCTCTTCCAGAAGGCACGGAACTGGCCGTCCTTCTTGGCCTGCATGAGGATGGCGATGGTCTTGTCGATCTCCGCCTGGGTCATGTTGCCCTTGTCGCCGTAAGTGATTTCGCCCATGGACTCGCAGATCATCGCCGCGTCCATGATGCCGATGGATGGGATATTGAGGATCGAGGTCTTGCCCTTGAAGGCCGGGTCCATGATGTCGCGCCAGTTCTTGATCGGGCGACCGACCAGGTCCGGGCGGATGCCCAGGGTGTCGGCGTTGTAGATGGTCGGCACCAGGGTCATCCAACGGGTCGGCTCGCTGGCGAATTTCAACGAATCGGCGCTTTCGACGAAGCCCACGGTGTGCGGCGCCGTGCCCTGGGCGATCACCGAGTCGGCGTTCAGCTTGCCGTCGATGAACAGCCGCGAAATCTTGTCGAAGTTCTTCAGCCGCCGGGTATCCATGGCCTGCATGGTGCCGGACGGGTACACCTTCTTGCCGATCCAGTATTCGATGTCGGCAATGTCGAAAGAGCGTGGCTGAGTCACCGCGCGCTGCGCCACCGCATCGGAATCCAGCGCGGTGAGTTGCAGGTTGATGCCCAGGTCTTCCTTGGCCTTCATGGCGATGTCGTTGAGGTTGGACACCCCGGTGCCGAACTGGCGCAAGGTGATGTTCTTGATGTTCTGCGCCCAGATCATCGGAAAACCGGTGATTGCACCAGACCCCACGGCCACTGCCGAGGCAACCCCCAGCCCCTTGATCAGGCTGCGCCTGGACAGCCCCTTGGCGGATTCCACCTGCGCGGTTTCGGCGGGGAGTTGCGCGGTGCTGTCGTCGTGCTCGCTCATCAGTGAACCTCCGTGATCGGGTTGGCGTGGTGCGGGGAGAACAGGTTGAGGTGCGCGGCGTCCCAGACCAGGGTGACCTCGGCACCCACTTCGGGTACTAGGCGCTGGCGGTCGGCCAGGTAAACCATCAGCGGCGTAGCGCTGGCGGCAAGGCATTCGACATAGATGAAAGCGCCCTGGAACTCGACATCGCAGACCCGCGCCGGCAAGCCAAACTGCCCGGCCGGCGGCGCGCTGCCAGGCGGCAGGATGTCCAGGTGGTCACAGCGCACCGAGAATGCCAGCGGTGTACCCTCGGTGGCCTCCGCGTAATCGTCGCCGAGCTGCGCCAGGCTGAGGCTGCCCTGCCCTACACCTTCGACGCTGAGTACCACGCGATCCGCCTCGCGCGCGGTCACCTCGCCACGCATCAGGCTATGGCCGCCGATGAATTGGGCGACGAAGGGGGTGGCCGGTCGCTCGAACAATTGCCGTGGCGGCGCGATCTGCTGGATCCTGCCGCCGTCCATCACCACCGCCAGGTCGGCCAGGGCGAAGGCCTCTTCCTGGGAATGGGTGACATGGATGAACGTGAGCCCCAGCTGCTTCTGGATCGCCTTGAGTTCCTTGCGCATGCGAATCCGCAAGAACGGATCGAGAGCGGACAACGGCTCGTCGAGCAGCACCACGTCCGGCTGGGTGATCAGGGCACGGGCCAGCGCCACGCGCTGCTGCTGACCGCCGGAAAGCTGCTCGGGGTAACTGTCGGTGTAGTCCTGCATGTTCACCAGCGCCAGCAGCTCACGAGCCTTGGCATGGCGCTCGGCCTTGGCCATGCCGGCGATGCGCAGGCCAAAGGCGACGTTGTCCAGACAGCTCATGTGGGGGAACAGCGCGTAGTTCTGGAACATCATCGCCGTCCCCCGCTGGGTTGGCGAAAAATCGGTGACGTTGCGGTTATCCATGAGGATGTCGCCCTCGCTCACCGCTTCGTGCCCCGCCAGCATGCGCAAGGTGGTGCTCTTGCCGCAGCCGCTGGGGCCGAGCAGACAGCAGTAGCTGCCGCTGGGAATTTTCAGATGGATATCGCTGACCGCTACCCGCGTGCCGTAGGTCTTGTGCACCGCTACCAGCTCGACCTGACCTTTCCCTGACATGCTTGCCGCCTAAACTGCTAACAATTATCGAATAAGTGTTAGCAACCTGTGTGCCAGCATTCGCTTAGCCCCGTCCAACTGAGCAATGACGCGCTACAGCCAGCCAGGGCCAAGCGCCACGCCTATCCCTTTAGGCATCTGTTCGGCGGACAAAGCCGTTGAAATTTGCCCAAAAACAGGGCCTTGCCGCACAGATATGGGGCGAGGCCGTCGAGGTATCGCCTGATCTGCGTGGCCCTTCCACTTTGTTGAAAAATTGTTAACAATTAATAATCGAAGTGCCAGCCTATCCGGCTTGCCCATACCTGAGCGTCGTTCATGGCCAGCCACGTCATTCGTGAAGTACAACGCATCTATAACGCGATCTACGATGCCATCGTCGAACAGCGCCTGGCCCCCGGCACACGCCTCACCGAGCTCAATCTGGTCGACGTGTTCAAGGCCAATCGCAATCACATCCGCAGTGCATTGCGCGACCTGGCCCACCTCAAGCTGGTGCGCCTGGAAATGAACCGTGGCGCCTTTGTCGAAGAACCCACGCCGCAACAGGCCCGCGAAGTGTTCGCTGCGCGCCGGGTGATCGAGAAGGCATTGATCGAGGAAGCCTGCAAACGTATACAAGCCCTCGACCGCGATGCGATCAAGGCGCACTTGAAGGCCGAATTGGCACTTGGGCATCAACCGGCCAAACCCGAATTCATCCGCCTGTCAGGCGACTTCCATCGCTTGCTGGCGCGTATCGCCGGTAACAGTACGCTGGGTGAAATGCTCGAAGGCCTGATAGCCCGAAGCTCGCTGATCATCGCGCTGTATGAAAATCACCGCGGCATCCAGTGCTCGCACAACGAGCACGAGGCCTTGGCCAAGGCCCTGCTAGACGGCGATGTTCAGCAGGCAACGCGGTGCATGGAAGAGCACTTGCTGAACATCGAACAGCGCCTGCGCCTGACCCCGCCACAAAGCGAAGAGGTTGATCTGTTCAAGGTGTTTGCCAAACCGTAATCCGCAGGCCGGCATCGGGCCGGCGGCAGCACCCTTGATCGGGGTGCTGAAACAATGGGTAACTCGAAACCCAGTCTCCACGGCGCATCACCGTCGACCTGAAGCCTTAGAATCGCCGGCCTCCCACCCAAGCGAAATAGCGACTGACGCTGCATGAGCACTCTATCGACACCGAACACGCACTGGCGCCAGAAACTGGCCGCGCTCATGGACGGCAAGCCCGTGCAGCGCCTGATCACCGCGCTGATCCTGATCAACGCCGCGATCCTCGGCATGCTCACCGCCAAGGAGATCGTCGCCGAGTGGGGCTGGCTGCTGTTGCCAGTGGATATGTTCATCCTCGCGGTATTCGTGATCGAGCTGGCGCTACGCTTCGCCGCCCGCGGCGTCGGCCTGCTGCGTGATCCGTGGGCGGTGTTCGACTGCATCGTGGTGGGCATCGCCCTGGTGCCGGCCAGCGGGCCGTTCAGCGTGCTGCGCGCGTTGCGCGTATTGCGGGTGCTGCGCCTGGTATCGATCAACCCGAGCATGCGCAAGGTGGTGCAGGCGCTGCTCGCCTCGCTACCCGGCATGGGCAGCATCATCATGCTGATGGGGTTGATCTTCTACGTCTCGGCGGTAATGGCCACGCAGCTGTTCGGCGAGCGCTTTCCCGAATGGTTCGGCTCGCTGACCGCCAGCCTGTATTCGCTGTTCCAGATGATGACCCTGGATAGCTGGTCGAGCGGCACGGTGCGGCCGATCATGGAGGTCTATCCGCTGGCCTGGCTGTTCTTCATCCCCTATGTGCTGATCGCCACCTTCATGATGCTCAACCTGTTCATCGCAGTGATCGTCAACGCCATGCAGGACGCCCAGGGCCCGGACACCGAAGCGGAAGCGCGGGTAAAGCGCGAGGAGATGATTCTCGAGGAGTTGCAGGCGTTGCGGGCGGAGTTGGCACACATGAGGCGTGGGACTGCAGGTTAGAGCAACAGGTATACCGTTGTAGGAGGGGCCGGGCGGCGCTCCGCTTCAGCCCCGAGCGCTTTGTTTGCCTTGATAAAAAGCTCGGGGCTAACGCCCTTCCTACGAATTTGCTGAGCGGTCACTCTCGCAACTCCATAACTCCACCACCGGCTGACTCGCCGTCGGCGGCCCGAGCCACTCGCTGAAAGGTTTGCAACCCATGGCATCGCATAGCTGGTAGTCGCCCGCCTCGGGCGTACGCCCCAGGCGCAGCGGTTGCAGCGGTGGCACCTGGCGCAGGTAATGCCAGGCCCCCTCGCGCAACACGGCGCCATCCGGGATCTCCATACCGGCGCCGCTACCCCGTACCCGCGCCTCGCCGAGCAGCAGCCCGTGCGGCGTGACGCGGTAGTCCTCTTCCCAGCGGATCTTCTCGATCGTGTGGTCCCAGGCCAGGGTGAAGGACGGCACGGGCAGCGTCGCCCATACCGTCCCCGCCAGGCCCAGGCAAAGGCCGATCAAGCGGCCGCCAGCTGCGCACGACGGCGGGCACGCCATACGTGCTGGGCGATCAACAGGATGCCGAGGGCATAGCCCACTTCATCGGTCATCGGCATCGCCAAAACCAGGGTGAAGCCGGCGATCAGGGCCAGCACCCGCTCCCACCAGGCCATCGGCGCGCTGTAGTAACCGACCACCGCGATGCCCCACAACCCGACCGCGAACATCGCCTTGATCAGCACGTAAATGGTTGCCGTCCAGCCGTCGCCCTGCATCATCAGCGCCGGGTCGTAGACCGCCATGAACGGCACCACGAAGCCGGCGATCGCCACACGCACGGCGACGAAGCTGATTTTCATGCCGTTCTCCTTGGCGATCGGCGCAGCGGCGAAGCAGGCCAAGGCCACCGGCGGCGTCAGGTCAGCCATCAGGCCGAAGTAGAAGACGAACATGTGCGAGACGATCAGCGGCACGCCCAGGTCCAGCAACGCCGGCGCGGCGATGGCGCTGGTGATGATGTAGTTGGGAATGGTCGGAATGCCCATGCCCAGGATCAGGCAGGTGAGCATGGTCAGCACCAGCGACAGGAACAGGTTGTCCTGGCCGACCGCGAGGATGTAACCGGCGAAGGTGGTGGCGATACCGGTCAGCGAGACGATGCCGATGATCACCCCGACCAGGGTACAGGCAATGCCCACCGGCACCGCGTGACGAGCCCCCTCGACCAGCGCGAACACGCAGGCGCGCAGGGTGTCGCGGCCGCCCTTGATGAACCAGCAGGTGGCCACCAGCACGGCGATGACGCCGAAGATCACCCCGATGCCCAGCTGGAAGAAGCCGGCGCAGAGCACGCCCAGCGCCACCCAGAAGGCCATGCGCAACCAGAACGAGTTGAAGCGCAGGATGATCGCCGAGCCGAGAATGACGATGGCGGTCAGCGCCAACCCCACGGTGCCGGAGAACATCGGCGTGAAGCCGGAAAACAGCAGGTACACCAGCACCAGCAGGGGGATCAGCAGGAACCAGCGCTTCTTCACCGCTTCCCAGGCGCTCGGACACTGGTCTTTCGGCAGGCCCTTGAGGTTGTGCTTCATGGCTTCGAGGTGAACCATCCAGAACACCGAACCGAAGTACAGGCACGCTGGGATCAGCGCCGCCTTGGCGACCTCCACGAACGGCAGGTTGATGGTCTCGGCCATGATGAACGCCACCGCGCCCATTACCGGCGGCATGATCTGGCTGCCCATGCTCGCCGTGGCTTCGATGCCACCGGCGAAGGCCGGCTTGTAGCCGAAGCGTTTCATCAGCGGGATGGTGAATTGCCCGGTGGTGACCACGTTGGCCACGCCCGAGCCGGTGATGGTGCCCATCAGCACCGACGACACTACCGAAACCTTGGCCGGCCCGCCGGTACGGTGGCCGAACATGCCCATGGCGAAATCGGTGAACAGCTTGATCATCCCGGCTTGCTCGAGAAAGGCGCCGAACAGGATGAACAGGAAGATGTAGGTCGCCGATACGTAGGTCGGCGTGCCATAGAAGCCCTCGGTGCCGAACGCCAGCTGGTTGATGATCTGGTCGAAGCCGTAGCCGCGATGCGCCAGATCGCCCGGCATGTACTCGCCGAACAAGCCATAGGCCAGAAACAGCCCGCAGACGATGGGCAGGGCGATGCCCATTACCCGCCGTGCGGCCTCGAAGATCAGCACCATCAGGGTGATGCCGACGATCAAGTCCATGGTGTTCAAGTCGCCCGAGCGCAGGATCAGATCCGCCTCGAAGATCCACTGGTAGGCGAAGGTGCCCATGCCCGCCAGGCCCAGGGCCCAAGCCAGCGGCTGCCAGGGCCGCGCCTTGCCGTACAGCGGGTAGCACAGGTAGACCATCAGCAGCAGAAAGCCCACGTGCCCGGCGCGCAGCACCTGACTGGAGACCGGGTGAAACGCGGCGGTGATGATCTGGTAAACCGAAAACAGCAGGGCCACGTAGAACAACGTCCGCGGCCATTCGTTGGGGCTGCTGTTGAGCCCTTGGTGTTCGCTCATGAAGGTCGTGCCTCAGGCAAATTCGTAGGGTGGGTCGGGCCGCGCAGGCTGGTGTTTGGCCTGAGTGGCACAAACACCGCGATGACGAATTCGCCCTGATCCACCGGGGATGTAACGCCGGCTACCGCCTGGTGGGTTACGCGAAGCACCACGATCAGTGTCGTTTGCCACGACACGATTGGCGTCGCTAACCCACCCTAGGGGCCAACGTTTACTTGAGCACGCCAGCTTCCTTGTAGAAGCGTTCGGCGCCCGGGTGCAGCGGGATCGGCAGGCCTTCGGTAGCGGTTTCCAGCTTGATGTCCTTGGCCGCGGAGTGCGAAGTGCCGAGGCGCTCGAGGTTGTCGAACAGCAGCTTGGTCATCTGGTAGGCGACATCGTCGGAAACATCTTCATGGCTGACCAGGATGTTGATGATCGCCGCGGTCGGCACGTCCTGGGTCTGGCCGTCGTAGGTGTTGGCCGGAATCACCATCGGCTGGTAGGCACTGCTGCCGATCTTGGTGACCACGTCTTCGGGAATCGCCACGAAGGTGATTGGCACCATCGACGCCAGGTCGCGGATCGCCGCCATGCCCAGGCCGGAAGATTGCAGGGTGGCGTCCAGCTGACGGTTCTTGATCAGCTCGACCGACTCGGCGTAGGGCATGAACTCGACGCGCCCCATGTCCTTGTAGCTCAGGCCGGCAGCCTTGAAGATCGCCCGGGCGTTGAGCTCGGTGCCGGATTTCGGCGCACCGACCGAGATGCGCTTGCCCTTGAGGTCTTCCAGAGTCTTGATGCCGGACTCCTTGCTGGCGACGATCTGGATGTAGTTCGGGTAGGTAGCGGCGATGGCGCGGATCTTGGTCAGCGGCGCCTTGAAGCCGGCGTCGGCCACGCCCTTCCAGGCATCGTCCACCGAGTCGCCCAGGGCAAAGGCCAGCTCACCACGACCGGCCTGCAGCAGGTTGAGGTTTTCCACGGAAGCCTTGGTGGCCTGCACGGACGCCTTGGCGCCAGGGATGTCCTTGCCGTAGAGCTGCGACAGGGCTACGCCAATCGGGTAGTACACCCCGCTGGTGCCGCCGGTGAGCACGTTGATGAAGGTCGGTGCAGCGAGTACCGCGGTGCTGGCAGTGAAGGCTGCGGCAGCCGCGAACAGGGTGACGCGCTTGGTCAGTCGCATGGTGTTTCTCCGTGATTATTCTTGTCAGAGAGCCGGTTGTGGATTTCCGGTTACCAGCAGACATAGCAGGTGTCGTGCCATCGACGAAAAGCCGCGAGCCAGAGCGCTAGCGGGATGATGAAGGGAGCGAAAGCAGCAAAAGGTCGCCTATTGGCCAGGTGGCAATCGGCAGGATTCCGCTTATGCAAAGTGCGCGGGAATGTTCTTCAAGCGCTCGTCCAGCGCACTACATGTGGAATTGCCGATAGCGCCTCTTGCGAAGCGTCTACCGCTGACGAAGCAAGCCGCAGGCTGAGCGCCAGCCCACCACCGAGAACTGACGCCCCATCAGAAGCGGCTCAGTCCTCGTCACTGCTCCCCGCCGGCCGATAGGCACTGCGCTGCAGGCCATGGCGCTGCATCTTTTCGTTGAGGGTGCGGCGTGGCAGTTGCAGCAGCTCCATGGCCTGCAGAATGCTGCCGCGGCAGCGCAGCAGCGCGTTGTGCAGGCATTGCGCCTCGAACGCTTCCATCTGCCCGGCAAGGGACTGGGTGTCCTGCTGCGCGTCGGTATCACCGAGCCCCAGCGCGTGGCGTTCGGCGGCGTTGATCAACTCGCGCACGTTGCCCGGCCATTCGTGGCCGAGCAACGCGGCCAGCTCGGCGGGCGTCAGTGGCTCGAGGGTTCGCCCGTGGCGCTGGGCGGCTTCTTCGGCGAAGTGTTCGAAAAGCAGCGAAACGTCTTCGCGCCGCTCGCGCAGTGCCGGTATCTGCAGCGTGGCGACATTCAGCCGGTAGAACAGATCCTCGCGGAAGCGTCCGGCCTTCACTTCATCGAGCAGGTCCGGTTTCACCGCACTGATCACCCGCAGGTCGACCTGGATGCTGCGGTTGGAGCCCAGCCGCTCCAGGGTCTTTTCCTGCAGTACGCGCAGCAGCTTGACCTGTTGCGCCAGCGGCAGGCTTTCTACTTCGTCGAGAAACAGCGTGCCGCCATGGGCGTGTTCGATACGACCGACGCGCTTGTTCTGGGCGCCGGTGAAAGCACCGCTCTCATGGCCGAACAATTCGCTCTCGAACAGATGCTCGGGAATTGCCGCGCAGTTGAGCGCCACGAACGGCTTGTCGGCACGTTCGCTGAAATCGTGCAGGCAGCGTGCCACGCGCTCCTTGCCGGAGCCGGTCTCACCGCGGATCAGCACGTTGACCGAGGTACCGGCCAGGTCGAGAATCTGCCGACGCAGCCGCTCCATGGGCCGCGACACGCCGAGCAGTTGCGCAGCGATGCCGTCCTTGAGCGCGAACTGCTGGCGCAGGGCGCGGTTCTCGCAGACCAGCCGGCGCTTTTCCAGAGCACGGCGCACGGTGTCGAGCAGACGGTCCGGGGTGAAGGGTTTCTCGATGAAGTCATAGGCGCCCTGCTTGAGCGCCTGCACGGCCATCGGCACGTCGCCATGGCCGGTGATCATGATTACCGGCAGGTCGCGGTCGAGTTCGACCACCCGCTCCAGCAACTGCAGGCCATCGATGCCGGGCATGCGCACGTCGCTGATCAGCACACCGGTAAAATCGATATCGAGCAGCGCCAGCGCCTGGGCCGCCGTGGCGCAGGTCTGCACACTGAAGCCGGACAGCTCCAGCCACTGCTGCGCCGCCTCGCGGATCGCTGCTTCGTCGTCGACGACGATTACCTGACCTGCCATGAAACCTCCTTATTTTTGGAGCGAGGAGTGTAGCGCCGAGCGACTCGAGCGCGACCTGCCGGGTCGTTACACGAAATGCCAAACCCGCCCTGCTCACCCGGCGCGCGGCAGGCGCAGGATGAAGAGCGCGCCGTCCGGGCCATTGCGAGCCTCCAGGCTGCCGCCCAGGTCGCGCACGATGCCGTAGGAGATCGCCAGGCCAAGTCCCAGCCCCTCGCCCACCGGCTTGGTGGTGAAAAACGGCTCGAAAACGTTGCCCAGGTGCTCCTCGGGGATACCGCCGCCCGTGTCACTGACCTGCAGCACGCAGCTGTCGCCCTGCACTTCGATCACGGCGCCGAGCAGACGTCGCGGGCTGTCGACCATGGCGTCCAGGGCGTTGTTGAGCAGGTTGAGTACCACTTGCTCGAGGCGGATGGCATCGCCGGAGACCCGCGCCTCGCTGCGAATCTCACGGCGTAATTCGGCCTGCTCGCTGCGCAGCCGTGGCGCCAGCAGCAGCAATGCCTGTTCCAGCACGTCGCTGAGCAGCAGCCGTTCGTTGAGCCCGGCCGGGCTCTTGCGGGCAAAGGTCTTCAGGTGACTCGTCAGGCTGGCCATGCGTTGCAGCAGGCCGTCGATGCGCGTCAGGCCGGCGCGTACGTCCGCTTCGCGGCCGTTATCGAGCAGCAGACCGAGGCTGCCCAGGTGCATCTGGATGGCCGTCAGCGGCTGGTTGATCTCGTGCGCCATGGCCGCCGACATCTGCCCCAGCGCAGCCATCTTCGCCGCATGCACCAGGCCTTCCTGGGCCTCGCGCAGCTCGGCGGTACGCAGCGTTACCTCACGCTCGAGGTTCTCGCGAATGCTGGCCTGCAGGCGCTGGTTCTTGCGCCGTTGCAGCAGGAACAGCACCAGGAATACCAGGGTCAGCCATACGCCGGCGGCGGCCAGGCGATAGCTGCGCGCGGTGTCGCCCAGGCTGCTTTCCTCGATCAGCAGGTGCAGCGTCCATTGCTCGCTGCTCAGCTCTTGGCGTTGCCAGAGGTAGCTCTGTCGGCCATCGGGACCGTCGATGTTCATCCAGTCGGCATTGCCCTCGAAGTACGGGCCAGGCTCGGTGGACAGCACCTCCAACGGGCGCTCGGCATACTTGCGCACTTCCACCAGCTCGGCGTGATCCAGCTCGTCGAGCTCCTCCAGCGCCAGGAAACGCCAGGCCGGCCGGCTGCTGAGAATCACCACGCCATAGCTGTCGGCCACCAGCAGTACACCGGGCTGGCCGACCCATTCGCGCTGCAGCTCCTCGAGTTCGAGCTTGACCACCAGCACGCCGATCACCGCGCCGTTGTCGTCGTACACCGCATGGGAAAGAAAGTAGCCAGGCACGCCGGTGGTCACACCAACCGCGAAATAGCGGCCGGCGGTGCGGTGCAGGGCATCCTGGAAATAGGGGCGAAAGCCGTAGTTGCTACCGACGAAGCTGCTCCACTCGTTCCAGTTGCTGGCCGCCAGGGTATGGCCGCGGCGGTCGATCAGGTAGAGCACGCTGGCGCCAGCGGCGGTGTTGAGCATCTCGAAACGGCGATTGAGCTTGTCGCGCAGTTGCGGATCATCCGGTGCGTGCAGCAAGGCCTGGATGTCGCCGTCCATCGACAGCAGTTGCGGCACCGAGCGAAAGCGGTCGACCAGGGTCTGGATCGATTGCGCATAGAGCTGCAACTGGCCGTGGGCCTCGCTGCTGCGGTCCTCCCAGGCCCGCTGCTCGGCGTAGCGGCTGGCCAGCCACAGGCTGACGGCCAGGCCGACGATCACCAGCAACACGATGGCAACGATGCGATAGCGCAGAAACAGGGCGGTCATGCATGACTCGAATTCTTATGATGCCGGCATGTTAGCCCGAAACATGCTTGCGCCGGGAAGATGCCGCCGGCGCCAGCCCGGGTCAGGGCCGCGCCATCATCAACTCGGGCACCGCGCGACCGGCAACCAATTGCTCGTCGACCAGGCGCACCACGTCCGCCTCGCTGCGCACCTGATACCAGTGCCCCTGTGGATAAACCGTCAGGGTCGGGCCCTGATCGCAGGGGAACTGGCACTGCGTGCGAGTGATGTGCACACCGCCTTCGCACTCCAGCTTGCCGGCGGCCTTGACCTGTTCGCGCAGCTTTTTCCACAGCGGCAGCGCACCGCGCCGAGTGCAGCGCGGGCCGTTGCAGAGCAGCACGCGGTATTGGTGGGCGGGGATTTTCGACCAGGCGTGGCTGCCTGGCAGTTCCGGCACGTCGACGCAGCCGAGGTGCAATTGCGGGCGATCGATCAGCGCGCAGGCAGCGCCAGCCGCGTCGGCATCGAGCTGGCCGAACAGGCTGGTGACGAAGATGCGCTGGGGATCGGTCTTGGCCGCCAATTCACTGCGTAGCCAGTCGACATGCTGGCTGCTGCTCTGTGGCTCCAGGTCGATCACCAGGCAGGTGCCGCTGCCCTCGCCCACGCGCTGCCAGAGGCCGTCGTAGCCCGCACCGGTGTCGACGATATCGGCCAGCGCCGCTTCGCCCCGCAGCTCGACCAGCCGAGCGCGAAACAGCTCGGCGAAGGAACCGGCGAGCAGATCGGGGCCGGCGAACAATACCTGGGCATAAGGCGTGACAGTCATGGGCGGGCTCCGCAAAAAGTGCGGCAGTTTAACAGCGCTGGCGCGGACAGGTTTCGTAGCCTGGGTCGAGCGAAGCGATATCCAGGAAGGCTTCTGGATTCGCGCATCTATCGAAATGGCTCCCCGGGTTTCGCTGCGCTCTACCGCGGGCTACGGGATGGTTACCTGCAATTCTTGCCACAGGGCCTCAGGCTCGGCGAACTCACGGTCCACCGCCGGCAACGCCGGTCGCTGCAACACCAGCACCGGCACGCCACGTTCGCGGGCGACCTGCAGCTTGTACTCGGTGGCCGCGCTGCCACTGTTCTTGCTGACCAGCACGTCGCAGTTCAGCCGCGCGAACAGCGCGCGCTCGTCCTCCAGGCTGAACGGCCCGCGGGCACCGATCACCTCGGCCCGCTCACTGGCCGGCTGGCCTTGCAGGCAACGTACCGTCCAGTGCTGATGGGCGGGAATCTCGTGCAGATGCTCCAGCGGCTCGCGCCCCAAGGTGAACAGCGGGCGCCGGAAAGGCACCAGGGCGGCGATCAGCGAAGGCCAGTCGAACACCTCGCGCCAATCATCACCCGGCGATGCCGTCCAGCCCGGACGCCGTAGCGCCCAGCAGGGAACGCCGGCCTGCCGAGCAGCGCGTGCCGCGTTATGGCTGATCTGTGCGGCATAGGGGTGAGTGGCGTCGACCAGCAGCGTGATGCCTTCCCTGTGGATAAACTCGGCCAGCCCCTCGGCACCACCGAAGCCGCCGACGCGCACCTGGCAGGTCAGATCCTCGGGCACCTTGCCCAACCCGGCGAGGCTGTAGACGTGCCCAGGGCCGAGGCGACGGGCAAGATCCAGCGCTTCGCCGATCCCGCCAAGCAACAGGATGCGGCTCATCGCGGCTTGCTGACGTCGAGCAGGGTGATCGGCAGCGCGCCGCGCCAGGTGTCGAAGCCGCCCAACGGCTTGGCCTGGGCCACCTCGATGCGGGTCAGCTCGCCACCGTGTTCGCCGCGAAAGGCGATCAGCGCCGCCTCGCTCTGCAAGGTCACGGCATTGGCCACCAGCCGACCGCCGGGCTTGAGTGCCTGCCAGCAGCGCTGCAGCACGCCGGGCACGGTGACGCCGCCGCCGATAAAGATCGCATCCGGTGCAGCCAACCCGTCCAGCGCCTCGGGCGCCCGCCCGGCCACCAGTTGCAGGCTGGGTACGCCGAGGGCGTCACGGTTATGGGCGATATGTGCCTGGCGCCCTTCGTCCGACTCGATGGCGATGGCGCGGCAGCTGGGGTGGGCGCGCAGCCATTCGATACCGATGGAACCGCAGCCGGCGCCGACATCCCAGAGCAGCTCGCCCGGTGACGGTGCCAGCCGCGACAGGGTAAGGGCCCGCACATCTCGCTTGGTCAGTTGGCCGTCGTGGCGATAGGCGTCATCGGGCAGGCCGGGGGTCAACGGCAGGCAGCAGGCGCCTTCACCGGCCAGGCACTCGATGGCCACCAGATTGAGATCCGCTGCGCGCTCCAGCGACCAGCCATCGGCCAACCCATCGATGCGCCGCTCGCGCTCGCCACCCAGATGCTCGAAGACGCTAAGCCGGCTGGGGCCGAAACCCCGTTCGCGCAGCAGGTCGGCGATGGCTGCCGGGCTATCGCCATCGTTGCTCAACACCAGCAGGCGCACGCCGGCGTGGATTTGCGCCTGCAGCGCTGCCAGCGGACGGGCGACCAGCGATACGACGGCGGTGCTCTGCAGCGGCCAGCCCAGACGGGCCGCGGCCAGGGACACCGACGATGGCGCTGGCAGGATGCGCAGCTCGTCCGGCGCCAGCTCGCGGGCCAGGCTGGCGCCGACACCGAAGAACATCGGGTCACCGCTGGCCAGCACACAGACCGGCGCCCCGCGGCGCTCGAGCACCGGCGTCAGGGAAAACGGCTTCGGCCAGGGCAACCGTGCGGCGCGGATGCAATGGGGCAGCAGCGCCAGCTGGCGCTCGCTGCCGACCACCAGCTCGGCCGCCAGCAATGCATGCCGAGCCGTCTTGCCGAGGCCGGCGTAGCCATCTTCACCAATGCCCACGACGGTCAGCCAGGGTGTCATTTCTCAGTCCTCATCATTGGTAGCCAGCAGTGGATCGGTGAAATGGCCATTCGCATAATCCATAGGAGTGCCCGGGCAGCGATCCGCTTTGGCCACGAGCTTTTATCTCGGTGCAAAGAGCCCGCACCTTCAAGATCTTTTGCGCATGAAGCGGCAACTACAAGGCATGAGCAGCCATTGATGCAGTACCTGTGGGAGCGGGCCATGCCCGCGAAATCACGGGCATGGCCCGTTCCCACAAGGAGCGATCTGCCGTCAGCCAGCACCACTCAACTGCCAAAGTCGGCGAGCCTGGACTGAAAGATCGCGAACAGATTCTAAAGCGGATCACCGCTCGACTCCTCCCACGAAAGCCATCTCCACAGCGACTGCCATCACCACATCGCCGCCATGCCACTGTGCGATCCGACGACGTGGCTTTTCATCCCGGCGGGCAAAGCGGGCATAATAGCGCCTCTGTCGGTGCCCAGCGGCTACATGTGAGCCAATGCGGCCTAAGAGGGAACACGAGAAAATCTGTTCGATATCGGGCAGGTTTTCCGCCGTGGCTGCCCCCGCAACTGTTGCAGCGAGCGCCTTGCCAATCGCCACTGGGAAACCGGGAAGGCCGGCCAGGCGCCATGACCTGCGAGCCAGGAGACCTGCCGACCGATTCAGTCGCATGCGCCCACACCGGGCGGGGTGTCCCGGTGAGAGAAACTGACCTTTCTCTGGCCTATCCTCGAACGGATGCCCATGTGACCCGACTCCGGTGATCCGTTGAAACAGCCCGCTCACACGCCATCGCTATCTGTTCGTCCCTCGGCCTGCCCGGGGTTGCTGCGTATCGTGCAGGCGAAGGATGGCGGCATCTGCCGCATCAAGCTGCCCTGCGGGCGCCTCGAAGCCGAGCAGGCCGAACGCATTGCCAGAGCCGCCCAGCGCCATGCCGGCAGGGTGATCGAGGCCACCAACCGCGGCAACGTGCAGATTCGTGGCATCCGCGCCGGCTGTGAAGATGCGCTGATAAGCGAACTGCTGGACGCCGGCCTGGGCCCGCGCTCGCCCGGCGCCGATGATGTGCGCAACCTGATGGTCAGCCCGGCAGCCGGCCTCGACCCGCAGGCGCTTGTGGATATCTCGCCACTGGCCATGCAGTTGCTGGCGACCCTGGAGAACACGCCGCGCCTGCATGCACTGTCAGCGAAGTTCGCCCTGCTGCTGGACGGCGGCGAGCGCCTGGCGATGCTCGAACACCCTCACGATATCTGGCTCAGTGCCGTGCCTCTGGGAGATGGCATCGGCTACGCCTTCGGTCTGGCCGGCTGCCCGCCCACGACGGCAGACGATGCACCCGCGCTGGCTGTCGTGCCACAGGCCGCGGCCCATGAGCTGGTGATTGCCCTGCTCGAACTGTTTCTCGAGCTGGCCACACCCGAGCAGACCCGCATGCGTCATCTGCTGGAGAACCATGCGCCTGCCGAGCTGCTGCACCTGCTGCAATTGCGCCTGGGCAGCGCGCTGCTACCGGCAGGTGACTGGCACCGGGCGCCGCCGCAAGCCAATGCCCATCTCGGCATCCATGAGCAGTACCAGCCCGGTCTCGTGCATATCGGCGCCAGCCCTGCCCTTGGTCGGCTGGCGGCCGAACAACTGCTCGGCCTCGCAGCCCTCGGCCGCCGCCATGGCGATGGCAGCCTGCGCCTGACGCCTTGGCAAAGCGTGCTGCTGCCGAATATTCCCAAAGCCGCGGCCGATGAGGTTATCCACAGCCTGCAAGGGCTTGGTTTGCTGACCGATGCCGCCGCGCCGCTGGCGCGAATCATTGCCTGCACCGGCGCCAGCGGCTGCGCCAAGGGGATGGCCGACACCAAGGCCGATGCCCTGCGTCTGGCCGAACGGTTGCCCGCCGGTAGTGAACGACCGGGCATTCACCTGAGTGGCTGCAGCCGCTCCTGCGCCGCCGCCCACCGCGCACCCTTCACCCTGCTGGCCGTGGCCGAAGGTCGCTACGACCTGTTCGCCCGCCAGCCCCTCGGCAACGGCTTCGGCCAGTTGCTGGGCCATCACCTGACACCTGACGAAGCCGGCGCCTTGCTCGCCTCGCTCACCGCTACCCGGAGTTTCACCCGATGACCGATTACATCCGCGATGGTCAGGAGATCTATCGCAACTCCTTCGCCATCATCCGTGCCGAGGCCGACCTGAGCGCCATTCCGGCGGATCTGGAGAAGCTTGCGGTGCGGGTCATCCACGCCTGCGGCATGGTCGACGTGGTGCAGGATCTGCGCTTCTCGCCGGGTGCCGGCAAAGCCGGGCGTGAAGCGCTGGCCGGAGGCGCTGCGATTCTCTGTGATGCACGCATGGTCGCCGAGGGCGTGACTCGGGCACGGCTGCAGGCCGCCAACCCGGTGATCTGCACCCTCAACGATGCCGGCGTACCAGAGCTGGCCAAGCAGCTCGGCAATACCCGCTCGGCGGTGGCCCTGGAACACTGGCGCGAACATCTGGAAGGCTCCGTCGTGGTAATCGGCAATGCGCCGACCGCGCTGTTCTACCTGCTCGACATGCTCGCCGCCGGCGCACCCAAGCCGGCGCTGATCCTCGGTTTCCCGGTGGGTTTCGTCGGCGCTGCCGAATCCAAGGACCTGCTTGCCGCCACCTACGCCGAACACGGTGTGCCCTACGTGATTGTCCAGGGCCGCCGCGGCGGCAGCGCCATGGCCGCCGCGGCGATCAACGCCCTGGCCACGGAGGTCGAGTGATGAGCGGTATGAGTCGCCCCGGTATGGACCGCCCCGGCAAGGGCCGCCTGCTCGGCCTGGGCGTGGGCCCCGGCGATCCGGAGCTGATCACCCTCAAAGCCCTGCGTTTGCTGAAATCGGCACCGGTGGTCGGCTATTTCGTGGCCAAGGCCAAGGCCAACGTCGGCCAGGGCGGCAACGCCTTCGGCATCATCGAGGCGCACCTGGAAGACGGCCAGCAGCGCCTGCCACTGGTCTACCCGGTGACCACCGAAAAACTCGAACCGCCACTGACCTACGAAGGCGTGATCAGCGACTTCTACGACACCTGCGCGGTGCAGATCGCCGAACACCTGGACGCCGGTCGCGACGTGGCGGTGATCTGCGAGGGCGACCCGTTCTTCTACGGCTCCTACATGTACCTGCACGACCGCCTGGCCGAGCGCTACGAGGCCGAGGTGATCCCGGGCGTCTGCTCGATGCTGGGCAGCGCCGCGGTGCTCGGCGTGCCGCTGGTGTACCGCAACCAGAGCTTGTCGGTGCTCTCCGGCGTGCTGCCCGAAGACGAGCTGCGCGAGCGCCTGCGTAACGCCGAAGCCGCCGTGGTGATGAAGCTGGGGCGCAACTTCGAGAAGGTGCGCCGCGTGCTGCAGGAACTTGGCCTGCACGACCGCGCCCATTACGTGGAACGCGCGACCATGGCCAACCAGCGCATCGTGCCGCTCGATGACGTCGAGCCGATGGCTTCGCCGTATTTTTCGATGATCGTGGTGCCGGGCATCAAGTGGCGCGGTTGAGCGAACACGACGGTCATGTCGAAGCCCCGACCGCGGGGCGAATCGATGGTGGCTGCCACACCGTTTGCGCGTTGCCCCCTGCGGGGTCGCAGCGCCAACAGGCTCTACTTCACCGCTACATGCAGCGTACCCGCCATGAACAGTGAAACTTCAATGACTTCCTCCCCCGCCCTTGTCATCCTCGGCCCCTCCGCCCTGGCCACCGCCCGGCGCATCCAGGCGCTTTATCCACAGGCAGTGATTCACGGTCTGCGTGATCGGGTCGAGGCCGATGCGGCTTATGACGACTTCGGCGACACCCTGCGCGGCCTGTATCGCAGTGGCACGCCGATCATCGCCCTGTGCGCCGCTGGCATCGTCATTCGCAGCCTGGCGCCGCAGTTGGCCAGCAAGGGCGCCGAGCCGCCGGTACTGGCGGTGGCCGAAGACGGCAGCGCCGTGGTGCCGCTGCTGGGCGGCCTGGGTGGCGTCAACCGCATGGCACGGGAGATCGCTATGCGCCTGCAGGTCAGCGCGGCGATAACCACCAGCGGTGAACTGCGCTTCGGCACCTGCCTGCTCGACCCGCCGAGCGGCTACGTCCTGGCCGATCTGGAACAGGGCAAGCGCTTCGTTTCCGACCTGCTCGGGGGCGAAAACCTGCGCATCGACGGTGATGCACCCTGGCTGGATCAAAGCAAACTGCCGCTGGCCGAGGATGGTCGCCGCACGCTGCACATTACGCCCCTGCAACGCGCCGCCCGGCCCGACGAGTTGCTGATCCACCCGCGCAGCCTGCTGGTGCGTGTCGAGGGCTCGGAAGGTCTGCCGGCGCGTGTCCACCAGTTGCTCGAGCACTCGGGCCTGGCGGCCAAGGCCCTGGCCGCCCTGCTCGCACCGGCAACGCTGATGACCGACAAGGCGCTGGCCAACGCGGCCCGTGAACTGAACGTGGCGCTGCGCTTCATCACGCCCTATACCACGCTGCCGGCGGCCATCGCGCAGCTCGACGGCCTGCAGGTGCTGCAGGCGCAGTCGCCGGACGCCGCCCAGGCCATCGGCCGCCCGCGCGGGCGCCTGAGCGTGATCGGCCTAGGCCCGGGCGCGGCGGAGCACCTGACACCCGCCGTACGCCGTGCCCTGGACGAAGCCCAGGACCTGCTCGGTTACGAAACCTACGTACGCATGGCCGAACCGCTACGCGACGATCAGGTGCGCCATTGCAGCGACAATCGCGAAGAGCTGCAGCGCGCGCGGCATGCCTTCGAGCTGGCCGCCAGCGGCCGCCGCGTGGTGGTTGTTTCCTCTGGCGACCCCGGCGTGTTCGCCATGGCGGCGGCGGTGCTGGAAGCGCTGGAAGAAAGTGCGGCACCCGCCGACTGGCACGCCGTCGAGCTGCAAGTGCTGCCCGGCGTCTCCGCGGCCCTGGCCACCGCTGCCAAGGCCGGCGCACCGCTGGGCCATGATTTCTGCCTGATCTCCCTGTCGGACAACCTCAAGCCCTGGGCGGTGATCGAAAGCCGTCTCGACCACGCCGGCGCCGCCGACCTGGCCATGGCTTTCTACAACCCGATCTCCAAGGCGCGCCCCTGGCAACTCGGCCGCGCCCTGGAAATCGTCCACACCCATCGCACGCCGGACACCGTGGTGGTACTGGGCCGCGACATCGGCCGCCCGGCCGAAGCGCTGCGGGTGGTCAGCCTAGGCGAGCTGACCCCGGAGATGGTCGACATGCGCACCCTGGTGATCATCGGCTCCAGCCAGACCCGGCGCTTGCCCCGTGGCGACGGCGGCGAGTGGGTGTACACGCCGCGCAGTTATCCACAAAACGGCTAATTGCCTATAGCACAAGCTTATCCACAGGTTGCCACCCCAGCGTGCCGACGGCCCACGTTGACCATCACCGCATCGCCTTTACTGAAAATCTTTTGCCCAAACGTCTTATAAATAGAGCAGGCGCAAATCCACCGGAAAGCCTACCCACGGCTTGGTGCGTCAGTGGAAGCCGGTTCTCGTACTTATTGCAGCGCTGCCGCATACTGTCAAACATCGAAAAACTGAATGCTATGGAGAGCTAGGTATGTCTAATCGATCTGGAGTTATGCATATCGGGCCAACTTTTATTGGAGCACAGCCCCTTGCCCAAGATGAGTTTAGCGGGCTTAATCTACGTCTTGTTAATAGTCCTACTGGCAGTTTCCCCCACTTCTTCTTTCAGCTTAGCAGCGACGAGCTATTTGATATTCGGTATGGAGACGACTACGAACGATCTATTGACACAAGTGAAAAAGAATACTTAGAAAAAATCAATAACCTCGTTAGTTCCCTAAAGCGCGAACTTGAGGCTGCCCAAGCGAGTGCCGAACCTCAATCGACCGATAACCTATCTCGGGCGATTATTTCCCACGAAGCCTCGATTAACCAAAAAATCGCTGATCTCGCCGCTCAACAAAGCCAAGCTAATAGTTTTTATCAGTCTGACTTTTCCAGTAAAAGTAGAAGCGACTTCACTGAAAGAATGACTGAATTGGTCATGCAGCAAGGCATCGCGGCTGAGAGTGCGATGGCTATGTGGCACGCCTCACGAGAGGCTGCTTATGACGCACGTTACCTGACTGAGGAAATCAACTCTCTTAACCACCAAGTTGAGAATTTACGCACCCAGCTCGATACCGGTCAGGCAGAAATAGAACCGACGCTAACCACACCTCACGACGATCTTCCGGTTGATCACAGCGGCGGTAACAGTACTGGATTTCACTGGGCACAGGGCGCTATGTCGAGCGAGGTAATAATCGCCATCACCCGGCAAAGCGAAACCCTCCACCAGCATAAAAGTCACCCGCACAGCCCTCACTATATAGCGCCCGGAAGCGATAACTATATCGCGGCGGGAGCGATGAACTTCTTTGTGCCGACGGCCGCAGCACTGCCGGGCCTGATTGCCGATATGACCCGCACCACCCTGAGCCAAGCCGAATACACCGCCATTAAGAACGTTGCTCTTAAAAACACTATAATCGCACAGGTTGCCCTGGCGGGAAGCGCCGTCAGCAACGATATCGATCAGGGCATTTCGCCCTATGTGGCGATGGGTACTCAGGCTGCGATGCTTGCAATGGGCGCCGGGGTGGCTGTCGCTGCTGGGGCACTCGGAATACCTGCCGTGCTAGCGGCGGGCCTATTATTTTCTATTGGGCTTGAGTGGTACGGAGCGCAAGGAAAAATAAACAGCTTCTTATCCAAGACTCTTGGGCTGACTCCCAATATTGTTGACGGGGAGCCTGAGCCCCAAGTGTTAACGGGGTATCAGGTTTATCAAGCCTTGATGCAGATTCAACAAACCCCGCAGGCCTATCCGATCGCCGAACAGATGATTAGTGAGTTTGTAACCGAGGCGAGAACCTCCTTGCTACAAAATGAGCGCTTTTCCATTGAAGCGCAGGTTGATCAGGCAATTAGCAGCGCCGCACCTACAGTCGTCACAATGGCGGAGCAAAGCCTGCTGGCCGACGGGTACCATGAATTTATCGCAACCGGAAAGGAGGCTTACTTATTCAATAGCGCTGGCGCCGAATATAGCAGAATGACAGGCGGTGACGGGCTGAATTGGTTCTTAATCCAAGAAGATTGGCAGCTTGACGGCTGGGACCATACAACACCACAAAATATAGTTACGGGGGGAGCGGGCTACAATGTCTTAGATTTTTCAGCTGTTCAACAAGACGTCCACGTCTTCCTCGAGCGTAATGACTACCTCGATCAACGCCTTCAAGCGCTGAAAAGGGAGTCCATGTCTCCAGCTTTTCTGGACGAAACCATAATTAGAAATAAGCCAGGGCGCGAGTTTCAAGAGCTTGATACCGCCGCTGATTACTATTCATCAGGCATTTATAAAAATATTGATCTTGTTATTGGCTCTTCCCATGATGATTTCCTGGTCGGTCACTGGCTTGGCGGACACACCATGACTGGTGGATATGGTTATGATACCTTTGTGCTTCACGGTGGCAGCAATACTATTAAATTTTACGACAATGACTTTGCAATGCCTGGCGGTGAGGTCATCATAAAATTTGTTCATGGTTTTACGCTGCAGATGGAAGCTAATCATTTTAACAATTATCACTATATACCAGGATTGGGCTTTCGCTCCCAATTTGGGCCAGACAAGCTGGACTTTAGTGCCATGGACGCCAACTTAAATATAGAGGGAAAGCAGGCGTTCGATTATATTGCCAACCAGGCATTCTCTGGCAGTGCCGGCGAGCTCAGGCTCGACATGAGTGCAGCCGATAAATCCACTTACACGCTTCAAGGCGATAGAACGGGGAGTGGTATCGCTGATTTTGAGATTGAATTTCATGCTCTCCCATTTACCGAGATATTTTGGGAGTTTATGAAGCTCGAAGAAAATTTAATCTTATGATTATAAATTAGCCTATCCAGCCGGAATAGCCGGAATAGCCGGAATAGCTTTAGGCTCATCTCGACCACCCAATACTTAGAACCTCACTTATCATTATGCTAAAGCTATATAAAAAACTACTGGACTCTATGATCGATATGCGCAGGGCAAACAATCGTTTTGCGCTGCTTAAGGTTATTTTCCTAATCTATGTCGTTTGGTTAATTTTATACAGTATGCTGGGCGTATATCTAAATGACATAATTAAACTTTATCGTTTGTCTGATGAGGTTTTGTTAGTCCAGCATAATATGCTAATTTTTTTCTTAAACCCCGGCTTAGCAGGGATTGTTGTTGTATTTATTGGCGTGGCCGTGATGCATCTGCTGGTTTACTTAAAACTTACAAATTATTCCTGGACTGTCAATGCGGTGATTCTAACGACTTCCTTTATCGTCACAATCATTTTTCTACTTATTGGCCTATGGGTTAAAGGGCTCTCGAACACCGCGATGGCGTCCGGCAACTACTTGGTTTGCCCCTATGGAGAACAGGGCTACAGCCGAGCGTCGGACCACGGTGGCAACAAGGTGTATCGATTCGCCCTGCTGCCTATGCGTCCAGGTGTGCAATGTCGCTAAACAACTCACCGAGTGAGTATCGTCACCTGATCGGTGTGACGGCTTTGAGCAGCCTGACAAGCACCGGCCCTACCCCTGGCAGCAGCAATTGGTGCACGGGGCACGAGGTTATGCCATAGCGTAGTTCAGCCGACCGCCAGTTGCCGGCGCAGCTCGGCGAGCACCGGGGCGCTGTCCGGGCGCACACCGCGCCACAGGTGGAAGGCTTCCACGGCCTGCTCGACCAGCATGCCGAGGCCGTCGAGAGTACGCGCGGCGCCCTGCTCCGCGGCCCAGCGATTGAACGCCGTGGGGCCGGCGCCGTACATCATGTCGTAGCAACAGGTATGGCCGGGCTGGATCAGGCTGGCGGAGATCGGCGGCAGCTCGCCGGCCAGGCTGGCCGAGGTACCGTTGATGATCAGGTCCACCGGCGCGTCGATCCAGTCGAAGCCGCTGGCTACCACCGGGCCGAGGTCGGCGAACTGGCGGGCCAGTCGTTCGGCCTTTTCCACCGTGCGGTTGGCGATCACCAGGGTTTGCGGCTTCTGCGCCAGGAAGGGTTCGAGAATGCCGCGCACCGCGCCACCGGCGCCGAGCAGCAGGATGCGCTTGCCGCGCAGCTCGATGCCGGCGTTCACGGTCAGGTCGCGCACCAGGCCGGCGCCGTCGGTGTTGTCACCGAGCAGGCTGCCGTCGTCGAGTTTCTTCAGGGTATTCACCGCACCGGCGCGGCGGGCGCGCTCGGTCAGGCTGTCGGCCAGGGCGAATGCCTGCTCCTTGAACGGCACCGTGACGTTGCCGCCCAGGCCCTGAGCGAAGAAAGCGCGGGCATAGCCCTCGAAATCCTCCAGCGGCGCCAGCAGCGCCTCGTAGCTGAGCTGCTGGCCGGTCTGTTCGGCGAACAGCCGGTGGATCAGCGGCGACTTGCTGTGGCCGATGGGGTTGCCAAATACACCGTAGCGATCCATTGAAGTTCCCGCACGTAAAAGCCAAAAGCGACAAGCCTGCAGCTTTTGGCGGCGCGCTTCAAGCCTGCTGCAGGCCGAGCCAGTCGCGGTCGGTCAGGAAATACTCGGTCAGGCGCGCTTCCTCACTGCCCGGTTCCGGCTTCCAGTCATAGCCCCAGCGCACCTGCGGCGGCAGCGACATGAGGATCGACTCGGTACGCCCGCCCGACTGCAGGCCGAACAGCGTGCCGCGGTCGAACACCAGGTTGAACTCCACGTAGCGGCCGCGGCGGTATTCCTGGAACTCGCGCTGCGCCGGGGTGTAGGGCGTGGCCTTGCGGCGCTGGACGATGGGCAGGTAGGCGTCGATATAGGCGTCGCCGATGGCGCGGATGAAGGCGAAGCAGGTGTCGAAACCCCATTCGTTGAGGTCGTCGAAGAACAACCCGCCGATACCCCGTGGCTCGCCGCGGTGCTTGAGGTGAAAGTAGCGGTCGCACCAGCCCTTGTAGCGCGGGTAGACGTCGGCACCGAACGGCGCACAGGCCTGCTCGGCAACGCGGTGCCAGTGCACGCAGTCCTCTTCGCTGCCGTAGTAGGGCGTCAGGTCGAAGCCGCCACCGAACCACCACACCGGCTCCTCGCCTTCCTTCTCGGCGCTGAAGAAGCGCACGTTGGCGTGGGACGTGGGCACGTGCGGGTTGTGCGGGTGGATGACCAGCGACACGCCGACGGCCTGGAAGCCACGACCGGCCAGCTCTGGGCGATGGGCGCTGGCCGACGGCGGCAGGTTTTCGCCGAACACGTGGGAGAAGTTGACGCCGCCCTTTTCGATCACCGCACCGTCACCAATCACCCGCGTACGCCCGCCACCGCCGCCCGGACGCTGCCAGGCGTCTTCGACGAAGCTGGCCTGGCCATCCTCGTCTTGCAGGGCGGCGCAGATACGGTCTTGCAGGTCGAGCAGGTAGGCCATCACGGCCTCGGTCTGGTCACTCACGGGCTTACCCTGGTTGCGGCGAAATCGGCGGCTAGCATAGCACCGGGTATCCGCGCTCCGCAGTTGACGCCGGTCAAGGAGAGGTGCGACGTTCAGCCGCTGAGCAAAATCGCTTCAACCCCGTGGGTAACTCGGGGTCTATTGCACTCACTCTTCAAGCAGGAGCAAGACGATGGCCAAACGCATCCAGTTCAGCCACCACGGTGGCCCCGAGGTACTCGAATACGTCGACTACCAACCCGCCGCTCCCGGCCCGCACGAGGTGCGTGTGCACAACCAGGCCATCGGCCTCAACTTCATCGACACCTATTTCCGCAGCGGCCTGTACGCACCGCCCTCGCTGCCCTCCAGCCTGGGCACAGAAGGCGCCGGCTTCGTCGACGCCATCGGCTCGGAAGTCAAAGGCTTTCAGGTCGGCGACCGTGTGGCCTACGCCACCGGCCCGCTGGGCGGCTACAGCGAGCTACACGTGCTGCCGGCGGACAAGCTGGTCAAGCTGCCCGACGTCATCAGTTTCGAGCAGGCCGCCGCGGTAATGCTCAAGGGCCTGACCGTGCAGTATCTGCTGCGCCAGAGCGCCGACCTGAAGAGCGGCGACATCATCCTGTTCCACGCTGCAGCGGGCGGTGTCGGCTCCTTCGCCTGCCAGTGGGCCAAGGCCTTGGGCGTCAAGCTGATCGGCACCGTCAGCTCGGCGAAGAAGGCCGAGTACGCCAAGCAAAAGGGCGCCTGGGCGACCATTGACTACAGCCACGAGAACGTCGCCCAGCGCGTGCTGGAACTGACCGACGGCAAGAAATGCCCGGTGGTCTACGACGGCGTAGGCAAGGACACCTGGGAAACCTCGCTCGACTGCGTGGCGCCACGCGGCCTGCTGGTCAGCTTCGGCAACGCCTCGGGCGCGGTGACCGGCGTCAACCTGGGCATCCTCGCGCAGAAAGGCTCGCTGTACGTCACCCGCCCGACCCTGGCCAGCTACGCCGACACACCCGAACGCCTGCAGAAGATGGCCGACGAGCTGTTCGGCATGATCGCCAAGGGCAAACTCGACGTGGAAATCACCGGGCGCTACCCGCTCAGCGACGCCGCCACCGCCCAGACGCTGCTCAGCGAGCGCAAGACCACGGGGTCGACGATTCTGTTGCCGTAAGTCGGCGTGCTATTCGCTGCCTTTGCGTTTTCTCTACCGCGAAAGGTGGCGAGCTTTTGTTGGGGATGGCCGGGCGCAGTGGTGGATCGGTGAAGCGTGATCCACCCTACGGTTGCTTTCGTTTTGTAGAGGTTTACCTCTATCGGCCGGAAAGTAGCGGGAGCGGTCGGTCGGCCGCTTTGCTCTTTGGTGCTTCTCATGCCATAAAATTGGCAGGCGACACCAATCGCCCCTTCAGGAGGCCGAGCGAAATCGTTGCGGAGAGGGTTGAGCGGCATGGATGCCGCGAGAGCCGCGATGGGCCAGGGATGGCCCTTCGCGGCGTGCCCTCGGAACAATGATGAAGCGAGGGAACCCCAGCGACGCTGGGGCCGGATGTCGGGGCTAGACCTTTTGGTTTCTTTTGGGGCGATGCCAAAAGAAACCCGCTCGTCAGAGCGGAACCGGACGTATGAGCAACGCGATAATGCTGGCAAACCATAGCTCACGCATCGCATGTAAGACGTAAAGAGCTCGCGGCTAAAGCCACTCCTACGCAACCGCCGAACGGCTGCTCTTGCCTTCAAGCATCAGGCCGGTCTGCGCAAGTCGCCGGTCACCAGATCCCGAATCACACTGGGATTACGCCGCCCGCCCAGGGCGCCTCCCAGCACCGCATCCAGCTGCCGCGGAAAGTACTGCTCGACCCGCAGCCGCGATCGCGCTGCCGGGCGGCCGGCGGGATTGGCCGAGGTCGATACCAGCGGCCCGGTCAGCGCACAGAGCTCGCGCACCCGCGGATGATCGCTGACCCGCAGGGCCACGCTGTCGTGCTGACCGGTGATCCACTGCGGCAGGCGATCCTGGTGCGGCACCAGCCAGGTATTCGGGCCGGGCCAGGTGCTGGCCAGGCGGTCCTGCCAGGCTTCAGGCAGGTCTTCGAGCAGGAAGTCGAACTGGCGAATGGTATCGGCGACCAGAATCAGCCCCTTGTGCACGGGCCGCTCTTTCAGCGCCAAGAGCCGATCCACGGCCATCTCGTCCCACGGGTCGCACCCCAACCCCCAGACCGCCTCGGTCGGGTAGGCGATCACACCACCGGCGCGCACCACACGCGCTGCCTGCTGAACCTGCCAACTGGTGACCATGCATACCTCCGCCGAAAAACACTCGGCGCAGTGTATTACGCCTTGCGGCCCACCCAAAGCCCGGCTTCACAGGCGACCAGGCCGTCGAGCTCCAGCTCGGTCAGTGCCGCCAGCACCTCGGGCAGCGGCCAGCCAGCAGCATGGGCCAGGGCTTCGCTGCTGTGGGGCGCGGCGTACAACAACGCCAGCAAGGGATGGGTGGCAGTTGGCGGTGCGGCGCTGGCCTGCTCGGCCGCGGGCACCTGCTGCCAACCGCGCAGGGCTTCGAGAATATGCTCGATGCTTTCCACCAGCGTGGCACCGTCGCGGATCAACTGGTGGCAGCCCTTGGCACCGGGGTGGTGAATGGAGCCGGGAATCGCGTACACCTCGCGGCCCTGCTCGGCGGCCAGACGTGCGGTGATCAGCGAGCCGCTCGACGGGCTGGCCTCGACCACCAGAACGCCCAGCGAAAGACCCGAAATGATTCTGTTACGGCGAGGGAAGTTGGCGGCCTGGGGCGGACTGTCCAGCGGCAACTCCGACACCAGCGCTCCACCGCGCTCGACGATGTCCCGTGCCAGACGCTTGTGGCGCGCCGGGTACAAGCACTGCAATCCGGTGCCGAGCACCGCCACGGTATGCCCGTCGGCATCCAGGGCGCCCTGGTGAGCGGCCCCATCGATGCCCAGCGCCAGCCCGCTGGTGACCACGAACCCACCACGCGCCAGACTGCGCGCGAAGCTGTGGGCAGTGTCCAGTCCTGGCCGCGAGGCGCGTCGGCTGCCGACCATGGCCAACTGCGGCCGCTCCAGCAGCGCCGGATCGCCCGCCACGAACAGCAGCGGCGGCGCGTCGGAGAGCTCTGCCAGCAGGGCCGGATAACCCGGTTCGTCCCACATCACCAGATGCTGGCTGGGCGCCTGCAACCACTCGAGGGCCAGGCGTGCCCGCTCACGAATCTCGGGGCTGCGCCGCGCTTCGCTGCAGGCCAGCGGCAGGCCGAGCGAACGCCAGGCACTGGCCGGGGCGCTGAGTGCGGCCGACGCACTGTCGAAGGCGCTGAGCAATTTATGGAAGCGCCTGGGCCCCAGTTCCGGTAGGCAATGCAGGCGCAGGCGGGCTTCGAGTTCGGCGGGAGAATGGCAGGTCGACATGGCGGATCATCCTTGATCGAAAGCCCTATCGAATAGCACAAGCCCCGCATCGGCGGGGCTTGCAGGTGTTACGGGTTACGTACCTTGTCCATCACCGCCAGCTGCCTGGAGGCATTGAGGATCATGCCGTAGCTGAGCTTCTCGTAAGTGCGGAACACCATCAGCAGGCCGGCGCGCTCGTCCGGGATCTTCACCGAGTCGCCGGTGACCCGGTCGCGTACGGTTTCGCCAGTCTTGTAAACGGCCAGCACGTTGCCGATCTCCAGGCCGTCGCGGATGCCCTTGTTCAGGGTGACCACGTCGAACTGACCGATCTGGCTCACGCCACGCGGCACGTCGAGGATCAGGCCCTTGATCTCGGTTTTCGGCTCGCTGGGCATGAAGGTCGAATTGATCGCGCGCTCCTCGGTGGGGAACAGGCGGTCGCCGTTGCGCACTTCCTGGGTGGTGCGGGTCAGGTTGACGGTACCTACGCCCCCCTCCTCGGCGACGATTTCACCACCGCCGATGTCATCGGCGTTGATGCCCAGAAACTCCTTGGTCTCGGGGTCGATGTAGGTCTTGCCCTGGCGGAAGATGCCGTACACCGGCGCGGCCGGGTCGAAGCTGCCGCGGGCATAGACGCGGTCGCCAGCGCCGCTGACCACGCGCTCGGCGTTGCCGGCGACGATGTACGGAGCGCCCTGGAACTGTTCCGGGGAGTCAACGATGCGGTTCTTGAGCAGGAAGCTGTTGATCGCCTCCAGCGGGATGGTCGGGATGGCTTCGGCCATCGGCGTGCTGCGCACCTTCGGCGACAGCTTGATGGTGCCCCGCGATTCACCGCGGCCCAGCATCAGGCGGGGCTGACCGTCGATGTAGACCAGGCTGAGCACATCGCCAGGGTAGATCAGGTGCGGGTTCTGGACCTGCGGGTTGGCGTGCCAGATCTCCGGCCACTTCCAGGGCTGGCGCAGAAACTTGCCAGAGATATCCCACAGGGTATCGCCCTTCACGACCGTATAGCGGTCGGGGTGGCCCTCCTTGAGCTGCACCTCGGCCATCCCGGTCTGCGCCAGGCTGCTCGCGCCGACCAGCAGCAGGGCGAGTAGTGATTTCCTCATGCGGTGAATCCCTTTATGATGTGCCTTCGCGTGAAGCGCCCTAGCGCTGCGACAGAGCCCAGTAAATCCGCGGCTTGACGCCGTTTTTTGAATGCTTGCGTCATCTTAGCAGCGGATTTTGAATTTATTCCACAAGTGCATCACAAACGCATTATGGCGATTTTAAACATTCTCGAATTTCCCGATCCGCGCCTGCGCACCATCGCCAAGCCGGTGGATGTGGTCGACGACGCCCTGCGTCAACTGATCGACGACATGTTCGAAACCATGTACGACGCTCCCGGTATCGGCCTCGCCGCCACCCAGGTGAATGTGCACAAGCGCGTGGTGGTGATGGATCTGTCCGAAGACAAGAGCGAGCCGCTGGTCTTCATCAACCCCACCTTCGAGTCGCTGACCGAGGAGATGGATCAGTACCAGGAGGGCTGTCTGTCGGTGCCCGGTTTCTATGAAAACGTGGACCGCCCGCAGAAGGTGAAGATCAACGCCCTGGATCGCGACGGCAAGCCGTTCGAGATGATCGCCGAGGGCCTGCTCGCCGTGTGCATCCAGCACGAGTGCGACCACCTTAATGGCAAGCTGTTCGTCGACTACCTGTCCACGCTCAAGCGCGACCGCATCAAGAAGAAGCTGGAAAAGCAGCACCGCCAGCAGGCCTGATCGGGCCTCCAACAAAGGCTTGCCGCGGCAAGCCTTTTGTTTTTCCAGCACCCAGTCAAAGCGAGACCCCATGACCGAAGCTCTGCGTATCGTATTCGCCGGCACCCCGGAATTCGCCGCCGCCCACCTCAAGGCGCTGCTCGGCACCGACCACCAGATCGTCGCCGTGTACACCCAGCCGGATCGCCCGGCCGGCCGTGGCCAGAAGCTGATGCCCAGTCCGGTCAAACAGCTCGCCCTGGAAAACGCCATTGCCGTCTTGCAGCCGCCGAGTCTCAAGGATGCCGCTGCGCAAGCCGAGCTGGCCGCGCTGCAGCCGGATCTGCTGGTGGTGGTCGCCTACGGCCTGATCCTGCCCCAGGCGGTGCTGGATATTCCGCGCTTCGGCTGTATCAACAGCCATGCCTCGCTGCTGCCGCGCTGGCGCGGTGCGGCGCCGATCCAGCGTGCCGTGCAGGCCGGCGATGCCGAGAGCGGCGTGACCGTGATGCAGATGGAAGCCGGCCTGGACAGCGGGCCGATGCTGCTCAAGGTGCGCACCCCGATCACTGCCCAAGACACCGGCGGCAGTCTCCACGACCGCCTGGCCGAGCTCGGCCCGCCGGCGGTGATCGAGGCCATCGCGGGCCTGGCCAGCGGCACCCTGATGGGCGAAGTGCAGGACGATGCCCAGGCCAACTACGCCCACAAGCTGAACAAGGATGAAGCGCGCATCGACTGGAGCCGCCCGGCCATCGATCTGGAGCGGCTGATCCGCGCCTTCAACCCCTGGCCGATCTGCCACAGCACGCTCAACGAGGCGCCGCTCAAGGTGCTGGCCGGGCGTATCGGTGAAGGCCAGGGCCAGCCCGGGGAAATTCTCGCCGCCAGCAAGGACGGCCTGACCGTCGCCTGTGGCAGCGGCGCCCTGCTGCTCACCCGCCTGCAATTGCCCGGCGGCAAGGCACTGAACTTCAGCGACCTGTTCAACAGCCGCCGCGAGCAGTTCGCCGTCGGCACGGTGCTGGCATGAACCCCAGGCTGGCCGCGGCCCGCGCCCTGGCCGCGGTGCTCGAAGGCAAGGCCTCGCTGGGCACCAGCCTGCCGCCGCTGCTCGACAAGGTCGAGGCCCGCGACCGCGGCCTCGCCCAGGATCTGGCCTTTGGTGCGGCACGCTGGCAACCACGCCTCGAGCTGATCGCTGGCAAGCTGTTGCGCAAGCCCTTCAAGGAAGGCGACCGCGACCTCGAGGCCCTGCTGCTGGTCGGCCTCTATCAGCTGTTCTACACGCGCATCCCCGCCCACGCGGCAATTGGCGAGACGGTCGGCTGCGTCGACAAGCTGAAGAAGACCTCGGCCAAGGGCCTGCTCAACGCCGTACTGCGCAACGCCCAGCGTGAGGGCGACAGCCTGATCCAGGCGCTGGATCGCGACCCGGTGCTGCACAGCGCCCATCCGCGCTGGCTGCAGAAGCAGCTCAAGGCCTTCTGGCCGGAGCATTGGCAGGCCATCTGCGCCGCCAACAATGCCCACCCGCCGTTGATCCTGCGGGTCAACCGCCGCCACGGCAGCCGCGATGACTACCTGGCGCGGCTGCGCCAGGTCGATTTCGAAGCCGAGCCCTGCACCTTCAGCCGTGACGGCATCCGCCTCTTGCAGGCCTGCGACGTCACCCTGCTGCCCGGCTTCGCCGAGGGCCACGTCAGCGTGCAGGACGAGGCCGCGCAACTGGCCGCCGACCTGCTGCAACTGGCGCCCGGCCAGCGCGTGCTGGATGCCTGCGCAGCGCCCGGTGGCAAGACCTGCCATGTGCTGGAAGCCGAACCGGCACTGAGCGAAGTGGTGGCCGTGGACTTGGAGGCCAAGCGCCTGCTGCGCGTGCGCGAGAACCTCGACCGCTTGGGCCTGGATGCCCAACTGATCGCCGCCGATGGCCGCGACACGGCCGCCTGGTGGGACGGCAAGCCGTTCCAGCGCATCCTGCTCGATGCGCCCTGCTCGGCCACCGGCGTGATCCGCCGCCACCCGGACATCAAGCTGACCCGCAAGGCCGATGACATTCCGGCGCTGGCCACGCTGCAGGGCGAGCTGCTCGACGCGATGTGGCCGACCCTGGAGGTCGGCGGCATCCTGCTGTACGCCACCTGCTCGACGCTGCCGACGGAAAACACCGAGGTCATCGAGGCCTTTCTGGCGCGCACGCCCGGCGCCCGCGAGCTGGACATCGCCGGCCCGTTCGGCCTCAAGCAGCCCCATGGCCGGCAGTTGCTCGCCCAGCAGGACGGCCATGATGGTTTCTACTATGCCAAGCTGATCAAGATCGCAGCCGCTGGAGCAACCCGATGAAGATCATCATCCTCGGCGCCGGCCAGGTCGGCGGTACCCTGGCCGAGCACCTGGCCAGCGAGGCCAACGACATCACCGTGGTGGATACCGACGGTGATCGCCTGCGCGCCCTCGGGGATCGCCTCGACATCCGCACCGTACAGGGCAAGGGCTCGTTTCCCACCGTGCTGCGCCAGGCCGGCGCCGACGATGCCGACATGCTGGTGGCGGTGACCAACAGCGACGAAGTCAACATGATCGCCTGCCAGGTCGCCTACACCCTGTTCCATACGCCAACGCGCATCGCGCGGGTACGCGAGGCAGCCTACCTGACCCGCGAGGCGCTGTTCGACAACGAAGCCATCCCGGTCGACGTGCTGATCAGCCCCGAGCAGGTGGTGACCAACTACATCAAGCGCCTGATCGAATACCCCGGTGCGCTGCAGGTGATCGACTTCGCCGAGGGCAAGGCCCAGCTGGTCGGCGTCAAGGCGTACTACGGCGGCCCGCTGGTCGGTCAGCAGCTCAAGCAGATCCGCCAGCACATGCCCAAGGTCGACACCCGGGTGGCGGCGATCTTCCGCCGTGACCGGGCAATCATGCCCCAGGGCGATACGGTGATCGAAGCCGACGACGAAGTGTTCTTCATCGCCGCCAAGGCCGACATCCGCGCGGTGATGAGCGAAATGCGCCGCGTCGAGAACGAATACAAGCGGGTGGTGATCGCTGGCGGCGGGCATATCGGCGAGCGCCTGGCCGAAGCCATCGAGAGCCGCTATCAGGTGAAGATCATCGAGATGAACCCGGCGCGCTGCCGCTACCTCTCGGAAAACCTGGAAAGCACCATCGTGCTGCAGGGCAGCTCGTCGGACCGCGACCTGCTGGTGGAAGAGAACATCAAGGACGCCGACATCTTCCTGGCCCTGACCAACGACGACGAAGCCAACATCATGTCGTCGCTGCTGGCCAAGCGTCTGGGCGCGCGCAAGGTGATGACGCTGATCAACAACCCGGCCTACGTCGACCTGATCCAGGGCGGCGAAATCGACATCGCCATCAGCCCGCAGCTGGCCACCATCGGCAGCCTGCTGACCCACGTACGCCGCGGTGACATCGAAAGCGTGCATTCACTGCGCCGGGGCGCTGCCGAAGCCATCGAGGCCATCGCCCACGGCGATGCGCGCTCGAGCAAGGTGGTCGGCAAGGCGATCAAGGACATCTCGTTGCCGCCGGGCACCACCATCGGCGCGATCATCCGCGACGAGGAAGTGCTGATCGCCCACGACGTGACGGTGATCGAGTCCGGCGACCACGTGATCCTGTTCCTGATGGACAAGAAGCACATCCGCGATGTGGAACGGCTGTTCCAGGTCGGCCTGACCTTCTTCTAGGGGAGCCTTTCATGACCACCGACGCACTGGAAAAGATGCTGGCCAAGGGTGTGGATAACTCACTGCTGCGCTTCGGCCTGGGCAAGGGTTATCTGGATGCCGGCGATGCCAGCAAGGCTGCCGAACACCTGCAACGCTGCGTCGAACACGACCCGCAGTATTCGGCGGCGTGGAAGCTGCTCGGCAAGGCCCTTCAATCTGCCGGTAACCCGGACGCTGCCCGCAACGCCTGGCAGAGCGGCCTTCAGGCGGCGCAGGCCAAGGGTGACAAGCAGGCGGAAAAGGAAATGTCGGTATTTCTGCGTAAGCTGGATAAAGCCGCTCAATAAGCCGTAGTCCGGGTTACCAAGGCTACTTGAGCGCCTGCACCTCGCGGGTCAGCAGATCGATGAAGGCCTGGGCCAGGGGCGAACGTTCCTGGCGACGTTTGACCAGCCACACCGCGGTGGTGGCGTCGGTATCGGTCAGGGTGCGAAACACCACGCCATCGATACGAATGCGCCGAAACGACGCCGGCAACACCGAAACCCCAAGCCCCGCGGCCACCAGGCCGATGATGGTCAGCGCCTCGTGGGCCTCCTGGGTGATGCGCGGGGTGAAACCGGCCTGGCGGGCCAGGCTGAACAGCTGGCCGTACAGGCCGGTGCCGTAGCTGCGTGGGAAGAACACGAACGGCTGGTCGGCCAGTTCGGCCAGCGCCAGCCCGCCGTTGTGTTCGCCCGCCAGCGGATGCCCGGCATGCAGCAGCGCCACCAGCGGCTCGCGGAGCAACTCCACGGCATCCAGCTCGCCCGGCAGCTCCAGCGGGCGGATCATGCCGATCTGCAGCTTCTTTTCCACCAGCGCCTGGCAGACCTGGCTGCTGGTCATCTCCTGCAGGTCCAGGTGCACCGCCGCAAACGCCTGGCGAAAGGCGAACACCGCACGAGGAATGATCGACACGAAGGGCGCCGAGGCGGTGAAGCCGATTTGCAGCTCGCCGATTTCGCCCTGTTCGGCGCGGCGCACCACGTCCACCGACTTGCTGACCTGGGCCAGGGTCTGCCGCGTCTCCTCGAGAAACAGCCGCCCGGCATCGGTGAGCGCCACGTGGCGGTTGCTACGTTCGAACAGGCGAACCCCGAGTTCCTGCTCCAACGCCTGGATCTGCTGGCTCAGCGGCGGTTGGGAGATGCCCAGCAGGTCGGCGGCCCGGCCAAAGTGCAACTCCTCGGCAACCGCCACGAAATAGCGCAGATGACGCAGTTCCATGTTCGCTCCAATAGGTCGTAAAACGTATCGATCGTGTCGAATATTATATTGGAAAGAACTTGCTGGCCTACTTATCCTTGTGACCATTCCCAATAACAACAACCACCCGTGCCGGCATTCGCCTGTGCATGCGGCGGCGCTTCGCCTGGGAATCGAGTGTTAAAGAGGTCGTAATGAGTCAGCCTGTTCCCCACGCATCGGACGAGTGCGTCAGCACCCAAAATGAGGACCCTGCTCCCCGCAGCGCTCCACTGGAGCCCGTTTATATCCAGAAGGGCACCCGCGCCTTTCTGCGCACCATTCTCGCCATGTGCAGCGGCGGTTTCGCCACCTTCGCGCTGCTCTATTGCGTACAGCCGATGATGCCGATGCTGGCGCAGCAGTTCGATCTGAGCGCCGCACAAAGCAGCCTGATCCTCTCCGTGTCCACCATCACCCTCGCTCTGGGCCTGTTGATAACCGGGCCGCTGTCCGATGCGCTCGGCCGCAAGCCAGTGATGGTCGTGTCGCTGCTCGCCGCCGCCTTGTTCACCGTGGGCAGTGCACTGATGCCGACCTGGGAAGGCGTGCTGGTGATGCGCGCTTTGGTCGGCCTGGCGCTCAGCGGCTTGGCCGCCGTGGCCATGAGCTACCTGAGCGAGGAAATCGATCCGCTGCACCTGGGCCTGGCCATGGGCGTGTATATAGGCGGCAACGCCATCGGAGGCATGAGCGGGCGTCTGCTCAGCGGCGTATTGGTGGACTTCATGTCCTGGCACGCAGTGCTCGGCACCCTGGGTGGCCTGGGCCTTCTGGCCGGCGCCGCGTTCTGGCGCCTGCTGCCCGAGTCACGCAACTTCCGCCCACGCTCGCTGCGCCCGCGCAGCCTGCTGCAGGGTTACACCCTGCAATTTCGGGATGCCGGCCTGCCGTGGCTGTTCCTCCAGGGCTTCCTGCTGATGGGCGCCTTCGTGACCCTGTTCAACTACATCGGTTACCGGCTGATCGAGGCGCCGTTCAAGCTCGACCAGACCAGCATCGGCCTGCTGTCGATCGTTTACCTGTCGGGTATCTACAGCTCGGCGCAGATCGGCGCGCTGGCCGACAAGCTGGGCCGTCGCAAGGTGCTCTGGGCGGTGATCGGCCTGATGCTGGCGGGCCTGGTAATGACCCTGTTCAACGTGCTGCCGGTGATCCTGGTCGGCATGCTGCTGTTCACCTTCGGCTTCTTCGGCGCCCACTCGGTGTCGAGCAGCTGGATCGGTCGGCGCGCCACCCAGGCCAAGGGCCAGGCGTCGTCGCTGTACCTATTCTGCTACTACCTGGGCTCTAGTGTCGCCGGCACCCTGGGCGGGTTGTTCTGGCAGGCTGGCGGCTGGGACGGCCTGGGCCTGTTCATCGGCTCGCTGCTGCTGATTTCCCTGGCCGTGGCGCTGCACCTGTCGCGCCTGCAGGCATTGCCCATAGCGGCCGCGGCGCGCTGAACGAATCATGCATACCATGAAAAACGCCGGATTCCCGCGAGGGAATCCGGCGTTTTCGTTCAGGCCTGCTTCAGTTCATTACGGTGCGCTGCGGTAACCGCCGTACGATGGCGCCAAGCAGCATGCCGTACAGCGGCACGAACAGCGCCAGGCTGACCGCCAGCTTGATCACGTAGTCGACCACGGCGATCTCCACCCAATTGGCGGCCATGAACGGGTCACTGCTCTGCCAGAAGGCGATGGAGAAGAACGCCAGGGTGTCCATGGCCTGGCCGAACACGCTCGACGCGGCCGGGGCGACCCACCATTGCTTGAGCTGGCGCAGGCGGTCGAACACCTGGATGTCGAGCAGCTGGCCGAGCACATAGGCAAGGAAGCTGGCCAGGGCGATGCGGAACACGAACAAATTGAATTCGCCCAGCGCTGCCAGACCGCCGAACGCGCCCTCATGAAAAAGCACGGAAACGATGTAGGACGCGATCAACGCCGGCACCATCACCCGGGCGATGACCGCGCGCGCGGCGTGCTTGCCGATCAGCCGCACGGTGAGGTCGGTAGCCAGGAAGATGAATGGAAAGCTGAACGCGCCCCAGGTGGTGTGCCAGCCGAACAGGGTGATCGGCAGCTGCACCAGGTAGTTACTGGCGATGATGATGAGGATGTGAAACGCGATCAGCGCAGCCAATACGGTGCGGCTGACCGAGGCGGGAAGCAGGGTCATGGGGCGTCCTTTTTCGTGAAATGGGGTTAGGGAACCCATTGCCGCGACCGACATGGTCACGAGCGGCGCGCAGTTTAACGCCTGAGCCCACACCGGGACAGCCCGCCCGGCGGATAGAGGGCCTCTGGCTGGTGATGCTCGAAAGCAGAAGCGGACGGCGCGCAGAGCTTATTTTGTAGCAAGGGGCTTTAGCCCAGAGCTTTATCAGGGGCCAAAGAGCTCAGGGCTAAAGCGGATCGACGCCCGGCCCCTCCTACGAGATCGCGAAGAGCTGCTTACGCCACCACAGTCGCTTCGCCAACCCCGTCAGCCATTGCTGGCCAGTTGCGTGTCTTCCGGCATCACCCGGCGAGCCAGCTGGAAGTGCTTTTTCCAGTAACCATCGCTGAGCTTGTCGATGCGCACGTTGGTGCCGCGGCGTGGTGCGTGGATGAAGCGGTCGTTACCCAGGTAAATGGCCACGTGGTCGACACTGCGCCCGCGAATGCGAAAGAACAGCAGGTCACCCGGCTCGAGATCACCCTTGGCCACCCGAGGACCGTCGACGCGCGAGAGCGCGCGGGAGGTACGGGGCAGGTCGAGGTCATCGACCTGCTTGAACGCATAGTTGACCAGGCCGCTGCAGTCGAAACCATGTTCGAGGCTGGTGCCGCCCCAGCGGTACGGCGTGCCCAGGGCGGTCAGCGCCCGGTTGACCACGGCCTGGGAAGAGTTCGGGTCGACCTTGGCGGGTGCCACGACACGGCTGCTGCCGTCCTGCATGTGAACCCGGAAGCTGGCGGATGCATTATCAACCGCAGCACATAAGAGGGTGCTGCCTAACATCAGAGAGAGGATCAGTTTATTCAATTCGATGACCTTGGAAAGAAGACTCAAGCCGCCGCGAATCCCTTCCTGAAATCAGCCACTTGCAACCTAAACAATGAACTAAAACAGTGCTCCGCACGTCCCGTGGACGGACAGTTGAAAACTCTGCCAGGTTCATTTTTTCTGCTTTATGGCGACGAACGGTATGCACCGCCAGCAGCTTTCAAGTCGCAAGAATCGCCGCGTTGTCTGTTAGGGTTACAGCTCCCTCACGCACAAGGATCCTGCCGATGAAGCCCTTCAAGACCGTGATTACCGCCAGCCTGCTGGCCCTGAGCGCCAGCCTGTACGCCCAGGCCGAAGACGCCAGGTGCGCCAGCGTCAGCCTTGCCGACCCAGGCTGGAGCGACATCGCGGTCACCAACGGCGTCGCCAGCCTGCTGCTCGATGGCTTGGGCTATAAAGCGCAGACCCGCACCCTGGCCGTGCCGATCATTTTCGCCGGGCTGCAGAAAGGGCAGGTCGACGTGTTCCTCGGCAACTGGATGCCGGCCGGCCAGCACGACTACGACCGCTACGTGGCCAGCGGGCAGATCGACAAGGTGGTGGAGAACCTCGGTGGCACCGAATACACCCTGGCGGTGCCGACCTACGCCCATGAAGCCGGCGTAGAGGATTTCAACGACCTCGCCAAATTCGCCGACAAATTCGGCAAGAAGATCTATGGCATCGGTTCGGGCTCGCCAGCCAACGACTACATCCGCCAGATGATTGCCGGCAACGAGTTCGGCCTCGGCGACTGGAAACTGGTGGAGTCGAGCGAGCAGGCCATGCTGGTGCAGGTCGGCCGGGCGGTGAAGCGGGATGAGTTCGTGGTGTTCCTGGGCTGGACGCCGCACCCGATGAACGTGCAGTTCGACATGCAGTACCTCAAGGGCGGCGAGAAATTCTTCGGCAGCACCGGTTCGGTCAACACCCTGGCCCGCAAGGGCTTTGTTGCCGAATGCCCGAACGTCGGCAAGCTGCTGACCAACCTGAAGTTCACTCAGGAGATGGAAAACACCATCATGGACGACGTGCTCAACCGCAAGCTGGCCAACGCCACGGCGATCCGCAACTGGATCAAGGCCAACCCGCAGGTGCTCGATGGCTGGCTGGAGGGCGTGAAAACCCGCGATGGCGGTGACGGGCTGGCGGCGGTGAAAGCCAGGCTGTAGGCAAAAGGAAGCAGGCCGGCGAAGCAGGGCGCCGGCCTGCCGAACTCAATCGCGAACGAAGCGTAGCCCCACGCCGTCAGGGGTGACGCGCATGACTTCCATCTCCAGGATCGGCGCTTCGATGGGCAGGTCCTGCACCTGGCCGGTCACCCGTGTACCGGGCTCCAGGGCGGCCAGGTCGTCATGTTTGACGTACACGCCGCCATCGGAAAGGTCGCGGGTCTGGGCGACCAGCTCACCGAAGCTCGGATGGCAGATCTTGATGCGGCATTTCATCGGTGTACGGGGATGCTGACGCTGGTTGGCGGACATGTCCTGGCAGCCTCGAGAAAAATGTGCCCCGTTAATAACTCAAATCGCCGCACAAGCCCAGCGAAGCGGCGCCACGTTGCGAGGCGCCGCCACTTTCAGTACCAGCGCTCTTCGCCCTCGGGGCGCTTCTTGAAGCGCTTCATGCTCCACATGTACTGGCTGGGGTAGGTGCGTACGTACTTCTCCACCACGCCGCTCATGGCGGCCACGGCGGTATAGGTGTCTTCGCTGTACATGTCTTCCGGCGCGGCTTCGAGGATCACCTTGTAACCGGAACCGTCTTCCAGACGCACCGCGTGCAGGAACACGCCGACCGCCTTGTGCCCGGCGAGCATGCCCGGCACGAACTTGCTGGTCAGCGCAACGGTGCCGCAGAAGGGCACGAAGATACCCGCCGAGAGGCTCGGCTCCGGGTCGGCAGGAATGCCCACCGAGCCGCCCTTGCGCACTTCCTTGATGACGCTGAGGATACCTTCCTTGGTCGACGGTGCCACGCGGTTGCCTAACTGCACGCGCTGCTCGCGCAGCAGATCGTCGACCGCCTTGAGCTTGGGCGGACGGTAGAAAATGATCGGTTTGCACTGCGAGCAGTAGAAGTGGTTGAGCACTTCCCAGTTGCCCAGGTGACTGGTGATGCCGACCACGCCCTTGCCGGAGGCCAGCGCCGCCTCGAGCACTTCCAGGCCTTCGACCTCACGCACACGAGCCAGGGACTTGTGCGCCGGCCAGACCCAGGCGCAAGCGCTCTCGGTCAGGGTACGGCCGATATCGATGAGACTGCGGCCGACCAGTTTGTCGTGCTCGACGGCATTCAGTTCAGGGAAACACTTGGCGAGGTTGATGCGCACGACTTCGCGCGAGCCATTGGGCAACTTCCACATCAACCAGCCGATCATCGCACCCAACGACTGCACGGCGCGCCAGGGCAGGAGGGCGAACAAGCGCAGGGATCCGACCACCAGCGCGCCTTTGAGCTTTTCCACAAGCAGCTACCATTAAAAAGGGCGCGTATTGTAACCATTCGGGGACATCCTGACTGTTACATACACCGGCAGAAACGATGAAACGTTCAATAAAGCTGCGTTTTCAGGCGTTCCTGAAGCTGCCGTTCATAGGCCTGCACGTCGAACTGCGGATCCATTACCGCCTTGAGCAGGTCGCCGGCAGACGGCAGGCTGGCTCGCTCGACCTGCCGCTCGGCCTCCCACAAACCCGAGCGCACCGCCGCCTTGGAGCATTGGAAGTAGCAGGTATCGACATTGATGCGCAGCACGCTGCGCGGCAGTTTGCCTTGCGCCTCGCACAGCGCCAGCAGCGCGGGCTCCAGCGAGATGGTCGCACGACCATTGACCCGGAAGCTTTCGCCGACGCCGGGGATCAGCAACAGCAGCGCCACGTGGGGGTCGTGGATGATGTTGCGCAGGCTGTCGATGCGATTGTTGCCGGGGCGATCCGGCAGCAGCAGGGTGCGCTCGTCGAGAACGCGCACGAAGCCCGGTGCGTCGCCCCGCGGCGAGCAGTCCAGCCCGTCCGGACCGTGGGTGCCCAGCACCACGAATGGCGAGGCGGCCACCAGCGCCTGATAGGGCGCGCTCAGGTAGGACAGCTCCTTGCGCAGCGAGCGCTCGTGGGGCACGCCATACAGCGCCTGCAGTTGTTCGAGCGTATCGATGGTGGTGCTCATGGGTGGGCCTGCTGTTGCAGTTGGGCGTAGCGGTCGCAATCGCGGGTGTGGTCCATGACCATCCCGGTGGCCTGCATGAAGGCGTAGCAGATGGTCGGGCCGACGAAGGTGAAGCCGGCCTTCTTCAGCGCCTTGCTCATGGCCTCGGCTTCGGGCGTGACGGCCGGTACGTCGCCACGGCCCTCGAAATGGTTGATCTTCGGCTGGCCGCCGATGAACGACCAGAGCAGCGCTACCGGATCGTCCAGGCGCAGCCAGGCCTGGGCGTTCTTGCGTGCGGCCTGCAGCTTGAGGCGGTTGCGGATGATGCCGGGGTCCTGCATCAGGGTTTCGATGTAGGCGTCGCTCATCGCGGCCAGGCGCTCGGCATCGAAGCCGAACAGCACCTCGCGATACCGCTCGCGCTTCTTCAGCACGGTGATCCACGACAGCCCGGCCTGGGCACCTTCGAGCAGCAGCATCTCGAACAGGTGCTGGGGATCGCGTGACGGCACGCCCCATTCCCTGTCGTGGTAGGCCTGATACAGCGGATCGTCGTTACACCAGAAACAGCGGGGCATGGCAGTCGGCTCGGTGAGGGCGAGAGCAGACTATAACCGCGCATTGCCCCGACGGGCGCAATCCGCCTCGGGAATGCGCCGCGCCCGAAGCCGGCCACTCAGATCCTCGTGCGCATGAAGAGGCAGCTGCAAGGTAGAAGCGTCCGTTCGCCGATTCACTGTGGGAGCGCGCCATGCGCGCGAAAATCGCGGGCATGAACTAGGCGTCCCCGCCCGCTCCCACAATTGACCGCTGAAAGTCCGCTCTCGCCACCTTGCAGTCAAAATCGACGAGCCCGGGCTGAAAGATCATGGACGGGTTGTCAGGACTCGTCCGTCAGGTAGGCCGCCAGCTCGGGCGACACCTTGTCGATATCCACGGCGGCATGGTGCACGCTGCCGTCCTTGCCTTCGACGGTCAGCCACAGCCCGTCACTGACCCTGGCCTTGGCAGGGATCTGGATTTCCACTCGGCGGTCCCAGCGCTCGCCGCTGAACACCAGGCCGGCCGCCCGCAGCGAGCGCGGCTTGCGGATTTTCAGGTAGGCCGCGCGGATCTGCTCGTCGCAGCGCTCGCAAAAGCGCACGTCGAAGGCCTTGAAGGGCGTGCCCAGTACCTGATGCGGCGCCTTGCGCTCGGCCTGGGCGAGGGCGAACGACCAGGGCCCGACCTGACCAAGTACGGCTTCATCGCTATGCAGCGGTTTTGGCGCAGCGCTCAGCAGCAGGCCGAGCACCGCCACGGGCGCCAGCAACAGCAGCGCCGTGGCAGCGCGGCGCAGGCCGAGCAAGCGTTCGGCTGGTGGCGGCATAACCGGGTGCTTGTCGCGCCGCGCCGCCTTGGCAGGTTCGCGCGGCCCGGGCCACCTGGGCAGGTAGAACGCCAGCGCCACGCCGGCGACCGACAGCCAACCGAACCAGGCCGCCGCCCCGATGCTCCAGCCTAGCTGCCCCAGGCTCAGCGCCAGCGCCGCGACCAGCAGTAGCCAACCGAGAATGCGCAGCGCCTGCAGCCAGCGAGGCGAGAGCACGCGATGCAGCAGCTGCCGGCAGTGTTTTTCCATGGCCAGTGCCAGGGCGATGAAGCCGCCGAGACTGGCCAATAGGAGGGACAGATTGAGGATCATGCCGTACCTCCCGCCTGCAATGCCCAGCACAGCAACGCCGCCACGCCGGTGGGGATCAGCATGCCCAGCCAGGCACGGGTCACGCTGCGCACGCTGAACACCCAGATCACTGCCACGGCATACAGGGTGAAGCTGAGCATGGTGGCGGCCATCACGGCCTGGCTTTTCGGTAGCGGCCAGATCAGCGCCAGCAGCACGGTCAACGCCGAGGCCAACGCATAACCGCCCAATGCCGCGGCCAGTACCCGCGAGGCGACCGACCAGCGATAGGCGGCCATCGAACCCTTCTTCATGCCAGCGCCTCCTTGCCGGCCTGCATCGCAGCCGCGTCGGCTTTCAGCCAGCGGCGACGAATCTTCAGGGCGCCGTAGGCGAAAAGGACGGCCAGGCCGAACATGCTCAGGTCGAAGCCGGCCAGCACCCAGTCGCCCTCGACCAGCGTGACGCCCAGATGGCGGTCGGTGGTCAGGGCATTGATCAGCGGAATCAGGGCGTAGGCCGCTACCGCCATCCAGGCCATTTCCAGCCAGGCTTTCTTCAAGGGTCGCAGCGCGGCGTAGAGCAACAGCCAGCCCCAGGTCAGGAACAGGCAGTGCATTTCCCAGGCGGCGCGGTCGGCCATGCCCACCGGCAACAGGCGATTGGCCCAGAAGTAGGCGGCGACCGCGATCGGCAGGCCGACCAGGGTGCCGGCATTGAGCACCTCCACCAGACGCAGCCCGTAGGCGTCGAACAAGGCGGCGCCATCGTTGCGCTTGAGGTGCTGATTACGTCGTTTGACCGTCCACAATACCAGGCCGGTACCGATCATCCCGCAGCCCAGCAGACCGGCGACGAGGTACAGCCAGCGCAGCCACCAGTCGGCGAACAAGCCTTCGTGCAAACCGACCAGCATGCGGTGGACCTTGCCGGGGCCGTGGGTCTCGTCCGGGTAGACGGCGGGCTGTCCGTCGGCTGCAAAACTGAGTATCACCGGGTCATAGACGTTCACCGAGCCCTCTGTGACGCGCTGCACGTCGATCCGCGCCGGCTCGCCCTTGACCTGGCTGAGGGTCAGGCTGGCCACGCCCTGTCCGGGCCACTGCGCCTCGGCGCGCCGCACCAACTCCTCGAGTGACACCTGAGGCCGGCTGGCAGGCAGGTGCTCACGCTTGTCGCGGCTGAACAGTTCGTCGAACAACACGCGCTCTTGCAGTTTGCCGGGGCCGTACAACGCCGCCACGCCGGCCGGCATGTAGTTGAAGAGAAAGAACACCAGGCCGCTGTAGGTGATCATCAGAAAGAACGGCAGGGCCATCACACTGATCACGTTGTGCGCATCCAGCCAGGAACGCTGGCCCTTGCCGGGGCGGAAGGTGAAGAAGTCCTTGAAGATCTTCTTGTGGGTGACCACCCCGGTGAGGATCGCCAGCAGCATCAGCATGGTGCATACGCCGACGATGTAGATCGCCACCTCGTACGGCAGGTAATGCAGCGCGTAGTGCATCTCGTAGAGCGCCGCGCCGCCGCCGGTTTCCCGTGGCTCGACTTCCTGGCGTGGCAGGCCGGTGTGGGCGTCGAGCGTCTCGCTACCGCGCCGACCATAATCGTGGCCACGCTCGGGCAAATCCTCCCAGTCGATCGCCAGGCCCTGTTCGCCACGGGGTCGCAATGAGGTATGGGGCAGGGTGATGGTCCAGCTCTTGGCATTGCCGGCCACCTGCTCCAGGCGGGCGAGCGCGCGCTCGATCATCGGCCCGCGTTCCACGCCTTCCACCCGCACCTGCAGAGGCCGCTCCGGTTCCATCCAGCGGGTAATTTCATCGTCCACGTAGCCGGCAGTGCCCGTCACGAACACGAAGAACAGTACCCAGCCCACCACCAGCCCCGTCCAGGTATGCAACCACGCCATGGACTGGCGAAATCCTTCTTTCATCGATACACCTTGCCTGCTGCTGCGAACATGATCAGGCCCCCGGCCGCGGGGCGGCTGATCGACGACGGCTGCCGTTGTGCATCGCAAACGGCAGCGTTTCCCTATAAGACGCGCGAGCGCCGCCAAACCCGCAGGTCGGCCAGGCGGATTTTTCCAGCGCACGGGCAAGCGGCGTGAAAAACCATCGCCAGCGCCAGCAGCCTGCCATCACCCGTGTCGCGCTTTATTAGTCAAGACGGCGCAGCATGCGGGCTGCGCCTTGCTTCGGGTATACTCTCCGGCTTTCAGTCGCAGCCCCAACAGGTGAATTTTTCGTGAGCCAGACAACGCCTGCCGTGCGCACCTTCCAGGACCTGATCCTTGCCCTGCAACAATACTGGGCCGAACAGGGCTGTGTGGTACTGCAACCCTATGACATGGAAGTGGGCGCCGGTACCTTCCACACCGCCACGTTCCTGCGCGCCATTGGCCCGGAGACCTGGAACGCCGCCTACGTGCAACCATCGCGTCGCCCCACTGACGGCCGCTACGGCGAGAACCCCAACCGCCTGCAGCACTACTACCAGTTCCAGGTGGTACTGAAGCCGAACCCGGAAAATTTCCAGGAGCTGTACCTGGGCTCGTTGAAGGCCATCGGCATCGACCCGCTGGTGCACGACATCCGTTTCGTCGAAGACAACTGGGAATCGCCGACCCTCGGCGCCTGGGGTCTGGGCTGGGAAATCTGGCTCAACGGCATGGAAGTCACCCAGTTCACCTACTTCCAGCAGGTCGGTGGCATCGAATGCTACCCGGTCACCGGCGAGATCACCTACGGCCTCGAGCGCCTGGCCATGTATATCCAGGGCGTCGACTCCGTGTACGACCTGGTATGGGCCGACGGCCAGTTCGGCAAGGTGACCTATGGCGACGTGTTCCACCAGAACGAAGTGGAGCAGTCGACCTACAACTTCGAGCACGCCAACGTCGAGAAGCTGTTCGAGCTGTTCGACTTCTACGAAAGCGAAGCCAACCGCCTGATCGAGCTGGAGCTGCCGCTGCCGACCTACGAGATGGTCCTCAAGGCCTCGCATACCTTCAACCTGCTGGATGCCCGCCGCGCCATTTCGGTGACCGCGCGCCAGCAGTACATCCTGCGCGTGCGCACCCTGGCCCGCGCCGTGGCGCAGAGTTATCTGCAGGCCCGACGTCGCCTGGGCTTCCCGCTCGCCGCCGCCGATCTGCGTGATGAAGTACTGGCCAAGCTGGAGGCAGCAGAATGAGTGCGCTCGATTTTCTGGTTGAACTGGGCACCGAAGAGCTGCCACCCAAAGCCCTGAAAACCCTGGGCGAATCCTTTCTCGCCGGTATCGAGAAAGGCCTCAAGGCCGCCGGCCTGAGCTACCGTAGCGCGCGCTACTATGCCGCGCCGCGCCGCCTGGCCGTACTGGTCGAGCAACTGGCCACCGAACAGCCGGACCGCACCGTCAACCTCGACGGCCCGCCCGTGCAGGCCGCCTTCGACGCCGAAGGCAACCCGACCCAGGCCGCCCTGGGCTTTGCCAAGAAGTGCGGCGTGGAGCTGTCGGCCATCGACCAGAGCGGGCCGAAGCTGAAATTCAGCCAGCACATCCCTGGCCAGCGCGCCTACACGTTGCTGCCCGGCATCGTGGAAAACTCGTTGAACGAGCTGCCGATTCCCAAGCGCATGCGCTGGGGCGCCCGCAAGACCGAATTCGTCCGCCCAAGCCAGTGGCTGGTGATGCTGTTCGGCGATCAGATCGTAGACTGCGAGATACTCGCCCAGAAGGCCAACCGTTTCTCCCGCGGCCACCGCTTCCACGCCAACCATGAAGTGCGCATCTCCGCGCCCGCCATGTACGCCCAGGAGCTGCGCGCCGCTTATGTGATCGCCGACGGCGCCGAGCGCCGCGAGCAGATCGCCAAGCGCATCGAACAGCTGGCCGCCGAGCAGCAGGGCAGCGCCATCGTGCCGCCGGCCTTGCTCGACGAAGTCAGCGCCCTGGTCGAATGGCCGGTGCCGCTGGTCTGCTCCTTCGAGGAACGTTTTCTGGAAGTACCCCAGGAAGCGCTGATCACCACCATGCAGGACAACCAGAAGTACTTCTGCCTGCTCGATGCCGACGGCAAGCTGCTGCCGCGCTTCATCACCGTGGCCAACGTCGAGAGCAAGGACCCGAGCCAGATCATCTCCGGCAACGAAAAGGTCGTGCGCCCGCGCCTCACCGACGCCGAGTTCTTCTTCAAGCAGGACAAGAAGCAGCCGCTGGAAGCGTTCAACCAGCGCCTGGCCAACGTGGTGTTCCAGGCCCAGCTCGGCACCGTCTACGACAAGGCCCAGCGCGTCTCGGCCCTGGCCGGTTTCATCGCCGGGCGTATCGGTGGCGACGCCAAGCGGGGCGCGCGCGCCGGCCTGCTGAGCAAGTGCGACCTGGCTAGCGAGATGGTCGGTGAATTCCCGGAAATGCAGGGCATCGCCGGCTATTACTACGCGCTGAACGATGGCGAGCCGGAAGACGTCGCCCTGGCCCTGAACGAGCAGTACATGCCGCGTGGCGCCGGCGCCGAGCTGCCAAGCACCCTGACCGGTGCGGCGGTGGCCCTGGCCGACAAGCTCGACACCCTGGTCGGCATCTTCGGTATCGGCATGCTGCCCACCGGCAGCAAGGACCCGTATGCGCTGCGCCGCGCTGCCCTGGGCGTGCTGCGCATCCTCATCGAGAAGGGCCTGGAGCTGGACCTGGGCGCTACCGTCGAGTTCGCCGTGCGCCAGTACGCCAGCAAGGTCAAGGCCGCCGGCCTGGCCCCGCAGGTACTGGAGTTCATCTTCGACCGCCTGCGAGCGCGCTACGAAGACGAAGGCGTGGATGTGTCCGTCTACCAGGCCGTGCGTGCCGTGAACCCGCTGTCGCCGCTGGACTTCGACCAGCGCGTGCAGGCCGTACAGGCCTTCCGCAAGCTGCCTGAAGCCGAAGCCCTGGCCGCCGCCAACAAGCGGGTGTCCAACCTGCTGAGCAAGGCCGACGGGCAAGTGGCGAGCAGCATCGAAGCCCATTACTTCGATACGCCGGCCGAGTTCACCCTCAACGCCGCGATCCAGAAGGCCGACAACGCCGTGCAGCCACTGGCGCAATCGCGTCAGTACCGCGAGGCGCTGGCTCAGCTGGCTTCGCTGCGCACGCCGGTGGACGCCTTCTTCGAAGCGGTGCTGGTCAACGCCGAAGACCCCAAGGTTCGTGCCAACCGCTATGCGCTGCTGGCTCGTCTGCGTGGGTTGTTCCTGGGCGTCGCCGACATCTCGGTACTGGGCTAACGCACGAGGCGTCAGGTTTCAAGCTCCAGGTCGCAGGCTGAAACAGCCTGGCCCGGAGCCCGGAGCCTGAGGCCTGGACCTGTTTTATGAACCTGATCATTCTCGACCGCGACGGGGTCATCAATCATGACTCCGACGCCTATATCAAAAGCCTCGATGAATGGATTCCGATCCCCGGCTCAATCGAGGCCATCGCCGCACTGAGCAAGGCGGGCTGGACCGTGGCCGTGGCCACCAACCAGTCCGGCATCGCCCGCGGCTATTACCCGCTGAGCGTGCTGGAAGCCATGCACGCGCGGTTGCGTGAGTTGGTGGCGGAGCAGGGCGGTGAAGTCGGCCTGATCGTGCAATGCCCCCACGGGCCGGACGACGGCTGCGATTGCCGCAAGCCCAAGCCCGGCATGCTGCTCCAGATCGCCGCGCATTACGATGTGCCGCTGAGCGGAATCTGGTTCGTCGGCGACAGCGGCAGTGACCTAGATACCGCGCGCGCCGTCGACTGTCAGCCCGTGCTGGTAAAGACCGGCAAGGGTGAACGCACCCTGGCCAAAGCGCCCCTGCCTACCGGCACTCTGGTATTCGACGATCTGGCAGCCGTAGCTGCCCAGCTTCTCACTTGATAGCGCAGGCCCGCCTGCAACGGTAACCGCTCACATGTCGACAGTGCAGTTCTTCAGAACCTTCCTTTTCTACCTGTTGCTGTCTTCCAGCTCGTTCGTCTGGTGCATCATCAGCGTGTTCGTGGCGCCGTTCCTGCCATTCCGTGCGCGTTATCGTTTCGTGGTGCAGAACTGGTGCCGCTGCGCGGTGTGGCTGGCCAAGGTGGTTGCCGGCATCAAGTACGAGATCAACGGCAGGGAGAACATTCCCGAGCAGCCCTGCGTGATTCTCGCCAAGCACCAGAGCACCTGGGAGACTTTCTTCCTGTGCGCCTACTTCGAGCCGTTGAGCCAGGTGGTCAAGCGCGAGCTGCTCTACGTGCCGTTCTTCGGCTGGGCGATGGCGATGCTCAAGCCGATCGCCATCGATCGCAGCAATCCCAAGGCGGCGCTCAAGCAACTCGCCCAGCAGGGCCGTACGCGCCTGGAGCAGGGCGCCTGGGTGCTGGTATTCCCGGAAGGCACCCGCGTGCCGGATGGCCAGATCGGCAAGTTCTCCCGGGGCGGCACCGCCCTGGCAGTGAACAGCAAGCTGCCGGTGCTGCCGGTCGCTCACAACGCCGGGCAGTTCTGGCCCAAGGAAGGTTGGGGCAAGAAGCCGGGGACCGTGCAGGTCGTATTCGGCCCGGCGATGTACGCCGAAGGTGAAGGCCCACGGGCAGTCGCCAACCTCAACGACCGGGCTTTCGAATGGGTCAGCCAGGCGCAATGTGCAATCGGTGCCCTGAGTCCACAGGCCTCCGCCGTTGATACTTCCAACGATCTCGCTTGAATCCCGATCTGTGGATAACCTGTTGAGGAAATTCCCTTTTAATTGAGTTTTAGCCCGCAGAATACTGATAAATAAGGATTTTTATCGGTACCCGATCTGTCGATAAAGTGGGCATAAGTTTTTGCGCGGCACATGACGATGTTCACGCTGGCATCTCGCCTGAGGGGGGCTTAAACGGCTAAGCTGGCGCAACTTGTTGCAGAACGTGTTCACGGCCTGGCGAGCTATCGCGGTGCTGGCTGTGGCACGTTCTGAGAAACATGGCGAAACGGAGTTCGTATACATGCTTTCGATCTACCAGCTGAAACCCCGCTTTCAGAATCTTCTGCGCCCCCTGGTGCAACGTCTCTACGACCATGGCGTCACTGCCAACCAGGTGACGCTGGCCGCTGCGGTGGTGTCGGTGCTTATCGGCCTGCTGCTGGCAATCGTTCACGAACGCCTCTGGCTGTTCGCGCTGATCCCGCTGTGGATGATTCTGCGCATGGCCCTCAACGCCGTGGACGGCATGCTGGCCCGCGAGTTCGGTCAGCAATCGACCTTGGGCGCCTATCTCAACGAGCTGTGCGACGTGATCGCCGATGCCGCCCTGTTCCTGCCTTTCGCCTTGCTGCCTGGCGTGTCGCCGACCCTGGTCGTGGTGCTGGTGCTGTTCGCGCTGATCAGCGAGTACGCCGGCGTAATGGGCCCCATGGTGGGCGCCTCACGCCGCTATGACGGCCCGATGGGCAAGAGCGATCGCGCCTTCTGCTTCGGCGTGCTCGGTGCCGGGGTCGCCAGCGCGCTGCTGCCGCTGGGCTGGATCGATCCGATTCTGGCGGTGATCACCGCGCTGCTGCTGTACACCCTGTTCAACCGCGTCCGCCAAGGTCTGGCGCAAGCGTCTTCTTCTGCGCAACAGGAATGCCTCGATGACTGAAGTTCGCTGCAATACCTTCACGACCCACGACGGCGTAAGCCTGTTCTACCGCCATTGGCCCACGGCCGATAGTCTGCCGGGCGCAGCCCGTCGCGCCATCGTGATGTTTCATCGCGGCCACGAGCATGGCGGGCGCATGGCCCACCTGGTCGAGGAGCTGGGCCTGCAGGGCTTCGACTTCTTCGCCTGGGACGCCCGTGGCCATGGCGAATCGCCAGGAGAGCGGGGCGACAGCCCGAGCTTCGCCACCAGCGTGCGCGACGTGCAGACCTTCATCGACCATATCGCAATCACCTACGGTATCGACACTACGGACATGGTGGTGCTGGCTCAGAGCGTTGGCGCCGTGGTGATTTCCACCTGGGCCCACGACTACGCGCCAAGGATTCGCGCCCTGGTACTCGCTTCACCAGCCTTCAAGGTCAAGCTGTACGTACCCTTCGCTCGCCCTGGCCTGAAACTGATGCGCGCCTGGCGCGGCAATTTCTTCGTCAACAGCTACGTGAAGGCCAGGTTTCTCAGCCACGATCCGCAGCGCATTGCCTCCTTCGAGGCCGACCCGCTGATCAGCCGACCGATTTCGGTGAACATGCTGCTGGGCCTCTACGACGCAGCCGAGCGCGTGGTCGCCGATGCCCAGGCGATTCAGGTTCCCACCCAGCTGCTGATTTCTGGCAGCGATTTCGTGGTGCATCGCAAACCCCAGGAGCAGTTCTTCACGCGCCTGGGTAGCCTGGACAAGGAAATGCATATCCTACCCGGGTTCTTTCACGACACCCTGGGCGAGCGTGATCGTGGCCACGCCCTCAGCCGTATTCGCCGTTTCGTGCTCAAGGCGTTCGAGCAGCCGTTGCAGCGCCCTGCGTTGCTCGATGCCGATCGACTCGGCTGGAGCTGCGCCGAAGCCGAAGAGCTGGCGGCGCCGCTACCGAAAAACTCCCCGCGCGACCTTTACTGGCGCGCTACGCGGGCCAGCATGCGCCTTGGCAGCAACCTTTCCGCTGGCGTGAAACTGGGCTTCGAGACCGGCTTCGATTCGGGCAGCACCCTGGACTACGTGTACCGCAACACGCCAACCGGCAGCTCGCCGATTGGGCGGCTGATCGACCGCAACTACCTGAACTCCATCGGCTGGCGGGGCATTCGCCAGCGCAAGGTACACGCCGAGGAACTGCTGCGCCTGGCCATGGGCAAGTTGCGCGAGCAAGGTCGCCCAGTACGCATCGTCGACATCGCCGCCGGGCATGGGCGCTACATCCTCGAGTCGCTGGAGCAGGGTAGCGACAAGCCGGATTCGATCCTGCTGCGCGATTACAGCGACATCAACGTGCGCGACGGTGCGGCGCTGATCGAGCAGAAAGGCCTGGGCAGCATCGCCCGCTTCGTCAAAGGCGACGCCTTCGACAAGGCCGATCTGGCAGCGCTGGATCCCAAACCGACCCTCGCAGTGGTCTCGGGCCTTTATGAACTGTTCGCCAGCAACGCGATGGTCAGCGACTCGCTGGCCGGTCTGGCCAAGGCCGTGGAAGAGGGCGGATACCTTATCTACACCGGCCAACCCTGGCACCCGCAGTTGGAGCTGATCGCCCGCGCGCTGACCAGCCACCGCGGCGGCGAGGCCTGGGTGATGCGCCGCCGCAGCCAGGCGGAGATGGATCAACTGGTCGAGGCGGCCGGTTTTCGCAAGATCACCCAGCGCATCGACGAGTGGGGCATCTTCAGCGTGTCCCTGGCGCAGCGGGTGTCCTGATGATGCCCGCCGCGGTCGCCCGGGAAACCGGGCTATGGAAGCGCGGCGTAGTCTGGCTGCTGCTGCTCGCGCCGCTGTTCTTCGGCACCTATGGCTTCGCCAACTGGTTCACCGGCCAACGTGACGACGTCGGCAGCCTGGTGTTTGGCTGGGAGCGGCAGATTCCCCTGTGGCCGTGGACGATCATTCCCTACTGGTCGATCGACCTGCTCTACGGCCTGGCCTTCCTGCTACCGGCTACCCGTGCTGCGGTGGATCGCCTCGGCCTGCGACTGCTTACCGCGCAGGTAATCAGCATCACCTGCTTTGTGCTCTGGCCGTTGCGTTTCACCTTCGACCGACCGGCGCTGGATGGGCTGTTCGGGATGATGTTCGACGTGCTGATGGGCTTCGATAAACCCTTCAACCAGGCACCATCACTGCATATCACCCTGCTAGTGGTGCTCTGGGCGTGCTTTGCCCAGCACGCCAGCGGCCTATGCCGCGTGGTGGTGCACACCTGGTTTTTCTTGATCGGCCTGTCGGTGCTGACCACCTGGCAGCATCATTTCATCGACGTGCCGACCGGCATGCTCGCCGGCTTCCTGTGCCTGTGGCTGTGGCCAAGCGAAGGGCGCAGCCCGCTGTTCGCCTGGCGCTTGGCTGGTGATCCGAAGCGCTGGCGGCTGGCCCTGCGCTACGCCTTTGGCGCGGCTTCGTGCAGCGCGCTGGCGCTCCATTTCGGCGGCGCGGCCCTGTGGTTGCTGTGGCCGGCCTTGTCATTGCTGATGGTGGCGCTCAATTACGCGCTGTTCGGCGCTGCGGGTTTTCAGAAACGTGCCGATGGCCGCCTCAGCGCCGCCAGTAACTGGCTGTTGGCGCCTTATCTGGGCGCCGCCTGGATCAACTCCCGCGCCTGGACCCGCCAACACCCGCAGCCCGATGAAGTGGCGGATGGCGTATGGCTGGAGCGTATTCCCGCCGGGAACCAAGCGCAGCACTTCGCGGCCATCGCCGATCTCTGCGCCGAACTGCCCTGCCGGGTCGACGGCAAGGCCTACCGAGAACTGGCCAGCCTCGACCTGATCGCCCCCAGCAGCAAACACTGCCTGCAGGCTGCCGTGGCCATCGAAGATCTGCGGCGCCATGGGCCGCTGCTGGTGTGCTGCGCCCTGGGCTATTCACGCAGCGCCACCGCGATCGCCGCCTGGCTGCTGCACAGCGGTCGCTGCAGGAGCGTCGCAGAGGCCGTTTCGACGCTGCGCCAGGCTCGCGCACAGGTCGTACTGGGAAGCGCTCATTTACAGGCGCTGGAAGACCTTCCAGCGCCACCCTTATCCACAGACGCAAGCGTACTGCATGGCCAGTGAGATGCACCTCAGGCTGATCGCCGCCATGCTGCGCCGCGGTAAGGCCCTCGACCGCGTGTCCAGTGCCGTGAACCTGTTGGCACTGGTCATCGGTCTGGGCCCGTTGCTCGGTTTCATGGCGCTGAGTACAGGCGCGGCCGTGTGCATCGCGCTGCTGGTGTGCGGGCTGATCCAGAAGTATTACGCCCTGCGTGTCGCCCTTGATGCCGAGCTGTTCACCAGTCTGGCTGACGGGCCCGAGCAGCTGGAACGGCGCACCGCAGACCTCGACCAGGCGCTGGCGTCGCTGGGCCGCCAGGTCAGGCCCGCGCGTAGCTGGGAACAACGCAGCCAGGGGGCCGTGCGCCTGCTGCGTTGGCAGGCACTATGGCTGGCTCTGCAACTGTTGGTCGCCCTGGCAGCCATCGTGCTGATGCCGTGGCTTTCACACATTCGATTCGGATAAGGACGTTGTCATGCTCGCCTCGCTGGTCGCCTTTCTCATCACCTCTGGTGCGCGACTGCTCACCGGTGCCCGAGCCTTGTGGCTTGGCAGCACCGCGCAGCCGGTGCAGCGCATCTATTACGCCAACCACAGCAGCCACGGCGACTTCGTGCTGCTCTGGGCATCGCTGCCCGCCGAGTTGCGCAAGCGCACCCGCCCGGTAGCGGGCTCCGATTACTGGATGAAGGGCGCACTGCGCAGCTTCCTGATCCAGCGGGTGTTCAACGGTGTGCTGGTCGATCGCCAACGCAGCGACCCCGGCGCCAACCCGCTGCAGGCGATGCTCGATGCGCTGGGCGAGGGCGATTCGCTGATCGTTTTCCCCGAAGGCACCCGCAACCTCGAAGACGGCCTGCTGCCGTTCAAGAGTGGCCTCTATCACCTGGCCAAGGCGCGCCCGGATGTCGAGGTGATTCCGGTGTGGATCGCCAACCTCAACCGGGTGATGCCCAAGGGCCGTGCCTTGCCGCTGCCGCTGCTGTGCACCCTGAATTTTGGCGCGCCGCTGGGCATGGGTGAGGAGGAGGGCAAAGACGCCTACCTCGAACGTGCCCGTAGCAGCCTGCTGGCCCTTGCTCCCGAGGAGGCTTGAGATGGATCGTAATACCTTGCTGCTGTTCGCCGGTATCGGTGGCCTGCTGTTGCTCGCCAGCCTGATCGGCTGGTTGCTGAAGCTGCGTGCCGGCCCCGGCTCGCACTCGGTGATCGACAACCTCAACGCACGCATCAATGCCTGGTGGGCGATGGTGGCGGTGATCGGCTTCGCTTTCCTGTTCGGTAATATCGGCGTGGTGGTGCTGTTCTACTGCGTGTCGTTCTACGCCCTGCGCGAGTTCATGACGCTCACGCCCACTCGGCGCAGCGACTACCCGGCCCTGGTTGCCGCCTTTTACTTCGCGCTGCCAATGCAGTACCTGCTGATCGGCGTCGGCTGGTATGGCCTGTTCGCCATCTTCATTCCGGTCTACGTGTTTCTGCTGCTGCCGATTCTGTCGTCCCTGGGTGGTGATACCACACGCTTTCTCGAACGCACGTCCAAGGTGCAGTGGGGCCTGATGATCGCGGTGTACTGCATCTCCACCGTACCAGCGCTGCTGACCCTGGAGATCGCCGGCTATGAAGGCCGCAACCTGCTGCTGATCGCCTGGCTAGTGATCGTGGTGCAGATCTCCGACGTGCTGCAGTACGTGTGCGGCAAGCTGGCCGGAAAGCGCAAGATCGCCCCCAACCTGTCGCCGTCGAAAACCGTGGAAGGCTTCTTCGGCGGCGTGGCCCTGGCCACCCTGGTCGGCGCCTCGCTGTACTGGATCACTCCGTTCGCCTTCTGGCAGGCCGCCCTGTTCGCCCTGCTGGTGTGCCTGCTCGGCTTCGCCGGCGGCCTGGTGATGTCGGCGATCAAACGTGACCGTGGCGTGAAGGACTGGGGCCACATGATCGAAGGCCACGGCGGCATGCTCGACCGCCTCGACTCGGTATGCTTTGCCGCGCCGGTGTTCTTCCATATGGTGCGTTACTGGTGGGGCTGAGACGTTAAGCTATTGAAAGGAAATAAAAAAACCCGGCGCAACAGACTGTGTGAAAACCTAGCAGTCCGAGGGTGAGTTGAAGACAATGCCTCTATCGGTTGATAGGGGCATTGTCGTTTATGGGTTATATCCAGGGCGAAGGTCGCGGGCAAAGCAG
>NZ_MSXV01000027.1 GCF_001945395.1 Pseudomonas sp. PA15(2017) | reverse complement strand
CATTATGCGAAGCCTACGAGAATGCCCAGGCGGCAATCACCACAACGGCGATCACAGGGATATGACACAGCATGAACAGCTTGAGGTCTTGCCACTCGCGTTCCTGGCGGGCCTGGATCTTGAGCCGCATGTAGCGCGTGATATGTGCGTCGTGCATCGTCAGTCCTCACCAAAGAATGCCTTTCTTGCTGCTGCCAACGACAACAATGCCCGATGAGTCTACCGGCTGCTGCGAGGACGCTGCGCGCCCTCGGTCTCTCGCAGCAGCCGGCATTTCTGGTGCTGGCTGGCTGGTCAAGCCGCGGTTGCTGTAGCCGCTGGCGTAACTGGGGGCCAGTCGTGTGTCGTCGAAGTAGCCATTTTCCACCACATCCATGCAGAACTCGAACGTCGTTTCCATGCGGGTGATCTGCTGCGTGTAGCACTTGCAGGCGGCTGGCTTGCCCTTGTGAACGCCGACCTGCTGGCCACGACGGTACGCGGTGTCAATCAGGCGCTGGTCGAAGGTGGCCGCGCAGACTGGACGCGGAAAATCCCTGGGCTTGTTCAGCTGGTCGTACTTCGGAGCGGACAGCGGGAGGTCTGCGACCCTGGGCGTGGCCTGTTCGAAGTAGTCGTCGGGCTTGTCTTCCTGGGCAGGCTGAGCGGTGCCGTAGGACTGGCCAGCATGGGCGCTCTGGAGGCTTCCGGCGGGGAGCAGCTCACTGCCCTGCCCTTGACCTTCCATCTGGCTGCGCAGCGCCTCCTGTTCGTCCTTGCCGCTGGCGATCATGTACCAGAACACACCGGCAACCAGGGCCAGCGGCACCAGGGTGGCCAGGATGTACAGCGGCAGCAGCTTGAGGAATCGCGGCGTCACCTTCTTGTGCGTGTGAACGGTGCTGGACTTGTAGACACCGAAGTAAGCCGGGTCTAGCTCGACCTTGGTTTCCTGGCTCAGCTTGAAGTTGGAGCGCTTTTCCGGGCTGTCGATGCACATTTCGTACTCGTGCCGGAAGATGCCCTTGGAGCGACCGTAGGGTCGGAAAAAGTTGATGTGCTTGCCGGCCAGCTTGCGCACTGCTGGAGCCAGCAGGCTTGGGTGCTGGGTGATCAGGTGAATGTCCCAGCCGTGGTGCCGGTGCTTCTCAAAGCGGGTCACTTTCTCGACACGGGAACGGCCGATATCGGTGCCGAAGGTGCCCTGTGCTTCGTCGACGACGATCACGGCGCCGTCGGGCAGCTTGAACCACTCTTCGGGCGTGTCCCACTCGATCCAGTTGGCTTTCAGCTTGCTGGCGTCCAGCTCCGGGATGCCGTTGTAGTAGATCGGCCGAGGGGGCAAATCAGGGTCGTGCGGGTCCTTGTGGAGGCGCTTGGTCGGGTCGTTCGGGTCGGCCGCGTGCTCGAGGTCGATTTCGCGAATCGCGTTCAGGGTTTTGCCTGCGCCTGGCAGGCCGGTGCGGATGATCAGCATGGTGTGAGCCTCTTACTTGCCAAGCCAGCGCATGCTGGATTTCGAGCCGCTTTTGTTCATGCCCCACAGCACAGCGCGGGCGACGTAGGCGGAAAACAGGATGTTCAGGTACACGTCAATCTGCAGGACGCCCAGGAGCTGGAGCCACGCGGTAGGCGTTGAACCGAGGCTGGAGAAGACATAGGCCTTCGCCTGATCCATGGCCACGGAAACGCCCGTAAAGGCCACAGCGGCGAAGCCAAGGCCCTTGAGCAGGTGCCAGCCAAGGCCGGGCAGCGCCCAGGCCAGGGCGCGCATAAACAGGGCGATAAGTGCGGGCATCAGTTCATACCTCCGGCAATGATTTCAGCCGCCCGGCGCATGCCGAAAGCGACGATCAGGTAACCCATCCAGATCAGGTACTGGCACAGGTCGTTGACCCAGCTCATGCGAACGGCGACGTTCTTGCCGTCGAGCCAAGGGATCGACCAGTCAGGGATCGCCGGGCAGGACTTGGAAAAGCGGCTGCTGGTGTCGATCATCCGGGACAGGTCGAAGGTGTTTTCGCTGGTGGCCTTCATGGGTTGGAACGACTCGTCGGACTGGTTCGCAGCTACCGCTGTACGCAGGTCGTTAACGGCCTTCTCGTCCACCTTGCGGAAATCGTCATCGGCGCAGCGCTGGGCCTTCTGCTGACGCAGAATCGCGCACTGGATGGCATCACCGGAGCAGGTGACCGAGGCGTCGCAAGCCTCCCCGCCTACGCTGGACTGGCCGCACTTGTTGGGGTCTTTGGCAGGGTCGCAGGCACCGTCACCCTCGCCCGGCTTCGGGTCTGTCTGGCACTTTTTGGGGTCGGTCTTGGGGTCGCAGGTGCCGCCATTGCCGTTGCCTTCACCATCACCATTGCCCTCGCCTTCACCGTCTCCGTCGCCACCGTCTCCGGGGTCTTTGGGGTCGGTCGGGTCTTTGGGGTCGGTGGGGTCTGTCGGCGGGCACACCTCGCCGGTTGACGGGTCGCACTGCTTGGGCGGGTCTTTGACGCAGGTGGTACCAGACCACGAAAAGCCAGGGCCACAGGTGGGCGGCGGTTCGGTGGGGTCTGTCGGGTCGGTGGGGTCGGTCGGTGGATTGGGATCAGTCGGGGGCGTGCCGCCAGTAGGGTTATCGCTGGGCTGGCAATCGCTGCCGGTGAACTGGCCGGTACCGACGCAAACGCCAGTCTTGGCACCTTCGTATGCCGGGCTGCAGGTCGAGTTGCCCAGGGCAATACGGCAGTTGTCCATACACGCGTGCTCGATGGGGCCGAGGCCATTTAAATCGGGGCGGAGAAGTGTCCAAGACGTTGTTTGACCAGCCTTTCCCTCGCATGCAGATGGGGGCTTTTGACACTCGCCGTTCGCTGAGTTGTAAACAGACCCTGTTGGACAAGTATCGCCATACCGGAACGCAGGCTGTGAATATTCAGAGCCATAACTAATACCACGGCAAAAGCCGTGGCTCTCATTTTGAAAGGAGAACGTCACAGAATGAATCTTATAGGTCCACTCTTTGCTAAGGTCGGAAAAGTAGTTCTCGCAAACAGCTTTAGGAGAGGCGCTTTTAAAAGAGCCAGCAGACCAGTAGTAATCCTCAGCACTAGCGCCCTGTGCAAAGCAACCCAAGAGCAAACAGCACGCCAAGAAAGACCAAATCTTCCGGGTTGAGATACATAGCAAGTTCCCCATTTCAACAATCTCCGGGCAATAAAAAAGCCCACCCGTGTTATACGAGCGGGCTTGATACAGCAGTTACCGCACGGTATTAGGTCCCGGCGCGCTGAGCTTTCTTGGCGGCACCGATCAGGGCAACCAGGCCGAACATGGCGCCGGTGACAGCACCGGCAGCAGCCAGGCCGCCAGCGATGTACAGCAGGGGCTTGGAGGTGTCGATATCGCCTTCGGCAGCGAATACCGGCGAGGCCAGAGTTGCCAGGGCAACGGTTACAGCAGCCGGGCCGAACTTCTTGCAGATGGCGTTGATTTTCAGTTGTTTCATGGTTGTTACTCCGTATTAAACAGTTGTGCGAAGTTTCTTGGCGACCCAGACGAAAACAAACAGTGCAAGCATTGCGCCGGTTATTTCCGCTTTCTGGGCCAACGACATTGCGGGTGTTAAGTGGTCCCGCATTTCCTGAACTGTGAAAGTCTTCATGTTGCCTTGGCAAACAGTCGTGCCGTCTGCGTTGAGCAACCAAACACCGTCACAGCCTAGAAAATTCATTACGCGTTCCTCAGCCAGTTTTTACTTCGTAAAAATCTGGCTTAGCTGGCCTTTTGCTGTTGAGCGGCGGCGGCTACGGGGCGGAGACGCATGGAAAGTTGAGGCTGTTTGAACTTGCCGACGTAGATGGACTTTTCGTCGAGTTCGTACATGCCGGGTTCGTAAGCGGGGGCCTCTTTGCCAAGTGCGATAATGATCTTTTCTGGGAACTCGTCACCGGACTTGAACATATAGGCTTCTTGTTCGCGAATCTCCCAGGGGCCGCGAGCGTTGGTGCCGGACTTAACTTCAACGTCGGTCGAAGTGATTTTGATACGCAGATTAAATGCCATGGTTACTTTCCTCGGTTTCGTAAGTTGCAAATCCAAACACGTCACCGAGCCAGGGCGTTCCCTTTACTTGATAGTCGAGTTTGAACTTGTTCGGGTTTTCACCCTGGGTGCCCTGCTCTTTCATGCGGGCGATTTCGCGGGCGCTGTCGTCCAGCATCTGCTGGAGGTGCGGCGCCAAAAATGCGGGCTTGGCCTGCTGGCGTTGTTCCATCTGGCGGCGCTGGCCGGCAGTCAGTTGGGTGCCCTGGAAGCTGACAGTTCTCATGCGCGCACCCAATCGCCGAGCCAGAGGATGGCCACGGCGCCGGCCATGGTGATGATTACGGCGTCCATGGTCGCGGCGATCATGCGGCCACCTGCAGGTGGTTCGCGCGCTGGTACCAGCTCGGGATGGCCAGGACGTTGGACTTGGTGATTTCGCGGCACTGGCGAACGAACACAGGCGCAAAGCGGCTGGTATCGCAAGCGTTGCGGATGTTGATGCCGATCTTATTGAGACGGGCAGCGTGAGTGCCGAGAGAGCGCTGATTACCCGGGAACGGCGAACCATGCATCCAGAGAATCGCCCAGGAGGCGGTAGAGTTGGCAGCTTGGCGGCTATTTACAATGCCCTTCTCAAGCAGCTTGTCAGCTATCGTCATCATGTCCATCGCAGTCACCTGTAATCGCTCATCTACTCTCAGAAATTCACCGTGCAATTCACCAAAGCGGCGTTCATCGAAAAGTCCCCACCACGCGAGGTGGTGCCGCTGGAGGAATTCGTTTTTCAGCTCTTGTTCCATGCGAACCACGCCATGCTCGGCGCAGTAGTCGCGTACGCGCTGGGCGTACTGAAACTCGGGGGATTCGTCGCCATACAGGCGCTTCATGCGTGGCAGCAGGTTGGCGTCCATTTCGAACGCCTTGTCGTAGGCCTTGCGGTATTGGAGGCGACCCCCTTTGCCGTTGCCCTTGGGGGTCCAGCTGACGGTGCGACCGTTGGGGTACAGGAAACCGATGGAGTGGCCTAGGCGCTGGCTGGAGACGCCGCGCAGGTAGGCCAAGACGTTGCCCTCGCCCACGCTGACATTGGTGGTCAGGTCGATACGTTCGATCTTGGCGCCGTCGCCGATCCAATCGCCCGCCGAGCCGCCCGACTGACCCTGGCGCAGGTCAGAGCCAGTGCAACGGGTGAAACCCGGAAGGCCGTATTCGCGCAGGATTGCGTTGTAGACAGAGACACACTGTTCGATGGTCGTGAAGCCGAAGAGGTTATCAAGGCGCCCTACTCTGCTTGGGTTGCCCTCGACGCGAATCTTGCGCCCCTGGACATGAATGGTGATCGAGGTGGAATGACTGGCTTCATGCTTGAAACGCGGCTGGCGGGTGCTGAGCACTTCGTCAGTGTTGGCATCAATGGTCAGCGTGAACACGTCACACACCACCGGCAGGTCGAAATCGAATTCCTGCGAAATGGTCAGCCAATCGATGAAAAAGGCTGCTATCGGTGTCCGTTCGAACGTGCCCATGAAAAACCTGTCAATACCAATATTCCGACCGAGAAGGTACGATTTTCGGCAATGCGCAGTCAACTAATATTTCGACCTATAAGGTCGGAATATTGAAACTGTATGGAAAGACAGGAGGTAGGCTCACGTGCAGATTTTCGAACTCAGAGACATCGATATGACCATCGGGGAAAACCTACGCAAGGCAAGGAAGGCCAAGGGCGTATCACAGGCGGCGATTGCCGAGAAAGTAGGCGCAGGAAAGACCACGTATATCGGATGGGAGCACGACGCAAACCCGCCGCCAGCAGACAAGCTAGTAGTCCTGGCCAAAGAGCTAGACGTGTCTGTTGACGGGCTGCTGTTCGGCGACGAGGGCGGCATAAGCTCAGAAATGATGGATATATTCAGGCGCTTCGACTCACTGCCTGGGCCAGCAAAAACTCAGGCAAAGATGCTACTAAGAGCGCTGCTTTTCACACTTGAAAATGGTGCGAATGCAAGTGAAGGCGCTGCCGCATGACTAAATTTGGAGAGAAGGAATAAGCATGGAATGGCTACTGCTGGTCGTCATTGTATTGGCAGCATTGTTCGTCATGGCAATTGCGGCAAAAGGGAAAAAGGGGCCGAGCTGGGATGGAACATGGCCCTTCTACGCCAAGCGTCCACTGACGAAGCCAGAGCAAATACTGTATCACCGACTCATTCGAGCACTGCCTGACCACATCGTGCTGTGCCAAGTACAGGTGTCGAGGGTGCTAGGCGTAAAGCGCGGGTTCAAGTTTAACGAGTGGAATAACCGCATCAATCGGCTCAGCTACGACTTCGTTGTATGCGGGAAAGACGCTGGAGTTGTGGCCACGATTGAACTCGACGACAGCACGCACCAGAAAGCAGCGAGACAGGAGGCCGACAAGCGAAAAGACAAGGCCACCACGGATGCGGGGATAAAAATGATCCGCTGGAACGTCCAGAGCCTGCCGGACGAAGCAGCAATAAGGAATGCAGTAGCCCCCGCAGATGAGCAATCAGCAGGGTCTTCCGATCAAGCAGAAAATGCAGATGTCTGCATTAAAGTGGGGGTGTAACAGCACCCCCACCCCTCCGGGCGCCGTCGAGCGCTCAAAAAGCAGGGCTTCGCCCCTCGCCCCTTCGGGCCGATCGCAAATGTGCGAGTGGATCTACTCGCGGACTGACACAGCGTGCCAACACAAGCAGAAGCGAGTGATCAGTGTGGAGTGGTCAGGCTGAGGGCCGAGCGCTATCCGAAAATAGCGCTGGAAATGAGGCCGGCGATGATCAGGCCGGTGATGACGTTCAGGGCGATGACGACAGGGGAAGGCGTGCCAGGGCGATCAAGCCAGCGGTCGACTGTTCGCTTAGCCATTGAGCATGTCACCTTGGCCACAGGCTTCGACGAGGTGCATAGCAGCCATGCGGGCCTGTTCCATGGTGTGACGCTGGGATTCCAAAGCGAGCCTTAAGGCCTTGATCTCGTCCCTGAGCGCGTTGTTCTGCTGAACGTAACCACGGTAGTTCCTGCAGGCCTGAAGGACAGCGGCGCTGGCAGTCTTGCGTTGAGTCATGGCCTTAAGATCGTCAGCGAGGCCATCGGGGAAGTCGCGAAGGTTTACTAGCATTCTGGATTTTCCTGCAGGAAATTTGATAGCAAATCTGCTCGAGCAACCAGGTTGCCGGCGAAGGAAATGCTACCAGATTGCCGGCAGTTTGGTAGCATTTTCTCGAGCTCGAGGAACCTTCAGGCAACAATTTTGCTATCAGTTCACAGGTCAAGTATCTGCCTGGCAACGTTCTGAAGCCTGGCAAGGAGATCATCGAGTTCGGTGCCCTCGCCGTCTAGATCGGTGACACGACGGCGCAACTCGCGAACCTCAGAAACGAGCCTGGGGTAGTCCTGAAGGACGTGGCAAACAGCGTCGAGAGGGTCGCGGGAAGGCGCGTAGAGGGTGGCGTCTTTAACCAGGTGCGTGGGGATGTCGAGGGGCGTTCGCATAACGGGGATTATGGATCAATGCCGCCCGGATCGGCGCGATCTTCCGGACG
>NZ_MSXV01000026.1 GCF_001945395.1 Pseudomonas sp. PA15(2017) | reverse complement strand
GTGCGTGGGGATGTCGAGGGGCGTTCGCATAACGGGGATTATGGATCAATGCCGCCCGGATCGGCGCGATCTTCCGGACGGCATTAACCATGAATCCCTGTTCATTATGCGAAGCCTAGGAATCAGCCTGAGGCGGACGACCCGCAGAATCAAAGCATTCATCCCATGAGCGCTCAAAGCGTTCCTTGCAGTCATCGCACCAGTTCGAGCCGTCAGCCAAGCCCAGCACACCGCAGTCGCAGGTACGCCAACCATCGACCGGCGCTTCGATCACGACGCCGTCAGGCGCTGTCAGCTTGATGAAGTCAGGCATGGTCAGTTCTCAGATGAATGCAAAGCCGATCAGGACGACGATAAGCGCGGCGAGTAGCGAGCCTATAGCTGCTGCGCTGGTGAATCCTGGCGGGCTTGCTGATGAAGTCGAGGGTTCGGGTTGATGTTGAGTAGCCTGGTGTTGCTGTCGTTGCTTACGCCGTTCGTTCCGATACCAATCCCTATCTTGCATGCCCATGCATAAGCCCCCTTATCGTTTCGGCGATGTTATCAGGGTGCTTGATACGCGGGGCCTAGAGCCGTGGTGTCGTGGTTGCGTGCACTGTGGAGCCCGGAGGTGACAGACACTGCCGAGCGGGTCAAACGCGGACGTTTAAACGGGTCCCTCCCGCAAGCGGGAGCCCTCCCGTTTAACCGCCGGTTTTCCCTATCTGGTTGGCTGGCGTCATCGAGATCTGAGGTAGCGCGGATACGACATAGCCCAGGTCTTTGCCGTCGAATGTCACGCTGATAACGGACGGCGACCGATAGGTGATCACGTAGCCGGCTTCTCGCAAGTCGTCGAAAGGGATCTGACGGACTACAACGCCGTTTTGCGCGAGAGCGACGTAACCCTTGTGATACTCGCCAGATTCTCGCTTGGTGTACATCTGGGCGCTCAGGAAGAACGTATAGCCAGAGAATGGATGGCTTGGGGGCGGCGGGGGCTCACTCCCCTGCCCTTGCTCATGGGATTCCTCTGCCGGAACATCAGCGTGCAGATCTGGCCCCGTAGTGGTCGTCTCGACCGTGCCGTCAACGTGCTCGACGGTGACCGTTGTGCTGACGTTCTCAGGCTGCTTTGCGACCTTGGCTTCGCTGTCGCCGGAATAGAGCCAGAACAGCCAAAGCGGGCCAACGAGAAGGCAAAGGACGGCACCACGAAAGTGCCAGCCTGACCAGATGGAACGCACGTCACTAGCCTCGAATTCCTCAACTGCCGAGCTGGACTTCGTGTGGCTCCGATACAACGGAAAATAGCGCTTCTCGTACTTGCGAATAGCCGAGTTGACCTCAGCACCACGCAAACCATCTTTAACCTTGCGAATGTAGTGACTGTTCGAGCCGAGCATGGTTGCTTTGCGGCAGAGGTAAACCATCTGCACCAGGTCGCGGATGGCCTTATTGATTTTGCCGTAACTTTGCGTGATCAACAGAACATCGGCCCCTTCGTGCCGGTGAAGGGAAAACCATTCTTCAATGGCTATATCAGTTCCGCGAAGTGGCAATGCCAAATGACATTCGTCGATCAGATAGAGAGGGCCAACATTGCCCTCAGTCTCATGCCGCCAGTCGTCGCCGAAGTGCTCGACACGCGAAAAGGGGCGAATAAGCCCGCCGTCGAACTTCTCGGTTCTGATCTCAACCAAGTGGCGTGTGCCAGGGCAGAACGCTTCCAGGGCATCGAGATTGAGGGGCAAGTTGGTAATAATCTTGCGCCCGCGATTGAGCGCTGGCAGCACATGATAAACAACAGACTCATACGACTTACCGCCACCAGGGGCGCCCAGCATCAAGTTAATCATCAGGAACCCCAGCGAACGAACGGAATGGTTTGAAGCGTGAAGCGGATAATTAAGCCCGAAACAACTATCGCAGCGCCCTGGGGAACACCAATGTAGCCCATAACGTTCGCTACATCTGGCGGTATCAGTGCAAAGTAGGTTTGCGGGTTGAATGGGATGGCAATCATGTTTAGAGCGCCGACCGCAATGCCAAGAACGGATTCAAATCCCCAGCAAAACAAGTCGGTAAATATATTCCAGCAATCAACAAAGACTTGCTTGAATACAGCGAGAAGCCACTTGGCGAAGTTGACGATCTTGGCAAGTATGGTGGTGAAGAACTGGAATATGCCGGCCATGTTAACCCCCGAATACCAGTGCGCGGAATGTCATAACGGCGGTGAATAGCAAGATGACCTTAACGAAGTCCAAGGCATAACACACACTAGGAAGATTCTGAACGCCGAGATCAAACGGCCCAATATTCAGGTTGAGGCTGAAGCTAGGGCAACTTCCAGAGAAGTTTGGAATGAACCCTTGAAGAAACTGAATGAATGCAGAGCTGTCAATCTTTGCCTTTATGTCGTTCCAAACGCCTTCTAAGCCATCTGGGTATTTCTGCTCATAGAACGGATCGACCTTAGGGAACTCCGAATCCTCGAACGAATAACTCGGCTCTTCATTCTCTGGCTTTTCATTGCCTGGAGATAGACCACCGTCACTGGCCTCAGACTCTGAAACACTGCCATCAGCGTTGGTTACTGTCTTTTTGGTGGTCGTGCTGTAATTGTAATAGGTCGGCCCGAAGCTGTAGTTATATGTGTTCTGCGTGCTGGTTGACGTGGTGGAGACAGTGCCGTCAGGGTTCTTTGTAGTGGTCGTAGTAGTTTCCTTAGGCCCAACAGCAGAAGATGGGCCGAGCATGTCGCCCCACTCGCTAAGTTCGTCGATACATGCCAAAGGGCTTGGAGAGCCTGCGCAGTTCTCTTTCAAAAGGTCGCGTATGAAATCTGAATTCTGATCAGCAGCCCATTTTTCCATAGAATCGAAATCAGACTGGGTTACATCACGATAACCGGAGGAAACAAGGCATTCACCAGTGGAAGAGTTATATGTCCCGGAACAGCCAGTACCTTGACGCCAAACAGCGTCAGAGTACTGGGTTCCGTAGGAAATACCCTGACAGAATCCCTGTGACTCACTGGCAAACACCACCTCGACAGAGTGAATCGGATAAGTCCAGGTAGATGACTTGTCTGCATAGTAATTCTCGCAAGCCTTCTTAGGGCTTGGAGATTGGAAGTTATCGACATGCCAGTAATAATCGCCTGGCTTTGTGGACGGTTCTGAAAAAGATGGAACCTGAATTGTATTGTTAGCAGGGTCCATAACGGCATCAATGGCGTCTAGCATTGCCTGCATTGCACCACCAGCAGCAAGACCGGCAGCACCGCCTTTAGGCAAGCTCTTAAAGAAGTTGCCAGCAGCACCGGCAACAGTCTTTGGATTCAAGTTAACCCTGGGCTTAACAGTTATCTTTTGACGGCGATCAGAGCCGCCGGGATTGTCACCAGCATTGAATCTATTGCCCGCAGTGTGCGTATCAACGTGGTCGCGACCGTAAAAAGCATGCTCGCCATTTGGCGTCTGGAAGCCGGAACCGCCGCCATTAATGACATCGGATCGGCGAGGCATATTATCTACGTTTTTGCGGGTGGCAGCGCCTGCGAATGAGGCGCTAAAGAGGCAGGCGATTAGAACCGCTGTTGTGTACCGATTACGAATGCCCATCCGATTATTACTCCGGCGAGAAACACCACCGAATATACGAAGAAGGCGATATCGGAGGATGTTATTGCAATTGACGTTTCCATAAAAAGTTTAGGGGCCATTTCTGACCCCTACCCTTACTTGGCCACAAGTGGCGTTAGATCTTCTTGACGACGCGCTTGCCGACGGTGCCACCCTGGAAGGCCATGGCGATACCGACAACAACGATCATCAGCGCGGTTACAGCAGCAGCGATTTGACCGCCAGTGATCGAGGCGAGAACTTCTTCCATCTTTGTAACTCCTACAGTTGTTTGCTGCTTATGCAGCTAGAAACGCCGAATTGCCGAAAGAGCAATCGACAGTTTAATTCCTGCGAACCAAGCTACGAGGGTGCACAGAAAACCAGAAGTCCCAACTTTGACTAATTCGCCAAGAGTCACGACCATTAATGATTCGGGCATTTGTTAATCCTCCGCCTCGGAGTTGCAGAACGCGCAAAGTCCGAGGTCATGATCAAACAACTCGTATTCGTCGTCTTCACGGTCGATAACTTCGCCGCATTCCTCGCACTCGACGGAGGACATGGTTAGCTAGCCGCCGCTACTTGCTGACGGATTTGCATGTTGACTGGCTTACGGTCGCCGGAAATCCAGTAGTCGAAACCGGCATTACCGGCCTTGGATGCCCAGGGGCCGACGCGGACGGGCACACTTACAGACTTGCCTTTCAGAGCGTCGTATTGATGCTGGACACCGTTTTCGATATCAGCCTTGGCCAGCTTGATACTTGCGGTTTTGGTTTCGGCGATGCCGTACTGATTCAGGTCCTGGACTTCCAGCAGAATCAGGTGATCGACGAACTCGTTTTGGCCAACAATGCGCTTGTTAACTTTGTAGCCATGGCAGAGACCGGTCAGAAGAAGCATGTTATTTCACCTCATGGGGAGTATTTGGGGCGGCTGCCCTGGGTTGATCGCACCAGCTGATAAAGCGGCTCAGAGGCCACAGATAGAGCGCTATGAGGATCATCACGCCGACGAAGGCCGTAACGATCGGGACGATGGGGTCTTGGAACAACACGGCCTGCCAAATGGCATTGATGACCGGGTTTAGCATGGCGAACAGCGCGACGTAGAGCACCCAACCGAACATGAAACGGAGCGGCGCTTTCATCAGGCAGCCTCCACGCTTGGTTCTTGGTACCAGCTCGGACGCTGGGCGCTGAAATCGACTTGCAGGAAGCGCAGGATAGGCACCACGTTGTTTTTATGGTCGTCCTGCTTCAACTTCTGGAGGGCCGCTTTACTTAGACCGCATTCGCAAATCTTGCCTACGTGATCGTAGAAAGTGCGACGGGACATTGAGTCCATTGTTTCCTGCCATCCGTAATCCTTGATGCTGCGATAGGTACGAAACAGGTTAAGGGCGACACTTTCATTGACGGGACCGGCAACAAATACGGGCGGTATTTGCACACCAGTGGACTTGCAAGTTTTGGCCTTAGTCCACCGGCCACCGGGCTTGGCGAACTTCTCTTTAAGTGCGGCCAGCACTTTTTCATCATTAATTACTCGCATGGAGATACCTTCAAAGGCCGCAAACAGTTCTTTCGTTACTTGCTCCCAGCACCACTGGATAAAACAAATTCCCTGGGTGGCTAGGTGTTCCTGGTAGTCGCAGAGCGCCCACAACTTGGAGGGGATGTTTCGCCGGTCTAGCCAGCGGTGCATGACGGTCGCTTCGAGGCGGATCAGGTTGTCCGCCCAGGCGAGCAAGTCGGGGTTTTGCAGCACCGCCAGGGTGCGACGGGCTGAAAGGTTGCCTCCCCTCGCCGCCTTGACGGCCTTGTCGATTTCGCCGCGAAATTCGGGGCCTTTGAGATAGGCCTTCAGCTTGCGGAGCCGGGTTTCCTTGCTGCCCCAATACGCTGTTGTTTGGTAGTCGTCGCCACGGTTGCGGGTTTGGCCGTTGCTGACACCGCGCAGCGCTTGGATCAGTTGGAGCGCGGTGCGCTCGTCAGGCAGGCGGGCCGAGAAAGTGCAGTCGATGTTGTAGACCTGGGCGCTCTGCCAATCGAGTTGAGCGAACAGTTCGGGGTACGAGCCGGCCAGCCACTTGAGCATCACCTCGCCGCCCATGCGGATCGAGGTCGGGCCGAACACGTTGTGCCCCTGGAGCAGCTTCGCCGGGCTGGCTTTCAGCTCAACGCCGGGATTCATCCGCTTCCCTAGCGACTGGTGAAACACCTTGACCGCCATAGGCGTAAACGACGTGGGCAGCGACTCCCAGGCGTGAGAAAGGTCTTCGACGATGTATCCACCCTTCCCGTCTGCAAGCACGCTGGTAGCGCGAAGCGGAATGCCCAGGCTTTCGAGATCGACCGACAGGGAGTGGTGCCCTGCGTCGTCACCGTGGACGGTGATCGCTTCGACCCTGAACGGGATGAACATGTGGATTTTGTCGAGCATTCACAGATTCCGCTTCTGTTGCATGCATGCATGCAAATCACAATGGAGCGGAATGTATACGCGTGAACAAGCATACGTCAACACAAGTCACATGCATGCACGTACACTTTTGGAGGTTTCCCGATGATAGGTAGTGGCTCGATGCCAGCAACTCTGCGATTGACCAATGACGAGCAAGAGCTTTTGCGCAAAAAATGTATAGAAATCAACAAGTTGCTTGTTAGGCAGGGTCGCCAGCCGATCAGGGATAGCGAGTTAGCACATTTTTTGTTAAGCGAATCAATCAGTTACGTCGAATTAGGCGAAAACGGCATGCTCTCACTAGAGATTCCGAGGGCGGTCAAGAAGTAGTCAAAAGTGCAGTCATTGCACAAGAGTCCACCATTAGAGTAGGTGGACTCACCCTCCCCGCCGCCGCAGCACGGATGCCGAAGATGTGGATTCTAGCAATGACCTCGGTCCTGGCCCCAGGACAAGAGATAGAGGTCGCTCAATACGAAACGCGGGTGCAGTGCCTGGAAGCCGGGAAGCTGATGCTGACGGCTGCAATGGAAGCGTCGAAGACGTCGATACCCAACCACCAGGGCGGATGGTCGGGGCCAGGAATCAGCTGCAAAGAATCGCCCGCCGCAGACTAAAAGCAGGGCTTCGCCCCTCGCCCCTTCGGGCCGATCGCAAATGTGCGAGTGGATCTACTCGCGGCCTGAAACAGCGTGCCAACTCAAGAAGAAGCGAGTGATCAGTGTGGAGTGGTCAGGCTGAGGGCCAGGCGCTATCCGAAGACGGCGGCGACGATGATGCCGAGGATGGCCAGGCCGGTAATGACATTCAGAGCGATGACAACAGGCGCAGGCGTGCCGGGTGTATTGACGAAGCGACTGACTGTTCGGTTGGCCATGGTTGTTCCTGGAAGAGATCAGATATCGAGGATCTGCCGAGCGACATTCTGCAGCTTGGCAACCAGCTGGTCGAGCTCTGCGCTTTCGTTGTCGATATCGGCCACGCGGCGGCGCAGTTCACGCACTTCGGACACAAGCCTAGGGTAGTCCTGCAGAACGTGGCAAACCGCGTCGAGAGGATCGCGGGAAGGCGCGTAGAGGGTGGCGTCTTTAACCAGGTGCGTGGGGATGTCGAGGGGCGTTCGCATAACGGGGATTATGGATCAATGCCGCCCGGATCGGCGCGATCTTCCGGACG
>NZ_MSXV01000025.1 GCF_001945395.1 Pseudomonas sp. PA15(2017) | reverse complement strand
ACAGGCGCACCAAGAGGTCGACGCCGATGTGCGCACCGATGCGCACGCCCCAGGCCAGGCCGACGAAGATCAGCCAGCCGAACATGGCCTTGGTCAGGGCCACGCTCCAGGTCATTTCCTGGGCGACGTAGAGGATGCCGTCGCCGATGGCGAACATGGCATCGCCGCCGAACGGCAGCGTATCGCCCAGGGCGTAGAAAACACCGTAGAGGTTGTTGAACACCACGTACGAGAAGGTGACCAGGGTCATCGCCGCGAGAAGAAACGCCACAGCGGCTTCCTCGAGGCGATTCCATAGGCGCTGCAACGCATTCATCAGCGGTCTCCCAAGGAGGGTTGTTGTAATTGTTTTGGCCAGCCGACTCTAACCCCGGCCTGGCGAGGCGAATATTCACGATTGGTAAACGCGGCCTTCGGCCTGGGCGAATAGGCTGTCAGAGCAAAGAGCTGGAGGCATCCGTGCGGGGAAATCCAGCGGCTAGCAAGTGCTGGGGGCTGTCATTTCTCCATCCTGTGGGAGCGGGCCATGCCCGCGATTTTCGCGGGCATGGCCCGCTCCCAAAATTCGATCGCGACAACACCCCCTCACACCAACTCGGCTATCTCGATCAGATTCAGATCCGGATCGCGCAGATACACCGATCGGATCGGGCCGGTGGCGCCGGTGCGCATGACCGGCCCTTCGATGATCGGCCAGCCAACCCGCTGCAGGTGCGCGATCACCTGATCCAGAGGCTGGCTGGCGATAAAGCACAGATCCAGCGCCCCCGGTACCGGCAAATGAGCCTTGGGTTCGAACTCCTGGCCACGCACGTGCAGGTTGATCTTCTGACTGCCGAAGCAGAACGCCTTGCGGCCATTGCCGAAAGTCTCCAGGTGCATGCCCAGAACCCTGACGTAGAAGTGCGTGGTCGCGTCGGCGTCGGTAGCCGTCAGTACCAGATGATCCAAATGGTCGAGCATGGCGGCCTCCGTTTTCGATGGTGAATTTACCGGCCGGCTGCGTTGGCGGCCTGAGCCGCCTCGATCAGATCGCTGCCGATCTTGCCCTCGTACTCCTTCCAGATCGGCCGCATCACCTCGCGCCATTGCGCGCGCTCTTCGTCGGTCAGCACGATCAGCTCGTGCTTGCCGCCGGCGAGGATCTGCTGCTTGTCCTTCTCGTTGAGCGCCAGAGCTTGGCGATTCACCTCGGCGGTGACCTCGTCGATGATGGTCTTGAGTTCGCCACGCACGTCCTCGGGCAGGCCGTTCCAGAACTTGGCATTGGTGATCAGCATGTAATTGCCGACCGCGTGGTTGGACTCGATCATGTACTGCTGCACCTCGTAGTGGCGCTGGCTGTAGATGTTCGACCATGGGTTGTCGGAGGCATTGATCACTCCGGTCTGCAGGCCCTGGTAGATCTCGGCGAAGGCCATCTTGCGCGGTACCGCGCGCAGAGCACTGATCTGCGCGGCCTGCAGGTCGGAAGGCTGTACCCGGAATTTCAGGCCACGGGCGTCGCTTGGTACGTGCAAAGGCTTGTTGGCGGTGAACTGGCGCATACCGTTGAGCCAGTAGGCCAGGCCGAGAATGCCGTTGTTCTCCAGGCTGTGCAGCAGCTCCTGGCCTTTTGGCGATTGCTCGAAACGCTGCGAGGCCGCCGAGTTGTCGAACAGGAACATCAGGTCGAATATCTGCACCCGCGGCTGGTACTTCTCCAGCTTCACCGGGGCCGGCGCCAGCAGTTGCACGTCGCCGAGCAGCAGCGCTTCCATCTCCTTGCCATCACCGAACAGCGAGGAGTTCGGGTAGACATCCACCCGCGCCTTGCCGGCCAGACGCTCCTTGACCAGCTTCTGCAGCATGCGCGCGCCCTGCCCCTTGGGCGTCTGGTCGGAAGCGACATGGGCGAACTTGATGACGATTTCCTCGGCCTCAACGGCGGCGCCGAAGGCCATGGCGGTGGACAACAGCACGCAGGACAGGCTGCGGCGGAGCAAGCGGGACATGAGGCGATCTCCTGTTGTTATTGGTACGGCGGGCCTGGCCCACCGGATGCCTTTGTTCGCCACGAACTCTACTTGAGCCCCATAGCCGACTACATTCTTGATTGGCCAAGCCTGCCTTCGCCATTGCCGAAGGCAAGGTGATCGACCATCTGCCGGGCGATCAGCGACAGGCTGTCGTACTGGCGCACGCAGATGTTCAGCTCGCGAACCGCCCAGGCATCCGCGATCGCCACCGCACGTACCGCCATGCTTGGCAGATAAGTACGTACCGCCTGTTCTGGCAGCACGCCGATACCCAGCCCGGTATGGATCATCCGGCAGATGGCCTCGAAGCTGCGCACCTGGATGCGCACGCGCAAGTGTACGCCCGCCTGCTGCGCGGCTTCGCTGAGCAGGCTGTGCAGCGAAGCCTCCTTCTGCAGGCCGATGAAGTCGTAGCCGACGGTTTCCGACAGGGTCACCCGCTCGCGGGCCGCCAGCGGATGCTCGCTCGGCACCACCAGCACCAGGCGGTCATGGCGGTAGGGAAACACCTGCACGCCAGCGGCCTGTACGTGGCCGGCGAAGATGCCGATATCGGTCAACCCTTCGCGCACCGCGTGAATGATCTCGCTGCTGACGCGCTCTTCCAGGTCGATGCGAATCTGTGGGTGCTGGGCACTGAAGGCCGCCAGGTCCTCGGGCAGAAAGGCGATCACTGCCGAGGTGTTGGCGTGGATGCGTACGTGGCCGTTGATGCCCTCGCTGAACTCGCTGAGGTCGGCCTGCATGTGCTGGATGTTGTCCAGCAGGTTGCGCGCATGGTGCAGCAGCGCATCGCCGGCCGGCGTCAGCGCAACGCCCTTGGGCTGGCGGTACAGCAGGGGCGTGCGCAAGTGCGCTTCCAGGTCGCTGACGCGCTTGCTCACCGCCGCCAGCGCCAGGTGTTCGCGCTCGGCGGCGCGGGTCAGGCTGCGCTCATCGGCGATGGCGACGAATAACTTGAGGGTGGTGAAATCCACGCGCATGGCGGGCTCCGCTTCGTGGTTGGCGAAAGAAGGTGGCCCGCGACAGGGCCATCGAACCGATAGCGGCACCATATGCCTTCGCGTCGCACGAAGCCAGACTTGACGATTGACTGATTGCGGCGAGCCGCGTGGTGGGCGATGCTCGGCGCCATCAGACCCAAGTCATCGGGAAGCCGCACATGCCTGCCAATACAACCGTTGCACCCATGGCCCTGGCCGGCCTCAAGGTCATCGAAATGGGCCAGCTCATCGCCGGCCCGTTCGCCAGCAAGCTGCTCGGCGAATTCGGCGCCGACGTAATCAAAATCGAGCCGCCTGGCGTCGGCGACCCGCTGCGCAAGTGGCGCAAGATCAAGGACGGCACCTCGCTCTGGTGGCACGTGCAGTCGCGCAACAAGCGCTCGCTGACCCTCGACCTGAAGCAGGCCGAAGCCCAGGACATCGTCCGCCAGCTGGTGGCCGAGGCCGACATTCTGGTGGAGAACTTTCGCCCTGGCACGCTGGAAGGCTGGGGCCTGGGTTATGACGCGCTGAAGGCGCTCAACCCGCGACTGATCATGCTGCGCATATCCGGCTACGGGCAGACCGGCCCCTATCGTGACCTGCCCGGGTTCGGCGTGATCGGCGAAGCCATGGGCGGCCTGCGCCACCTCTCCGGCTATGCCGGACAGGCGCCGGTGCGCGTCGGGGTGAGCATCGGTGATTCGCTGTCCTCGCTGTATGGGGTGATCGGCGTGTTGCTGGCCCTGCAGGAGCGGGCACGCAGCGGCGTAGGCCAGGAGATCGACGTGGCGCTGTACGAGTCGGTGTTCGCCATGATGGAAAGCCTGGTACCCGAATACGACGCCTTCGGCTATATCCGCGAGCCCGCCGGCAGCGCCCTGCCCGGCATCACGCCGTCCAACTCCTACCCGTGCAGCGACGGCAGCTACGTGCTGATCGCCGGCAATGGCGACAGCATCTACAAACGCCTGATGACCCTGATCGGCCGTGACGATCTGGGCAACGATCCACGCCTGGCGCAGAACGACGGGCGCAGCCAGCACGCCGAGCTGATCGACGGCGCCATTGGCGAATGGACGGCCGGGCGTGGCCGCGACGAAGTGATCGAAGCGCTCAAGGGCGCCCGCGTACCGGCCGGCTATCCCTACACCGCCGCCGATATCGTGCAGGACCCCCACTACCTGGCACGGCAGATGATCGAGACGGTGCAAACCCCCGTCGGCCCACTGAAGGTGCCGGGCGTGCTGCCCAAACTCAGCCGCACGCCAGGTCGCATCGGCGCAGGCGGCCCGCAGCTCGGCGAGCACAGCGAGGACATTCTGGCCGGGCTTGGCCTCAGCGCCGAACAAGTTGCCGGCCTGCGCGAGCGCGGGATTATCTGACGTCAACCATGACCGGTAGCCTGGGTTGAGCAGCGCGATACCCAGGACACCTTCCCGGGTATCGCTGCGCTCGACCTGGGCTACGCACCCGACACAATCAGGATCTGCCCATGACCAAACGCCTCTATATCCAGGACGTCGCCACCCGTGACGGCTTCCAGATCGAAGCCAGCTTCGTGCCCACCGACGCCAAGATCGCCCTGATCGACAGGCTGTCGCAAACCGGCCTGGCGAAGATCGAGGTCACCTCCTTCACCTCGCCCAAGGCGATCCCCAATCTGCGCGATGCCGAAGAGGTGATGCGCGGCATCCGGCGCGTTGCAGGCGTGGAATACACCGTGCTGGTGCCCAACGTGCGCGGCTGCGAGCGGGCGCTGTCCTGCGACGTGGATGAGATCAATCTGGTGATGTCGGCCAGCGACACCCATGGCCTGGCCAACCTGCGCATGACGCCGGAGCAGTCGCTCGCCCAGTTTCGCGAAATCATCGAGGTCACCCGCGGCAGCGGCGTGTTCATTAACGCTTCGCTGTCGACCACCTTTGGCTGCCCGTTCGAGGGCGCGGTGCCCGAGGTTCGCGTGCATGAGCTGACCGAGCGCCTGCTGGAGATCGGCGTGCAGGGCGTGACCCTGTGCGACACCACCGGAATGGCCGACCCGGCGCAGGTCGAACGCATCTGCCGCACGTCGCTGCAGCGCTGGCCCGAAGCAGTGTTCACTGCGCACTTTCACAACACCCGAGGCATGGGCCTGGCCAATGCCCTGGCAGCCCTGAGCGCCGGCATCGACCGCTTCGACGCCTCCCTCGGCGGCCTCGGCGGCTGCCCCTACGCACCCGGCGCCAGCGGCAATATCTGCACCGAAGACCTGGTGCACATGTTCCAGCGCATGGGTCTGGAGACCGGGGTGAATCTCGACGCCCTGCTCGAAGCCGCCGCGACCCTGCCCGAGCTGATCGGCCACGACGTACCTGGCGCGATCCTCAGGGCCGGCAAGTCGGACCGTCGTTATCCGAAACCGAAATGGATGAGTGAAGGCAACGCCCGATAATTCGTCCGTAGCCTGCGGTTGAGCGCAGCGATACCCAGGAAACCAGCCCCGGGTATCACGTCGTTCAACCCAGGCTACCCGGACAGGTTCACCACGACGCCTGCATGCAGTCAGTCATCAATGCCCGCCGCCAGACTCAGCCGCGCCCTTGGCCGAGAACGGTGGTTTGGCCAGGTAGATGATCAGGATCAGGCCGAAGAACAGCCAGCCCATCAGGGTGAAGTAGTCCACCGTGGAAAGCATGTAGGCCTGGCTTTCCACCACCCGGTCGATCTGCATATAGGCCGATTGCGAGGCGCCGCCGAGCTGTTCCAGGTACTGGTGGGTGGCCGGGTCATAGGCCGTGACGTGCTCGGTCAGCTGGGCGTGGTGGTAGATCTCCCGGCGGTGCCAGATCCAGGTAGTCAGCGACGAGGCGAAGCTGCCGCCCAGCACGCGCAGAAAGGTGGCCAGGCCCGAGCCGTCGGCGATGTCCTTGGGCGGCAGGCTGGAAAGCAGGATGCTGGTGGTCGGCATGAAGAACAGCGCGATCCCCAGGCCCATGAACACCTGCACCTCGGCGATGTGCCGGTAATCCACCTCGGTGTTGAACGAGGCGCGCATGAAGCACGAGGCGCCGATCACCAGGAACGAGCCGCCGGCCAGCAGGCGCAGGTCGAACTTGTGGGCGTACTTGCCCACCAGTGGCGACAGGAACAGCGGCAGGATGCCGATCGGCGCCGCTGCCAGCCCGGCCCAGATCGGCGTGTAGCCCAGCTGGGTCTGCAGCCATTGGGGCAGCAGCAAGTTGATGCCGAAGAAGCCCGAATAGCCGAGCACCAGGGCCAGTGTGCCGAAGGTGAAGTTGCGGTACATGAACAGGCGCAGGTTGATGATCGGGTGCTTGTCGGTCAGTTCCCAGATCACCAGCGCCACCAGCGACACCACCGAAATCGCGGTGCCGATCTGGATGAAGGTCGACTCGAACCAGTCCAGGTCGTTGCCCTTGTCGAGCACCACCTGCAGCACGCCGACGCCGAGCACCAGCAGCATCAGCCCGACGTAGTCGATGGGCTGGTGCTCGGTGGTTTCCGGGCGGTTGCGCATCTGCGTCCAGACCACCAGGGTGGCGAGGATGCCGATCGGCACGTTGATGAAGAAGATCCACGGCCAGCTGTAGCTGTCGGTGATCCAGCCGCCGGCGATCGGCCCGATGATCGGCGCCACTACCGTGACCATTGCCAGCAACGCCAGGGCCATGCCCCGTTTGGCGCTGGGAAAGATCGCCAGGAGCAAGGTCTGCGCCATCGGGTACAGCGGGCCGGCGACCAGCCCCTGCAGGGCACGGAATACCACCAGTTCGGGCATCGAGCGGGCGATGCCGCACAGGAACGAGGTGATCACGAACAGCACCACCGCAGCGAGAAACAGCTTCACCTCGCCGAAGCGCCGCGCCAGCCAGCCGGTCAGCGGCAAGGCGATGGCGTTGCACACGGCGAACGAGGTGATCACCCAGGTGCCCTGCTCCGAACTGACACCCAGGTTGCCGGATATGGTCGGCAGGGCGACGTTGGCGATGGTGGTGTCGAGCACCTGCATGAAGGTCGCCAGGGAGATGCCGATGGTGGCCAGCAACATGCTGGCCGGGCGGAAATTGGCGTCGCTCATGTCAGCCCTGCTTCGCCGGGGCGGCGCTGCTGCTCTGCGGACCGTTGTCGTGGATGATGCGTTCGATCAGCACGTCGGCCTGGCCCAACGGAGCGTCGTAAACCGTGGTACTGAAACGCGCCTCCTTGGGCATCTGGTTGGTCAGCTGGGCGCCGCTCTGGTCATGCAGGTCGACGGTTACCGTGGTGGACAGGCCGATGCGCAACGGGTGCTTTTCCAGCGCCTCGTCATCCAGGCGGATGCGCACCGGCAGGCGCTGCACGATCTTGATCCAGTTGCCGCTGGCGTTCTGCGCCGGCAGCAGCGAGAAAGCACTGCCGGTGCCGACGCCGAGGCTTTCCACGTGGCCCTGATAGGTCACGTCATCGCCGTACAGGTCGGCCTCGACGGTCACCGGCTGGCCGATGCGCATCTCGCGCAGCTGGGTTTCCTTGAAGTTGGCGTCGATCCACACCTCGTGCAGCGGCACCACGGCCATCAGCGCGGTGCCTGGCTGGATGCGGCTGCCGACCTGCACCGAGCGGCGCGCCACGTAGCCGCCGACCGGCGCCACCAGGGTGCTGCGGGCGTTGTTGAGGAAGGCCTGGCGCAGTTGCGCGGCGGCGCTCTTCACGTCCGGGTGGGAGGCGATCACGGTGTCGTCGACCAGTGCCTGGTTGGTGTCCAGTTGCTGCTGGGCGGAGGTCAGGGCGCTCTGCGCGCTGTTCAGGGTGTCCTGGGCGTGGGCCAACTCCTCTCGGGAGATCGCACCTTTGCTCGCCAGGGTCACGCGGCGCTGGTAATCGGCCTTGGCACGCTGCACGTCGATCTTGCGCGAGGCCACCTGGGCCTTGTAGCTGTCGACGTTGCTGTACAGCCCGCGCACCTGGCGCACGGTGCGCGCCAGGTTGGCCTCGGCGCTCTGCTGGGCCACTTCGGTATCGGCCGGGTCGAGCCAGACCAGGGGCTGGCCGGCCTCGACGTAGTCGCCGTCGTCCACGGCGATGCGCGTGACGGTGCCGGTGATCTGCGGGGTGATCTGCACCAGGTTGCCGCCTACGTAGGCGTCGTCGGTCTCTTCGTAAAAGCGCCCGTAGAGTTCGTGGTAGGCGAAGATGGCCGCGCTGCACAGCACGACGATGACCGCGAGGCCTATCAGCAGGCGTTTGCGCTTGCCCGAGTTGGCGGCGGCAGGAGTGGCTTGAGAGTCGGTCATGACAAGTACTCAGCGTGCGGAAGTGGAAGACGGAGCGGCGGTTTCGAAGCCACCACCGAGGGCCTGCATCAGCAGCACCGAGGCGTCGATACGCTCGGCACGCAGATTGGCCAGTTGCCGTTCGCTCTGCAGCAGTTGCTGCTCGACGCTCAGCGCATCGAGGTAATTGCCGATGCCATCGGCGTAGCGCTGCATGGCGATGTCGTAAGAACTGCGGGCGATGTCGCGGGCCCGCTGCTGCTGCTCGATCTGCTGTTCCAGGGAGCGGATGCGGCTGATGCCGTCGCCGATATCACCCAGGGCGCCGATCAGGGTCTGGTTGTACTGAGCCACGGCCACGTCGTAGTCGGCATTGCGACCGGCCAGGGCAGCGCGGCGTGCCCCGCCGTCGAAGATCGGCAGGCTCAGCGCCGGGCCGACGCTGAAGAAGCGGCTGGCGCCACCGAACACCGCATCACCGAGCAGCGACTTGCTGCCAGCCGCCACGCTCAGGTTGAGGTTGGGGTAGAAGTCGGCCTTGCTGGCATCGATGTCGCGAGTAGCGGCCTCCACACGCCAGCGCGCAGCGACCAGATCCGGGCGACGACCGAGCAGCTCGGCCGGTACGTTGGCCGGCAGGCTCACTGCCGCCGGAGCGATCAGTTGTGGGCGCGGCAGCGTGGCGCCGCGATCCGGGCCCTGACCGAGCATCACCGCCAGACGAATGCGTGCGCTGTCGACCGCCTGGGTGGCAGCGGTCAGGCTGGCTTGCGCGGCGGCTTCCAGGCTTTGCGTCTGCTGCAACTGGTATTCGCTGTCGAGGCCGGCATCGACCCGGCTGCGCGCCAGGTCGAGCATGTCGCGGCTGCGCTTGAGGTCCTGCTCGGCCAGATTCTGGGTGGCATAGGCCAGACCCAGATCGTTGTAGGCGCGGGTCACCTCGGCGGCCAGGGTCAGGCGCGCGCCCTGGCGATCCACTTCGCTGGCGCGGGCACGGCCCAGGGCCGCTTCCCAGGCGGCGCGCTCACCGCCCCACAGGTCGAAGTGGTAGCCGCCTTCCAGCGACAGATTGCGCAGGGTGCTATAACGCCTGCCCTGCCCGCTGGGGTCGTCAACCCGCGCCAGGCGCGAGCGGGTCACGCCGGCATTGGCGTCCAGGGTCGGCTGGCGCTGCGCATCGGCGGCCAGCACCGCGGCGTTGGCCTGGCGAGCGCGGGCATCGGCAACCTGCAGATCCGGGTTGCTACGCAGGGCTTCAGCGATCAGCGCATCGAGCTGCGGATCGCCCAGGCGATTCCACCAATCGCTCGCCGGCCAGGCTGCCGGCGACAGGTTGCCGGTGAAGGTCTGCCCTTGCAGGCTGGCGGCGTCGAGGGTGTGGCCTTCGGTGTGCAGGCCGTCCTGCGAGGCACAGGCAGCCAGCAACAGGGCGCTGAAAATCAGGGACAGGGGAGTACGCAAGGGCATGGTGTTCATCATTCTCCTGGCAGCTGCGGCAAGGCGTCGGCGGCCATCAGCATCTTCTTCATCAGGCGTTGTAGTTCGTCGAGCTCGGCGCGGGTCAGGCAGCCGGTCAGCTCGTTGGTAGCGTCGGCGGCGATCTGCGGTACCCGCACGCCCAGGGCAATGCCGGCTTCGGTAAGGGTGAGGCGCACCTGGCGGCGATCCTCGACGCTGCGCTCGCGGGTCAGCAGGCCCTTCTGTTCCAGGCGGTCGAGCATGCGGGTCATCGCCCCGCTGTCGAGGCTGAGCAGGCGCACCAGGTCGGCCGGGGTGCTGGCGCGGCTCTGGCTGATCAGCAGCACCACCTTGAACTGCGCGGCGGTCACGTCGTGGTCCACCAGGTGGCGCTCCAGCAGGCGATCCTTGAGCTGATTGGTCAGCGCGATCAGGTGGCCGGGCGAGTGCTGCAGCGAAAAACGTTCGCGGTCGAAATGCGGCATGAGAAATTACCTGCCCAGGCAGTGAATGCCCTGCAGATTACTGCCCAGGCAGCGATCAGCCCAATTACATTTTGTAATACTCGACATCAACGACAGACATACTTTGAAATAATCAGCCGTAGGAGACTGACTGTCGAGTGCAGGTGGGGTTCAGGGGATTTGTGTAGCCGAGGGGGTGAGCGCGAGATCGTTCCCGGGTTTCGCAGGCTCAACCCAGGCTACGGTCGGGTAGCCCGGCGTCGAGTGAAACGACACCCGGGATTACTTCAGCCACAGCTATTCTCTGGTCGCGCTTCCCTGCTCACTCCACCAACGTGCAGAACGCGCCCAGCGCCAAGCGCTCGCTGATCAGTCGATTGACCGGTGCTTCCGGGTCGGCATGACCCACGGCGATGGCGCAGTTACGTAGCCTGGGTTAAGCGCAGCGATACCCGGGAAATCGCCTATGAGTATGCAGATACGAAGAAGGCCGCATCCTTGATTGGATGCGGCCTTTGATGTCGCAGGATCAAGCGGTAATCACTGCGCCTGATTGGACGCCTCGGCTGCTTTGATCAGGTCGGCACCGATCTCGCCTTCGAACTTCTTCCAAACCGGGCGCATGGCTTCGCGCCATTTCTCGCGCTGCTCGGGGGTCAGCTCGATGATCTCGCTGGTGCCGGCCTTGACGATGGCCGCGCGAGCTTCCTTGTTGAGGTCGTCGGCCTGGCGGTTCACCTCGGCGGTGACCTCGACCATGATCTTGTCCAGTTCGCTGCGCACGTCATCCGGCAGGCCTTTCCAGAACTTGGTGTTGGTGATCACCATGTAGTCGATCAGGCCGTGGTTGGATTCGGTGAAGAACGGCTGCACCTCATGGACCTTCTGGCTGAAATAGTTCGACCAGGTGTTCTCGGTGCCGTTGACCACGCCGGTCTGCAGGCCCTGATAGACCTCGGCGAAGCTCATCTTGCGCGGCGCGGCGCGCAGCACCTTGAACTGTTCGTCGAGCACCGCGGAAGCTTGTACGCGGAATTTCAGGCCGCGGGCATCCTTGGGTTCGTGCATCGCCTTGTTCGAAGACAGCTGCTTGAGGCCGTTGTGCCAGTAGGCCAGGCCGGTGATGCCCTTGCCTTCCATGCTGGTCAGCAGCGCCTTGCCCTGCTCACTGGCCTGGAAACGGTCGACCGCCGCCATGTTGTCGAACAGGAACGGCAGATCAAAGATCTGGATCGGCTTGGCGTAGTGCTCGAACTTGGCCAACGACGGCGCCAGCAACTGCACGTCACCGAGCAGCAGCGCCTCCATCTCCTTGCCATCGCCGAACAGCGACGAGTTCGGGTAGACCTCGACCTTGACCCGACCCGGCAGGCGCTCTTCGGCCAGCTTCTTGAACATCAAGGCGCCCTGCCCCTTGGGCGTGTGTTCGGCAACGACGTGGGCGAACTTGATGCTGATGGGCGCCGAGTCGGCAGCGTGTGCCCCCCCGGCTACGGAGACGGCGACAGCGCAGACCAGCGCCTTGAGAGAAAGCTTGAGCATGGGTGTACCTCATCTTGTTTTTGTAGGTAGGTAGTGAACGAGCCTGTTGCCTGTTTACAACGCGCCACGGTTGGCGCGGAATTCGTGATTGTGCAAAGCCGCGTTCGGCAGTGCCGAACGCGGCCCAATGGGTCAACCGGTGTCGCCGGCCCGTGCGACGATGCGCCGGGCGCGCCCGACCACCGGCGCGTCGACCATCTGGCCGTCGACCACGAACACCCCGTCACCGTCCTCGCCGGCCTGCAGCACCCGGCGCGCCCAATCGAGTTCCTCTGCCGAGGGCGCCAGGGCCTGATGCACCACGGCAACCTGGCTGGGGTGGATGCACAGCAGGCCGCCGAAGCCCATGTTGCCGGCGTCGCGGCTGGCGCGGTCAAGGCCGGCCTGATCCTGAATAGCCGGAAACACGCTATCGAGCGGCGCCGCCAGATTGGCCAGGCGGCTGTGCAATAAGATCGCGTAGCGGGCCTGATCGAGCAGGCGCTCGGCCGCCGCGGTACCGCTGTTCAGGCCAAGATCGAGGCCCAGGTCCAGGCCGCCGAAGGACAAGCGTTCGACGCCTGGAGACGCGGCGATGGCCGGCAGCTTGTGCAGGCCACGGGCGCTTTCGATGATCGGCCAGACCGGCTTGCCGGCCTCTGCGACGCGGGCCACCTGGGCAGCGCTTTCCACCTTGGGCAGCAGTACACCGATGACGCCGCTGTGGCGCAGGCACAACGCGATGTCCTCAGCATGGCCGGCGTGCTCTGGCGAGTTGATACGCACCAGCAGGCGTGCTTCGGGATTGTCGGTAAGGAAGCGGCCAAGGTTGTCGCGCGCTTCGATCTTGAGGCTTTCCTGCACCGCATCTTCTAGGTCGACGATGACCGCATCAGCGCCGCTGGCCAGGGCCTTGGCAATACGCTCAGGTCGTGAGGCGGGAACGAACAGCGCGGTACGGATGATGGAGGTCGTCATGGCATCGGGTTCCTGACGTGAAATTCGTTAATTGGTAAATGGTGGGCTGAAGCCCACCCTACAATTCGCGCAGATCTGCCGTAGGGTGGGCTTTAGCCCACCAATTGAGGGCGGCACCATTGCACGGGGATGGGCCACGCACGACCTGTCGCGAACAGCTCTCAAACCGCCCCACTCACCTTCAGGCCCGCTATCGCTGCATCGCTGTACCCCAGCTCGGCCAGCAACGCGTCGGTGTGCTCACCCAGCGCGGGCACCGCATCCATCCGCGGGGCGAAGGCGCTGTTGCTGCCCGGCGGCAGCAACGCCGGCAAGCTGCCGCCGGGGCTGTCGACCTGGCGCCAGCGGTCGCGGGCCTTGAGCTGCGGATGAGCCCAGACCCCAGCCATGTCATTGACGTGGGCATTGGCGATCTGCGCCTGCTCCAGCCGCTCGATGACCTGCTCGGCGCTCAGCGCCGCAAAGGTCTCGACGATGATGCCGCGCAGCACCTCGCGGTTGGCCGAACGCTTGAAGTTGGCCGAAAAACGCTCGTCGCCTGCCAGCTCGGGCTGCAACAGCACCCGCTCGCAGAACGCCTGCCACTCCCGCTCGTTCTGCAGGCCGAGCATCACCGTCCCGCCATCACCGGCGGGAAACGGGCCGTAGGGATAGATGGTCGAGTGGGCGGCCCCGGCACGCGGCGGCGGCGTGGCACCGTCGTACGCGTAATACAGGGGATAACCCATCCACTCGACCAGGCTCTCGAGCATGCTCACGTCGATGCGGCTGCCCAATCCGGTCTTGCCGCGCAGCAGCAGGGCCGAAAGGATATTGCTATAGGCATACATGCCAGCGGCGATATCGGCGATGGAGCAACCGGCCTTGGCCAGTTGGTCGTCACCCGCGCCGCCGGTCACCGACAGAAAGCCGCCCTCGCTCTGGATCAGCAGGTCATAGGCCTTTTTCTTCTCGTAGCTGCCACCCTCGCCGTAGCCGGAGATGTCACAGACGATCAGCTTCGGAAACCGCGCATGCAGCTTGTCGAACGACAAGCCCATGCGTGCCGCCGCACCCGGCGCGAGGTTCTGCACCAGCACATCGGCCTTGGCCAGCAGGCTGTCGAGCACGTCGCTGGCGTCGTCCTGCTTGAGGTCCAGGGTCAGGCTTTCCTTGGAACGGTTGGTCCACACGAAGTGCGAGGCCAGGCCGTTGACGCGCTCGTCGTAGCCACGGGCGAAGTCGCCGCTGCCGGGCCGCTCGACCTTGATCACCCGGGCGCCCATGTCGGCGAGCTGGCGGGTGCAGAACGGCGCGGCGATGGCGTGTTCCAGGCTGACCACGGTGACGCCGTCCAGTGGCCGGGGTTGTTGTGCGTTGTTCATGTGCGCGTCCTCGGTCAGGCCAGGTTGCTCAGGTCGTCGGTCTCGCGCAGGCGCCAGACCCTGGCGATCAGCTCGCCCGCCTCATCGCTGCCGCGTTTGCCGGCAAAGGCCAGCAAACGGCGGAACTTGTCTTCCAGCTCCGTGCGGCAGAGGGTGTTGCCCGGATCGCCCTTGGGCTCGTCGATGGCGCCATGCAGGGTTCGACCGTCGGTGGTGACCACCTCGACCCGTCCCAGCCAGCGCGCCGGATAAGCGCCGTCCACCTCGGGGTCGAGGCGCATGCTGACCTTGTCGCGAAACTCGGCGACATCGTCATCGGTGAGCGACAGGTTCTCGAACTCGGTGAGCTGCGCCTTGCCATGCACGGCGATCAGGCCGAGCACCGTGCCCATGGAAAACTTGGCCTGGTGCACGGTCTGCGGTACCACCACGCGACCGAGCACGTCGATGGCGCCCTGGTGCACATGGGTGATGACCTTGGCGATATCGCCATGGCGCAGGCGTTCGCGCTGCATCAGATCGAGCAGCGCATCGGCGGCCGGATGGGTATGGCGGCAGGAGGCATGGAACTTGAACGAGGTTTCGACCAGCGCCCAGCGGCTGCCGAGGCGATCGGACAACTTACCCGGGTTGGCATCACTGGACATGCCGGCGGCCATACCCTGCTCGCCCTCGAGAATGTTCTGCGCACCGCTCAGGCCCTGGGCGGTGAAGTACGCGGCCAGCAGGCCGTCGGCGGCGGCCTTGGCGGTGTGCAGTTGCTTGGAGTCGGCGGCGTCACGCAGGAACTCCCACAGCCCGGCGGCCTGGGTGCCGGCATTGCCGAGCAGGTGAACGAACTGCTTGTGGTCGAAGTTCAGCAACTTGCCCACGGCCACGGCGGCGGCCAGGGTGCCGACCGTCGCCGTGGTGTGGAAGATGCGGTAGTGCGAGCGGCCGAGGAATTCGCCGATGCGAATGCCCGCCTCGTAGCCGGCGACCGAGGCCAGCAACAGTTCGCGGCCGGGCTTGCCGAGGTCCTGCGCGGCTGCCAGGGCCGCCGGGAACACCACGGTGGCGGGGTGCAGCACCGAACTGTTGTGCAGGTCGTCCTGCTCCACCAGATGGGACGAGGCGCCGTTGACCAGCGCGGCGAAGTACGCCGAGGTGCCGCGTCCGTTGACCAGGATGCGCGCCGGGCCATCGGCCGGGCCCATCTTCTGCGCGTAGGCCTCGAACAGCGGGATCGGTCGCGCACCTTCACTGGCCAGGGCCGAGCCGAGCCAGTCGAGGAACAGGTCTTCGGTGCGATTGAGCACGTAGTCAGGCAGATCGTCGTAACGCAACTCGGCGAGGAAACTTGCCAAGGCTTGGGTATGGCTCATGACAGGCTCCTCAAAAGCTACGCGGCAGCTCGAGCAAGTGCTCGGCCACGTAGGACATGATCAGGTTGGTGGAGATCGGCGCCACCTGGTACAGGCGGGTCTCGCGGAACTTGCGCTCGACGTCGTATTCGTTGGCGAAGCCGAAGCCACCGTGGGTCTGCAGGCAGGCGTTGGCCGCCGCCCAGGAGGCTTCCGCCGCCAGGTACTTGGCCATGTTGGCGCTGGCCCCGGCGTTCTCGCCGCGGTCGTATTGCTCGCAGGCGCGCCAGCGCATCAGGTCGGCGGCCTCCACTTCGATGTGGGCCTTGGCGATGGGGAACTGCACGCCCTGGTTCTGGCCGATGGGCCGGCCGAACACCACGCGATCACGGGCGTAGGCGCTGGCCTTGTCGATGAACCAACGACCGTCGCCGATGCATTCGGCAGCGATCAACGTACGCTCGGCGTTCAGGCCATCGAGGATGTAGCGAAAGCCCTTGCCCTCCTCGCCGATCAGGCTGCTGGCTGGAATTTCCAGGTTGTCGAAGAACAGCTCGTTGGTCTCGTGGTTGACCATGTTGGCGATCGGTTGCACGGTCAGGCCGTTGCCGATGGCCTCGCGCAGGTCGACCAGGAAGATCGACATGCCTTCGGATTTCTTCTTCACCTCGGCCAGCGGCGTGGTGCGCGCCAGCAGGATCATCAGGTCGGAGTGCTGGATGCGCGAGATCCACACCTTCTGGCCGTTGATCACGTACTTGTCGCCCTGGCGCACGGCGGTGGTCTTGATCTTGGTGGTGTCGGTGCCGGTGGTCGGTTCGGTCACGCCCATGGATTGCAGGCGCAGCTCGCCGCTGGCCAGCTTGGGCAGGTAGTAGCTTTTCTGCGCGTCACTGCCGTTACGCAGCAGGGTGAACATGTTGTACATCTGCCCGTGGATGGTGCCGGAGTTGCCGCCGCAGCGGTTCACTTCCTCGAGGATCACCGACGCCTCGGCCAGACCCAGGCCGGAGCCGCCGTATTCTTCCGGGATCATCGCCGACAGCCAGCCGGCTTCGGTCATGGCGCCGACGAAGGCCTCGGGGAAGCTCTTCTCCTCGTCGATCTTGCGCCAGTATTCGGCTGGGAATTCGGCGCACAGGCCACGTACGCCTTCGCGGATGAAATTCAGCTCTTCGCTCTGTTCCGGGGTCATCTTGATTCCTCGATTCTTGTTGTTTTCGCGGCCCTTATCGGTGGATCGGTGAGGCGTGATCCACCCTCGGCTCAATCATTCGAATTCCACTTCGGCCTGCTGGGCCATGCCCGCAGCATTACCCGCCCACAACTGCGCCTTGCCCGGCTCATCGATTCGCCCGGCCACCTCGAAAGGTTCGGGTGCGAGCAGCGGGCGCAAGCCGCGATAGGCGAAACGGCGCAGCCGCGCCTGGGGCTGGGCGCGGCAGAACGCGCGCAGGTTCAGGGTGGCGATCAGCGGGCCGTGCACCACCAGGCCGGCGTAACCTTCGGCTTCGGTGACGTAGGGCCAGTCGTAATGGATGCGATGGCCATTGAAGGTCACCGCGCTATAGCGAAACAGCAGGGTCGGGCTCGGCACCACGCCTTCGCGCCAGTCACCGGCTGGCAGCGCTTCGCCGGCGCCACCCTTGGGTGGGCTCGGCTCGCGGTAGACGATGTCCTGCTCCTCGCGGATCGCCAGGTCACCATCCTGCAGGTAGTCGTGCTGCACGGTGACGAACAGCAGCGCGCCGGTGCGCCCGTGCTTTTCCTCAATGTGCTTGATGGTCGAGACCCGGGTCGCTTCGCCGCCGACGCGCAGGGGCGCGATGAATTCGACGCGACCGCCGGCCCACATGCGATTGCGGTTGTCCGCTGGCGGCAGAAAACCACCGCGAGCCGGGTGTCCGTCACCGCCCAGGCCGCTTTCGGCGATGGGCTCCTGGAAGAAGGCCCAGTGCCAGAGCGGCGGCAGCGCCTCGCCATGGGCGGGCGTGTCCTCACCCAGGGTCGCGGCGATGCGTTTGACCAGGTTGCGGCTCAGTTGGTCGTGGGCTTCTTCAGTGCGGCCAATCCAGGCAGCGAAGGCAGAGTCACTCATGGTCGATCCCGGCTTGTTCTTGGAGTGCAGGCAGCATGCAATCCGATGAACGTTCCGAGAATCCGCATTTATTTAAACCGGCGTTCGGCTATGCTGAACGCCATTTTTCAACTCGCCCCAGAGCCGCCATGCACTTCGACCTGCCGGATTTGCGCCTCTTCATTCATATCGCCGAATCGCCCAGCCTGACCCAGGGCGCACGCCGAGCGTCCCTGTCGCCGGCGGCAGCCAGCGCCCGTATCAAGGCGCTGGAGGGCCAGCTGGACACTCGTCTGCTATACCGCGACAGCCGCGGCGTAGAGCTGACGCCAGCCGGCCAGCGTCTGCTGCAGCACGCGCGACTGATCATGCGCCAGGTCGATTACCTGAAAAGCGAGTTCACCGAATACGGCAGCGACGCGGCCGGGCATATCCGCATCTTCGCCAACACCACGGCGGTAACCGAATTCCTGCCGGAGATCCTCGCAGGCTTTCTCGCCAGCCGGCCCGGCGTGACGGTTGACCTGCAGGAGCGCCTGAGCCGCGATATCGTCCGTGGCGTACTTGATGGCGGTGCCGACCTGGGCATCATCGCCGGCCCGGTGGAAGCAGCCGGCCTGCAGGTGCTGCACTTCAGCACCGACCGCCTGGTGCTGGTGGTGCCGGACGGCCATCCGCTGGCCGGCTGCGAGCGCGTTAGCCTGAACAACACCCTGCAGTATCAGCACATCGGCCTGCACGACGGCAGTACCCTGCTGACCTTTCTGCGTGAACATGTCGAGACCCTGGGCGGCACCCTGTCACTGCGAATCCAGATGTCGAGCTTCGAAGCCATCTGCCGCATGGTCGAAGCCAACGTCGGCATCGGCATCATTCCCGAGTCCGCCGCCAGCCGGCACCGCCGCACCATGAAGCTACGCACCATCGAACTGGAAGAGCCCTGGGCGATCCGCGAGCGCAGCATGCTGGTGCGCGACCTCGAAGCACTGCCCGGCAGCGTGCGGGCGTTGATCGCCACGCTGCTGCCGGAAGCTTGATATCCAGTAGCGTCTCCGCAATTTACGACGGTTTCAGCGTCACTTGCCCAGCCCATGCTCACGCAACTTGTTGGCGATGGTGGTATGGGATACGCCCAGGCGCTTGCCCAGCAGGCGGCTACTGGGAAATTCGCCGTGCAGGCGCTCCAGCACAGCCCTTTCGAAACGCCCGACGATGGCGTCCAGCCCGCCGTCCAGCGAGAAGTCGCCCAGCGGCTGCGCCGCACCGTAGCCCGGCAGGCGAATGTGCTCGGGCTTCACCACCGCACCCTCGCATAACGACACCGCCTGAAACAGCACGTTCTCCAGCTGCCTGACGTTACCCGGCCAGTGATAACGGCCCAGTTTCTCCAGCGCGGCCGGTGCCAGACCTGGTAGCGGGCAGCCGATCTGTCGGCTGGCGCGGTCGAGAAAATGCTCGGCCAGGGGCTGCAGGCCATCCAGGCATTCACGCAGCGGCGGGATGTGCAGGCTCAAGACATTGAGACGGTGGTAAAGGTCTTCCCGGAATTCGCCGCGAGCGCACAGCTCGGAAAGGTCGACCTGGGTGGCGCAGGTCACCCGCACGTCCAGGTAGACCTCCTCGTCGCTGCCGACCCGTCGAAAGCAGCCGTCCTGCAGAAAGCGCAACAGCTTGGCCTGCAGCCGCGGGCTCATTTCGCCAACGCCATCGAGAAACAGCGTGCCGCCTGCGGTCAGCTCCAGCAGGCCCAGCTTGCCTTCGGCGCGGGCGCCCTCGAAGGCGCCGGGGCCGTAGCCGAACAGCTCGGTCTCGGCCATCGACTCCGGCAAACCCGCGCAATTCAGGGCCATAAATGGCGACTGGCCGCGTGGGCTGGCCAGGTGGCAGGCCCGGGCCAGCAGTTCCTTGCCGGTGCCGGTTTCACCTTCGATCAGCAGCGGTGCATCCAGTGGCGCCATGCGCCGTGCCTCGCGCACTACGGCGGCCATCATTTTCGAGCTCTGGAAGATGCTGTCGAAGCCGCGCAGCTCCTGCTTGCGCACCTGATAGATACGCTCGCCGACGCGGTCGGCACGGTGCAAGGTCAACACCGCACCAGCCATGGCTTCGCTGTCGCCGTGTTCGCTCTGCAGCGGCGCGATGTCGGCGAGAAACACATCGCCGCAGACCTTCACCCGCAGCCCATTGATGCGCGAGCGATTGGCGCGCACCAGTTCCGGCAAGTCGAAATCCTCGATATAGCGTGAAAGCGCGATGCCTGGCACCTCGTCCACGCGCACGCCAAGCAAGGCTGCCGCGGCTCGGTTGGCGGCGACGATGCTGCCGCCCATGTCGACGGACAACACCGGAAACTCCAGAGCGCCGAGCAAGGCATTGAGTTCCAGGTGGTGGCGCTCGCTGGGCATCAGCCCCACGCGCTTGACACCGAATACACCGGTGATGGCTTCGAACTTGGCGCGCAAAGCCTGGAATTGCAGGTTGATCAGGTTTGGACAATGCAGGTAGACGGCGTTGCCCTGCTCGCCACCGACCTCGCCGCGGGCGACATTGATGCCGTAGTCGACCAGCAGTTCGAGAATGTCGCGCAGGATGCCCACGCGGTTCTGGCAGTGGATCTTGATACGCATGACGGTCGCTCTTGTTATTTTCGTCAAGGTTTCTTGCCAGTCTAGAGCAAGCCGCCGAGCCAGGAACAGGCTTTCGCGCATGACGTAATGCTTTCTTTACGAAAACCGCCATCCACCCGCCCGCACCGGTCGCGCGCAGCCGCGCAAGGCGCGCAGGCCTGGGGCATGCTCAGGCCAGCCGCGACCAGAGCGGATGTGCAGGGAGATCGCCAAGATGAAAGCCAGCCAGTACGTTGCCAGGCAGCCTGACGCGAACGGCTTCATTAACTACAGCGAGGTCGAGCATCACACCTGGCAGACGCTCATCGAGCGCCAACTCGAGGTGATCGAACCCCGCGCCTGCCAGGCGTACCTGGACGGTATCGACAAGCTCGCTCTGCCCCGCGACCGGATTCCGCAATTGCCGGACATCAATCGCGTGCTGCTGGCCAGCACCGGCTGGCAGGTCGCCCAGGTGCCGGCGCTGATTCCCTTTCAGCGCTTCTTCGAGCTGCTCGCCAAGAAACAGTTTCCGGTGGCCACCTTTATCCGCACCGAAGCCGATCTGGATTACCTGCAAGAGCCGGACATCTTTCACGAAATCTTTGGCCACTGCCCGCTGCTGACCGATCCCTGGTTCGCCGAATTCACCCATACCTACGGCCGCCTGGGGCTGGCTGCCAGCCCACAGGAGCGGGTATTCCTGGCGCGCCTGTACTGGATGACCATCGAGTTCGGCCTGGTCGACACGCCCGTCGGCCGACGCATTTACGGTGGTGGCATTCTCTCCTCGCCCAGGGAGGCGGTGTATTGTCTATCCGCCGAGCCCGAGCACCAGCCGTTCGATCCCGTTGAGGCGATGCGCACCCCCTATCGCATCGACATTCTGCAACCGCTGTACTTCGTGCTGCCGGACCTGCAACGGCTGTTCGCCCTGGCGCAGCAGGACATCATGAGCCTGGTGCAGCAGGCCATGGTGCTCGGCTTGCACGCACCGAAATTTCCACCCAAGGCGGCCTGATAACCTGCTCATGATCTGCTGCGCGTCGGCGCTCCCGCGTTAAAAAAGCCCAAGTTGGGCGCTGCCGTCAGATGCTCATCTACCACCTGTGAACTCGAGGAACCCCATGACCGCACTGTCCAAAGCCACTTGCGAAGCCTGTAGCGCCGATGCGCCCAAAGTCAGCGAGGCCGAACTGGCGCAGCTGATCAAGGAAATCCCGGACTGGAACATCCAGGTTCGCGATGGCGTGATGCAGCTCGAGCGCGCCTACGCCTTTCGTACTTTCAAACACGCGCTGACCTTCACCAATGCGGTGGGCGAGATCGCCGAGACGGAGAACCATCACCCGTCGCTGCTCACCGAATGGGGCAAAGTCACCGTCACCTGGTGGAGCCACTCGATCAAGAGCCTGCACCGCAACGATTTCGTCATGGCAGCACGTACCGACGAGCTGGCAGAGACGGCCGAAGGGCGCAAGTGAAATGCCCCGCAAAAGGGAAAAACGCGCTCGCGTGCGCACCGAGCTGGTGCCTTTCACTGCTGCAAAAAATGGAGGTACCGTTCGTCGGTAAAAATAAACCCTAAATATCAAGAAGATACTGAACAACCTCAGAGATCACTGGCGCGCTTCCTGCTTGCCATCACCGGCATAGTTCCCTAGGGTTGTTCGCCATGTGGTCCTTGATTGCCCCTATCAGCTCGTTGCTGGGTGGGGTCGCGTTACTCCTCCTCGGCAACGGTCTGCTCAACACCCTACTGACTCTGCGTGGCGTCGCCGAAGGCTACTCCACCGGGATGCTCGGCCTGATCATGTCCGGGTACTTCGTCGGTTTCCTGCTCGGCACCTGGCTGGCGATTCCGCTTGTGCATCGCGTTGGGCATATCCGTGCCTTCTCGTTCTGCGCCGCCCTGGCCGCCATTACCGCCCTGCTCCATGTGCTGATCGTCGCCCCCTGGGTATGGCTCGGCTTGCGGGTGCTCTACGGCCTGGCGTTGGTCAGCCTGTACATGGTCATCGAAAGCTGGCTAAACGCCCAGGTGCCCAACGACAAACGCGGGCAGATGTTCGCCGTGTACATGGCGGTCAACCTCGGCGCCCTGGCGGCCGCCCAGCAACTGCTGAACCTTGCCGAGCCGACCGATTTCCTGCTGTTCGCCCTGGCAGCGATGCTGATCAGCGCGGCGCTGATGCCCATCACGCTGACCCGCCAGGCGCAGCCGAACGTGCCCGATACCTTGCACACCAACCTGCGCGCCATCGTCGGCATCGCGCCGCTGTCGATCGCCGCGGCCGGCCTTTCCGGCCTGGCATTGGGTGCGTTCTGGGGTATGGCGCCGGTGTACGCCAGCCTCAACGGCTTCGACGCTGCCGGGGTCGGCCTGATGATGAGCGCGACCATTCTCGGTGGCGCGCTGCTGCAATGGCCAATCGGGCGTTTTTCCGATACCCATGACCGGCGCTGGGTGCTGTTCTGGGTGGTCAGCGCGGCGGTCATCGTCGCCCTAGTAATGAGCCTGCTGCCCGCTGGCCGTCCGTTGCTGGGATTGATGTTCCTGTTCGGCGGGCTGTCGTTCGCCATCTACCCCATCGCCGTGGCGCAGCTGATCGACCAGCTGCACAGCGACGAAATCCTCTCCGGCTCCAGCAGCCTGCTGATGGTCAACGGCATCGGCTCGGTATGCGGCCCGCTGCTCGCCGGCCTGCTCATGCAATACAGCGGGGCGGCGGCGTTGCCGCTGTACTTCGCCGCCACCCTGGGTTTGTTGGCGGCCTACACCTTCTATCGTCTGCGTCACGTCAGCGACCTGGTCGCCGGTGAACAGGCGCACTTCGTGCCGATGCTGCGCACCAGCCACACCGTGCTGGAGCTCATGCCAGATGCCCCGCCGTCTGCGGATGACATCGATTCGGACAACGATCAAACCGGTGACGAGCGGGAGCCCGTTACCACTTCGTCGTAGGCACACGCTCGCCTACATAACAGAGGCGCCACCAAGGTGCCCGCTTTGCTCGCCGGTCGATGCCGGCGTTTTGACAGGGAGACAGCCCATGCTACTTGCTACCGATCTCGATGGAACCTTTCTGGCCGGTGATCCCGAGGACCGCCTGAGCCTCTACCAGACCATCGCCGCCCACCCGGAAATCCAGCTGGCTTACGTCACCGGGCGCAGCCTCGAAGCGGTCCTACCGTTGCTGGCCGACCCCACTCTGCCGCAACCGGACTTCATCATCGCCGACGTCGGCGCTACCTTCGTGCACGGCGACAGCCTGCAACCGATCCAGCAGCTACAGGGCCAGGTCGACGCCCATTGGCCCGGCGAAAGCCAGGTCGCCCAGGCACTGGAAGGCTTCGGCCTGGAACGCCAGGACGTGCCTCAGGCGCGCCGCTGCTCGTACTTCTGCACGCCCGAACAGGCCGCCAATCCGGCCCTGGCCCAGGCCGCAGAAACGCTAGGTTGCGATCTGCTGTATTCCGCGGATCGCTACCTCGACTTTCTGCCCAAAGGCGTCAACAAGGGCACCAGCCTAAAGGCGCTGGTCGACTGGCTCGAGCTCGACGACGGCGAGGTGCTGGCCTGTGGCGACACCCTGAATGACCTGAACATGCTCGACGGCACCTACAAGGGCGTTTGCGTGGGCGAGTCCGAGCCCAACCTGATCAAGGCCACCGAGCATCAGTCGTGGATCCTGCATGCGGACCGCTCGGGCTGCGGCGGCATTCTGCAGGCCTTCGTACACTTCGGTTTTCTTGGCGAGCATGGCATCGCCGCCGAAAAACGCACTGCCACCAAACCGGGGCGCGCCGAGCTGGTGATGGTCTATCACCGCCTGCCCTACGAGGAACATCGCGGCGCGGATGGCAAGGTGCAGCGTCGCCGCCCGACTTCCCCCAACGGCATCATCCCGACCCTGATGAGTTTCTTTGGCGACTCGCGGCCAGGCTCCTGGGTCGCCTGGGCCGTCGACGAAGGCGCCGACGAGCCGTTCGAAACCCACACCACCGTGGATGCCGAACGCTATCCGAAGCTCACTGCCGCCCGGGTGGCGCTGAGCAAGCGGGAAGTCGACATCTTCTACAAGCGCTTCTCCAAGGAAGCGTTCTGGCCGACGCTGCACACCTTCTGGGAGCGCGCGCGCTTCGACGAGGACGACTGGCAGGTGTTTCTCAAGGTCAACCGCGCGTTCGCCGAGCGCACCGCCAAGGAAGCCGCGGAAGGCGCCGTAGTGTGGCTGCACGATTACAACCTGTGGATGGTGCCAGGCTACCTGCGCGAGCTGCGCCCGGACCTGCGCATCGCCTTCTTTCACCACACCTACTTTCCGTCGGCCGACGTGTTCAACGTGCTGCCGTGGCGCCGGCAGATCATCGGCAGCCTGCTGCAGTGCGACTACATCGGCTTTCATATCCCGCGTCAGGTGGAGAATTTCGTCGACGTGGCCCGTGGCGTCACACCGCTGCAGACCGTCAGCCGGCAGAACTGCGCGCCGCGCTTCGTCACTTACGGCTGCGCCGTTGGTTTGGAGCGCATGACCACCGCGGTAGATACCGGCAGCCGCGTGGTCAAGCTCGGCGCCCATCCGGTCGGCCTGGATATCGATCGCGTGCGCAACGCCCTGGCCCAGGACAAGACCCGCGAGCAGATGGCCAACCTGCGCGAGGAGCTGAGCGGCATCAAGCTGATTCTGTCGGTCGAACGCCTGGATTACACCAAGGGCATCCTGGAGAAACTGCAGGCCTACGAGCGCCTGCTGGCCGACAACCCGGAGCTGCACAAGAAAATCACCCTGGTCAGCATCTGCGTACCGGCAGCGCGCGAGATGACCATCTACGACGAACTGCAGTCGCAGATCGAACAGGCGGTGGGGCGCATCAACGGCCGCTTCGCCCGGGTCGGCTGGACGCCCGTGCAGTTCTTCTTCCGCAGCTTCCCGTTCGATGAGGTGGTGGCCTGGTACGCCATGGCCGACGTGATGTGGATCACCCCGCTGCGCGACGGCCTCAACCTGGTAGCCAAGGAATTCATCGCCACCCAGGGGCTGACCAACGGCCAGGGCGTGCTGGCGCTGTCGGAGTTCGCCGGCGCCGCCGCCGAGCTCAAGGGCGCGCTGCTGACCAACCCCCATGACACCGCCGACCTGGCGCAAACCTGCTACCTGGCGCTGAACATGCCCAAGGCCGAAGCCCGTGCCCGGCTGCGCGAGCTGTTCGATATCGTCAGCTACAACGACATCCGTCGCTGGGGTGACGAGTTCCTGGCTGGCGTGGTCGAGCCGGAAGCCGAGACGGTGCTGAAGCTGGCTGCGGGCTGAGCCAAGGCAATATATCTGTGGGAGCGGGCCATGCCCGCGAAGCTTTTCGGGCGCATGGCGCCCTCCCACAAGCACTGTTCCCGTAGGAGATTGCGCAACCCTGCCCTTCGCGGCAGACAACGGCTTGCACCTGATATGCTGCGCGCCATCGCAAGTACGAGACACGCAGCATGAACAACATCCTGATCATCGGTATCGGCGCCGGTGACCCCGATTACCTCACCACCCAGGCGATCAACGCCCTCAACCGCGCCGACGTGTTCTTCATCCTCGACAAGGGCGAGGCCAAGGATAAGCTGATCGCCCTGCGCCGCCTGATCCTCGATCGCTATATCGCGCCGGGCCGCCAGTACCGCGTGCTGGAGGCCACCAACCCGGAGCGCGAGCGTGACGTGGCGAACTACGACGCCAGCATCGACAGCCTCAACCGCAACAAGCAGGCGGTGTTCGAGCAATTGCTCGGCCAGCTGCAAGAGGGCGAAACCGGCGCCTTTCTGGTCTGGGGCGATCCGTCGCTGTACGACAGTACCATCCGCATTCTCGATGGCGTTATCGCTGGCGGCCGGCCCCTCGCCTACGAAGTGATCCCCGGCATCACCAGCGTACAGGCCCTCACCGCACGCCACCGCATTCCCCTCAACCAGATCGGCCGCGCCGTGCAGATCACCACTGGGCGTCGCCTACGCGAGGGCTGGCCGAAGGGCGTGGACAGCGTGGTGGTGATGCTCGACGCCCAGGACAGCTATCGCCAGGTGATCGACGAAGACCTGCACATCTACTGGGGCGCCTACGTCGGCACGCCGGACGAGATCCTGATCGCCGGCAGGCTGGCCGAAGTGGCCGAGCAGATCGCCACGACCCGCGCGGCCGCGCGTGAGGCCAACGGCTGGATCATGGACAGTTATCTGCTGCGCCGTGGCGGGCGCGAGGCCTGATCGCGGACTCGAGGATATCGACCGTCTGCAGCCTGTCGCTTGGCTGTTCGAGGCAGAAGCGGATATCGTTGCTTTACTTGTGGGAACGGGCCATGCCCGTGATTTTTCGCGGGCATGGCCCGTTCCCACAAATACCCCGCCGATGTCCGCTCCCGCCACGTAGCGGCCGGTCAGGCGACTTTTGTTAGCTGGCCGATCAAGAAGATTCGCCTCAGCAGCGCTCGCGAAACAGCGCCTGGTGCTCACGGCACTGCTCGGCCGAGAGCATGAACACGCCGTGGCCACCGCGGGCGAAGTCCAGCCAGGCGAAATCCACTTCCGGGTACAGTGCTTCGACGTGCACCTGGCTGTTGCCCACCTCGACGATCAGCAAGCCTTTCTCGGTCAGGTGATCGGCCGCTTCGGCGAGCATCCGACGCACAAGGTCCAGGCCATCATCACCACAGGCCAGACCCATTTCCGGCTCGTGCTGATACTCGGCCGGCATATCGGCGAAATCCTCGGCATCCACATACGGCGGGTTGGAGACGATCAGGTCGAAGCGCTGCCCCGGCAGGCCGGCGAAGCCGTCGCCTTGCACGGTGTAGACGCGCTCCTCGAGACCATGACGCTCGATATTGCGATTGGCCACTTCCAGCGCCTCGAAGGACAGGTCACCAAGCACCACTTCGGCGTCGAGGAATTCGTAGGCGCAGGCGATGCCGATGCAGCCCGAGCCGGTGCACAGATCGAGAATCCGCGCGGGCTCGCCGGCCAGCCAGGGACTGAAACGCTGCTCGATCAACTCGCCGATCGGTGAGCGTGGCACCAGCACCCGCTCGTCGACGATGAATGGCAAACCGCAGAACCAGGCTTCGCCCAGCAGGTAGGCGGTGGGCACGCGATCTTCGATACGGCGCTTGAGCAGGCTTTGCAGATGCAGGTGTTCTTCGTCTTCCAGGCGACAATCGAGATAGCCGTCGGCGATTTCCCAGGGCAGGTGCAGCGCGCCGAGCACCAGTTGCCGGGCTTCGTCCCAGGCGTTGTCGGTGCCGTGCCCGAAGAACAGCTCTTCGGCCTGAAAACGGCTCACCGCCCAACGAATGTAGTCACGCAGGGTGCGCAGGCGGGTATTCAGGGCTGGGCGGGCATCGGTCACGACAGGGCTCCGGGTAAAAGGCATAAGTCTAGCAGGCCGGCACCGGCATTCCAGCGCACCGGAGGGAGATTGTCGTGTCGCTGCGCCAGTGAGCTGAAACGATTCTCCTGGCACCGCTGCGCTGCAACGCAGCAATACAACCAACAGAGAGGTTCACAGCGGCGTCATAGAGGCGGACAATATGCACCGTTAACCGCGCCAGCAAGGAGTCGTACATGTCGTCCCACCCGCAAACGTTCTATCAGCTCACCGGCCGTGGCCATGCCCCCGCCAGCCTGAGCAATGCGACCCTGCTGGTCATCGATGCCCAGGAAGAGTACCGCAGCGGCGTGGTGCAACTGCCCGGCCTCGATGCCGCGCTGGTGGAGATCGCCAAGTTGCTCGACGCGGTGCGTGCCCAGGGCGGCGCCATCGTACACATCAAGCACCTGGGCATTCCCGGTGGTCTCCTCGACCCACGCGGCCCGCGTGGCGATCACCTGCCGGAAGTGGCGCCGCTGCCCGGTGAAATCGTCGTCGAGAAGCGCATGCCGAATGCCTTTTCCGGCACCGAACTGCACGAGAAGCTGCAGTCCCTCGGCCACCTGGACCTGATCGTCTGCGGTTTCATGACTCACTCGAGCATCAGCACCACCATCCGCGCCACCAAGGACTACGGCTACCGCTGTACCGTGGTCGACGCCGCCTGCGCCACCCGCGACCTGCCAACGCCTGATGGCAAGGTGATCAGTGCCGCCGACATGCACCGCGTGGAAATGATCGCCCTGGCCGACAACTTCGCCGCCTGGGTGCCGGACGCCAACGCGCTACTTTGAGCTTGTGCGCGCCTCATCGGTTGAACCCGCTACTACACTGCCAGTCATAGCGAGAGGATCCTTCAAGGAATCAGCGCATGAAGCAAACAGACGGTTTCAGTACCAGCCTTCGCCCAAGACGCTCGTTCAGCTGGCGGTTGCGTTTTGCCGCGGCGCTGACGGCACTGTTCGCGGTATTCGGCATTCTGCTGCTGATGGCGGGCGCATCGACCCTGCTGGGCCGCCCGCCGGCACTGGGCAACTTCAATGACTCGACCACCGACGCCAGCGTGCTGCTGGTGCTCGGGTTGTTGCTGTTCTGGGGCGGCGTGGTGGGTTGGCGCAAATCGCGCCGGCGCATGCGTCAGCGCAAGGCCGACCTGTCTATGTCTCCGCACCTGATGAAGAAACGCGACTGACCCGCCCTGCGCTGCTTGTTAAACTGGGCGCCCGTGCGGAGGCCCCATGCAAGACGACGACCTTTCCCTGTTCAAAGCCCAGCTGCAAGGCGTGAAGCCGATCAGACATGATCGTGCCGACACCGGTAAGCCAAAGAGCGATCGGGCGCGCCTGGCCACCTTGCGCCAGGCAGCCACGCAGCGTACCGACACCATCAAGGTCGATGGCCTGTCCGATCAGTTCGTCATCGACGTCGGCGCAGAAGACGCCCTCTTCTGGGCGGGCAACGGCGTGCAGGACGGCCAGATGCGCAAGCTCAAGCTCGGCCAGATTCCCTTCGACGGCAGCCTCGACCTGCACGGCATGAGCGTCGAGAAAGCCCGCGATACCCTCTGGGAGTTTCTCGCCGAAGCCACCAAGCTGGAGATTCGCTGCGTGCGGGTCACCCACGGCAAGGCGGTACGCACCGATGGCCGCAAGCCGATGATCAAGAGCCACGTGAACACCTGGCTACGCCAGCATCCGCAGGTACTGGGCTTCGCTTCCTGCGTGGCCAAGCACGGCGGTACAGGGGCGGTCTACGTGATGCTCAAGCGCACCATGATGGATGGCCGTGACGAGTGATCACTCGACCGCCCTCCCCATGAAGCGCTGATTCCAGCGCATAAAAAACCCGGCGCAGGCCGGGTTTTTCAATACAGCGCAGAGCTGAATCAGGCCGGCGCTTTGGCGCGGGACTTGTATTCGCCGGTGCGGGTATCGATCTCGATCCAGTCGCCGATTTCGCAGAAGTCGGCAACCTTCACTTCGGTGCCGTTGTTCAGTTTGGCAGGCTTCATCACCTTGCCGGAAGTGTCGCCACGGGCAGAACCTTCGGTGTAGGCCAACTGACGCACGATGGTGGTCGGCAGGTCGACGGAAATGACCTTGCCTTCGAAGAACACGGCTTCGCAGACGTCGTTCATGCCTTCTTCGATGAACGGCAGGACGCTTTCCAGGTCTTCGGCGCGCAGCTCGTAGGAGTTGTACTCCGGGTCCATGAACACGTAGTCGTCGCCACTGATGTAGGACAGGTTCACTTCCTTGCGCTCAAGGATGACCGGCTCCATCTTGTCGTCGGCTTTGTAGACGGTTTCGGTCTTGGAGCCGTTGATCAGGTTCTTCAGCTTCATCTTGACGATGGCGCTGTTACGACCGGACTTGGTGAACTCGGCCTTCTGGATCAGCCATGGCTGGCCGTCGATCAGGGCCACGCTGTTAGGCTTCATTTCTTGTGCGGTTTTCATACGAATATCCGGATCTGAATGGATTTACAAAATTCGAGGCCGCGTATCATAGCCAATTTCGGTAAAACTGCACCAGCGCTGCGGCAAGATCTGCACGTACCGCCTGGCGCCTGGCCCACCCATGTGCGTGGGCGGCCAGTTCATCGGCGCATTGCAGCCAGGCTGCCCAGCCCGGCGCCATGTCCTCGCCCACGTTCCAGGCCTGCCACACCGCGCGCAAAGCCGCCTGGGCCTCGCCTGAAAGCCCTTGGCAGTACAGGGCCATGAACGCGTCGAGCTTTTCCAGGTGCGCATCGTCCTGCTGCGGGTAGATATGCCAGACCAACGGTCTGCCCGCCCATTGCGCTCGCACGAAGGAATCCTCGCCGCGCACCAGGTTGAGGTCGCAGCACCAGAGCAACGCGTCATACTGTTCCTGCTGCATGAAGGGCAGCAGCTGCACGCTCAAGGCGCCGCGCCGGATGACCTGACCGGGCTCGAGCGGCAAGCCCGCCCAACGCTGCAAATCGCCAAGAATCCGTCCCTCCGGCACCAGCAGATGGGTCGGGGTATCAGCGCTTGCCAGGGCATCCAGCCAGCCGGCAAGTGCGGCGTTTTCATAGGCAAACAGGGACACCAAGCGGGTCCCAGCGCCGGGGATGACGCCTAGCGAAGCGAGAAAGCGCGCGCGCGCCTCGGCGCTCTCCTGCAGTCTGTCGCGCGCGGCGAGCAGCCCACTCTCGCGCAGCAGCCCGCCCGTGCCAGTGGTAAAGCCTGGAAAGAAGAAGAACTTCTGCAGGCCGCTGCCCTGCATCGACGGCAGGCCGTGGCAACCCTCGACCCAGCTTTCGGCACTCAGGTATTCCAGGTTCAGCCAGAGCACGGGCCGCGTGCGCGCGGCCATGGCCGCCACATAGCCGGCAGGCAGATCGCAGGCGAAGGCTTCGATCACCACGTCCGCCGGCTCGACAGCCTGCCAGGCCGGCGCCCAATGGCGCACCTCGACCCCGCTCAATGGCTGGCAATCGGAATCGGCGTCGGCCTGCGGGCAGATACGCGCCAGCGCCGCCAGATCGTCGACCCACAGGCGCACCTCGGCGCCCTGCTCGGCCACCAGCTGCCGGGCCAGGCGCCAGGTCACGCCGATATCGCCGTAGTTATCGACGACGCGGCAAAAAATGTCCCACTTCATGGCCGCACGCCCCTCATTCGATGCTCTTCACCTTCAGGCCTGAAGCCCACCTTCGCGCTCCCGAGCGTCCGCCGTCATATCGACCACCGGCTCGGCGACTTCGACACCGGGCACCACATCGGAGAGGTCTTCCTGGCGCTCGTGCTCGAGCGCACCCTGGACCAGATCCTCGGTCACCCGCAGCTCTGCACCCACCATCGACGCGGGCGTCGCCGGCTCGAATGGTGCCACAGGCTGGGGTGCCGGGCGCAGCTTGCGGCGCCAGAAGAACAGCATCACCAGGCAGCCATTGAGCAGGCTGAAGGCCAGGAACAGCCCGGCGTCGCCGTCGTGCTCCATCAGCGGCGAGATTATCAGCGGGCTGATCGCCGAGCCCAGGGAGTTGATCAGCAGCAGCCCTTGCACCATGCGCACCAGCGCCCCGGCCGGCGCGCGGTCAGCGGCATGGCTGACCGCTACCGGGTAAACGGCGAACACCCCGCCACCGAGCAGGAACAGCAGCACCATGAGAAGCAGCGGTGAGGACGGCAGGATCATGATCGCCAGGGAGATCAGCAGGCAGAACAGACTGAGCACGATCAGCACGCTTTGCCGATCATGCTGGTCGGACCAGCGCCCCACCGGGTACTGCAGCAGCATGGCGCCGAGGATCACGCTGGCCATCATCTGCCCGACCTCGCTGACACTCATGCCGACGCGCTGCAGGTACAGCGGCAACAGCGAGTAGATCGCGGCGATGGCGATACCCGAACCGAAGCAGCCAATCACCCCGGTCGGGGTCATGCGGATCAACTGATGCGGTAGCAGCGGCTCGACCTTCTCGACCAGCGGCGTCACCCGCGGGATGATGCCCATCGGCAGCACCGACAACGAAGCCAGCAGCCCGGCCACCATGAAGGGCGCGGTTTCACCCCAGGCATCGATGGCGCCGAGTTGCAACTGGCCGAGCATGCCGGAGCCGTACAGCGCCATCATGTACAACGCCAGCAGGCGGCCACGCACCTTCTGGTCGCCGGCCAGCAACATCCAGCTTTCCACCACCAGAAAAACGCCCAGAATCGACCAGCCAGCGATCAGGCGGAAAACGAACCAGGCCCAGGGATCGAAGAACAGCCCCTGCAACAACACGCTGACAGCGGTCAACGAGGCGAAGCTACTGTAGGCGCGGATATGGCCGATGCGCAGGATCAGCCGGTCGTTGAACAACGCCCCCAGGGTTAGGCCGATGAAGTAGGACGCCGACACGATACCGATCACCGTCGCCGACACGCCTGCAGCATCCAGACGCAGCGTGGTCAGCGAGGAAATGAAGCCGTTACCGATACTGATGATGAACAAACCGAGCAAGGGCCCCAGCGCCATGCCAAGCAATTGCGACATAAAAACCTCGAAGCGATGACGCCGAGAGAGGCGCATCGAGAAAAGAGTGCTGTTGCCGTTAAACGCAGCCCACACTGCTCAGCTGAATACGACGACAAGCCGTGCTCGCCGTACGTGTGTGCAGCAGTTAAGAGGCCGCGAGAGAAAACGCGGACGCCGAGAAATCAAAGCCTCGGAAACCGATGGCTTTTGACTCTTGATCTTGTTTGAAGGCGGGAGTTGAAACGGTGAAGCCTGATGGACGCAGGTCGCACCATCAAAGGCGGCGGACGATACACGAGCCAATAAGCCTAGACAATCGGGCCACCCTGAAACTCGCCCGTAAACGCCGAAGATTCATTAACGTCACGTACTAAATGGCGTACGACACGAGCACCTCCAGGAGGCCAAGCATCTTGCAAATACTCACTGCCAGTGAAGCACTCACCTATCTGTATCGCCTGCTGGATGTCTCATCAGTCGATCATGATCACGGGCAAGCGCACCAACTCCGTACTGGTCTCGGCCGAGGGCTGGGAAGCCATCCAGGAAACGCTATACCTGCTGTCCGTTCCGGGCATGCGCGAATCCATCAAAAAAGCATGCAAGAGCCGGTAGACGACTGTGCCAAGGAACTGGACTGGTGACTTGGCAGCTCGCATTCACAAGACAGGCTCAGAAAGACGCCAAGAAGCTTGCTGCGCCAGGCTCGAAGGACAACGCCAAGGTCTTGCTGGACGTGGCACAGGGTAACCCCTTCCTAAACCCGCATCTCTACGAAGAGCTGGTTGGCGACCTGTTCGGCGCCTACTCGCGCCGTATTAACATCCAGCACCGGCTCGTTTATCAGGTGCTGCAGGATGAGCATGTGATCAAGGTGCTGCGGCTTTGGACCCACTACGAATACGCGCTTTCGACACGTCTTCGACAGCCACCTGAATCAGAATGCAAAAAGCCCCGAAAACAGTGACGTTTTCAGGGCTTCAGGTATTGCGAAAGTGGCGGTGAAGAAGGGATTCGAACCCTTGATACGATTTCTCGTATACACACTTTCCAGGCGTGCTCCTTCAACCGCTCGGACACTTCACCGGATCTCGCCAGACGCGCTGTCTGTCGAGGCGCGCTAATGTAATCGAAGGTTTGCCCAAACGCAAAACTTTTTTCAAAAGATTCATGCGCTTAAGCCATCGAAAGGAATAGCCGGCCTGCTCCGTCGAGGAGGCAAGGCCTCCGACAGGCCAAGGCGCTGGGCAAAGCGGCCTGCAAACGCCAGCGGCAACAATAGGTGCAGTTCGCTCAAGCGACCGCCCCGATTGCCGGTGACCAGCTGCGCCACCCTGACTCTACGGTCACCCTTCGTGCTTTACCGGATCACGGCAGATGGGTAACGTCAGCCGCACATTTCACAACAAGGAGTCGACCATGAGCGACCTGATCAGCTACCAACTCGATGACGGCATCGCCACGCTGACGCTCAACAACGGCAAGGTCAATGCGGTCTCGCCGGCGGTGATCGAGGCCTTCAATGCGGCTCTGGACCGCGCGACCCAGGACAAGGCCATCGTCATCCTCACCGGGCAGCCGGGCATTCTCTCCGGCGGCTACGATCTCAAGGTGATGACCTCCGGCCCGCAGAACGCCATCGACCTGGTCGCTGCCGGCTCGACGCTGGCCAGGCGTATGCTCGCCCATCCGTACCCGATCATCGCCGCCTGCCCTGGCCATGCAGTGGCCAAGGGCGCCTTTCTGCTGCTTTCCTGCGATTACCGCATCGGCGTCGAGGGGCCGTTCACCATCGGCCTCAACGAAGTGCAGATCGGCATGACCATGCACCACGTCGGCATCGAACTGGCCCGAGATCGTCTGCGCAAGTCCGCCTTCCATCGCTCGGTGATCAACGGCGAGATGTTCGATCCGCACGGCGCCGTCGATGCCGGCTTCCTCGACAAGGTGGTGCCGGCCGAGCAACTGTTGGTCACTGCTCAGGCCGTGGCGGCGCAGTTCAAGAAGATCAACATGAACGCGCACCGCAGAACCAAGCTCAAGGTGCGCGCAGCGCTACTGGAAAGCCTCGATAAGGCGATCGAGCTGGACAAGCAGCATTCGCTGTAAGCCAGCCTCGGCCTGGAGATCACAGGGATCGCTCACGCGACTGCTGAGCCCGCCGAGATAAGCAGGTAAGCTGCCATCACCAATCTGGCGTGGGGCACACCATGGGCGAAGTGGTCGCAGCAGCGGTTTACAGCAAAGGCCGCAAGGTCAGCGATATTCATCTCGACGAAGGTCGGGAATGGGCCGGCAAGCCCGAGCATTTTGTGTGGATCGGCCTGCACGATCCCGGCAGCCAAGAACTCGGCAACCTGCAGCGCCAGTTCAACCTGCACGAACTGGCCCTGGAAGACGCGCTGCAACGCCATACCCGCCCCAAGCTGGAGATTTTCGGCGATGCGCTGTTTCTGGTGCTGTATTCGCCGGTGCAGATCGGCGGTGAACTGACCTTCGTGGAAACCCAGCTGTTCGCCGGCAAGGGCTACGTGATCAGCGCCCGCTACGGCGATTCGGCGCCTTACTCCAAGGTGCGCCAGCGCTGCGAAGCCAGGCCACTGCTGCTCGAGCATGGCGAGGACTTCGTGCTCTACGCGCTGATCAGCTTCATCATCGAGAATTACCGACCGCTGATGGACGCCTATTACAGCGAGCTGGAGCAGCTCGAGCAGACGGTGCTCGAATGTGCCATGACCCACGGCGAGGTGGTGCGCATCCAGCAACTGCGCCGCGACCTGCTGCGCCTGCGCCGCAATATCGGACCGCTTGCGGAAATCTGCCAGGAGCTACAGCACCTGGACTTCCCCTTCATCGACAAGAATATGCGGCCGTACTTTCGCGACGTGGCGATTCACGTCAATCGCCTGCTCGAAGACCTGACCAACCTGCGCGAAATGGCCGACCACGCCATCGAGATCGGCCTGCTGCTCGAATCGTCCCGGCAAAGCGTGGTGCAACGCAAGTTCGCCGCCTGGGCAGCGATCCTGGCCTTCCCGACTGCGGTGGCCGGTATCTACGGCATGAACTTTCACAACATGCCGGAATTGAACTGGCAGTACGGCTATTTCGCCGTACTGGGCGTGATCGGCGCAGGCTGCGCCGGACTTTACGCCAGCTTCCGGCACTACGGCTGGCTGTAGGACTGGCCCGCAGCCTGCCGCCGCAGATCGCTTACTGACGCATCCCGCGCCCGCTGACCAGCAGGCGCACGCACAGCACATAAAGCACCGCCGTGGCGACCAGCATGAAGCCGATGGCGGTGCCGATGCTGATGTCCGACACGCCAAGGATGCCATAACGGAAAGCGTTGACCATGTGCAGCACCGGGTTGACCATCGATACCGTCTGCCAGAATGGCGGCAGCAGGCTGATCGAATAGAACACCCCGCCCAGGTAGGTCAATGGTGTCAGCACGAAGGTCGGGATGATCGAGATGTCGTCGAAGTTGCGCGCGAACACCGCATTGACGAAGCCGCCCAGGGAAAAGATGGTCGCCGTCAGCAACACCACCAGTACCGTCAAGCCGAGGTGATGAACCTGCAAATGGGTGAAGAACAGCGATAGAAGCGTGACGATGATGCCGACCGCCAGGCCGCGCAGCACGCCACCGGTGACGTAGCCGATGAGGATGGTGTGCGGCGAAACCGGCGACACCATCAGCTCCTCCACCGATCGCTGGAACTTGCTGCCGAAGAAGCTCGACACCACGTTGCCGTAGGCGTTGGTGATCACCGACATCATGATCAAACCCGGCACGATGTACTCCATGTAGGTGAAGCCATCCATGTCGCCGATCTGTCGGCCGATCAGGTTGCCGAAGATCACGAAGTACAGAACCATGGTGATCGCCGGCGGCAGCAGGGTCTGCGGCCAGATGCGCATGAAGCGCCGCACCTCGCGATAGACGATGGTGCGCAAGGCCACCAGATTGGCGCTGAACTCGGACTGCTCGTGCATCATACGGCCACCTTCGACAGGTTCTTCTCGACCAGGGACACGAACAGCTCCTCCAGGCGGTTGCTCTTGTTACGCAGGCTCAGCACCTCGATGTCATGCGCCGCCAACTGGCGGAACAGATCGGTGACGCCCTGGCTCTTGTCGACCTGCACCTCGAGGGTGTGGCGGTCGACCAGCTTGGCGGGATAACCGGCAAGGGCCGGAACGGCTGCCAGGTCGTGCTTGAGATCAAGCAGAAAGGTCTCGACGTGCAGCTTGCCCAGCAGCGCCTTCATGCTGGTGTTCTCGACGATCCGCCCGTGGTCGATGATGCCGATGTTGCGGCACAGCTGCTCGGCCTCTTCCAGATAATGGGTGGTGAGGATGATGGTGATGCCTTGCTTGTTGAGGTCGGTGAGAAAGCTCCACATCGAGCGGCGCAGCTCGATGTCGACGCCCGCGGTCGGCTCGTCGAGAATCAGCAGGCGCGGCTCGTGCACCAGCGCGCGGGCGATCATCAGCCGGCGCTTCATGCCACCGGAGAGCTCCCGTGACGCCACGCCGCGCTTTTCCCACAGCCCCAGCTGAGTGAGGTACTGCTCGGCGCGCTCCTTGGCGAGGCGCGCCGGGATGCCGTAATAGCCGGCCTGGGTCACGACGATGTCGAAGACCTTCTCGAACTGGTTGAAATTGAACTCCTGGGGCACCACGCCGAGGCAGCGCTTGAGCGCGGCGGGCTGGGCATCCAGATCGTGGCCGAATACGTTGACCGTGCCACTGGACTTGTTCACCAGGGTGGAAAGGATGCCGATGGTGGTGGACTTGCCGGCGCCGTTGGGGCCCAGCAAGGCGAAGAAGTCACCCTCGGCGACGTCGAGGTCGAGACCATGCAAGGCGGTGAAGCCGTTGCCGTAGGTTTTGGTCAGCTGTCGGATCGACAGAGCAGTACTCATAAAGGATACGCACGCATGAAAAAGACAGGGTTTAGATGGGGGTGCAGCGCAAACATTGCAACGCAATTGTCCGCGCATGGGCATCTCTGGAAACGTAGGCGTTGACGACGCCGGTCGTTTTCAGAGGCGCCATCAGGTCAGTTCGGTCATCACCGCACGCTGGTAGGCCGGGCGCTCGCGCAGTCGCGCGTACCAGGCTTGCAGGTTGGGCTGCGCTGGCCGCTCGATGGGCATTTCGAACCAGGCATAGATGAAGCTGCCCAGCGGGATGTCGCCCATGGCGAAGCGCTCGCCGGATAGATAAGGCTGCTCGCCCAACGCTTTTTCGGGCAGCGCCAACAAGTCGATACAGCGTTGCCGGGCCGCTTCGATCACGGCCTCATTGCGCTGCTCGACCGGGGTACGCAAGGTGCCCCAGAACAGATCGCGAAACTCGCCGGCGAAGCTGGAGGTCGTCCAGTCCATCCACTTGTCGCCACAGGCGCGGCTGGCAGGATCTTCAGGGTAAAGGATGCCCGGTGCATAGGCCGCGGCCAGGTAACGCACGATGGCGTTGGATTCCCACAGCACCAGATTGCCGTCTTCGATCATCGGCACGCGGCCGTTTGGATTGCGCGCCAGGTAATCGGGTTGGTCGACCACCCCGAAAGCGCCACCGGCCTCGACTCGCTCGTATGCGACACCCGCCTCTTCGGCGCACCACAGCGCCTTGCGCACGTTGCTGGAATTCTTGCGGCCCCAAATTTTCAGCATCACCAATCGTCCTTATCAGAGTCCTGCCAACGGAGAGGCTGACAACCCTACCACTCTGCCGCCAAGAAGGAAGCCGGCCGCGGTGATGTTGGCTATCGACCTCGTTCATGGAGCAGGCGGTCAGCGTGATTCACGGGCTGACCAACAGGTCATCCGCGGAGGCAATTTGTTATACGAACTCGCCAGCCTGCGGCGGGGTCACTATCGGGAACGCAACAGGTCATACGCCCTTTGAGACGTGCCCTGTTACGCCCCTGTCGGCAGCTTCTGCACGGGCCGACTACGATTATGGCGGCACACGCCGTTCTGCTGTCGCCATCACGGAGGATTCTGCATGCTCGCTGTCTGGTTGCTCGTTCTGGTCATCGGCACGGCCTATCTGGCCCACCGCCGCACGGCTCCCCTGCCCGCCCTGGCAATCGTTGCCGCCTACCTGCTGATCATGGGCGCCTACAGCCACGCGCCGGGCTGGTTGCTGGTGATCTTCTGGCTGCTGTGGCTGGCGGTGGCCATTCCGCTCGCGCTACCGGAGCTGCGCCGCAAGCACTTCACCAAGCCGCTGTTCGCCTGGTTCCAGAAAGTGCTGCCGCCGATGTCCAATACCGAGAAGGATGCCATCGAAGCCGGCACCGTCTGGTGGGACGGCGAGCTGTTCAGCGGTCGCCCTGACTGGGACAAGCTGCTGGCCTATCCGAAAGCCGCGCTGACCGCCGAAGAACAGGCATTCATCGATGGTCCCACCGAAGAGCTCTGCGCCATGGTCAGCGAATGGGAAATCGGCCAGCGCATGGATCTGCCGGCAGAAGCCTGGGAACACATCAAGCAGCATGGCTTCTTCGCCCTGATCATTCCCAAGGAATACGGCGGCAAGGGATTCTCGGCCTACGCCCACTCGCAAGTGGCGATGAAGCTGGCAACCCGCAGCGGCGACCTGGCCTCCACCGTGATGGTGCCCAACTCCCTGGGCCCGGCCGAGCTGCTGCTGCATTACGGCACCGAAGAACAACGCAGCCATTACCTGCCGCGCCTGGCGCGCGGCGACGACATTCCCTGCTTCGCCCTGACCGGCCCGATGGCCGGCTCCGATGCCGGTGCGATGCCCGACAGCGGAGTGATCTGCAAGGGCCAGTGGAATGGCGAGGAAGTCGTCGGCCTGCGCCTGAACTGGGAAAAGCGCTACATTACCCTGGGCCCGGTAGCGACCCTGCTCGGCGTGGCCTTCAAGGCCTATGACCCGGATCACCTGCTCGGCGACAAGGAAGAACTCGGCATCAGCCTGGCGCTGATTCCCACCGATACTCCCGGCGTGAACATCGGCCGCCGTCACCTGCCGCTTGGCGCCGCCTTCATGAACGGCCCCAACTCCGGCAAGGACGTGTTCATCCCGCTGGACTACCTGATCGGTGGCCCGGATTACCTCGGCAAGGGCTGGATGATGCTGATGAACTGCCTGTCGGTCGGCCGTTCGATCTCGCTGCCGGCGGTCGGTACCGGGGCTGCCAAGTACACTAGCCTGGTCACCGGCCAATACAGCCAGGTACGTGAGCAGTTCAACGTGCCACTGTCGGCCTTCGAAGGTATTCAGGAAGCCTTGGCGCGCATCGGTGGCAACGCCTGGCTGATGGACAGCGCACGCATCCTCACCGCCAACGCGGTCGACCTGGGCGAGAAGCCGTCGGTACTGTCGGCTATCCTCAAGTATCACCTGACCGAGCGCGGGCGTGAATGCATCACCCACGCCATGGACGTGCATGGCGGCAAAGGCATCATCATGGGCCCGAGCAACTACCTGGGCCGCTCCTGGCAAGGCGCGCCGATCTTCATCACCGTCGAGGGTGCCAACATCCTCTCGCGCAACCTGATGATCTTCGGTCAGGGCGCTATCCGCTGCCATCCCTACGTGCTTAAGGAGATGGCCCTGGCCGGCCGCGAGGACCGCGACCAGGCATTGCTGGAATTCGACGATCTGCTGATGCAACACATCGGCTTCGCCGTCAGCAACGCCGCCAGCACGCTGATCCTGAGCCTTAGCCTGGGCCTGCTCGGCAAGGTGCCGGGCGACCGCATCAGCCGCCCTTACTTCCGCGCCCTCAATCGCCTGAGCGCCGCCTTCGCCATGCTCGCCGACCTCAGCATGATGCTGCTGGGCGGTGAGTTGAAGCGCCGCGAGCGCCTGTCAGCCCGCCTGGGCGACGTACTCAGCCATCTGTATCTGGCCTCCGCGGCGCTCAAACGTTACCACGACCAGGATTACCCGGAGCATGTGCGTCCGCTGCTGCACTGGGCATTGGAAGAAAGCCTGGGCAAGGCCGAAACCGCTATCGACGAGCTGCTCAGCAACTTCCCGAATCGCCTGCTGGGCAGCGCCTTGCGCGTGCTGGTATTCCCCTTCGGCCGCCGCCACCAGGGCCCGGATGATCAACTCGACGCGCAAGTCGCCGCGATCATTGGCCAGAATGCTGGCAATCCGGCGCTAGAGGCCGTGCTCGAAGGCTGCTTCCGCCCCATCTCGCCCGAGGATCCGGTCGGTGCTCTGCAACACGCCTTCAACCTGCTGCAGGAAGCGGCGCCACTGCAGAAGAAACTGCACAAGGCCGTCAAGGCTGGGCAAGTACGTGAAACGCCCGGGCAGAACGAGATCGAAACGGCGGTCGCCGCCGGTGTGCTCAGCACCGAGGAAGGCCAACAGCTGCAACGTGCCGAGCAAGCCCGCCGCGTGGTAATCGACGTCGACGACTTCAGCAAGGAGGAACTGCTGCCCAGCGACGACAAGGTGAGGTAATCGCAAGGCAGAGACGACAGCGGGCGCCATGGACCTTATACTCCGGCGCCCGTTTTACTTTCAGGATCACCCGGACATGGCCAATCCCCATCTCGACCATCACATCGTCCTGCTCAACCACCTGCGCACCATCCTGGTCGCCTTGGGTGAAGCCGAACAGATCCTCGATGCCAGCCATGCCAACTTCCTCGAGCGCTACGACGAGCTGCTCGCCGAGCTGCCGTTGGATATGGAGCGCAGCCTGTACCTGGGCCAGGAACTAATCAGCCAGATATTCCAGCGCTACCCGCAGATCGCCCACCTGGTACCGCGCGACCTGCTGTGGTTCTTCGGCGGCGATTGCCTGCATTTCATGCCGGACGAAGAGATCGACCTGTATCAGCAGCTCGACGAGCGCCGCTTTTATGCCGAAGAGAACGACGAGCCGTTCGACTGGAACCAGGAAAAGCAGCTGCTGGCCATGCCAGCACCAACCAGCCGCCACTGACGAACAAGCCCGCCAGCAACAGTGATGCTGGCGGGCTTTGTTCGGCGCCGAAACGCAGATACGAAAACGCCGCTCGATTGAGCGGCGTTTTCGTTTATATGGAGCGGGAAACGAGACTCGAACTCGCGACCCCGACCTTGGCAAGGTCGTGCTCTACCAACTGAGCTATTCCCGCATTTACAACAAATTGGCGTCCCCTAGGGGACTCGAACCCCTGTTACCGCCGTGAAAGGGCGGTGTCCTAGGCCACTAGACGAAGGGGACCTGGAACTTCTTTACAACGATTCAGCTGCCACGCTGAACCTGAAACCTGGAGCGGGAAACGAGACTCGAACTCGCGACCCCGACCTTGGCAAGGTCGTGCTCTACCAACTGAGCTATTCCCGCAATCTTTGTTGCTCCACTTCTTCTGGAAGTGGCGTCCCCTAGGGGACTCGAACCCCTGTTACCGCCGTGAAAGGGCGGTGTCCTAGGCCACTAGACGAAGGGGACGTTGCCCGGAATTTCCGGCTTCCCCGCTGTGCTTTTCAGCATTACCGTGGAAGTGGCGCGCATTCTAGGGAGCCTTTCAACACTCGTCAACAGCTCATATAAAAATTTTTAAAATCAACGACTTCAATCTGATTCCGGGGCCATCGGCAGAGTGCCAGCCGCGCATGCTTGCTTTAATGCGACAAGCAAACACGCGGGGCCGCGCGCAAACCGCGCAATGGTGGCAGAACGCGAGTAAGATGACTGGCATCGACAGGCAGCGCCACCTCACGGGTCGCTGCGCCCTGCCCCGACGGCTTTGAAGAGGTTGAGACGATGTCCTCGCTCGTGATAACCATGGCGATAATCGGCGGTATCACGCTGTTGGTGCTACTGGCCTATCTGAATCAGCTGGCCGAAAACAACAAGCGCAAGAAGGCGCGCCTGAAAGCCGACTTGGCCGAGCGCTACCGGCGCATCGCCGACCTCAACGAACGGTTCGCCGGCCAATTCATGACCCCAGAGCTCAAGCTGTTGCTGTGCGGCCTGCAGTTGCAGTTCGCCGAGCGCATCCTGGAAGTCGACAAACAGGACAGTGCCTACGCGACCATGGTCGAGGAGCTACGCAAGCTGATCGCCATGGGCCCGGACATTCCAGTGCGCAACGCGCCCTATCACGTCACCGATGACGCCAAGGCCACCCAGGTTCGCGCCCAGTTGGAAGCGCTGCACGGCCAGGTCGGCAAGCTTGCGCAGACCGGCCAGCTGCCTGTCGACGAAGCCAAGAAATGGACCAAGGAGATTCGCCACATGCTGGTCCAGCTGTATGTAGACCTGTACGGCAACCAGGCCAAGCAGGCGCTGCAACAGCAACAGAACGGGCACGCCCGGCTGGCCCTGGAGCGTGGCGTGCAATTCCTGCAGAAGCAGGCCGACACCGCCCGTTACCAGGCGACCCTGGCGCAGTTCCAGAAGCAGCTCGCGCGCGTCAACGCGATGCTGGTCAGCTCCCAGGCGCCCACCGGCGATGCCGACAGCGAGTTGACAGAAGGGCTGAAGTCGATGGAAGACGACGGCGACTGGAAGAAGAAGGCGCTGTACGACTGAGAGGCCTGCGCCTCTCGGGCCTCACTGCTCCTTTAGCAATCACTGGCACGCAGCAGCACGGCGGTCAGCCCTTCGATACCACGCTGGTCCGCTTCGCTGAAGCGCCCCGTCCGCGGGCTATCCAGATCCAGCACGCCGATCAGCCGGCCATCCTTGAGCAACGGCACCACCAGCTCGCTGTTTGACGCACTGTCACAGGCGATATGGCCGGGGAAGGCATGCACGTCCTCGACCCGCTGGGTTTGCCCAGACGCCGCGGCGGCGCCACACACGCCGCGCCCGAAGGCGATGCGCACGCAAGCCACCTTGCCCTGGAACGGGCCGAGCACCAGCTCATCGTCCTTGACCAGGTAGAACCCGGCCCAATTGAGGCCTTCCAGCTCGTGATAGACGAAGGCACTGAACTGCGCCGCGTTGGCGATGAAATCCCGCTCGCCGGACAGCAAGGCTTCCAGCTGAGCGGTCAGCAGGGCGTAACCGTCCAGGCCGGAACCGGTTTGACTCAAGTCGATCATTGCGATGTCTCCAGTAGCTGCAGCCCGACCCACTGGCGGGCGAACTGATAGGCACAACGGCCATTGCGATTGCCGCGCCCGGTGGCCCAGCGCACGGCGAGTATTTCCAGCTCCTCGCTCCACTGCCATTGCAGGCCGGCCTGCTCGGCCTGAACCTCGATCCAGTGGCGTACCACGTCGAGGTAATGCTGCTGGGTGAAGGGATAGAACGAAAGCCACAGACCGAAGCGGTCCGACAGTGCGATCTTGTCCTCGACGGCCTCGTTCGGATGCAGCTCGCCGTCGACCACCTTGGTGTTGGCGTTGTCGCTCTCGCGTTCCGGCACCAGGTGCCGACGGTTGGACGTGGCGTACAGCAGGACGTTTTCCGGCGAGCGCTCCAGCGAGCCATCGAGCACGCTCTTGAGCACTCGGTAATCGCCCTCGCCCGCTTCGAACGACAGGTCGTCGCAGAACAGAATGAAGCGCTGTGGCAACTTCATCAGTTGCTCGACCACCCGCGGCAAATCGGCCAGGTGATCACGCTCGATCTCGATCAAGCGCAGCCCGGCGCCAGCATGCTCGGCCAGCAGCGCGCGAACCAGCGACGACTTGCCGGTGCCGCGCGCGCCCCATAACAGCGCGTGGTTGGCCGGCATGCCCTGCACGAACTGCCGGGTATTGCGCGCCAGTTGCTCGCGCTGGGTATCGACGCCGATAAGGTCACTGAGATTCATGTCCAGGCTCACCTTGAGCGCCTGCAGGTAGCCCGAGCGGCCTTCACGCTGCCAGCGCGCGGCCAGGGTATCGGTCCAGTCCAGCGGTTCGCGAACAGCCGGCAGCAGCGGCTCGAGGCGGGTCAGCACGCTGTCGGCGCGAGCCAGGAAATCGGTAATACGGGAATCCACTTAATAGCTCCTCGAGTATTCAGTCTGTGCGGCAGGTGTGCCGAAAAACAGGCCAGATCGACTATGCTTGGGCAGCGATCGGAACGAGACAGCGCCCCCATATGGAAATACCACTCAGACAGCGACTGTCATTCAAGCAGGCCGGCCTTACCGTTCTCGTCGCATTCATTCTGGGCGCATTGCTCAGCCTGGTGCAGATCGGCGTCGATTATGCCAGTGAAGACGCGGCCATCAACCGCGAGATTCGTGCGCTGATGGAGATCAGCCACAACCCTGCCGCGCGGATCGCCTACAACATCGATGCCGAACTCGCCCAGGAGCTGGTCGTCGGCCTGCGTCGCTCCCCCGCGGTGATCGGCGCGCGCATCGTCGACAACAACGGCGAGGTACTGGCCAGCGCCACTCAGCCGTCCATGCAGAGTCGCTACCGGCTGTTCAGCGACTTCCTGTTCGGCAGCAGTCGCCATTTCGAGACTCGGCTGTCCGTCGATCACGCGCCGGACGAACAGCTCGGCATGCTGCAACTCGACATCGACACCTACGCCTTCGGCAGCAACTTTCTCAAGCGCTCGGTACTGACCATGGTCAACGGTTTCACCCGCAGCCTGCTGCTGTCGGTGATCCTGCTGGTGCTGTTTTACTTCATGCTCACCAAGCCGCTCACCCAGGTGATCCAGGCGCTCGCCGGCCGCGACCTGCGCACACCCGACCGCACGCCGTTGCCCTGCCCGCCCGGTCATCAGCGCGACGAGATCGGCGTGCTGGTCAAGGTCGCCAATCGCCAGTTCGCCAGCATCGCCACCGAGATCGAGCAACGACGCACCGCCGAAGACCGCCTCACCGACTACCTGGGCGAACTGGAAGCCATCGTCTCTGCCCGCACCGTCGAGCTGAAGGCCGCCAACAGCCGCCTCAGCCGCTCCAACGACGAGCTGGAACAGGCCCGCCGCGACGCCCTGGCCATGGCTCAGGCGCGCTCGATCTTCCTGGCCAACATGAGCCACGAAATCCGCACGCCGCTCAACGGCCTGCTGGGCATGCTCGCCCTGTCGCTGGAAGGACCGTTGAACAGCGAACAGCGCCAGCAACTGTCCATCGCCCACGACTCCGGCAAGGTCCTGGTCGACCTGCTCAACGACATTCTCGACCTGTCGAAATTCGAGGCCGGCCAACTGGAACTGGAACGTATCGCCTTCGACCTCGGCGCGCTGGTGGAAGGCACCGCCAGCCTGCTGTCGCAAAACGCCCAGGCCGGCGTGGAGCTGACCTGCCTGATCGATCCCCGGCTGCCGGCCCAGGTGCTCGGCGACCCGACGCGGGTCCGGCAGATCGTCAGCAACCTGCTGTCCAACGCCTTGAAATTCACCCGCGAAGGCCGTGTCGACATTCGTATCGGCGCCGAAGGCGAACGCATTCGTATCGGGGTCTGCGACACCGGCATCGGTATCGCCGAGGATGCCCAGGCGCGCATCTTCCAGCCGTTCACCCAGGCCGGCGCCAACATCACCCGGCAGTTCGGCGGCACCGGGCTCGGCCTGGCGCTGACGCGCCGCCTGTGCGAGACAATGGACGGCACGCTGGAGCTGCGGTCCACGCCGGGTAGCGGCAGTCGCTTCAGCGCGATTTTGCCGCTGCCCAGCCTGGAGGCCGCGCCACCTGCGCCACAGCTGAGCGGAGGCGTGCTGGCGATCTGTGGCGCCGAAACCGGCCTGGCCGAGCTGTTACCGCTGCTGATCGGCAATTGGGGGCTGAGCTACCGCCGCCTCGACAGCGCCGAAGAGGTCGAGGTGCTCGACGCCGACGTGCTGATCAGCGACTGCCCCACCTGCATGAAAAAACTACGCGAGCAAACGGCGACGCCGGTCATCCTGGTCACCGCCTATGGCAGCTTCCTCGATAGCCGGCAGGCCGCTGCGCTCGCGCCGCTGGAACAGGTCGCCAGGCCATTGACCCGACAGCACCTGCTGCAGGCACTGAATCACGCGCTGCAGCGCCCGGCCGAGGAACGCGCCGCTGCTGCCATGCCGATCGCCACGAATCGTAAAGCGGCGCGTGTGCTGCTGGTCGAGGACAATCCGGTCAACCAGCTAGTAGCCAAGGGCATGCTGGCCAAACAAGGGCTCGACGTGGTGCTGGCCAACAACGGCCAGCAGGCCCTGGATCGGCTACAGGAAGAAGCGTTCGCGCTGGTATTGATGGACTGCAACATGCCGGTCATGGATGGCTACGAGGCCAGCCGTCGCATTCGGGAAAACCCGACCTGGCAGCACCTGCCGATCATCGCGCTGACCGCCAATGCCCTGTCGGACGAGCGCCAGCGGTGCCTGGCTGCGGGCATGAACGATTACCTGGCCAAGCCCTTCCGTCGTGAAGAGCTGCTCGCCCTGCTCGACCAGTGGCTGCCCGCCTGAACCACGAGCAGCCTTCTTCTAGCCGGGCAATCGTTCGCCCAGGCGCTGCGACAGTGCGTCGAGCTGGCTGCGCAACGGCTCCAACTGCCTGGTATCGACGCCGTGCTCGCACAGCAGTTGCTGCTTCAGCATCGGCACACGACGGCGTAGCGCACGCCCCTGCTCGCTGAGGCACAGGTGCATTTCGCGCTCATCCGCGGCGCTGCGCCGACGCTCCACCAGCCCAGCCGATTGCAGCCGTTTGAGCAGGGGCGTCAGGGTGCCGGAATCAAGCAGCAGGCGCTCGCCCAGCGCCTTGACCGTCGGCTGCGCAGGCGCCGACTCGTCCCACTCCCACAGCACCAGCATCACCAGGTATTGCGGATAGGTCAGCTGCAAGCCGTCGAGCATCGGCTTGTAGGCACGTACCACCTGGCGGGACGCCGCGTAGAGCTTGAAGCACAGTTGGCGGTCGAGCTTCAGGTCATCCATTGGTAAGCGCGTCGATCGCCGCTTGCAGCGCATCAGGCCTGGTGGTCGGTGCGTAGCGCGTGACCTCGCGACCGTCACCGCTGATCAGGAACTTGGTGAAATTCCACTTTATCCGTTGCGTGCCGAGCAAACCCGGCGCCTGGCGCTTGAGCTGCACGAACAGCGGATGCGCCGCCGGGCCGTTGACCTCCACCTTGCGAAACAGCGGAAAACTCACCCCGAAATTCAGCTCGCAGAAACTGGAGATGGCCTGTTCGTCACCCGGCTCCTGTTTGCCGAACTGGTTGCAAGGAAAGCCCAGCACCACCAGGCCTTTGTCGCGGTATTGCTTCCAGAGCGCTTCGAGCCCCTGGTATTGCGGGGTGAAGCCACATTGGCTGGCGGTGTTGACGACCAGAATGGCCTTGGCGCCGAAATCGCCCAGGCGTTTCTGTTCGCCCGTGATGGTGGTGCAGGGGATGGCCAGCAGGTCTTGGCTCATGGCGTCAGCGCTCTTCTGATCGGGCAAAGCGAAAAGAGTAGCCAGCAATTCAATTGCACACAATTCAATTCATCGAAAAATAGGCCCGCCACTAGCGAGCCTGATAGGGGGAATCTATCTTTGTGCCGCGTAGGGCACATGCTTGAGCGATACCGAGTTGATGCAGTAACGCAACCCGGTCGGCCGCGGGCCATCGGGGAATACATGCCCCAGGTGCGCATCGCAGTTGCTGCAGCGCACTTCGATGCGGTGCATGCCGTGACTGAAGTCGTCCAGCTCGGTGATCACCTGGTCGTCGAGCGGCTGGAAATAACTCGGCCAGCCGCAGCCGGAGTCGAACTTGGCGTCCGAGTCGAACAGCGGCGTGCCGCAGCACACGCACTCATAGACACCCGGCACCTTGCTGTCGTGGTACTCACCGGTGAACGGCCGTTCGGTGCCGCCCAGGCGGCAGACGTTGAACTGCGCGTCCGTCAGCTCCTCGCGCCAGGTTTCCAGTGGTTTTTCGAGCTTGCTCACAGGCCGTTCTCCTCGGGATAAAAAAGCCCTATCTGTATCTTTGCCCGACTCAGGCTGACACGTATGATTCGACACCTCAACCCGCCACGGCTCGCCGCCGCCTCGGCCCATTAGAGGCCGCCTTTCTTCGATTCGGGATTTTTCACCATGCAGGTCAGCAAATCCAACAAGCTCGCCAACGTCTGCTACGACATTCGCGGCCCGGTGCTCAAGCACGCCAAGCGCCTGGAAGAAGAAGGCCAGCGCATCCTCAAGCTGAACATCGGCAACCCCGCGCCATTCGGTTTCGAAGCCCCCGAGGAAATTCTCCAGGACGTGATTCGCAACCTGCCCACGGCGCAAGGTTACAGCGATTCCAAGGGTTTGTTCAGCGCGCGCAAGGCGGTGATGCAGTACTGCCAGCAGAAGCAGATCGAAGGCGTCGGCATCGAGGACATCTACCTGGGCAACGGCGTGTCCGAGCTGATCGTCATGGCCATGCAGGCCCTGCTCAACAACGGTGACGAAGTGCTGATCCCGGCGCCCGACTACCCGCTGTGGACCGCCGCCGTGGCGCTCTCCGGCGGCAAGCCGGTGCATTACCTGTGCGACGAGCAGGCCGGCTGGTTCCCGGACATCGCCGACATGCGCGCCAAGATCACCCCGAACACCAAGGCGCTGGTGCTGATCAACCCGAATAATCCTACCGGCGCCGTGTATTCGCGCGAGGTGCTGCTGGATATCGTCGAACTGGCCCGCCAGCACAACCTGGTGATCTTCTCCGACGAAATCTACGACAAGATTCTTTATGACGAAGCCCAGCACATCTCCACCGCCTCCCTGGCGCCGGACGTGCTGTGCCTGACCTTCAACGGCCTGTCCAAGTCCTACCGCGTGGCTGGCTTCCGCTCCGGCTGGGTGATCATTTCCGGCCCCAAGCACAACGCGAAAAGCTACATCGAGGGCCTCGACATCCTGGCCAACATGCGCCTGTGTGCCAACGTGCCGAGCCAGCACGCGATCCAGACCGCACTGGGCGGCTACCAGAGCATCAATGACCTGGTGTTGCCGCAAGGCCGCCTGCTGGAACAGCGTAACCGCACCTGGGAGCTGCTCAACGACATTCCCGGCGTCAGCTGCGTCAAGCCGATGGGCGCGCTGTATGCCTTCCCGAAGATCGATCCCAAGGTCTGCCCGATCCACAACGACGAGAAGTTCGTTCTCGACCTGCTGCTCTCCGAGAAGCTGCTGGTCGTTCAGGGCACCGCCTTCAACTGGCCGTGGCCGGATCACTTCCGCGTGGTCACCCTGCCCCGCGTCGACGACCTGGAACAGGCGATCGGTCGTATCGGCAGCTTCCTGAAGACCTATCGCCAATAAAAGGAATGTGCCCATGGCCGAGGCCAGACGCTACCTGCTTACCGGCGCCAGCTCCGGCATCGGCGAGGCCCTGGCCCGCCAGTTGGCCAGCCAGGGCTACCACCTGGCACTCGCCGCGCGTCGCGAGGACAGTCTCCAGCTACTGGCTGGCGAACTGCGTCAGGCCCATGGCCGCAGCATCGTCGTGTTGCAACTGGACGTCACCGATTACGCAGCCTGCCAGTCAGCCGTGGCGCGCGCCAGCGAGGCCCTCGGTGGCCTCGACGGGGTGATCGCCAATGCCGGCGTCGGTTTTGCCGGCAGAGCCGGCGGCGGTCATTTCCAGCGCTACCGGCAAACCCTGGAAACCAACCTGATCGGCGCCATCGCGTGCCTCGACGCCGCCACCGAACTGTTCCGCCGACAGGGTCATGGCCACCTGGTGGCCATCGCCTCTGTCGCCGGCAAACGTGGCCTGCCCGCCAGCGCCGGCTATTCGGCGAGCAAGGCCGGGCTGATCAGCCACATGCAGTCAATGGACCTGGAACTGCATGGCAGCGGCATCGCCACCACTACCATCCTGCCAGGCTACATCGACACCCCGATCAACCAGGACAGCGGCCCACGACCGTTCCTGATCGATGTCGAACAAGGTGCCAGACTGATCGCACGCCATATCGGCAAGCGCAGCCGTAGCGCGTACGTTCCGGGTTGGCCATGGGCGGTGATCGGCCGTCTGCTGCCCTGGTTGCCCACCTGGCTCCTGGCACGGGCTCTGTGAACATGGACCTGCAGATAGACGACTTCTACAAGGATGCCGCCAGCGGTTTGCTGATGCTCTATCAGGCGTTCCCACGCAAGGTTCCGCTGTACGTGGAAGACCTGATCGGCCGCGAGGAGCCGGATGAGTTCGGCCTGCCCAGCAAACGTCATCAGGCGTGCCTGGGTGCGCTGCTGTGGCTGGCAGAAGAAGGTTACCTGCGCTACGAGTCCACCATCGGCTACGACGCGCTCGACCAGGCGGTGCTCAGCGAAAAGGGTTTCCTGCGTCTGTCGCGGGGCATTCCCCGGGCAATCACCGAGGGCGAGGCATTGCCCCCCGCGGTGGATAGGGTACAGGCGACCCTGGCCTTCCAATTGCGTGAGGCACTCGCCCAGCAACATGGTGAACGGATTGCGCGGCTGACTCGTCAGCTCTTCGAACAGCGCGCTGTCCAGCCATAGTGAGCGTGATCAATCTGCCAAAGGCGTCGCGATATCGGCGGATTTTCTCCGCGGTAATTGAAATAAACGTGAAAAAGCCCATCTAAGCATTGGCGCCCACACGCGGTCGTCTTGCACCGCCGCACCGGGCGACACAGTTTGAAATAGTGACTCGGTTGAATCACCACAGGGCGCGCCCTTATATAGCCGCCGTACCGAGCCTGTCTTTCCCGTGAGGAGTCGTTTCACACCATGATGCGCATTATGTTGTTCCTGGCTACCAACTTGGCGGTGCTGGTTATCGCCAGCATCACCCTCAAACTGCTGGGGGTTGATCGCTTCACCGGCCAGAACCACGGCAGCCTGCTGATCTTCTGCGCCGTCTTTGGTTTTGCCGGCTCGCTGGTCTCGCTCTTCCTGTCCAAGTGGATGGCGAAGATGAGCACCGGTACCGAAATCATCACCCAGCCGCGCACCCGCCACGAGCAGTGGCTGCTGCAGACCGTCGAAGAACTGTCGCGCGATGCCGGTATCAAGATGCCCGAGGTGGGTATCTTCCCTGCCTACGAATCCAACGCTTTCGCCACCGGCTGGAACAAGAACGACGCACTGGTCGCCGTCAGCCAGGGCCTGCTCGAGCGTTTCTCCCCCGATGAAGTGCGCGCCGTGCTGGCCCACGAGATCGGCCACGTGGCCAATGGCGACATGGTCACCCTGGCACTGATCCAGGGCGTGGTGAACACCTTCGTGATGTTCTTCGCGCGCATCTTCGGTAACTTCGTCGACAAGGCGATCCTCAAGAACGAAGACGGCCACGGCATCGGTTACTTCGTGGCAACCATCTTCGCCGAACTGGTGCTGGGTATCCTGGCCAGCATCATCGTCATGTGGTTCTCGCGCAAACGTGAGTACAAGGCCGACGAAGCCGGTGCGCGACTGGCCGGCAAGGGCGCGATGATCGCCGCCCTGCAACGCCTGCGTGCCGAACAGGGCGTACCGGTGCAGATGCCCGACAGCCTGACCGCCTTTGGCATCAACGGTGGCCTGAAGAACGGCCTGGCGGGCCTGCTGATGACCCACCCGCCGCTGGAAGAGCGCATCGAAGCCCTGCGCCGCATGGCCTGATCGCAACACGATGAAAAAGGCGACCCTCGGGTCGCCTTTTTCATGCCCGCGATTCGCCTCAGAGCCTGTTCAAAGTCTCGCGAGCTAGAGCAATGCAAGGGCTAGGCGCCCCCGCAAAAACAGGCGAGGACCGGTCGGAGTCGCGCCCGACTTTACGAGCTGTAAATGAGCAGTGCGACTGGGCTGGCAATCCAGCCTGTTTTTAACGCCGCAGTGCCGACGCGCAGCAGACTTTGAACAGGTTCTCAGAGCAGGCGCAGGTTGTAGGCCCGCTCATCCATGCGAGAGAGGCCACGGGCCCTGAACCGGTCCTCCAGGGCATCCTGGCTTTCCAGCAACTCGCTTTCCCATATCTTGCCGCTCCAGCCGCGCACCTCGGCATCGGGCACCGAGAATGGCGGCCCATCCATCAGCGTCTGGTCGTAATCCAGGGTCACCAGCAAGCCGCCGCTTCCAGGCAGCAGAACCTGCTGCAAATGCCGCACGTAGCGCTCACGCAGCTCGGCCGGCAGCGCGATCAATGCCGCACGGTCGTAGAACAGCGTACAGCCGGGCAAATGCCGCGCTTGCAGCGCGAAGAAATCGCCACAGAACAACTCGACACGGCCATGGCGATAGACCTTGAAGGCGCCTTCGCTGGTAATCGTCGGCTGCACACCCTGCTCGGCGAAGAATGCCGCGACCGCCACCTCGGCCAATTCAACACCCACCACCCGATGCCCGCGCGCCGCCAGCCAGGCGAGGTCCAGGCTCTTGCCGCATAGCGGCACCAGCACCGATGCTTCGCTGCTACCGGCCACTGCGGGCCAGTGGCGCTGTAGCAAGCCATTGACCTGCCGAGCGTGAAAGCCGATCTGATTGGCGTGCCAGCGTTGCAGCCAGAATGATTCCTGCATGTCGTCTCCATAAGCGATCAATAAAACAGATAACACCGAGCAGACTTTAGCTGTTGTTAGGACAACTTGACTGATAGATCATCACGACATCATCAGGAGAACATCATGCAACCTAGCCTGTTCATTTCCCATGGCTCCCCCATGCTCGCCCTGCAACCTGGCGCCAGCGGCCCTGCCTTGGCCCGGCTCGCCTCCGAATTAGTGCGCCCAGATGCGATCGTCGTGGTGTCGGCCCACTGGGAAAGCGACGCGTTGCGGGTGATGGGTAGCACCAGGCCGGAAACCTGGCACGACTTCGGCGGCTTCCCTGCCGAACTCTATCAGGTGCAGTACCCGGCGCCCGGCAATCCAAAACTGGCCGAGTCCATCGTGCAACGCCTGCGGGCGTCCGGCCTGGACGCGCAGGTCGATGAGCACCGGCCCTTCGACCATGGCAGCTGGGTTCCACTGTCGCTGCTCTACCCCGAGGCCGATATTCCGGTGGTGCAGGTTTCCTTGCCCAGCCGCCAGGATCCGGGCCTGCAAGTCCGGGTAGGCGAAGCGCTGGCCGCGCTGCGCGGGCAGAACGTGCTGTTGATCGGCTCGGGCAGCATCACCCACAACCTGGGCGAACTCGACTGGCGCGCCACCGGCGACCAAGCGGCGCCATGGGCGCTGGAGTTTCGCGACTGGATGGTCGAACGCCTACGCGAAGACGACCTGACTGCACTGCTCGACTACCGCCGCCAGGCGCCCCACGCGCGGCGCAACCACCCCAGCGAAGAGCACCTGCTACCGCTGTTCTTCGCCCGCGGTGCCGGCGGGACCTTTGCCATCGAGCACCAGGGGTTCACCTTGGGCGCGCTGGGCATGGACATCTACCGCTTCGGCTAAACCTCTTCACGGCCTTTACGCCCATGAATCGGCCAAAAAGCGGACGTCATTGATTTACCTGTGGGAGCGCGCCATGCGCGCGAAAAAATCGCGGGCATGGCCCGCTCCCACAGCCAATAACCAGTGCATCCTATGGGAACGATCGCCGTTCCCGCCACTTGGCTGCCAAATCGCCGAACCTCGGCTTGAAGACTTTGAACAGGCTCTAAGACAAGCGTTCCAGCGTACTGAGCAGCACCTGTACCTTGGTGACCGACTCCTGATACTCGGCCTGCCAGGCCGAGTCAGCGACGATACCGCCACCGCCCCAGCAACTGATCACGCCGTCCTTGGCCAGCAGGCTGCGAATGGCGATGGAGCTGTCCATCTCGCCGCGCACGTCCAGGTACAGCAGCGAACCGCAGTAGGGGCCGCGGCGTGTCGGCTCGAGTTCGTCGATGATCTGCATCGCACGGATCTTCGGCGCACCGGTGATGGAACCGCCCGGGAAGGCGCCCAGCAGCAGGTCCAGCGCATCCTTGTCGACGGCCAGCTCACCGGTCACCGCGCTGACCAGATGATGTACGTTCGGGTAGCTTTCCAGCGCGAACAGCTCGGGCACGCGCACCGAGCCGATGCGGCAGGTGCGCCCCAGGTCGTTGCGCAGCAGATCGACGATCATCAGGTTCTCGGCGCGGTCTTTGGGGCTGGCGAGCAGCACCTGGGCGTTGTGCGCATCCTCCCTTTCGTCGCGCCCGCGCGGCTGGGTGCCCTTGATTGGCCGCGTCTCCACCTGCCCGCCACTGACACGCATGAAGCGCTCGGGCGACAGGCTGAGCAAGGCGCCGCCATCCGGCAGGCTCAGGTAACCGGAGAAAGGCGTCGGGCAAGCCGCCCGCAACGCGCCATAGGCCTGCCAGGCATCGCCCTGATAAGGCGCCTGGAAACGCTGCGCATAGTTGACCTGATAGCAGTCACCCGAGGCGATGTAGGTCTGGATACGGCCGATGGCCTCGGCGTAGCGTTGCTGGTCGATATTCGCCCGAAACGGCGCCAGCAACGCGAAGGGCGCCTGCTCCTGGGGCTCGCCCGACGGCTGCTCGAACAACGCCAGCAGGCGCGCCTGCTCGGCCGCTGGCAACGCGGGGTGGAACACCAACTGGCTGGTACGCGCCTGATGGTCGCTGATCAGCGCCCATCCATACAGGCCGAATACTGCGTCGCCAAAGCCCAGGTCATCACGGGCCTGCTCAGGCAGCGCTTCGATACGGCGACCGAAATCGTAGGCCAGGTAACCGAGCAGGCCGCCGGCGAACGGCAGCTCGACACCTGGTGGCATTTCGGCAAGCCCGAGTGCCGCGAGCTGCTCACGCAGGCGCGCGAAGAACGCGGCGCCCGACTCGCCCTGCCCCGGCGCCAGCTCGGCCAGCGGCCAGGCGCTGAGCAGATCGAAGCGCCCACGGGCGGCCACCGGCCGGCCGGCATCCAGCAACATCGCACCGGGCGCGTGGCGTACCGCCTGGAAATACACGGCAGGATCGGCCTGATACGGCAGGCCATGGACAAGACAGGTAGGCATTCAAGGCATCACGAAAACGAGGACGGCCGATTGTAGAGCCGCTGGCAGGTTCGTCCTAGGGGCGATTGCCGCCTCCGGGCCTGGCGAACGACATTGCAGGTCCCAGAAACGACTCGGGGGAGCCATTGGCTCCCCCGAATCAGTGCTGAACGAACCGATCAATCTTCGCGATAACGACGCAGCTTCAGCGGCTTGCCGGCAACCCGAGTGTCCTTGAGCTTGCCGAGCAGGCGCTCCAGGCCTTCTTCCGGCAGCTCCACCAGGCTGAAGCTCTCGCGGATCTGGATACGACCGATGGCTTCACGGGCCAGGCCACCCTCGTTGAGGATCGCGCCCAGCAGGTTCTTGGCAGCGATGCCATCACGGGCGCCCAGCGCGGTGCGGCAGCGTGCACGGCCTTCGGCCAGCGGCATCGGCGCACGACGCTCACGCGGCTCACCGCTGCGCTCGCCATCACGCTCACGACGCTCGCGGGGTGCGCCACCGACGCCCGGCACCAGCGGCTGCTCGCGCTCGACGCTGGCCAGATCCAGGGCTTGGCCATTGGTGGCCTTCTTCAGCAGCGCAGCGGCCAGGGCACGCGGGCTGCAACCGATGTCGGCGGTCAGGCGGTCGAGCAGATCGCCATGGCTGGCTTCGGCGTCGGCAACCAGCGGCGCCAGGCTGTTGGTGAGCTTCTTGATGCGCGCATCCAGCACCTGCTGGGCGTTGGGCAGCTTGACCTCGCCAACCTTCTGGCCGGTGACGCGCTCGATCACCTGCAGCATGCGGCGTTCACGCGGGGTCACCAGCAGCAGCGCACGGCCATCGCGACCGGCACGGCCGGTACGACCGATACGGTGCACGTAGGACTCGGGGTCGTACGGCATGTCGACGTTGAACACGTGGGTGATGCGCGGCACGTCGATACCACGGGCAGCGACGTCGGTAGCCACGACGATGTCCAGACGGCCATCCTTGAGTGACTCGATGACGCGCTCACGCTGGTTCTGGGCGATGTCGCCATTCAACGCAGCAGCCTTGAAGCCCTTGGCTTCCAGCGCAGCGGCCAGGTCCAGGGTAGCCTGCTTGGTGCGCACGAAGGCGATCAGCGCGTCGAATTCCTCGACTTCCAGCAGACGCAGCACGGCGTTGGTCTTCTGATCGGCGTGGATCATCAGGTGTGCCTGCTCGATGCGCGAGACGGTCTGGGTCTTGGCAGCGATCTTGATGTGCTGCGGCTCGCGCAGGTGCTTCTCGGCGATGGCGCGGATCGAGTGCGGCAGGGTCGCGGAGAACAGCACGCTCTGGCGGCTTTCCGGCATGGCCTCGAAGATCACTTCGAGGTCGTCCATGAAGCCCAGCTTGAGCATTTCGTCGGCTTCGTCGAGTACCAGATACTGAATGGTCGACAGTACTTTCTCGTCGCGACGCAGGTGATCGACCAGGCGGCCCGGGGTGGCGACGATGACCTGTGCGCCCTGGCGAATGGCTTTGAGCTGCGGGCCCATCGGCGCGCCACCGTAAACGGCGACCACGTTCAGGCCAGGCATCTGCTTGGAATAGGTTTCGAACGCCGTGGCAACCTGCAGAGCGAGCTCGCGGGTCGGGGCGAGAATCAGCGCCTGGGGCTCACGCTTGGCCGGGTCGATCTTCGACAGGATCGGCAAGGCGAATGCGGCGGTCTTGCCGGTACCGGTCTGCGCCTGGCCGATCATGTCCTGGCCGGAGAGGATCACCGGAATGGCTTGCGACTGAATGGGCGACGGCTCTTCGTAACCGACGGCGGTCAGCGCGGCGAGAATATTGGAATGAAGTCCGAGTGCGGCGAAGCCGCCGATTTCCTGGGTCATGGGTCTGCCTCTGAGTGCATCCGCAAAGGCCCATGTTCCAAAGCTGCGCATGCCATGTAGGACCTTGTGGGTCACCCTGGCAGCCTGGTCGGCGGGGATTTGCGAAAACGTGGTGGAAAGTGAATCGTCAAGATAGCCCGCTTGGCGGACTGGCTGCCGGAAAGCTTCCGGGCGAGTTGCACTACTTGAACGTGGCCATGAATTGGCCGGCGCGTACTATACCGGAATTCATACAGACGTGTGCGCTTTTTCACACAATAAAATGGGGTCAGGCGCACGCATCAGCGGCTCGCGACGCTATGTCGCAGGCGCTTGCGTTCTGATCGAACGGTCAGGCTCTGCTGGTGAGCTGCGATTCGATAGCGGCCTTGTCGACGACTGACCAGACCTCGGCAACCTTGCCGTCGCGAAAGGCGTAGAACACGTTTTCGCTGAAGGCCACCTTGCGGCCATTGACCGGCACGTCGAGAAAGCGGCCTTTCGGGGTGCAGTGAAAATCCAGGCGGCAGGCGATCATCGACTCCTCGCAGGTCAGCAGGCGGATGTTGAACTGCAGATCGGGAATGTCCTGGTAATCGCGCTCGAGCATTTCACGATAACCGCCCAACCCCACGCGCCGGCCGTTATGCACCACATCGTCCTGCACGAACTGCCCGAGGCTCGCCCAGTCCTGCCGATTGAGGCAGTCGATATAGGCGCGATACACCGTGGGAAGGTCTTGTTCGGTCATGACAGGGCTCCGTCGCGAGGGCTTCAGGGTTCGCAGGGTCAGGAGGGGCACAGAGCCGGCGAGGCTCTAAAAGGACAGCGTCGGTAGCGGTTAATTCCTGCCGCGGCTGAGGCGACCTTGGAACCTATTCATAATCTCTCAGCCCAGGCTCGCCGATTCTGGCAGCCAAGTGTGGCAAAAGCAGACGGTGAATGCGTGGTTTAGTGGAAGGGGCTTTAGCCCCGAGCTCTTTACTTACATTGATAAAAACTCGCGGCTAAAGCCGCTCCCACGCAATTGCTGGGCGACCGCCTCTGCCTTGCAGTTGCAGCTTCACGAGCATGAGATCGTGAACAGCCCCTAGCTCGCCATCCGAATGGCGTCGATCAACGGCTGCAGCGAATAGCCGAGTTGTGCCTGCAGGGCCTGGGCGCGCTGGCTCACCGCTTCGCGGTCGAACGTCTGATCCAGCTCGGCCGGCACCAGCACCACCACGTTGCCCTCCACCACCGGGCACTCCCAGTAATGGCGGTGATAAAGGCCGCGCAGCAGCGCGGCGCCCAGCGGTTTACCGTCATCGCCGGCCCACTGGTTGATGATCAGCCAGCCACCTGGGTTGAGCTTGGCCCGGCAGTCGTCGAGAAAGCGCCAGGCCAGATGGCCGACACCGGGGCCGGTATCGGTATACAGATCGACGAAGATCAGATCCGCGGTTTCCGCGCTGGGCAGCAACTGCATGGCGTCGCCGATGCGCACCGTCAGGCGCGGATCGTCTTCCAGACCCAGGTACTGCATGGCCAGGCGCGGCACGTCAGGACGCAGCTCGATGGTTTCGACATCGTCGAGCGGCAGGAAGCGCAGGCAGGCCTGGGTCAGGGTGCCGGCACCCAGCCCCAGGAACAACGCGCTTTCCGGTGCCTCATGGCACAGCGCACCGACGAACATCGCACGGGTGTAGTCGTATTCCAGCCAGCTGGGATCGGCGATGAACACGCAGCTCTGCTCGATCGCCTCGCCGAACTCGAGAAACCGGTACTCACCGATCTCCACCACACGGATCACCCCGAAGGCGTCATGCACCTCGGCCAGCACCACTTCGTCCTTCATCTCCTCCACCGGAGGCAAGCCAGGCATGCGCAGATTCTCCACCGTCGCGTTCCCCGGCTCGGGCCGGGCTAGAGGGCGATTGTCGGTGATGGGGTGCGCTCAGGTCACGCGCTAAATGCCGCGGTTTTGCCGGGCGGCATGCTCGGCCAGGCACGGTGATCGGTTACCATGGCCAATCGCCAACGAGAGAAGCCGCCATGAGTCAGCCCTGGAGCCCCGACAGCTGGAGAAGCCACCCCATCCAGCAACAACCTCAGTACCCGGACGCCACGAAACTCGCCCAGGTCGAGCAGACCCTGGCCAGCTTTCCGCCCCTGGTGTTCGCCGGCGAGGCACGCGAGCTGCGCAAGCAGTTCGCCGAGGTTACCCAGGGCCGCGCGTTCCTCCTGCAGGGTGGCGACTGTGCCGAGAGCTTCGCCGAATTCAGCGCCGCGAAGATCCGCGACACTTTCAAGGTGCTGCTGCAGATGGCCATCGTGATGACCTTTGCCGCCGGTTGCCCGGTGGTGAAGGTCGGACGCATGGCAGGTCAGTTCGCCAAACCGCGCTCGGCCAATGACGAGACCCTCGACGGCGTCACCCTGCCCGCCTACCGCGGCGATATCGTCAACGGCATCGGCTTCGACGCGGCCAGCCGTGCGCCGGACCCGCAGCGCCTGCTGCAGGCTTACCACCAGTCCACCGCTTCGCTGAACCTGCTGCGCGCCTTCGCCCAAGGCGGCTTTGCCGACCTGCATCAGGTGCATCAGTGGAACCTGGACTTCATCGCCAACTCGGCGCTGGCCCACAAGTACCACCAACTGGCCGATCGCATCGACGAAACCCTGGCCTTCATGCGCGCCTGCGGCATGGACAGCGCGGCCCAGGTACGCGAGACCAGCTTTTTCACCGCCCACGAAGCGCTGCTGCTCAACTACGAAGAAGCCTTCGTGCGCCGCGACAGCCTCACCGGCGGTTTCTACGACTGCTCGGCGCACATGCTGTGGATCGGTGATCGCACTCGCCAGGTGGACGGCGCCCATGTCGAATTCCTGCGCGGCGTGGGCAACCCGATCGGTGTCAAGGTTGGCCCGAGCATGACCGACGAGGACCTGATCCGCCTGATCGACATCCTCAATCCGGACAACGACCCAGGGCGCCTCAACCTGATCGTGCGCATGGGTGCCGACAAGGTCGAGGCAGGCCTGCCGCGGCTGATCCGCATCGTGCAGCGCGAAGGCCGCCAGGTGCTGTGGAGCAGCGACCCGATGCACGGCAACACCATCAAGGCGTCGAGTGGCTACAAGACCCGAGATTTCGCGCAGATCCTCGCCGAGGTACGGCAGTTCTTCGCCGTGCACCACGCCGAGGGCAGCTATGCCGGCGGCATCCATATCGAGATGACCGGCCAGGACGTGACCGAGTGCATCGGCGGCGCCAAGCCGATCACCGAGGCCGGCCTGTCGGATCGTTATCACACCCACTGCGACCCGCGGATGAACGCCGACCAGTCCCTGGAACTGGCATTCATGATCGCCGAAACGCTCAAGCAGGTACGCCGCTGAGCGGCGCGTTAACCTGAACCAAGCGAATCGACGGGCGGTCTTCAGAACAGGGCCTCGATGCGTTTATCGAGGCGAGGTCCATCACTTGATAGAAGGAGTCGCACATGCCCTGGTATGCCTGGTTGGTCCTGATTCTGGCGATCGGCTCCATCGTCGGTGGCCTGCTGATGTTGCGCGACAGCGCCAAGAAGCTGCCGCTCAGTGATGAGCAGCTCAAGCGCATCCACGAACGCGAAGTCGAGCAGACCGCCAAGGATGCGCAAGATCGCTGATCACGCCTGCACAAACTGATCCCGCCGCCCTGTAGACTGCGCCTCCACCCCGGAGGCGCAATGCCGTTATTACCCCGCCTGTTATTGCCCGGCTGCCCGCTATTGGCGGGTGCGCTCATGGGCTACATCCAGCCCATCGGTTTCCTTTGCGCCTGCCTGTTCATCGCGCTGGTACTGGCACCGGCATGCTTGCCTCAATGGCTGTGGAGCGTGTTGGTGGTGGTCGCCAGCGTGCTGCTGGCAGCCCACCTGCTGCCCGGCTTTCGGCCCTGGGAAATTGCCCAGCCGCAGCGCATCAGCGCCGATGCAGCGCCTTACCTGCTGAGGCTGTCATGGGACAAGCTGCTGGTGGGCTGCACCCTACTCGCCTGGTGGCTGGGCTTGCCGCCGAAACCGCAGCAAAGGCCCGCCTGGATCGCACCAACATTCATCATCACGCTGCTGGCGGTGCCGGGCCTGGCAGTGCTGCTGGGCGTGGTCGCCTGGCAGCCGAAATGGCCGGATATGCTCGGCGCCTGGCTGGCGATCAATCTGGCCGTCGCGGTACTGGCCGAAGAACTGCTGTTTCGCGGCCTGCTGCAGCCACGCCTGGTTCGCTGGCTGGGCGTGTGGCCGGGGCTGCTGCTGACGGCAGCGCTGTTCGGCGCCGTGCACATTCCCTTCAGCCCGACCTTTGCAGTCGTGGCCGCTGTGGCGGGCTTGGGTTATGGCGTGATCATGCAGGTAAGCGGCCGGCTGAGCCTGGCAATCGCCCTGCATGGGCTGGTCAACCTGCTGCATTTCACCTTATTGAGCTACCCGCTGCGTATCGCCTGAGAGCCTGTTCAAAGTCTTAAATGCGCTTGAAGCGGCAACTAAAAGGAAAAGCGGACATCGTTGCTTTAACTGTGGGAACGGGACCAAACAGTCCATGCCCGCGATTTTTCGCGGGCATGGCCCGCTCCCACAGATAATCACCAGTCCAGCCTACGGGAACGATCAGCCGCTTCCGTCACCTACCGCCAAAGTCGCCGAAGCTGGGCTCAAAGATCATGAACAGGCTCCGAGAGGCGACGGCTCGGAGCTTAACGGCGAAACTCGAAGTGCAGCTCGGCACCTTCCACCGCATCCCAGTATTCGGAGCCCAGTTCGCCGGTCAGCAGCTTGCCGCTGACCTGAAAGGGATTGGGCGAGGATTTCCGTTCCTCGAAGAACGCCGGCAGGATTGGCGGTACACCATCGGTGGCAGCCTTGTCCTCGGCATCGAGCGCAGCGGCCAGCTCTGGAGGCAGGCTAAGGTCCAATTTGGTCTTGGGTGGGGTTTGCGCGACCTTTTGAGCTTTATCGGGCTTGGCGCGCTGTACAGTCTTTTGCGGCTCGGCAGGCGCAGGCTTCTGCGCCGCCTCAGGCTGAGGCTCCGCGGCCGGCGGCTCGACCTGCGCGGCTGGTGGTTCGGGTTTTTCGACTGGCTGGACTGATTTGGCGGGCTCGACGGCCACTGCAGGCTCACTGTTCTTGCGCGGCACATCCTTGCCCTGCTCATCGGAACCACAGGCACTCAGCAGCACGGCAACACACAGCGGGAACAACAGATGGCGCATCGAAATCCTCGCATCGGTTCATGTAACTCAGTAACACGACATTTTAAAACGACTGAGCGATAACGCCAGCCAGTCTGCCGAACGGCTACACCGCCCGTCGCCCATTCCCCCCTAACGCTCTGGTAGCCGGCGCAGCTCGGCCTCCACATCCAGGCCCGGATGCTCGGCCTGCAGTTGCTCGATACGCTGCCGCGCCCACTCTGCCTCACCCCGTTCGCGCAGGCTGGCAATCTCGCGGAGCGCCGCCAACACGTCGGCGGACGGTGGCGCGGCCTCTGCCGCCATACGTGCCATGACCCGCGGCGCCTCGCTCATCTCGGCCATCGATGCCGGGCTGGCAGGTGCCTGCAAGGCCATGGGCGCCTGACGCTGCATAGAGGCCGGCGGTGCGTCGTAGCGACTCGGCGCTTGTTCGAGGGTCTGCAGGCTCAGCCCGAGCCCTACGCCCACAACAGCCAGGCAGCCAAGAACCGCTGACCAGCGGTGGCTAGCCGAGGCATCACCCAGCATGTGGCGCAGCCGCGCCCAGAAGCCCTCAGGCTGGCGACGTTTGTTCGCGGCCGCATCGGCAGCGGCGGCGAGGATCCGCGCGTCCAGCGCGGGGCCAGGCTGCTCGCGGCTGTGCTCACGGACGTGACGCAGCAAAGGCTCGTCGTGATCGTTCATGGTGATACCTCTTCGGCCGTGCTGAGCAGGCGGCGCATCTTCTGCAACGCGTAGCGCAGGCGGCTCTTTACCGTTTCTGCCGGCGTGCGGGTCAACTCGGCAATCTCATGCAGTTCAAGGTCGGCGTGGGCGCGCAGCAAGAACACCTCGCGCTGCTCGGCCGGCAAGTCGGCGAGCGCCGTCTGGATGCGCGCCTGGTCCTGGCTGAGGCTGAGCTGCCGCTCGGGATCCGGCTCGTCCATGGCCTGGTCGTGCAACTGCTCGTCGAAGACCTCTTCGCGCAGCAGGCGTTTGCCCTGCTTGCGCCAGTGATCGATCAGGCGATTACGGGCGATCTGATACAGCCAGGTCTTGAACAGCACCGCCGCTTCTCGCTGCACCGATTCGCTGCGAATCAGGCTCATCCAGGTTTCCTGGAACACTTCCTCGGCAACCGCCTGATCGCCGCACAAGCCCATCAGAAAGCGAAACAGCCCCAGGCGATGGCGCTCGTAGAGTTGCGTGAATGCTGCAGCGTCGCCGGCCCGGTAGCGACGCAACAGGTCGGCGTCGCCGGGCTCGGCATTGGAGGGATGGACAGTCACACTCACTCGGCTCCGGAGGTGCGGGAGTCGCCAGTTTGCAGGCTTTGCGCCAGTTCCACCAGTTGCACGAATTCGCTGCGCAGGCCAAACGGATCATCGCCACGGCTGCCCCGTGCCAATGCTGCGGTAGCCGCCCAGCCGAAGTCAGCGGTGTAACGGCCGCCGCCCAACTGCTGGGCGAACGCGGCGACGGCGGCGGCGAAGCGCAGGTCCTCGCTGGCCTTGGCGATTGGCGCGACGGACGCCGGTGCTTCGATGGCAGTCTCCAGCAGTTGGCTGTCGTTGCGCTCCGGTGCCTTGTAGCGGATGCGCAGCCAGGCCAGCTCGCCGGCTGCCGATGCGGATGCCGATGCCGCGGGCGACGCCTGACCATAGCGCAGCGGCTCCAGCCAGCCGGGGTTACCGACTGGGACGATTTCGTAGAGCGCCGTCACGCTGTGCCCGGCGCCAATATCTCCCGCATCGACCTTGTCGTTACTGAAGTCTTCACGCTTCAACGCGCGGTTCTCGTAACCGAGCAGGCGGTACTCGCTGACCTGGGCCGGGTTGAATTCGACCTGAATCTTCACGTCCCGCGCCACGGTGGCCAGGGTCGAGCTGAGCTGCTCGACCAGCACCTTGCGCGCCTCACGCAGGTTATCGATATAGGCGTAGTTGCCGTCGCCGGCATCGGCCAACTGCTCCATCAACTGCTCGTTGTAGTTACCCGTGCCAAAACCCAGGGTGGTCAGCGAAATACCGGTCTTGCGCTTGTCGGCCGCCAGCGCCTTGAGGCTTTCGAAATCGCTCACACCCACATTGAAGTCGCCATCGGTGGCCAGCAGGATGCGGTTGATGCCGCCCCTGATGAAACCCTTCTGCGCCTGCTGATAAGCCAGCTGAATGCCCGACTCGCCCGCTGTCGAGCCTGCGGCGCGCAATTGCTCGATGGCCGCCCGGATCTGCGCCTTGTGCGAGCCGGCAGTCGGCTCCAGCACCACGCTGGAGTCGCCGGCGTAGGCCACCAGGGAGACGCGATCCTGGGCACGCAGCTGGTCCACGAGTAACTTCAGGGTGTTCTGCACCAACGGCAGGCCATCGGGACGATCCATGGAGCCCGACACATCGACGAGAAATACCAGGTTGGCGGCAGGCAGTTGCTCGACCTGCCTGTCCGACGCCTTGATGGCGATGCGCAGCAGGCGGCTTTGCGGGTTCCACGGCGTGACCGCCAGTTCGCTGCCGACCCCGAACGGCGCACTGCCGGTGGGCAAGGGATAGGCGTAGGGGAAGTAATTGACCAGTTCCTCCAGGCGTACGGCCTCGGCGGGAGGCACACGCCCCTCGTTCAGGAGCCGGCGGACGTTGGCGTAGCTGCCCGTGTCGACGTCGATGCTGAAGGTCGATACCGGCGCCTCGGCGACCGACTGCACGGGGTTGGCGGCCAGGCGCTGGTATTGCTCGCGGCTGGCTTCGGCCGGCGGTGCGTACGAGTGTTCTCGGGCAGCCGGCGCGGCCAGACGCGTCATCATCGGCGCCGGGACCATCGCCGGCCCCACCGCGGACGCTTCGCCAGCCTGTATCGGGTTGGCCGGCGCTGAGTCGGTAGACGGAGCATTGCAGGCCGCCAAGGACAGCAGAAAGCTGCCGGCAATGCTGTAGGACACGAACGGGGAACGGCTGCGCATGGTGCTTCTCCTGAATTGAACGAGCGCTTCGATCCAGTAGACGCAGGCAGCCGGGGATTCGGGTTAACGCGACGCGAGCCGCGTCAGCTGGCCTCCTGACACAGCTGAGTGGCCAGCATGCCCAGGGTCATCAGCGCGCGCTCCGCCTCGCGGTTCCACGGAATGCCGCAGTTGATGCGCACGCAGTGATTGAACTGCTCGGTGTTGCTGAAGATCAGCCCCGGCGCGATGCTGATGCCCTGCTGCAGCGCGCTGATATGCAGGTCCTTGGTATTGACCCGCGCCGGCAAGCTGACCCAGAGAATAAAGCCGCCGTTGGGCCGGGTGATCTGCGTGCCTTCGGGAAAATACTGCTGGATGGCCAGCTGGAAAGCGCTGAGGTTCTTGCGGTATTCCTGGCGGATGTACCGCAGGTGACGGTCGTAGCCGCCGTTCTCCAGGTATGCCGCCACCGCCATCTGGGTGACGCTGCACGCCGAATGGGTGGTGAACATCTGCAGGCGCTGCACTTCGTCCTGATACTTGCCGGCAATGATCCAGCCGATCCGCACGCCGGGCGACAGGGTTTTCGAGAAGCTCGAGCAATACACCACCCGCCCCTCCAGATCACTGGCCTTGAGCGCCTTGGTGCGGCCCTGCTCGAACATCAGCTCGCCGTAGATATCGTCCTCGACGATCTGGATGTCGAAATCGCTGGCCAGGCGCAGCAACTGCTTCTGCCGGGCCTCGGGAATGGTACCGCCCAGGGGATTGCTCAGCCGCGCGGTCAACACCAACGCCTTGATCGGCCACTGGCTGGCCGCCAGTTGCAGGGCCTCGACGCTGATCCCGGTGGTCGGGTCGCTGGGAATCTCGATGACCTTGAGGCCCAGCAGATCGGCCAGTTGCAGCAAGCCGTAGTAGGTCGGCGACTCGGTGGCGATCAGATCGCCGGGGCGCGTCAGCACCCGCAGGCTCATCTGCAGGGCATCGACGCAGCCATGGGTGATCACCACCTCGGAAGGATCGACCAACACACCGGCATCGCGCATGCGGATCGCCACCTGGCGGCGCAGCGGCTCGAAACCTGGGCTGAACATGTAGCTGAAGGCGCGCGGGCTCTGGAAGCGGGTCACCTTGGCGAGCTGCTGATGCAACGCCCGCACCGGCAGGTAATCGACGTGGGGCACCGCTGCACCGAGCGGAAACACACCTTCGCGACGCGCCTCGCCGAGCACCTGATTGATGATGCTGCTGCGCGTCACCAGGCCGGGCCGTTCGACTCGGGCGATGTCCGGCGTATCGGCGGTCAGTGCCGGCGTCTGGTGCACGTAGAAACCGGATTGCGGGCGGGCGCGAATCAACCCGAGATCCTCCAGGTTGGCGTAGGCCTGCAGCACCGTGGCATGGCTGACGCTGAGCTGCGCGCTCATCTTGCGTACCGAGGGCACCCGCTCACCGGGCTGATAGACGCCGCGGCGGATATCATCCGCCAGCTGTTGAGCGATACGTTGGTAAAGCAACAGATTGGTCATGGCCGTCTCTTCCCGGTACTGAACCATAACAGTACTCCATCAAAATGTTTCTGTACCGGTACAGCCCTGAAATATCTCGGCGATACACCCACTTCACAAGCCATAAAAAACCCCGCCCTGTTATCCAGTGGCGGGGTTTCGCGACAACTGACTCAGCGCGCGGCGCCCAGACGTCCTTGCTCGTCGGAGAACAGGATCTCCACTCGCCGGTTCTGCGCACGCCCCTTGGCCGAGGCATTTTCGGCGACCGGGAAGCTTTCGCCGAAACCCTGCACCTCGATACGCTTGGCGTCGATGCCGAGGTCGATCAGCGCATTGGCCACGGTCTGCGCACGCGCTTTGGACAGCGCCAGGTTTTCTTCTCGCTTGCCGCTGCTGTCGCTGTAACCTTCGATGCGCACCGTACGACGCGGGTTGAGCTGGAGAAACTGCACCAGCTTGAGCACGGTACGGTTGGCACTGGTCTTCAGGCGCGCTTCGCCGGCATCGAACAACACGTCACCGAGGGTCATCACCAGGCCGCGATCGGTTTGCGCCGTAGCCAGGTTGACGATCTGCTCTTCCAGCCAGGCATTCTGTTCCTGCACGCTGACCAGCTTGGCCTCGCGCAGTGCCAGTTGCAGGCGTTGGCGATCCAGCTCCAGACGCGCGGCGCGCTCCTGGTCCAGGGCGAGCTTGGCGTGTTCACGGGCGATATCGCTGTAGCGCTGGCTCAGGTAGGCGTAGTGAGCGACATCGTCGGCACTGCCCCAGTAGCCTGCCAGGCGTTCGGCACGGCCAAGGGACTCGCCAGCGCGAATCACGTCCTTGGGCGCGCTGCGCAGCACCTGCGGGTCTTCCTTCACGGCCTGGAAGCTGGTCCGGGCCGCATCCAGCTCGGCCGTGTGCTCGTCGCCAAGACCGGCACAACCGGCCATGGCCAGGCTCAGCAGCGCCAACGCACCATCACGCAGCGGGCTCATGGCATCGCTCCCAGTTGGTCACGCAAGCGCCCGATACGGCGATTGAGTTCGGTCAACTGCACCTGGCTGCGCAGCGTCAACACCCGGGCTTCGGCCAAGCGCGCGTCCAGTTCGGCCTGCTCGGCCTTTACCCGCGCGGTGCGGTAAGCACCCTCCTCCATGGCCGCCCGCGCCTGGGCGAGCTTGTCTTCGGCCTGGCTCAGTTCAGCAACGGTTGCGCCGGCAGCCACGGTACGCGCCTGCCCGACCACCTGCTCGGTCAAACGCATCTGCTCGGTTGGCGCGGGATCGCTGGCACAGCCCTGAAGCAACAGCAGCGCCAGAGCGGCGCTGGTATATCGATAGATCACGGGTACGTCCTACTGATTCGGAACACTGGCGGCCGGTGCGGGCTGTTGTTCCTTCCAGCGCTGCAAGTTGCGCTGCAGAAGGGTTTGCGGCATGCCGGCGGCGGTGAATTCTGTCATTTTTTTGGCCAGCTGTCCGCGCAGCCAGGCGTCGTTGCAGGCCGAGTTGTGCGACAGCGCCAGGTGCAACCCCTCGCTGGAGACCGGCGGATCGAGCACCTGCAGATCGTCCTGCAGACCTAGCGTCGAGGCCAGTGCCTGCCCCGGATAGCGCTCGTAGAGCACGTAATCGGTACGTTCGAGCAAGAGTTTCTGGAACGCCTGGGTGAGGCTGGAAACGCCTTCAAGCGTCAGGTTGTCGCGGGCATAGGCATCGAACGCCTGGCCGAAGCTGTTGTTGACCAGCGTGTCGCCGGTACGGCCCTGCAGATCGGCCCAGCTGGCGTAGGGAAATTCGTGGCCCTTGCGCACCCACACCACGCTCGGCGTGGAAAGAAAGGGCGGATGCACGAAGTCCATGGTCTCCAGGCGCGGCACAGTCAGGAAGGCGCCAGCCAACATGTCGACACGGCCGGTGCGTACTTCCTCCTGGGCTCGCGACCAGGGCCCGGCGTAGATCACGTCGATGCCGACGCCGAGGTCCTTGGCGACCGCCTTGAGCAGATCGACCGTCGCGCCGACCAGCTTTTCCGGGTTCTGCGGGTCACGCCAGAGATAAGGCGGATATTCGGGGTTGCCCGTGGCGACCAGCCGCTCGCACTTGCCGGCAGCCTGGGCACCACCTGCCAACAACATGGCGGCGCACACCCACAGCCCGGCCCAGCTCAACCCACGTACACCCATTGGCACACTCTCGATTCGGATACGGCCGGCCATCCACCGGCCAGAGATTCATGACATGCTAGCTCATACGATCTCGATAATCAGCGATAAGACGCCGCATGAAGAAATTGATCCTCGCCGTATTGGTTCTCCTGGCTGCCACGGGCACCGCTCTATACCTCTCGCCAGCGGCGCAATTGGCGGCCTATCAGGGTGTCGAGCAGTGGCGCGCGGGGCTGCACGCGCGCAGCGTCAGCGTGAACGACCTCAAGTTCAGCTATTACCAGGGTGGCCCCCGGGGCGCCGAAACCGTGCTGCTCATCCACGGTTTCGGCGCCGACAAGAGCACCTGGCTGTGGTTCGCCCGGGAGCTGACCGAGCGCTATCACGTCATCGCCCTGGACCTGCCCGGTTTCGGCGACAGCGACCGCCCCAACGGCAGCTATGACGTCGGCACCCAGACCGAGCGCCTCGCCGCATTCGTCGACACCCTGGGCATCCGCCGCCTGCACCTCGCCGGCCACTCCATGGGCGGGCATATCGCGGCGCTCTATGCAGCCCGCTATCCCGAACAGGTGACCAGCCTGGCGCTGATCGCCAACGCCGGGGTCACGGCACCGCGGCGCAGCGAATTCTTCCAGCGCCTCGAAGAACAGGGCGACAATCCGTTGCTGGTGGAAAGCGCACCGCAATTCGACGAGCTGCTCGACTGGCCATTCGTCGCGCCGCCGCAGTTGCCCGAGCGGCTTCATCAGTACCTGGCGCAACGTGCCGTTGCCGACAGCGCGCACCAGCGGCAGGTATTCGAGCACCTGCGCGACCGTTATCTGCCACTCGAGCCCGAGCTGCCAAGGATCGACGCCCCTACTCTGCTGCTCTGGGGCGACCAGGATCGCATCATCGACGTCTCCAGCATCGACACCATGAAACCGCTGCTCAAGGATGCCAGCGTGGTGATCATCGAGGGCTGCGGTCATGCGCCGATTCTCGAGCGCCCCCAGGAAAGCGCGGCTGATTATCTGAAGTTCATCGACCAGGCGAGCCTGCAAGCGGCCCAGGCCCGCAAAACAGCGCCAATCCGATAGCATCGAAGCAATAAAAAACCCGCTCGATGAGCGGGTTGTTTCGTTGCGGGAAATGCTGTCAGACCAGTTTTTCCAGCTCCGGTACGGCTTCGAACAGGTCGGCTACCAGGCCATAGTCGGCGACCTGGAAGATCGGCGCTTCTTCGTCCTTGTTGATCGCGACGATCACCTTGGAGTCCTTCATGCCCGCCAGGTGCTGGATGGCACCGCTGATGCCGACCGCGATGTACAGCTGCGGTGCGACGATCTTGCCGGTCTGACCGACCTGCATGTCGTTGGGCACGAAGCCGGCGTCGACGGCAGCACGGGAAGCACCCACTGCCGCACCGAGCTTGTCGGCCAGGGTGTACAGGTGCTTGAAGTTGTCGCCGTTCTGCATGCCGCGGCCGCCGGAAACGACGATCTTGGCAGCGGTCAGCTCCGGACGGTCGGACTTGGCCAGCTCTTCACCGACGAACGAAGACTTGCCGGCGTCGCCACCTGCCGAAACGTTCTCGATGGCAGCGGAACCGCCTTCGGCCGCCACGGCGTCGAAGCCGGTGGCACGCACGGTGATGACTTTCACGGCAGCCGACGACTGCACGGTAGCGATGGCGTTACCAGCATAGATCGGGCGTTTGAAGGTATCCGGGCTTTCCACGGAAACGATCTCGGATATCTGGTCGACGTCCAGCTGCGCAGCGACGCGCGGCAGGATGTTCTTGCCATTGCTGGTGGCAGCAGCCAGCACGTGGCTGTAGCTCTTGCCCAGCTCGGCGACCAGTGGCGCAACGTTTTCCGGCAACTGGTGTGCGAACGCGGCATTGTCGGCGACCAGCACCTTGGCCACGCCAGCGATCTTGGCGGCGGCTTCGGCTACGGCGCCAACGCCCTGACCGGCGACCAGCACGTGGATGTCGCCACCGATCTTCTGGGCAGCGGCAACGGTGTTCAGAGTGGCAGGTGCCAGCGCGGAATTGGTGTTTTCAGCGATTACCAGGATAGTCATTTCAAGCTCCTTAGCTCAAAGCACCTTCGCTTCGGTTTTCAGTTTCTCGACCAGTTCGGCGACCGACTTGACCTTGATACCGGCACCACGTGCCGCAGGCGCCTCGACCTTGATGGTCTTGACGGTGGACGCAGTGGAAACGCCCAGCGCGTCAGGCGTCAGGGTTTCCAGCGGCTTCTTCTTGGCCTTCATGATGTTCGGCAGCGAAGCGTAGCGCGGCTCGTTCAGGCGCAGGTCGGTGGTGACGATGGCCGGCAGATTCAGGGCAACGGTCTGCAGACCGCCGTCGATCTCACGGGTCACGTTGGCCTTGTCGCCATTGACTTCCACCTTGGAGGCGAAGGTGCCCTGGGCGTAGCCGGTCAGGGCAGCAAGCATCTGGCCGGTCTGGTTGTTGTCGCTGTCGATGGCCTGCTTGCCGAGAATGACCAGCTGCGGCTGCTCCTTGTCGACCACGGCCTTGAGCAGCTTGGCGACGGCCAGGGAGTTCAGCTCGTCGGCGGATTCGACCAGCACCGCGCGATCAGCGCCCAGTGCCAGAGCGGTACGCAGTTGCTCCTGGGCCTGGGTCGGGCCGATGGAAACCACCACGATCTCGCTGGCGACGCCCTTCTCTTTCAGACGCACGGCCTCTTCAACGGCGATTTCACAGAAAGGGTTCATCGACATCTTGACGTTGGCAAGATCGACGCCGCTGTTGTCCGGTTTGACGCGAACCTTGACGTTGTAATCGACCACTCGTTTGACAGCTACAAGAACCTTCATGGATTCCTCGTTACTCTCCGGTGAATAAGAATGTCGCCAGAAGCGAGCATGCGGGTGATGCAGACAAGCAGGACGCAAGCGACCTTCAGCCCAGACGGCAAGCGTAAAACCGCCCGTATCTTGACCGTACGACCTAACTCGGTCAATACGACTGGCTGCGAGCCATTCGTGTTGTAGCCAGATTCTAACAGGCCTACAGAAAATTCAAACAAACGTTTGTATTGGCCCTGATCCGGGCTCGCTATATACTGCGCGAGCGTGCCTCGGGAAGGATGCCGGCCCGCCATGAAAATTAGAGAGCCTTGATGAGGAGATAGCCCGTGGAACGCGAATTTATGGAGTTCGACGTCGTCATCGTCGGCGCCGGCCCTGCCGGTCTGTCCGCCGCTTGTCGCCTGAAACAGAAGGCTGCCGAGGCTGGCCAGGAAATCAGCGTCTGCGTGGTCGAGAAAGGCTCCGAAGTCGGTGCCCACATCCTCTCCGGCGCGGTATTCGAACCACGGGCCCTGAACGAGCTGTTTCCCGACTGGAAAGAGCTGGGCGCTCCGCTCAACACCCCGGTCAAGGGTGATGACATCTATGTGCTCAAGAATGCCGAAAGCGCCACCAAGGTGCCGGGCTTCTTCGTGCCCAAGACCATGCACAACGAAGGCAACTATATCATCTCGCTGGGCAACCTGTGCCGCTGGCTGGCCCAGCAGGCCGAGAACCTCGGCGTGGAGATCTACCCGGGCTTCGCCGCTCAGGAAGCGCTGATCGACGAAAACGGCGTGGTGCGCGGCATCGTCACCGGCGACCTGGGCGTCGACCGCGAAGGCAACCCGAAGGAAGGCTATTACACCCCTGGCATGGAACTGCGCGGCAAGTACACGCTGTTCGCCGAGGGTTGCCGCGGCCACATCGGCAAACAGCTGATCAACAAGTACAACCTGGACAGCGAAGCCGACGCCCAGCACTACGGCATCGGCATCAAGGAAATCTGGGACATCGACCCGAGCAAGCACCAGCCGGGTCTGGTGGTTCACACCGCCGGCTGGCCGATGGACATCATGGGCACCGAAAACACCGGCGGCTCCTTCCTCTATCATCTGGAAAACAACCAGGTGGTGGTCGGCCTGATCGTCGACCTGTCCTATGCCAACCCGCACCTGTCGCCGTTCGACGAGTTCCAGCGCCTCAAGCATCACCCGGTGCTCAAGCAGTACCTGGAAGGCGGCAAGCGCGTTGCCTACGGTGCCCGCGCCATCGCCAAGGGCGGCCTCAACTCGCTGCCGAAGATGGTCTTCCCCGGCGGCGCGCTGATCGGCTGCGACCTGGGCACCCTGAACTTCGCCAAGATCAAGGGCAGCCACACCGCCATGAAGTCCGGCATGCTGGCTGCCGAAGCCATCGCCGAAGCCCTGGCTGCCGGCCGTGAGGGTGGTGACGAGCTGCGCAACTATGTCGATGGCTTCAAGGCCAGCTGGCTGTACGACGAACTGCTGCGCAGCCGCAACTTCGGCGCGGCGATCCACAAGTACGGCGCGGTGATCGGCGGCGGCATCAACTGGGTCGACCAGAACCTGTTCGGCGGCAAGCTGCCCTTCACGCTGCACGACAACAAGCCGGACTACGCCTGCCTGAAGCCTGCGGCCGACTGCAAGAAGATCGAGTACCCGAAACCGGATGGCAAGCTCAGCTTCGACAAGCTCAGCTCGGTGTTCCTGTCCAACACCAACCATGAAGAAGAGCAGCCTTGTCACCTGAAGCTCACCGACCCGAGCATCCCGATCGACAAGAACCTGCCGCTGTACGATGAGCCGGCGCAGCGCTATTGCCCGGCCGGCGTGTACGAAGTGGTGGCCAACGACGATGGCAGCAAGCGCTTCCAGATCAACGCGCAGAACTGCGTGCACTGCAAGACCTGCGACATCAAGGATCCGGCCCAGAACATAACCTGGGTAGCGCCGGAAGGGACTGGTGGGCCCAACTACCCCAACATGTAAGGCAAAGAGGCTCCCTCGCAGACTGTGTGAAAACCTAGCAGTCCGAGGGTGAGTTGAAGACAATGCCTCTATCGGTTGATAGGGGCATTGTCGTTTATGGGTTATATCCAGGGCGAAGGTCGCGGGCAAA
>NZ_MSXV01000024.1:43782-48907 GCF_001945395.1 Pseudomonas sp. PA15(2017) | reverse complement strand
TCTCAACACCTTGCAGCGCCCGACCAGACCATCTTCTCTCCAGCGGGAGGCGCATTTTACAGCGTTACAAACCGCTGTCAACACCCTCTTTTACCGCCTTCGATCAACCTGACCGAACCATCAACAGCGCCACTCAAACCACCCTGTCGATGCCGGCGCATTCTACTCGAATTCGCCGTCCGTGCAACCTTTATTTTCATCTAACCCCTTGATCTACAAGGAGTTTTCAGATCAGGCTGCGCCGGAAGTGGTGCGCATTATAGGCCCCCACGAGATCAGGTCAACCGTTTATTTCACTTTTGCTGAACTTTCTGCGCAGCCCCACTTACTCGCGGGATTCTGCGCATCAGAGCCGGGATACGCAGCACCAGCAACGCCGCGCCAATGACCGCGTACACCGTCCACTCCTGCAAGTCCGCCCTGACGATCCACAGCATGTGCAGCAACGCGAGCGGCAGGATCAGGTAGACGAGACGGTGTAGTTTCTTCCAGGACTTGCCCAATCGCCGCTGGCTATGGCGATTCGAGGTCAGAGCGAGTAGCAGCAAGCCGAACAACGCGATAGCACCGACGATGATGTAAGGACGTTTGCGCAGCTCCACGCCAAGCTGCGACCAATCCAGCCCCAGAATGAATACCGCATAGGCCGCCAGGTGCAGAGCCCCGTAGGCGAAACACCACAGGCCGAGCTGACGGCGCACCGCCATCCATCCCGACCAACCGCTGAGCTTCTGCAACGGCGTCATGCTCAGGGTTATCAATAGAAGGATGAGCGCCCCCAGCCCAAGTCGCTCGAGCAAGACCTTGCCGGGATCGGGCCCCAGGGCGAACGACCAGGCTTGATAAAGCCAGTACAACGGCCATACGGCAATCAGGACGAAAACGAAAAGACGCCAGAACGGATGACGCATCAGTAGTTCTTCCGTAGATCGAGATCGCTATAAAGGTTGGCGACCTCATCGGCGTAGCCATTGAACATCTGGGTCTCGCGAACATTGGGGCTGAACAGCCCACTGGGCAGACGGCGCTCACGCGCCTGACTCCAGCGCGGATGGTCCACGGTGGGGTTCACGTTGGCATAGAAGCCATACTCCTGCGCCGCAATGCTTTGCCAGGTGGTTTGCGGCTGCTCACTGACCAGGCTGATACGCACGATCGACTTGATGCTCTTGAAGCCATACTTCCATGGCACCACCAGCCGCAACGGCGCACCGTTCTGATTGGGCAGTTCGCGGCCGTACATGCCGACGGCCAGGATGGCCAATGGATGCATGGCTTCATCCAGCCGCAGCCCTTCCACATACGGCCAGTCGATCAAGCCGAAGTTCGAGCGTTGCCCCGGCATGCTTTGGGGGTCCTTCAGGGTTTCGAAACGGATGTACTTCGCCGCCGAGGTCGGCCCTACCTTATTAAGCAGCGCCGCTATGGGAAAACCGATCCAAGGAATGACCATCGACCAGGCTTCGACGCACCGCAGGCGATAGATACGCTCTTCCAACTGATAGGGCTTGAGAAAGTCCTCCAGCGCATAGCGGCCCGGCTTGCCGACCTCACCGTCGATCACCACCGACCAAGGCTCCGTCTTCAGGCTGCCTGCGTTCGCGGCAGGGTCGGACTTGTCGGCGCCGAACTCATAGAAATTGTTGTAGTGGGTGGCATCCTGAAAAGGCGTGAGCGCTTCGCCCTTGACCGTCACCGCATTCCATTTGGTGGCGGCAATGCGCTCAGCCAGCCAGGACGGAGCCTTGCCAGGCTCGACCTCGGCATAGCGCTCGCCAGTGGCGGATTGCGCCCAGACTGGCACGCTGCTCAGCGCCATCACGGCTGCGGCAGTAGACATGAAGGTGCGGCGAGAAAGGTAGATAGACTCGGGGGTAACATCCGCTTCGTTGCATTCGGATGACTGACGCAGCTTGATCAGCATGGTGACTCCGCAGTATCGGGACAGGCCTGCCCAATAGACTACGGAGTCTGCAGGAAATTACATCACTCCACTGGCTTGCGACGGCGCAGACGCAGCAGATACTGGATCGGGCCAGAAGCGGCATAGGCCAGGAAGATCAGCAGCAGGATGCGCGGCGGATCACTGAACACCACCGCGAACACCAGCACTACAGCCAGAATCGCCACGAACGGCACACGACCTTTCAGATCCAGATTCTTGAAGCTGTTGTACTTGATGTTGCTGACCATCAGCATGCCGGCGGCAGCGACGAGGATGGCGACCACGAACGACATGTTCGAGCCCTGGATGCCGAAGTCGCTGAACGCCCACACGGTACCGGCCACCACACCAGCGGCAGCTGGGCTGGCCAGACCAATGAAGTAGCGTTTGTCGACACTGCCGATCTGCGTATTGAAACGCGCCAGGCGCAGTGCTGCGCCGGCCACATAGATGAAGGCGACCATCCAGCCGACCTTGCCCATGCTGCCCAGCGCCCATTCGAACGCCAGCAGCGCCGGCGCGACACCGAAGGCAACCATATCGGATAGCGAATCGTATTCGGCGCCGAAGGCGCTCTGGGTATTGGTCAGACGGGCGACGCGGCCATCGAGGCCATCCAGCACCATGGCCACGAACACGGTGGCAGCGGCCACGTAGAAGTTACCGTTCATGGCGTTGATGATGGAATAGAAGCCAGCGAACAGGTTCGCGGTCGTGAACAGATTGGGCAGCAGGTAGATGCCGCGATGGCGCACCTTGCGCCCCTCGTCGTCATGCCCTTCCTCAATATGCTCGTCGATGGGCAGTAAGCTGTCGTCGCCTCGGGACGACTTGGGCTCTTGCGGACGCTCGCTCATGAACAACACCTTGCATCGGATTTGAATTTTCGACCGAGCCACCGGACAAGCGTTCGCCCTAATCGGCCTGGATACCCAGGCTTTATACCAGAAGCCCGTCCTAGAACGAAAAAACGCGGCCGTGGCCGCGTTCTTCGTGGATCGATTCGACTCAGTTCTTGGCTTTGTCGACGATCTTGTTGGCTGCGATCCAAGGCATCATCGAACGCAGCTGCTCACCGATCACTTCGATACCGTGGGCGGCGTTGTTACGACGCTTGGCGGTCATCGACGGGTAGCCGGTAGCGCCTTCGCTGATGAACATCTTGGCGTACTCACCGTCCTGGATGCGCTTGAGTGCATTGCGCATGGCCTGACGGGATTCGGCGTTGATGACTTCCGGGCCGGTCACGTACTCGCCGTATTCGGCGTTGTTGGAGATCGAGTAGTTCATGTTGGCGATACCGCCTTCGTACATGAGGTCGACGATCAGCTTCAGCTCGTGCAGGCACTCGAAGTAGGCCATTTCCGGCGCGTAGCCCGCTTCGACCAGGGTTTCGAAACCGGCCTTGACCAGTTCGACGGTACCGCCGCATAGAACGGCCTGCTCGCCGAACAGGTCGGTTTCGGTCTCGTCCTTGAAGGTGGTTTCGATGATGCCGGTACGGCCGCCACCAACGCCCGACGCGTAGGACAGCGCGACGTTCTTGGCGTTGCCCGAAGCGTCCTGGTAAACGGCGATCAGGTCAGGGATGCCGCCGCCTTTGACGAACTCGGTGCGCACGGTGTGGCCCGGGGCCTTCGGTGCGATCATGATCACATCGAGGTCGGCACGCGGAACGACCTGGTTGTAGTGGATCGAGAAGCCGTGGGAGAACGCCAGGGTGGCGCCTTTCTTGATGTTCGGCTCGATTTCGTTCTTGTACAGGGCGCCCTGAAATTCGTCCGGGGTCAGGATCATCACCAGGTCGGCAGCGGCGACGGCAGATGCCACGTCGGCGACTTTCAGGCCGTGGGCCTCGGCCTTGGCAACGGTGGCGGAGCCTTTACGCAGACCGACGGTGACGTCTACACCGGAGTCTTTCAGGTTGCACGCCTGAGCGTGGCCCTGGGAGCCGTAACCGATGATGGCAACTTTCTTGCCCTGGATGATCGAGAGGTCACAATCTTTGTCGTAATAAACTTTCATGTTCTTGGCTCTTGTGTATCGAAAGGGATGGGGTGCCAGAGCACCGCGACAGAGCCACCTTAAGTGATCCTGACCATTGCGTAAAATGATATATTCGCAACACTGCATACCGATATATGAAACGCAATGGATACTCACGCACTCAGCCTTTTTCTCTCACTCGCCGACAACCTGCACTTCGGCAAGACCAGCCGCGAGCAGCACGTCAGCCCTTCCGCGCTCAGCCGCAGCATCAAGCAGCTCGAAGATGAGGTCGGCGCGCCGCTGTTCGTGCGCGACAACCGCTCGGTGCGCCTGACGCGTGAAGGTCAGCAGTTTCGCGAATACGCCAGCGACGTCATGAATGGCTGGCAATCCATCCGCCAGACCTTCAAGCAGGATCAGTTGATCCTGCATGGCGAGCTGTCGCTGTATTGCTCGGTGACGGCAAGCTACAGCTTCCTTTACGAGATCCTGAGCAGTTTCCGCCAGGATTACCCGCGCATCGAAATGAAGTTGCACACCGGCGACCCGGCCAAGGCCGTCGAGCGTGTGCAGCAGGGCCTGGAAGATCTGGCCATCGGTGCACGCCCGGACAGCCTGCCCGCCGGCGTAGAGTTCCAGTCGATCACCCGCTCGGCGTTGCGCTTCATCGGCCCGCAATCCCCGCAGCTGCTCAGCGACGAACAACTGAAGAACCCAGGAGCAGAGAGCTGGCAGGACGTGCCGCTCATTCTCTCCGAGGAGGGCCTGGCGCGAACCCGTACCGATCGCTGGCTCAGACACCACAACATCAAGCCGCGTATCTATGCCCAGGTCAGCGGCAACGAAGCCATCGTCAGCATGGTCAGCCTGGGCTTCGGTATCGGCGTGGTGCCACAGATCGTGCTGGACAACAGCCCACTGGCCGCGCGAATCCGCCTCTACGATATCCAGCCGCCACTGACCGATTACGACATCGGCCTGTTCGCCCTGCACAAACGCCTCAAGGATCCGCTGATCGCTGCCTTCTGGAACCGTCAGTAGCGAATCCCAGGCATAAAAAACCCCGCACGTGGCGTAATGCTGTTCACTTAAGCATTTGAGTCCAAGCCGGGGTTTCTAGAAAATCCGATACCAGCCTCCTGGTATCGGATTTTTTATGCCCATTCAGCAGCAACTGCTCGACCTCGGCGG
>NZ_MSXV01000024.1:0-43772 GCF_001945395.1 Pseudomonas sp. PA15(2017) | reverse complement strand
GATGCCGGCGCATTCTACTCGAATTCGCCGTCCGTGCAACCTTTATTTTAATCTAACTCGTTGATCTACAAGGAGTTTTCAGATCAGGCCGCGCCGGAAGTGGTGCGCATTATAGGCCTCCACGAAATCAGGTCAACCGTTTATTTCATCTAATTGAAATAAAGCTGCCTGACGGGCTCCCTTTATATAAGCAGCAACCCGAACAGGCCTATTTCAGGCCCAGCCGCCTGGCTAGTCGCTGCAGGTTGGCCCGATCGACTGCCAGCTCGCGCGCGACATCCGCCCAGCGCCCGGCGTGGCGATCGAGCGCTGCTTCTATGAGGCGTCGCTGGTAGTCATCCACCGAATCACGAAGCGACTGCCCCACTGACGGCACCTCTGACTCGCCCGCTTCACTCACCTCTTCTTCTATATAGGTGCGATGTGCGGGATGCAGATCCAGCGCACGGCTGTCGATGGTCAGTATCTGCGGACGCTCGACACAGGCCGACAGCGCCTTGATTGCGGCACGACCGATCAGGTGTTCCAACTCTCGGACATTGCCCGGCCAGTCATGCTGCAGCAGCGTCTTCTGCACATTCGGCGCAAGACGCAGGCTGCGTAGCCCCAGGCGCGCACGGTTGTCTTCGAGGAAGTAACCTGCCAGTAGCAGCACGTCGCGCCCGCGCTCACGCAGGGCCGGCACCTTGAGCGGGTAGACGCTCAGGCGGTGATAGAGATCGGCACGAAAGCGCCCGGCACGCACTTCTTCGGCCAGGTCGCGGTTGGTAGCCGCCAGCACACGAACGTCCACCCTGTGCTCGCGATCCGACCCCACACGCTGCAGTTGTCCGCTCTGCAGTACCCGCAGCAGCTTGGATTGCACCGCCAGAGGCAGCTCACCTACCTCATCGAGAAATAGGGTGGCACCGTCAGCCAGTTCGAACTTGCCACGCCGCTCGCTGAGCGCTCCCGAAAATGCACCGCGCACGTGACCGAACAACTCACTCTCTACCAGAGTATCCGGCAACGCCGCACAGTTGATGCTGACCATGGGCCGCGAGGCGCGGGCCGAAGCCCCATGCAGCGCCTCGGCCACCAGTTCCTTGCCCACCCCTGTCTCGCCGCCGATCAGCACCGTCAGGTCACTGCTGCCGACCAGCTCTATCTCCTGCACCAGCGCTTTGTGCCGCGGGCTCTGGCCGATCATTTCTCTGGGCCGCATGGCCGCAGCTGCTTGCTTATAAAGGTCAGCGCGGCGTTGCTCGTCTTCGACACGGCCCATGAGCAGGGAAATGCGCTCACTGGCCGCCACGGTCGCTGCCGCGAGACTGGCGAAGGCTTCCAGCATGCCCAGGTCGACACGACCGAAGCTGCTCGACTGCAGCGAGTCCAGGGTCAGCAACCCCCAGAGCTGCTCCTTCACATAAAGCGGACAGCCCAGGCAGTCATGCACTTCCAGGTGCCCATGCTGCCCTTCCAGCAAACCATCGTAGGGGTCGGGCAGTTCGCAGTCGGCGGCGAATCGGGTAGGCCCACGGTGCTGCAGCAGCTCATACAGGCGTGGATGCTCGCTCACCTTGAAGCGCCGGCCCATGGTGTCGGCACTCAGCCCCTCCACGGACAGCGGCACCAGCACGCCGCCGTCGAGCCTGAGCAGCGCCACCGCGTCACAGGGAAACAGCAGCCGCAATGCAGCGAGCAGACGCCGATAGCGTTCACGCTCAGGGAGCTCGCGGGACAGGTCATCCACCAGCGGGAGCAGGGCGACCAGCAACGGATTCGAGGTCATAAAGACACCATAATAGTCATAAAGACACGGGAGCACCCAAGTCAAAAAGACTCATAGCATGGGCAACCCCAGTAATCCAGCGGCTTCGCGAGTTGGCACGGGATCTGTAATGAGCCAGGTAGAGAGAACATCCATACCTTGCGACAGGAACGATCACCATGCTGAGCAACCAACAACGCGCCATCATCAAAGCCACCGTACCCCTGCTGGAAACCGGTGGCGAAGCCCTGACCCGACACTTCTACGCGATGATGCTCAAGGAGTATCCGCAGGTAAGACCGCTGTTCAACCAGGCCCACCAGGCCAGCGGCGCCCAGCAGCGCGCACTGGCCAATGCGGTGCTCATGTATGCCCGGCACATCGACCGCCTGGAGGCGCTCGGCCCCCTGGTAGGCCAGATCGTCAACAAGCACGTGGCGCTGCAGATCCTGCCGGAACACTACCCGATCGTGGGCAGTTGCCTGTTGCGGGCCATTCGCGAAGTGCTGGGTGAGGAAATCGCTACGGATGAAGTGATCCAGGCTTGGGGCGTGGCCTACGGGCAACTGGCGGACATCCTGATCGGCGCCGAAGAGCAGACCTACAAGGAACACGAACAGGCGCCGGGCGGGTGGCGCGGCTCGCGCCACTTCAAGGTGGTCAGCAAAACGCCCGAGAGTGAGGAGATCACCTCGTTCCTCCTGGCCCCCGTGGACGGCGGTGCCGTGCTACGCCAGCAGCCGGGCCAATACATCGGCCTGCGCATGGTCATCGACGGCCAGGAGCAACGCCGCAACTACTCGCTTTCCGCTCAGGGCAACGGCCGTGAGTACCGCATCAGCGTAAAGCGCGAAGCCGAGGGCAAGGTGTCCAACTACCTGCATGACCATATCCAGGAAGGCGACACCCTGGAACTGTTCCCTCCGGCAGGTGACTTCGTGCTGCGCCCCTCGAGCAAGCCTCTGGCATTGATCACCGCGGGCGTGGGCATCACTCCGGCGTTGACCATGCTGGAAGCGGCCCGCGAGAGCGGCCGGCCGATTCATTTCATCCACTATGCGCGCCACGGCGGCGTGCACGCCTTCAAGCAGTGGATCGAAGAACAGAGCCGTGCTTACCCACAGATCAGTTACCACTTCTGCTACAGCGCCCCGCGTGACGGCGACCAGCCCCATGCCCAGGGCGTGGTCAGTCGCGAACAACTGGCCGACTGGCTGCCGGAAGACCGCGATCTGGACGCTTACTTCCTTGGGCCGAAGCCCTTCATGGCGCAGGTAAAGCGGCACCTGAACGACCTTGGGGTTCCCGGCGAACAGTGCCACTACGAGTTCTTCGGCCCGGCTTCCCAGCTGGACGCCTGAGCACCCAACGAGGTGTCGCGATGCACGGCAAACCCTCACTGATTTCGAATGCGTCCTCTCACCCGGCCGCGCCGGTGCCACTCTGGCGCCTGGGCTTTCGGCCGTTCTTTCTCTTTGGCAGCGCTTTCGCCGTTGTCGCCCTGCTGCTCTGGTCGCTCGCCCTGAGCGGCCACGGTGGCAACTGGAATCCCCTTGGCGGCGTGCTGGCCTGGCATCGCCACGAAATGCCCTTCGGCTTCGCGGCAGCGGTTCTCGCCGGTTTTCTACTCACGGCGGTGCAGAACTGGACGGGGCGACCGGGGCTCAGCGGGCGACCATTGATCGCGCTGTTCGCTCTCTGGCTATGCGCCAGGCTGGCATGGTTGGGCGGCATTCCCCTGGCCATTACCGCGATCATCGAGCTGACGTTCCTGCCGGCCGTTGGCTGGGTACTGGGCCGTCAGTTGTGGCAAGCACGGCAAACCCGTAACTATCCGATGGTGGTCATCATGCTGCTGATGGCCGCCTGCGACGCCCTCAGCATGAGCGGCCTGGCGATGGGCGATGATGCCCTCCAGAGCAATGGCGCCCTGGCCGCGTTATGGCTGGTGGCGTGCCTGATGTGGGCGATCGGCGGGCGGGTGATTCCTTTCTTCATCCAGCGCGGCCTGAATCTTCCGGCGAGCGCTCCCCTACCCGCCTGGATGGATGTGCTGGGGCTGGGCCTCGGCATCCTGATTGCCATCGCCCTGGCTTTGGGGCTGGCAGGCATCTGGCTCGCGCTCCCGTTCACGGCGCTAACGGTGCTGCACGGGATGCGTTTGTGGCGCTGGTACACCCACGGCGTCTGGGGTGTGCCGCTGCTCTGGTCGCTGCTGCTGGCCTACGCCTGGATGCCCATAGCAACCACGCTCATGGCATCGCACCCCCTCAACCTGCCGGTCGCGGCCAGCCTCGGGCACCACGCCCTGGCGGTTGGCGGCCTGGGTGGGCTCATCCTGGCGATGATGGCGCGGGTTAGCCTCGGCCACAGCGGCCGGCCCCTGGTGCCCTCGCCGCTGATGAGCATCGCGTTCGCTGCCATCCACCTCGGTGCGTTGGCCCGCCTGCTGGTGCCGGTAATCGGCAGCACCGGCCTGATGCTCGCCGCCACCGGTTGGGCGCTGGCCTTCACGCTGTTCATCGCCTGCTATGGGCGCATCCTGCTGTCCGCACGGGCCGACGGCCAGCCGGGCTAGATGACGCCTTGCGCGCGTAGTGCCTGAATCTGCGCGGTGTCCAACCCCAATACCTCACCGAGCACCCGCTCGGTGTGCTCCCCCAATAGCGGCGGCGCCTGGCGGTATTCGACGGGGCTGGCCGACAGCCGCAGCGGGCTGGCCACCTGGGGCGCGTTGCCCGCCAATGGATGGGGCAGGTCAAGACGCAGACCCCGGGCGATCACCTGCGGATCGGCGAATACCTGCTGCAGATCGTTGACCGGCCCGCACGGCACACCCGCAGCTTCGAGCAGGCCGACCCATTGCGCGGTGGTACGGAACACCGTGGCCTGGCGGATCAGCGGGATCAGCTCGGCCCGGTGGGCGACACGCTGGCCGTTGCTGGCAAAGCGTGGGTCCGCGCCCCATTCGGGATGGCCGGCCACTTCGCAGAACTTGCGGAACTGGCTGTCGTTACCCACCGTGAGAATCAGGTCGCCATCGGCGGTCGGGAAGGCCTGGTAAGGCACGATGTTGGGGTGGGCATTGCCCAGGCGCTTCGGCGAAACACCGGTAGTCAGGTAATTCATCGCCTGGTTGGCCAGGCACGCCACCTGCACGTCGAGCAGCGCCATGTCGATGTGCTGGCCTTCGCCAGTCTTGTCGCGATGCGCCAGCGCCGCCAGCACGGCGACCGTGGCGTACAACCCGGTGAGGATGTCGGTCAGCGCGACGCCGACCTTGACCGGGCCGCCGCCCTCGCCGCCATAGGGCTGGCCGGTCAGGCTCATCAGGCCGCCCAGGCCCTGGATCATGAAATCGTAACCCGCGCGTTTGGCGTAAGGACCGCTCTGGCCGAAGCCGGTGATCGAGCAATAGATCAGCCGCGGGTTGATCGCCTTGAGGCTGGCGTAATCCAGCCCGTAGGCCGCCAGGCCACCGACCTTGAAGTTCTCGATGAGGATGTCCGATCTGGCTGCCAGCTCGCGCACCAGGCGCTGACCTTCGGCCTGGGTGAAGTCCAGGGTCAGCGACTGTTTGTTGCGGTTGGCGGCGAGGAAATAGGCCGCCTCACTGGTGTCGCGCCCCTCGCCATCACGCAGGTAGGGCGGCCCCCAGTGGCGGGTATCGTCACCGACCTTGGGCCGTTCGACCTTGATGACCTCGGCGCCGAGGTCGGCCAGGTTCTGCCCACACCAGGGGCCGGCAAGCACGCGGGACAGGTCGAGCACGCGCAGATGAGACAGAGCACCGGACATCGCAGAGGCCTCGTACGGAGATGACGCAGGCGCTCCCACGCCAGGCGCGGGAACGATCGACAACCTGGAGCGGCTTAGAAGAACGCCTGGATGCCCGTCTGCGCCCGCCCCAGAATCAGCGCGTGCACATCGTGGGTGCCCTCATAGGTGTTGACCACCTCGAGATTGACCAGGTGGCGCGCCACGCCGAATTCGTCGCTGATGCCGTTGCCGCCCAGCATGTCACGGGCCATCCGCGCGATATCCAGGGCCTTGCCGCAGCTATTGCGCTTCATGATCGAGGTGATTTCCACCGCCGCGGTGCCTTCATCCTTCATGCGCCCCAGGCGTAGGCAGCCTTGCAGGGCCAAGGTGATTTCGCTCTGCATGTCGGCGAGTTTCTTCTGGATCAGCTGGTTGGCGGCCAATGGGCGGCCGAACTGCTGACGATCCAGGGTGTACTGGCGCGCCGTGTGCCAGCAGGCTTCGGCAGCGCCCAACGCGCCCCAGCTGATGCCGTAGCGAGCCGAGTTCAGGCAGGTGAATGGGCCGCGCAGACCGCGCACCTCGGGAAAGGCGTTCTCTTCGGGGCAGAACACGTTGTCCATGACGATTTCGCCAGTGATCGAGGCACGCAGGCCGACCTTGCCGTGAATGGCCGGCGCCGACAGGCCTTCCCAGCCCTTTTCCAGCACGAAGCCGCGAATCTCGCCGGCATCGTCCTTGGCCCAGACCACGAAGACATCGGCAATCGGGCTGTTGGTGATCCACATCTTGTTGCCGGTCAGGCGGTAACCGCCGTCGACCTTCTTGGCGCGGGTGATCATCGAGCCCGGATCGGAGCCGTAATTCGGCTCGGTGAGGCCGAAGCAACCGATGTACTCGCCACTGGCCAGCTTGGGCAGGTATTTCTGCTTGGTCGCCTCGCTGCCGAATTCGAAGATCGGCACCATCACCAACGACGACTGCACGCTCATCATCGAGCGATAGCCGGAGTCGACACGCTCCACTTCGCGGGCAATCAGCCCGTAGCACACGTAATTGAGGCCGCTGCCACCGTAGGCTTCAGGAATGGTCGCGCCGAGCAGGCCGGTTTCGCCCATCTCGCGGAAGATCGCCGGGTCGGTCTTTTCATGACGGAAGGCCTCGAGCACCCGCGGCGCCAGCTTGTCGGCAGCGAATTGCTCGGCGCTGTCACGCACCATGCGCTCTTCTTCGGTGAGCTGCTGGTCGAGCAGCAGTGGGTCGATCCAGTTGAAGCTTGCCTTGCCGGCCATCGCGAAATCCTCGGGCAGTAACCTGTGGGCTGAGCCTAAAAGCCTAGCCGGCTGGTCGCAAACGACTAATCTGCACGCTGCTGTGCAAAAAGCTCACTCCGAGATAGCCTGAATATCACTAAAACCCCCTATCCAGTGAGGTACTTGCACAGATGCGTCGCAAGATTCCCAGCACCGCAGCGCTGGTCGCCTTCGAGGCCTCCGCTCGCCACCAGAGCTTCACCCGTGCAGCCGATGAGCTGGCGCTGACCCAGGGCGCGGTCTGCCGGCAGATCGCCGGGCTCGAAAACTTTCTAGGCGTGGAACTGTTTCGCCGCTCGCGCCGCGGCGTACTGCTGACCGAAGCGGGCACCGCCTATGCGGCCAAGGTGGCCGCGCAGCTCGATGCCGTGGAGCGCGACACCCTGGCGCTGATGGGTGCCCAGGGCGCCATGAGCCTGGAACTCGCCGTGGTGCCGACCTTCGCGACGCAATGGTTGCTGCCGCGCCTGAAGGACTTCCAAAGATTGCACCATGAAGTCACCGTGCACCTGACCAACCGCACACGGCCGTTCCTGTTCGCCGATACCGGCTTCGATGCGGCGATCTACTTCGGCGATGGCGACTGGTCGGGTACCGAGGCGCATTTCCTGATGCCCGAACACCTGACGCCGGTGTGCAGCCCGACGCTGCTCGGCGGCCAGCCGGCCACCGTCGAGCGCATCGCCGAACTGCCGCTGCTGCAGCAGAGTACCCGCCCCTACGCCTGGCGCCAGTGGTTCGCGGCGCAGGGGCTGAACGTCAGTCGCGACATGACCGGCCCGCGCCTGGAACTGTTCTCGATGCTCGCCGAGGCGGCCCGCCACGAGATGGGTGTGGCGTTGATCCCGCCGTTTCTTATCCAGCGTGAGTTGACCGACGGCAGCCTGGTGGTCGCCCTCGATCGACCGGTGCCGGACGGCGGCCGCGCCTATTACCTGACCGTTCCGGAGCGCAAGGTCGAGTCGGCGGCGTTGCAGGCCTTTCGTGACTGGCTGCTGGGGCAAGCCCAGCAGTACCGGGCGCAGGGCTGATCAAGCGCTTAGCAGAACCAGCCGGCGACCTCAGGCCACCTTGCGCTCACGTATGCAGGTCGGCCCGGCCCGCTCGACCACCTGATGCTCGACCTCCTGGCGCAGGCCGAGCAGAAAGGCCGCCTCGGCGACCACGAACAGCGGCCCGATGATCAGCCCCATCAGGTCATCGACGAACGCCGGCTTGCGGCCCTCGTAGAAATGGCCGATGAACTGAATGATCCAGCCAACCACGAACAGTCCCAGGCCCATGCTCAGCCACAGTACCGTGCCGGCCATCGCCAACCCGGCGCTGAACCACAGGCACAACCCCAGCAAGGCGCCCATCACCAAACCGAAGCGGACGTCCAGGCGCAAGTAGAACAGCGTGCTGAGCAGCGCGGCCAGGGTGGCCGGCGAGAGCCACAGCCCGGCCATGACAAAGCCCGGTCGCGACAGCAGCACGGTCACGGCCAGCACGATCATCGGAATGCCGACGAAGTGGGTGACGATATTGCGCCGGTCGCGGTGATAGGCCGCGTATTGGGCGAGGTGATCCACCAGGGTTTTCATTGTTGTTATCCTCTCGGGGTGCGTGCCACCTCATCATGGCGCGGCTCGTGCGCCAGCACTGTCAGCTAGCCGACAAAGCGGAATTTGCATGAACGATCTGCGCGACACCTTGCTTCAAGGCCAATGGTTCGCCGCGTTGCCGGCAGCCCTGCAACAAGCGCTGCAGACGCAAGGCAAGCTGCTGAGCCTGGAGGCCGGGCAACGCCTGTTCAGCCGCGGCGATGCGCCCAGCGGGCTGTACGCCGTATTGAAGGGCGCCATGCGCGTCGGCAGCGTGGGTGCCGATGGCCGGGAAGCGTTGCTGGTGCTGGTGGAAGCGCCGCACTGGTTCGGCGAGATCGCCCTGTTCGACGGCCAGCCGCGCACCCATGACGCCGTCGCCGAAGGCGCCAGCACCCTGCTGCACGTATCCCAGGCGGGCCTGCTGGCCCTGCTCGACACGCATCCCGCCTACTGGCGCGACCTCGCCCTGCTGATGGCTCACAAGGTGCGCCTGGCCTTCATCGCACTCGAGGAGATCAGCCTGCTGCCCGCTGCGCAGCGCCTGGCGCGGCGCCTGCTGCTGATCGCCGAGGACTATGGCGAAACCCAGGGCCCGCGGCGCATCATCCACCTGTCCCAGGAGCAACTGGCGGCGATGCTGGCCATCTCCCGGCAGACCGCCAATGGCGTGCTCAAGGACCTGCAGGCTCGCGGTATCGTCAGACTGACCTATGGCGAAATCGAGATTCGCGACCTGGGTGAACTGCGCAAGGCCGCACACCAACCATGAAGCTTTTGTGACAGCAGAACCAATGGCCAAGCGCCATGTCCCTATTGATTCTCCAAACCACAGGCCGCTGAACAAACATCGGCCGCGAACATCCTGGGATGCCGTTGCCAGACTCTGCCCGCGTTACCAACCTGCCCGACGTACTTGCCGGCCCGCTACTGCGCCGGCTGGAGCCGGGCCGCCTGGTGCTCTGGCTGGTCGCCAGCCGCCCGCTGCAACTGACCCTGCGCCTGGCGCCCGGCGAGCAGCCCGCCAGGGATTATCCGTTGGGCGACGATGCCTGCCAGCGCCTGGTGGTCGGTGAGCACGCGGTCATCCACCTGATCGACCTGCACCTCGACACGCCGCTGCCCCATGACACCCGGATCGACTACGACCTGCTGATCGACGGCACCCGGGGCATCGCCGAGTGGGCCGCGCACCTGCTATACGATGGCGCGACCGGTCCCAATTTCGTGCTGCGCGCGCGCATCGATCAGCTGCTGCATGGCTCCTGCCGCAAACCGCACCATGCCGCCAATGACGGGCTACTGTGTGCCGACCGCCGGTTGGCCACGCCCCATGCGCCCCACGAGCGGCCCGCGCTGCTGATGCACAGCGGTGACCAGGTGTACGTCGACGATGTCGCCGGGCCGATGCTGTACGCCATCCATCAATTGATCGAGCGCCTGGGCCTGTACCACGAATGCCTCGAAGGCGCCGTCGTCGACGACAGCGCCGAGCTCTACCGTCACCCGGCCAGCTATTACCACCGTGCCGACCTGCTGCCCGCGCTGAAGGGCAACGAAACCCTGCGCGAGCGCTTTTTCGGCGGCACGGAAAAACCCATCTTCACCAGCAGCAATGCCGACAACCACCTGGTCACCCTGGCCGAAGTGCTGGCCATGTACCTGCTGGTCTGGTCACCCACGCCCTGGCAGCTGCTCGACGACGCGACGCCCGAGCTGAACGCCGAAGACGCCCAGCGCTACGACAGCGAGCGCGCCTGCATCGCGGCATTCGTCGACAACCTCGGTGACGTGGCGCGGGTGCTGGCGCATCTGCCGAACCTGATGATCTTCGATGACCATGACATCACCGATGACTGGAACCTGTCGGCGCAGTGGGAGGAAACCGCCTACGGCCATCCTTTCTCCAAGCGCATCATCGGCAATGCGCTGATCGGCTACCTGCTGTGCCAGGGCTGGGGCAACGACCCGGATGCCTTCGCCGAACCGCTGGCCAATGCCCGAGCGCTGTGCGAGCGAGCGCGAGAAACCGGCCTGGACAGCCCGGCCCAGGACCGCCTGATCGACGAGTTGATGAGCTTCCAGCACTGGCATTACGTGCTGCCCAGCAGCCCGGCGCTGCTGGTGCTCGATACCCGCACCCGCCGCTGGCGCAGCGAGCGCAACCTCAAGCGTCCCTCCGGGTTGCTGGACTGGGAAGCGCTCAGCGAACTGCAGCAGAACCTGCTCGACCACCCGAGCGCGATCATCGTCTCGCCGGCGCCGATGTTCGGGGTCAAGCTGATCGAAGCCGTGCAGCGGGTATTCAGCTGGGCCGGCCACCCGCTGATGGTCGATGCGGAAAACTGGATGGCCCACCGCGGTGCGGCCAGCGTGATGATGAACATCTTCCGCCACTCGCGCACACCCCGGGACTACGTGGTGCTGTCCGGCGACGTGCATTACTCGTTCTTCTACGAGGTCAAGGTACGCCACCGGTCACGCGGCCCAACCATCTGGCAGATCACCAGCAGCGGCGTGAAGAACGAATTCCCACGCCGCCTGCTGGACGTTTTCGACCGGCTCAATCGCTGGCTGTACGCGCCCTGGTCACCACTCAACTGGCTGACCAAGCGCCGGCGCATGCAGGTTTTCCCGCACATTCCCAAACACAGCAGGTCGGGCGAGCGGCTGTGGAATTCCGCAGGCCTCGGGCAGGTGTTCTTCAATGCCAAGGGCCAGCCGAGCCAGGTGTTCCAGCTCAACGCCGACGGCTCGCCGCGAACCGAATTCATCGACGACCGCGACGAAGTGGCCGAGCCCGGCGAAGCGCCGAAACGCGTTTGAGCGCGGCGCCGTCGCGGGCTAGCGGCGTGCCCAGGTTTCGAAACGATGCGCGGGCGCCACATCGGTGGCCGCCTGCTCGTCGCATTCGACGCGCTGCCACTGCGCCTCGTCGAAGGCCGGAAACCAGGCGTCGCCCTCCGGCTGCAGCGCTACCCGGGTCAGGTACAGGCGGTCGGCACCCGGCAGCGCCTGTTCATAAAGCTGGGCACCGCCGATCAGCATCACTTCCTCGACACCTTGTTCGCGCGCCCAGGCTTCGGCGCGCTGATGCGCGGCCTCGACCGTGGCGAAGACTTCCGCGCCGTCGAGCTGCAGGCCTGCCTGGCGACTGACCACCAGGTTGAGGCGCCCCGGCAACGGACGGCCGAGAGAATCCCAGGTCTTGCGACCCATGATGATCGGCTTGCCGAGGGTCTTGGCCTTGAAGTGCTTGAGATCCGCCGGCAAGTGCCACGGCAGTTGATTGTCGCGGCCAATCACGCGGTTTTCGGCGAGGGCGGCGATCAGGCAGAGTGGGAGTCGAGTCGTCATGGCGGCGAGCATAGCAGAGGGCCGCCTGCCGTCGCATGACTTGCTGCATTGTCATGCGCGCGCCATGGTTGATGGTGCAGGCTAACCCTTCAAATCGCCAGGAAGCCCTCTCCATGCCGACCCACCAGCCCCGCGCGCTGCTGCTCAGCGCACTGCTCGCCCTGCCCTTCACCGCCAACGCGGAACAACCGGCAGCCCCCACCGCCAAGCGCGCCGACGACGGCAAGCCGCTGATCATCGCCCATCGCGGTGCCAGCGGTTACCTGCCCGAGCACACCCTGGCCGCCTATGCGGTCGCGGTGCTGCAGGGCGCCGACTACATCGAGCCCGACCTGGTGATGAGCAAGGACGGCCAGCTGTTCGCCCGCCATGACAACGAGCTGGGCTTGACCACTGACGTGGCCAAGCACCCGGAGTTCGCCAACCGCAAGCGCAAGCAACGCATCGATGGGGTCGAGCTCGATGGCTGGTTCAGCGAGGACTTTACCGCCGCCGAGCTGAAACGCCTGCGCGCCATCGAACGCATCCCCGATATCCGCCCAGGCAACACGCGCCTGGATGGCCAGTTCGAGATCCCGACCCTGCAGGAAATCATCGACCTGGTGAAGGCACTGCAGGTCAGCCAGGGCCACGAGATCGGCCTGTATATCGAGACCAAGCACCCTGCACACTTCCAGCAGCTCGGGCTGGCCATGGAAAAACCTCTGGTCGAGGCGTTGGCCCGAAACGGCTATCGCGATGCCCAGGCGCCGGTGTACATCCAGTCGTTCGAAGTGAGCAACCTCAAGGCACTACGCCAGCTCAGCTCGCTGCGCCTGGTGCAGCTGTACGGCAAGGGCCAGCCACAGGATCAGATCGTGCAGGGCAACCCGCTGACCTACGCGCAGATGGCCACGCCCGCTGGATTGAAGGCAGTGGCCGAGTATGCCAATGGCGTCGGCCCGGAGAAGGGTTACGTTATACCACGCAAACCTGACGGCAGCCTGGGTGAGCCGACACGTTTTGTCACCGATGCCCATGCCGCCGGCCTCAAGGTTCATCCCTACACCTTCCGCGCCGAAAACCAGTTCCTGCCCACCGACCTGCAACGGGGCAACGACCCGGCCACCCGCGGCGACATCGACGCCGAGCTGCGCGCCTTCCTGGCCACGGGCATCGATGGCCTGTTCATCGACCAGCCGGATATCGCCGTGCGCCTGCGCGACGCCGTCAGCCGGTAACTGCGAGCTGTTGTCATTCACCACGCAGCGGGTATGCTCCCGGAGACTGACACTCACCGGGAGATCGCGTGTCCCTACCCAAGCTGCAACGTCTCTGGCTCTGCGAGGCCGTGCGCCTGCGCGAAGAACATGCCGGCCTGCTCGAAGACAGCGAAGCCAACCGTCGTGCCCAGGTAGCCGGCGGCGACCTGGCCACCCGCATCGAACACCGCGCCCTGCACCTGGCCGAACGTGACGGCCAGGCGCAGGCGCAGCGCCACTGGCTGCAGGGCGCGCGCCTGGCCCTGCTGCTGCTCGGCTTGCTGGCCTTGGCCAGCGGCGCCGGTCTGGCGGTAGCGGCCCTGGGTGACGGGCAGACGCCGGTCAACGTGTTCTGGGCCTTGGGCAGCCTGCTTGGCCTGCATATTCTGATGCTGCTTGGCTGGTTGCTCGGCCTGTTGTTCGGCGGCGGCCAGGGCGCGGTGCTTGGCCGCCTGTGGCTGTGGCTCAGCGACAAGCTGGCCCGCGATGCCAGCGCACTGCACACCGGCCCGGCCCTGGTTCTGCTGCTACGCCGCCAGCGTCTCAATCGCTGGCTGGTCGGCATGGCCGTACACGGCCTCTGGCTGGTGGCACTGACCACCGCCCTGGTGATGCTGCTGGCGCTGCTCTCTACCCGCCGCTATGGCTTCGTCTGGGAAACCACCCTGCTCGGCGGCGACACCTTCGTCGCCCTGACCCAGGCCCTGGGCGCATTACCTGGTCTGCTCGGTTTTCCGGTGCCCGATGCCGCCACCATCCGCGCCAGCGGCGACAGCCCATTACCACTGGAAGCCGCCCGCCATGCCTGGGCTGGTTGGCTGATCGGCGTGCTGGTGATCTACGGGCTGCTGCCGCGCCTGCTGCTGGGCCTGGTGTGCCTGTGGCGCTGGCGAGCCGGCACGTCCAGGCTGACCCTGGACCTGTCGCAACCCGGCTACGACCTGCTGCGTGACCGCCTGCAACCCAACAGCGAGCGCTTAGGCATCTGCGATGCCGAACCGACGCAGTTGCATCGGGTGCAGCCGGCTGCCGGCGTGGCCGCAAGCGACGGTGCGCTGCTGGTGGCGATCGAACTGGACGACCGTCGCCCCTGGCCGCCGGCGCTGCCCAAGTCGATAGCCGACGCCGGGATCATCGACAGCCGTGAGCAACGCCGTCAGTTGCTCGACCAGCTCACCCGCTTTCCGCCGGCGCGCCTGGCCATCGCCTGCGACCCACGGCGTTCACCGGACCGCGGTAGCCTGGCGCTGCTCGCCGAACTGGCCCGCAGTGCCGGCGAAACACGCATCTGGCTGCTGCAGCCACCCCAGGGCGAGACCCTCGACAGCGAGCGCCTCGGCGACTGGCACAAGGCACTGGACGACCTGCAACTGGCCCATCGCGACAGCTCGCCCCTGACCTGGCTGGAGACTGGCCATGACTGACTTGCTGCGCACTGTTCGCTCCGCGCCTGAGTCCGCCCTGCGACTCGCCGTGGTCGGCCATACCAACGTCGGCAAGACCTCGCTGCTGCGTACCCTGACCCGTGATGTCGGCTTCGGCGAAGTGTCCCATCGCCCCAGTACCACCCGCCATGTCGAAGGTGCACGCCTGTCGGTGGACGGCGAGGCGCTGCTGGAACTCTACGACACGCCGGGCCTGGAAGATGCCATCGCCCTGCTCGACTACCTCGACCAGTTGGACCGCCCCGGCGAGCGCCTCGACGGCCCGGCGCGCCTGGCGCGCTTCATGGAAGGCAGCGAGGCGCGCCAGCGCTTCGAACAGGAAGCCAAGGTGCTGCGCCAATTGCAGGCCTCGGACGCCGGCCTGTATGTGATCGACGCCCGCGAGCCGGTGCTGGCCAAGTACCGCGACGAGCTGAACGTGCTGGCCATGTGTGGCCGGCCGCTGCTGCCTGTGCTGAATTTCGTGGCCAGCGCCAACCACCGTGAAGACGACTGGCGTGAGGCCCTGGCGCGCCTCGGGTTGCATGCCCTGGTGCGCTTCGACAGCGTGGCGCCGCCGCTCGATGGTGAACGTCGCCTGTACGAGAGCCTGGCGCTGATGCACGAAAAATCGCGCCCGCAACTGCAACGGCTGATCGACGATCATGAAGCCCAGCGCGTGGCCCGCCACCGCAGCGCCAAGCGCCTGATCGCCGAGCTGCTGGTCGACTGCGCCGCCTGCCGGCGCAGCGTCGCCAACCAGCCGGAGCTGGCCAAGAGCGCCATCGAGGAGCTGCGCGCTCAGGTGCGCCAGCGTGAACAGCGCTGCGTGGAAGCCCTGCTGCGCCTGTACGCCTTTCGCCGCGAGGACGCCCGCGCCGATGACCTGCCCTTGCTGGACGGCCGCTGGGGCGAGGATCTGTTCAACCCGGAAACCATCAGGCAGCTGGGCATCCGCCTGGGTGGCGGCGCCGCGGCGGGTGCAGCGGCCGGCGCTGGTGTCGATCTGCTGGTCGGCGGCCTGACCCTGGGCACCGCTGCCCTGGCCGGCGCGCTGCTCGGCGGTGGCGCGCAGACCCTGCGCAACTACGGCTCGCGTCTCAAGGGCAAGCTCCAGGGCCAACGCGAGCTGACCGTCGACGACGCCGTGCTGCGCCTGCTCGCCCTGCGCCAGGAGCACCTGCTGGCCGCGCTGGATCAACGCGGCCACGCGGCCGTCGAAGCGGTGCGCCTGGGCACCCTGCAGGACAGCCAATGGCGCGAAGGCAAGCTACCCGGTGCCCTGCGCGTCGCCCGCGCACGGCCGGAGTGGTCGTCGCTGAACCCAGGCGCCCGGGTCGATCAGGCCGAGCGCCAGGAACAGGTCGAACGCCTGGCTCGGGAGATCGGCTCGGTGCCGAGCGCGTCATGACCCTGTGCGCCGAGCTGGCCGCGGTGCTGGCCCGCGAATTGAGCAGCGGCAACCGCCTCGGCCAGGCGCCGCATCGCGCTGGCTGGCCGCAGCCCGACTCGCTGTTCGCCGCCCTGCGCGATGATTTCAAGAGCGACCTCGCGCATCTGCCGGCCTGCCTGCAGCACGGCTATTGCAACGATCCCCATTACGGCTGGTACGAAGAACTCTACTGCCGTGATCACCACCATCTGCTGGTCGCCGGCGTGCCCAAACCCGGCCGCCGCTGAACACGAGCCCGTCCGATGCCCATCGCCAACCTCTTTCATGACAGCCTGCCGCCTGCCGAGGGCGAACGCTTCGACACCCTGCTCAGCCTCCGCAACCTGCAGATCGAACGGATTCTCAGCTCGTCACGGATCGAGTCGGTGGACTACGTGCAGGAACAGGATGAGTGGGTACTGCTGGCCCGCGGCGAGGCAAGCATGACGGTGGCAGGTGAAGCGGTCGAGCTGACCGCGGGCGACCATCTGTTCCTGCCCGCCGGCACGCCCCATCGAGTCGAGCGCACCAGCGAAGGCGCGCTATGGCTGGCAATTCATTTGCACCCCAACAACCCGTAGGCCGGGTCGAGCGCAGCGATACCCGGGATTTGTGCAAGCCCTTGCCATCGTCCCGGGTTACGAAACCGGCAATTACAGTTAACTGTGGGAGCGCGCCATGCGCGCGAAAAATCCTGGGCCTGGACAGGTCTCCCACGTTTTACCGCCGATGTCCGCCTATGCGCCAGGGCCCTCAACGCCTGAGCAGGCTCGTCCACAGCGTCGCCGCGACGATCAGAAAGCCGCCGATCCACGCCTGCACGCTCAACTGCTCGCTGAGCCACAGCACCGCGAACAGCGCGCCGAACAGCGGCTCGCTGCCCATCAACAGCGACACCCGGGTCGGGCTGCTGCGACGCAGCGCGTAGTTCTGCACGAAAAACGCGAACAGCGTGGCGAACAGCACCAGGTACAGGGTGCCGACCCAGAACGCTGGCTCCACCGGCAAGGCAGGCAAACCGCCTGGCAGGACGATCACCCCGAGCAGCAGGCAGCCGAAACCGATCACCCCGGTCTGTACCGCGGTCAGCGCCAGGGCCGGCACCTGGGTGTGTGCGGTCAACCGGCCGGTCAGGCACACCAGCACGGCGCGCAGCAGCGCCGCCAGCAGCATCAGGCCGTCGCCCAGGTTGAACTGCAGGTCGACGCCACCGCTGAGCAGCCAGGTGCCGAACAGCGACAGCGCGACGGCCGGCAGCAGCCGCGAGTCGGGACGGCGATCGAGCATCAGCCATTCCACGAACGGCGTGATCACCACGCACAGGCTGATCAGGAAGGCGGCATTGCTCGCCGAGGTGTGCAGCACGCCGTAGGTTTCGCACAGGAAGATCGCCAGCATCACGCCACCCAGCGGGATGCCGGGAGCCCAGGCCTGGCGCCCCTCGCCGCGTAGCTGTGGCAGCAGGACCAGGAAGGTCAGACAGAAGCGCACGGCGAGAAAGCCCAGCACCGGGTAGAACACCAGCGCCTCCTTGGCCACACCGTAGCTGGTGCCCCAAACCATAGCGACCAGCAACAGGAGCACATCACTGGCCTGCAGCAGGCGCGAAGGGGAACGGCTAACCAGGGTGGACATGGGGATACTTCCTGAAATTGGTGAGGAGCGCATTGTCCATTGCGTCCCTGATCGTGATAATCCACTAACTTTGAACAACACCTGTTCCTCATGCGCACGAATCTTACCCCCCAGCTGCTCCCCTATCTGGCCATCTTCGTGCGCGTGGTCGAGGCCGGTAGTTTCTCGGCCGCGGCCCGCCAGCAGGGCAGCACGGCGTCGGCGGTGAGCCGGCAGATCGCCCATCTCGAGCAGACCCTCGGCGTTCGTCTGCTCGAGCGCACCACACGGCGCCTGCGCCTGAGCGAAGCCGGCAGTGAAGTATTCGAGCGCTGCAAGGACATGCTCGATGCCGCCCAGGCTGCCCTGGATGTAGGTGAGCGGCTGATGAGCCAACCGCGCGGCCGGGTGCGCCTGAGCGTGCCAAAGGCCTTCGGGCGCTTCCTGGTCATGCCGCTGATTCAGGACTTTCTGCAGCGCTATCCGGAAGTGGACGTCAGCCTCAACCTCAGCGACCGCAGCCCGGACCTGATCAGCGAGCAGTTCGACCTGCTGGTGAGCATCACCGACCAGCCGCCAACGGCTCTCGCGGGTCGGCCGCTGTGCAATGTCCAACAGTTGCTGTGTGCAAGTCCCACCTATCTGCAGCGCCAAGGCACGCCGCAGCATCCGAGCGAACTGGTGCGCCATGTCTGCCTGTATCTGGACGAAACGCCGGACGATCACCGCTGGCACTTCAGCAATGGACCGGAGCAATGCGTGGTGACGGTGGGCGGCCGCTTCGCCAGCAACCACAGCGAGGTACGCCTGAATGCCGCGCTCGGCCACCTGGGCATCACCTGCCTGCCGCACTTCACCGCCGCCGCGGCGCTGGCCAGCGGTGAGCTGGTACGGGTGCTGCCGCAGTGGCGCTACACCGGCTCGTACCAGGGCACCGCGTGGATTCTCTATCATCCCACCCGCCACCTGCCGCCCAAACTGCGGGTGCTGATCGACCACCTGGCCGAAGGGCTGGGCAAGGGCCCATCGCGATGACAAGGCTCTGGCAGTGGCTGAAACGGCGGCGCCTGGAACGGCAGCCGGTGGATACCGCCGGGCACATCACGCTGGAGAACATCGATACGCAGGTAGGCAACCGCCTGCTGGAAACCCTCAAGGCCGAGGGTTGGCGACAGGTCGCGCAATACAGCCCGCTGGCGTTCGACAAGGGCATCGATTACGACAGCTACCGCCTGCGCCGCGGCCTGGATGAGCTGAGGCTTGAGTGGGACAACTGGTTCGAGTGGAAACTCAGCGGCCCGAAGGAACTCGTCGAGGCGATCGGAGAGCGGTTTTCGTTGGGCCCCTGAAAGATTCTACCCCGTAGGGTGGGCTTCAGCCCACCAAGCCCAACCAAGCTGCCGTACGAAAACCAACCTTCATTCGCCAAAGTTTCCACTATCGTCGTAACCACCCCAATCCATCGGAAGAACGCCTCGCTCAACGTACCGATGGAAACTGGAGAACGGCCAATCCGCGGCACACCTGGCTAAACCGTGCTTCACCGGGTTGTAGTGGATGTAATCGACATGTCGGGCGAGATCTTCCTCGTCACGTACCTGATGCTCCCAGAAACGCCTCTGCCATATCCCTTTCTCGCGCTTTCTGTACTTGCTGGCGCTTAGGGATGTGGCTCTGGGAAGCGCGTGGGAAAAGTGACTCTTGATCAGCGCCCAGCGTTGCGAGTAGTCACTGTCGCCATTCGGCAATGTCCAGATCGCATGCAAGTGATCAGGTAGCACGCAGATAGCGACGGTCTCAAAGGGCAGTCGACCGCAGGCCTCGGAGTAGGCTCGACGCAATAAGGAGATATTTTCGACCAGCAAATCAGACTGCCGATCCGCAAGCGTGACGGTGAAGAAGTAGGTTCCGCCAGGAACCGATTGGCGGCGGTAGTTCGACATGGGCAGTTCTTTGCCTGATCGTCAGTAGCTGGCCAGTGGTGGGCTGAAGCCCACCCTACCATCTGGCAGTCCGAATCAGACCGCCACCGGCGCCTTGATATGCGGGTGCGCTTCGTAGCCGACCAGTTCGAAATCCTCGAACTTGAAGGCGAACAGGTCTTTCACCTCGGGGTTGAGTTTCATGGTCGGCAGCGGTAGCGGCTCGCGGGTCAGTTGCAGGTCGGCCTGTTCCAGGTGATTGGCGTAGAGGTGGCAGTCGCCGCCGGTCCAGATGAACTCGCCCGGCTGCAGACCGCACACCTGCGCGACCATCAGGGTCAGCAGCGCGTAGCTGGCGATGTTGAAGGGCACGCCGAGGAAGATGTCGGCCGAGCGCTGGTACAGCTGGCAGCTCAGCTTGCCGTCCGCCACGTAGAACTGGAACAGCGCGTGGCACGGCGGCAGGGCCATCTGCTCGACCAAGGCCGGGTTCCAGGCCGAGACGATCAGGCGGCGCGAGTCGGGGTTGCTCCTGATCATCGCGATCAGCTTGCTGATCTGGTCGACCGACTCGCCATTGGGCGCCGGCCAGTTGCGCCACTGGTAGCCGTACACCGGACCGAGGTCGCCGTTCTCGTCGGCCCACTCGTCCCAGATACGTACGCCGTTGTCCTTCAGGTACTTGATGTTGGTGTCGCCCTGCAGGAACCACAGCAACTCGTGGATGATCGACTTGAGGTGGCACTTCTTGGTGGTTACCAGAGGAAAGCCGTCGGCCAGGTCGAAACGCATCTGGTGAGCGAACACGCTGTAGGTGCCGGTACCGGTGCGATCTTCCTTGAAGGTGCCGTTTTCGCGCACGTGGCGCATCAGGTCGAGATACTGTTTCATCGGGCCACCTCCACGGTTGCTTGGCGCTTGTAGGCGTAGACCATCAGGCCCAGGCCGGCGAGAACCATCGGCACGCACAGCACCTGCCCCATGGTCAGCCAACCCCAGGCCAGATAACCGAGCTGGGCGTCCGGCACGCGGACGAACTCGACGATGAAGCGGAAGATGCCGTAGCACACCGCGAACAGCCCGGAGACGGCCATGGTCGGGCGTGGTTTACGCGAGTAGATCCACAGGATGACGAACAGCGCGACGCCTTCCAGGGCGAACTGGTACAGCTGCGACGGGTGGCGCGGCAGCGGCCCGCCAGTCGGGAACACCATGGCCCAGGGTACGTCGCTGACCTTGCCCCACAGCTCGGCATTGATGAAGTTGCCGATGCGCCCGGCGCCCAGGCCGATCGGCACCAGCGGCGCGATGAAATCCATCAGCTCGAAGAAGCTCTTGCCGTTGCGCCTGGCGAACCACAGGGTGGCCAGCATCACGCCGATCAGGCCGCCGTGGAACGACATACCGCCCTTCCAAACTTCGAGGATCAGCAGCGGGTTGGCGATGTACGCCGGCAGGTCGTAGAACAATACGTAACCCAGGCGCCCACCGACGATCACCCCCATGGCCACCCAGAACACCAGATCGGAGAGCTTCTCCTTGCTCCAGGTCGGGTCGAAAGCATTCAGGCGCCGCGAGGCGAGGAACCAGGCACCGCCGATACCGACCAGGTACATCAGGCCGTACCAGTGGATCTGCAGGAAGCCCAGGTCGAGGGCGACCGGGTCAATATTCGGGTAAGGCAGCATCAGGATTCCTCACAACAGAAAATTCAGGCCGACGATAAACAGCAACAGGGCAAACAACCGTTTGAGCACCCGCGGTGACAGGCGATGGGCCAGCCGCGCGCCCGTACGGGCGAAGAACACGCTGGTCAGCGCGATGCCGAGCAGCGCCGGCAGGTACACGTAACCCAGGCTCCAGTGAGGCAGACGCGCGTCGCCCCAACCCAGCCACAAGTAACTCAGGGCGCCGGCGGCGGCAATCGGCCAGCCACAGGCCGACGAGGTCGCCACCGCCTGCTGCACGGACACACCGCGCCAGGTCAGGAACGGCACGGTCAGCGAACCGCCGCCGATACCGATGATCGCCGAGGCCCAGCCGATCACGCCACCGGCAGCGCTCAGCCCGGTCTTGCCCGGCACCTCGCGGCTGGCCCTGGGTTTCAGATCCAGTGCCAACTGCAGCGCCACGCACAGGGCGAACACGCCAATGATCTTCTGCAGCACCAGGCCGTCGATGGAGTCAGCCGTCAGCGCGCCGAGTGCCGAGCCCAGCACGATGCCCACCGTCAGCCAGACGAACAGCCCCCAGCGCACCGCACCGCGGCTATGGTGCTCGCGCACGGCATTGACCGAGGTGAACAGGATGGTCGCCAGCGAGGTGCCCACCGCCATATGGGTCAGCACGGAGGCATCGAAGCCCTGGGCGGTAAAGGCGAAGATCAGCACCGGGACGATGACCATGCCGCCACCGACGCGGAACAGCCCGGCCAGCAGGCCTGCGGCGGCACCGAGCAGGATGTAGAGAAGGAAGATCATGGTGTGCTCTGCGAAGCGATGCGGCATGGTAGCGGAAGCAGCCCGCAGCCTCTAGTTTTGGCGATGGATGCCACACGATGCTTTGCGTAGAGTGAGGGCTCTCCCAGACAGCGAACTGCACCGTGGCCAATACCTTTTACCTGCGCATCGCCTGCAATCATCTGCACCTGACCCATCTGGAAAGCGCCCGCGTAACGGTACTGGAGGCTGACCCGCCCTTCAGCAATCAACGTCTGCTGGTGGCGGATTTCAGCATCGCCGACCGCTTGATCGCAAAGACAGTGCAAGGCCTGATGCCCAAGCGCCTGACCTTTCTCAATGCCGCACCCAAACTGTTGATCCAGCCACTGGAGCGGCTGGAAGGCGGCCTTTCCCAGGTGGAAGAGCGCATTCTGATGGAGCTCGGCATGGGCGCGGGAGCGCGCAAGGTCGTGGTACATGTCGGCGAAATTCTCGACGCCGCTGGCGTACGCAGCAGGCTGAAATAAACATGTGCCTGATCGTCCTCGCCTGGCGCCCCGGCCACGCCTTGCCGCTACTGGTCGCCGCCAACCGCGATGAATTCCATGCCCGCCCGACCGCCGCCATGGCCGAGTGGCCGGATGCACCTGGGCTGATAGCCGGGCGCGATCTGCAGGCTGGCGGCACGTGGCTGGGCATCGGCCCCGAGGGCCGCTTTGCCGCCCTCACCAATATCCGAGACCCGCAGGCCGAGCAGGGCTCTCGTTCGCGGGGTGAACTGCCGCTGCGCTTTCTGCTGGGGGATCTTGGGCCGGACGCTTTCCTGGACCAGTTGCGCAGTACGGCACGGGACTATGGCGGTTTCAATCTGCTGGTCGGTGATGACCGCGCGTTGTGGCATTTCGACTCGGCGAGCGACCGGGCCACGGCGCTGGCGCCCGGCATCCATGGCGTCTCCAATGCCGGGCTGAATACGCCCTGGCCCAAACTCGAGCGTGCCAAAGCGGCACTCGCCACCGTTCAGGACGAAGCGGACGAGACTGCGCTGTTCGCGCTGCTGGCCGACTCCACGAAGCCAGACGATAAGGTGCTGCCGAATACCGGCGTTGGCAGGGAGCTGGAGCGGCTGCTCGGCAGCGTGTTCATCACCAGCCCAGCCTACGGCACCCGTGCCAGCACGCTGCTGTTCGGCTACGGCGATGGAAGGCGACGGATCATCGAACGCAGCTTTGGGCCTGCTGGGATGCCGATTGGTGAAGTGGGGTTTGAGCGATAGGCCGGCAGCAGCCGCTACTTAGCTATTTCCTGCCGGAGCGCGCCATGCCCGCAAAAGCAACACGGGCATGGCCCGTTCCCGCAGGGCACCAGAACTCACTTTACTTCGCAGCGCCCCACAAAGCCTGGCTCTGGCGCCGAGTTGATCGCCGCAGATGAAGATTGCAGAGCCAACTGTAACGTGAGCTTTAGCCCGTCAACTCGGGGACAACTCTTGCCTGACAACTGCCTTTAAGCCTGAATATCCGACGCCGGGTTGATCATGCGGCCCAGGCCCAGGTTGCGCAGGGCCAGTTGCAGGGTGCTGTGGATGACCTGCGGATTGTCGATGCGCATGGCCTGGCCAAGCAGGTCCTTGGCCTTGCTGAGGCTGATCTGGCGCAGCAGCCACTTCACCTTCGGCAGGTTGGTGGCGTTCATCGACAGGCTGTCGAAGCCCATGGCCATCAGCAGCACGGCGGCGCTGGGGTCGCCGGCCATTTCGCCACAGATGCTCACCGGTTTGCCTTCGGCGTGGGCATCTTCGACCACCTTGGTCAGCGCCTGTAGCACCGCCGGGTGGAGGAAGTCGTAGAGGTCGGCAACCCGCGGGTTGTTGCGGTCCACGGCCAGCAGGTACTGGGTCAGGTCGTTGGAACCGACCGACAGGAAATCCACCTGGCGGGCCAGGTCGCGGGTCTGGTAAACCGCGGCGGGAATCTCGATCATCACGCCGATGGGCGGCAGCGGTACGTCGGTGCCTTCGTCGCGCACCTCGCCCCAGGCACGATGGATCAGGTGCAGGGACTCTTCCAGTTCCTGGATACCGGAAATCATCGGCAGCAGGATGCGCAGGTTGTTCAGGCCCTCGCTGGCCTTGAGCATGGCGCGCACCTGCACCAGAAAGATTTCCGGGTGGTCGAGGGTCACGCGAATGCCGCGCCAGCCCAGGAAGGGGTTGTCTTCCTTGATCGGGAAGTAGCTCAGGCCCTTGTCGCCACCGACGTCCAGCGTACGCATGGTCACCGGCAGCGGATGGAAGGCGGTCAGCTGCTCGCGGTAGATGGCCAGCTGTTCCTTTTCGCTGGGGAAGCGGTCCTTGATCATGAACGGCACTTCGGTGCGGTACAGGCCGACGCCCTCGGCGCCGCGCTCCTGGGCGCGCACCACGTCAGCGAGCAGGCCGGTGTTGACCCACAGCGGCATCTGGTGGCCGTCGAGCGTCTCGCAGGGCAGCGCGCGCAGGGCGTCGAGGCCCTTGGTGAGCTGGCGATCCTCCTCGACCACATCGGCGTACTGCTTGCGCAGGATCTCGCTGGGGTTGGTGAACACTTCGCCGTGGTAACCGTCGACGATCAGCTGGATGCCGTCGATCTTCGAATACGGCAGCTCGACCGCACCCATCACTGTGGGAATGCCCATGGCACGGGCGAAGATCGCCACATGGGAGTTACCCGAACCCTGCACCGACACCAGGCCGACCAACTTGCCCTCCGGCACTTCGCCAAGCATTGCCGGCGACAGCTCTTCGGCGACCAGGATGCAGTTGTCCGGATATACCAGGGTCTGCTGGCGGGCCTGCTGCAAGTAGGCGAGCAGACGGCGGCCCAGGTCGCGGACGTCCGAGGCACGCTCGCGCAGGTAGGCGTCGTCCATCAGCTCGAAGCGGTTGATGTGTTCGCTGACCACATGGCGCAAGGCACCCTGGGCCCACTGGCCGGTCTTGATGACGTTGACCACTTCGTTACCGAGGGCGGCGTCTTCGAGCATCATCTGGTAAACGTCGAACAGCGCGCGCTCTTCGGGGCGCAGCTGGGTCGCCATGCGCTCGGAGAGGTTGCGCATGTCGGCGCGCACGCCTTCCAGGGCGTTCTGGAACAGCTTCAGCTCGGCATCGATGTCGCCGATGCTCTTGTCCGGCACCACTTCCAGATCGGCCGGTGGCAGCACCACCACGGCGGTACCGACCGCTGCGCCGGGCGAGCCCGGCACACCGATGAACTTGGCCTCCTGAATGCCCTTGCCCTGCTTGCCCAGGCCGCGGATCGAACCGGTGGCCTCGGCGTGGGCGATCACCCCGGCGAGCTGCGCACTCATGGTAACCAGGAAGGCTTCCTCGCCTTCGTCGAACTGGCGACGCTCCTTTTGCTGCACGACGAGCACACCCATCACCCGGCGGTGGTGGATGATCGGTGAGCCGAGGAAGGAGGCGTAGCGCTCTTCGCCGGTTTCGGCGAAGTAACGGTAACGGGGGTGTTCGGAGGCGTTTTCGAGGTTCAGCGGCTCTTCACGGGTGCCGACCAGGCCGACCAGGCCCTCGTTGGGTGCCATGCTGACCTTGCCGATCGAGCGTTTGTTGAGGCCATCGGTGGCCATCAGCACGAAACGGTTGGTCTCCGGGTCGAGCAGGTAGACCGAGCACACCTGGGTGCCCATGGTTTCCTTGACGCGCTGCACGATGATGCCCAGCGCCGCTTTGAGATCCTTGGCGGCGTTCACTTCCTGGACGATCTTGCGCAGCGTGTTGAGCATGCCTGACCCTGCCTAATCCCGTGCCAGCAGGCGCGGTGCGAGTTCCTTGAGTGCGCGACGGTAGACTTCGCGCTTGAATGTAACCACCTGCCCCAACGGGTACCAATAACTGACCCAGCGCCAGCCGTCGAACTCCGGCTTGCCGGTCAGGTCCATACGCACCCGTTGCTCGTCGGAGGTCAGGCGCAGCAGGAACCACTTCTGTTTCTGGCCGATGCACAGCGGTTGGCTGTGCGTGCGCACCAGGCGCTGCGGCAGACGATACCTCAACCAGCCCCGAGTGCAGGCGAGAATTTTCACGTCCTGCTCTTCAAGGCCCACTTCTTCGTTCAGCTCGCGGTACAACGCTTCTTCCGGCGACTCGCGGTCATTGATACCGCCTTGCGGGAACTGCCAGGCATCCTGGTTAATTCGACGCGCCCAAAGCACCTGGCCGACATCATTGGTGAGAATGATGCCGACGTTGGGGCGAAAACCATCAGGATCGATCACGGCACACAACCTCGTAAACGCATGTCTCCGCATTGTTCCACAAAGCTCGCGACAGCGGCAACGCGCTCGGATGGGACTGCATGGCGGCCCGTCGCGCGGTTTTCACCGAGCCGGCAAAGCCGCTATTCTGGCCGCCTCCATGGCCCTGTATGAAGAGGTGATTCTGTGCGTTTGGCTTTATTCGATCTCGACAACACCCTGCTTGGCGGCGACAGCGACCATGCCTGGGGTGACTGGCTGTGCGAACGCGGCATCCTCGACGGCGCCACCTACAAGGCGCGCAACGATGCCTTCTATCAGGACTACCTGGCCGGGCGCCTGAATATCACCGACTACCTGAACTTCACCCTGGCTATCTTCGGCCGCACCGAGATGGCCCAGCTCGACGCCTGGCACCGTGAGTTCATGGCCGAATGCATCGAGCCGATCATCCTGCCCAAGGCCCTGGAGCTGCTCGACAGGCACCGCGCGGCCGGCGACAAGCTGGTGATCATCACCGCCACCAACCGCTTCGTCACCGCCCCAATCGCTGCACGCCTGGGCGTCGACACCCTGCTGGCCACCGAATGCGAGATGGTCGACGGTCGCTACACCGGGCGCACCACCGATGTGCCGTGCTTCAAGGAAGGCAAGGTCACCCGCCTCAATCGCTGGATGCAGGAAGGCGGCTTCAACCTCGACCGCTCGACGTTCTACAGCGACTCGATGAACGACCTGCCGCTGCTCGAGCAGGTCAGCTATCCGGTTGCCGTTGACCCGGATCCCAAGCTGATGGCCGAGGCAGAGCATCGCAACTGGCCGATCATGTCGTTGCGCTGAGGTTTTACCGCGCAAAAAGACAAGCCGGCGCACAGCAGGCCGTGTGAAAACGTAGCGAGCGAAGGTCAGGCAAGGCAAAAACCGGCGAAAAAGCGCAGTTTACGAGCTGTAAATGAGCATTTTGAGCCGGTTTTTAACGCCGCATGACCGAGCGCAGTAGTTTTCACACGGCCTGAAAGGCGCCGGCTTCTTTGCGTCTGTACGCTGGGCTTACAGGTGCTTGGCCTTGCTGGCCACCGAGGTCGGCACCACTTCGGGCATGGCCGAAGAATGGTGATTGAGGATCTTCCACTGCCCGTCGACGAGCGTGTAGACGAAGGTGTAGCGCGCCTGCACGTCGGACTTGTTGCCGGCGGCGTCGGTCAGGTGGAAGGTATACACGCCGCTGTCCAGGGCGGTAGTCGGGCCCAGACGGCGGATTTCCCGGTAATTGATCTCGCCAACCGGCTTGAGCGCCAGGAAGTGCTCGAAGTAATCGCGAATTTCTGCCGAGTTGGCGCGCACGCGGTTGGAGACGGTCGGCTGCAGCACCGCATTGGCGCTATACAAGCTCACCACCTTGGCCACATCACCGCTCTGCAGGGCCTGGTTCCACTGATCGAACAGCCCGGCCACCTCGCGATCGGCGGCTTCGGCCGGTGCCGTCGCCACGCTGTCGTAGCGATACGGTTGTTGCTCGGGTGCAGCCAGCAGTGGGGTACTGGCGCAGAACAGCAGGGCGGTGGCGATGGCATGCACTTTCATGATCGTTTCCTGTTTTGGGTTGACGACGCCACTGTGCCTGGCACCCATTCGTCCGCCATCGGCTGGTTGGCGGCATCGGCCTATGCCGATCGGCAGATGGGCGAACAGCGGGTAGAGTCGATTTAATGGGATGATCGCCACCTGACCCGCGCCGCTCGCGCTGGAGAGCCCCATGCACAATGACGACAGCAGTGCCCTGGCCTTGCGCAGCCAGTACCGCCAATGGGAAAGCCGGGCCGCGCGCCTTAGCCTGCTGGTCGATACCGGCCGCGAACTGGGCGCGCTGTCTCCTGCACAAATGAGTAAACGGGTGCTGCAGCGCGCCTGCGCGTTCTGTGCTCTGGACAGCGGCGTGGTGACCAGCGACCTGGGCGGCGAGCCGCTACTGCTGGCCAGCCATGGCGCCCTCTCCAGCGAGCAACAGGTGGCGCTGCTGGCCCTCAGCGACAGCGCCACGCCGCAGGCCCAGTGCCTGTTCATCGACAAGGGCGGCCTGCAACTGGTCATACGGCTGCCGCTGGCCACGGCCCAGGGCCAGACCTTCGGCAGCGTCTTGCTGGCCAGCTCGGTGAAGATCAACCCGCCCGACGACGAGGATCTCGAATCTCTGCAACTGCTGGCCACGTTGTTCGCCGCTCACCTGGAAACCCAGCGCCTGCATGGCGATCTGCTCGCCCGCGAGCGCACCATGTCGGAGCTGGTGCGGCGCCTGCTCAACGCCCAGGAAGACGAGCGCCGGCGCGTGGCCTACGACCTGCACGACGGCCTCGCCCAAACCTTGGCCGGCCTGCACCAGCGCCTGCAGGGTTTCGCCAGCCAGTGCAGCGCACTGCCCGATGCCCAGCAGCGCGAACTGGGCACCATTCTCGACCTGGCCCAGCGCTGCGTCCGTGAGGGGCGCCAGGCCATCAACGGGCTGCGTCCGCAATTGCTCGATGACTTCGGCCTGCTCCACGCCCTCGACAAGGAAGCCGACCGCCTGCGTGACGCCGGCTACCGGGTGCAGTGGCTGCAACGCAGCGATGCACGGCTGGCGGCCAATGTGGAAATCACCCTGTTCCGTATCGCCCAGGAAGGTATCAACAACATCCTCAAGCACGCCGGTCCGTGCAGCGTGCGCGTGGCCCTGAGCCACAGCGAAGCGGGCGCGCAGCTGCATATCGAAGACGACGGTCGTGGTTTTGACGCCTCCGGTGAGCGGCCGATCGCCGGCAACAGCGGTCTGGGCCTGGCCGCCATGCACGAACGTGCCAGCCTGCTGGGCGGCCACCTGGATTGCCAGAGCAAGCCAGGCCGGGGCACCCGCCTGCTGGCTCGAGTGCCCGACACCGAGGAGCGTGCGCCATGACCAAGCCCCTGCGCCTGGTACTGGCCGATGACCACGAAGTGACCCGCGCCGGCTTCGTGGCCATGCTCGGCGGTTGTGACGAGTTCGAGGTGGTCGGCCAGGCCGCCGACGGCGACAGCGCGCTGCAACTGTGCGAAAGCCTGCAGCCGGACATCGCCATCCTCGACATCCGCATGCCCGGCCTCAACGGCCTGGGCGCCGCACGCCTGCTGCAGCAGCGCCTGCCGCACCTGAAAGTGATGATGTTCACCATGTACGACAGCCCCGAGCACCTGGAGGCAGCCATCGGCGCGGGCGCCGTGGGCTATCTGCTCAAGGACGCCACCCGCGACGAGGTGATCGCCGCCCTGCGCCGCGTGGCCGCCGGCGAGGAAGCGTTGAACAGCGCAGTCAGCGCCCGCCTGCTGCGGCGCATCGCCGATCGTAGCTCCACCGGCGCGCCGCCTACCGATGCGCTCACCAACCGCGAACGCCAGGTACTGGGCCTGGTGGCGGGCGGTTTCAGCAACCGCGAGATCGGCGAGAAGCTCGGCATCACTGCCGGCACGGTGAAAACTCACGTCGCCAAGCTGGGCGTGGCCGACCGCACCCAGGCGGCGGTGCGCGGCATCGCCCTGGGCCTGGTCGCGCAACCGGCCGCCGACTGGCCGGGCGCCGCCCCATGATGCGGCGCCTCGACAACGCCTGGGCGGATCTGCCACTGCGCGGCAAGGCGCTGGTCGGTATCTCGCTGCCGCTGGTGATCCTGCTGATGTCGCTGGTACTGATCTATTTCACCGAGCGGCAGACCGCCCGCGCCGAGGAGGACGTACGCCGCGTGCTGCAGGTGCAGGGCGACATCCAGGCCGTGCAGACCCTGCTGGCCGAAGGCGCGGCCAGCGTACGCGGTTACCTGCTGACGCGCAGCGACGACTTCCTGCCGGCCTACCAGCAGACCGAGCCGCGCATCGAAGCGGCGCTGGCGCGCCTGGATGCCAACATCCGCGATGCCGAGGTACGCCAGCGCCTGGATCGCATCAAACCGCTGATCAGCAATCAGCTGCATGGCCTGGACGTACTGCGCAACGTCGACCTGCGCCAGGATCAGCAACGGATCGCCGACGTGCTGAGCGAAAGCAAGCGCATGCTCGACACGCTCGGCGGCCAGATCGACGCCATGCGCGTACGTGAAGACGCGCTGCTCGCCGACCGCACCGCCAACGCCGCCGACAATCGCCAGCGCCTGCTGCTGGCCACCCTGTTGGCGGCAGGCTGCGGGCTGTTCGGCGCAATCGTCGCCGTGCTGCTGCTCTCCAGCGGTATCGTCAGCCGCGTCCAGCGGGTGCAACGCAGCGCCCGCCACCTGGCCCTCGGTAATCCGCTCAAATCGAGACACCACGAGCGCGACGAAATCGGCCGTCTGGGGGCCAGCCTCGAGGAAGCCAGCCAGTTGCTGGCCAAGCGCGAGCGCGCCCTGCGCGACAACGAGGAGCGCCTGCGGCTGATCATCGAGGGCGTGCGCGACTACGGCATCTTCGCCCTCGACCCGCAAGGCCACGTCACCACCTGGAACGCCGGCGCCGAGCGGATCAAGGGCTACAGCGAAGCGGAGATCATCGGCCAGCACTTCTCGCTGTTCTATCCGCCCGAGCAGCGTCCGCATCACCCGCTGTACGCCCTGCGGGTCGCCGCCGAGAAGGGTCGCTACGAGGAAGAGGCCTGGCGTCTGCGCCACGACGGCTCGCGTTTCTGGGCCAGTGTGGTGATCACCGCCCAGCACGACGCCAGCGGCACGCTGCGCGGCTTCTCCAAGGTTACCCGCGACATCACCGACCGCCGCGCCGCCGACATCGCCCTGCGCGCCGCCCGCGAGGAGGCCGAGAATGCCAGCCAGGCCAAGAGCGAGTTCCTGTCGCGCATGAGCCACGAGCTGCGTACGCCACTCAACTCGATTCTCGGCTTCGCCCAACTGCTCGACCTGGAGTCGCCCAGGCCCCAGGTCACTCACATCCTGCGCGCCGGCCAGCATCTGCTCACACTGATCAACGAAGTGCTCGACATCGCCCGTATCGAGGCCGGCCGCCTGCCGATGAGCCCGGAAGCCATCGACCTGCAGGGCGTGGTGCACGAAGCCATGACGCTGATCTCGCCATTGGCCGACGAGGCCGGCATCCACCTGCGCCCACTGCCGCCGAGCCCCTCACCGGCCGGCGTGATGGCCGACCGGCAGCGCTTGATCCAGGTGCTGCTCAACCTGCTCTCCAACGCGGTGAAGTACAACCGCCCAGGTGGCGAGGTGCATCTGGACATCGAATGGCGCGGCGAGCGCCTGGCCCTGGCGGTCAACGACAGCGGCGCAGGCATCGCCCCGGCCGACCTGCAGCGGCTGTTCCGGCCCTTCGAGCGCCTGGGCGCGGATCAGCACAGCGAAGGCACCGGTCTGGGTCTGGCGCTGAGCCGCAACCTGCTGCAAGCCATGGATGGCACGCTCGACGTGATCAGCGAGGTGGGCACCGGCAGCCGCTTCGTGCTGAGCCTGCCGGCGGCACCGGTCGAGCCGATAGCGACTCATGACGATCCCTGGCGGCCAAACGCGCCGCCCGTGCTGGCCAACACGCCGCAGAGCGGCAAACTGACCCGCGTGCTGTGCATCGAGGACAACCTGTCCAGCCAGGCGCTGATCGAAACCTTGCTGCAACGCCGCCCGGGCGTGCAGTTGCTGTCGAGCATGCAGGGGCAGCTCGGCCTCGACCTGGCACGCCAGCACCTGCCGCGGGTGATCCTGCTGGACATCAATCTGCCGGACATGACCGGCATCGACGTGCTCAAACGCCTGCGCGCCGACCCGTTGACCGCCGCCATCGCCGTGCTGATGATCACCGCCGATGCCAGCACCGCGGCCCGGCGCGCCATGCAGCAGGCCGGCGCCACGGCGATCCTCACCAAGCCCATTCACGTGCCGACCTTTCTGGCCTTTCTCGACCAGCACCTGCCGGAGCCCGCATGAGCGACGATTACCGCATCCTGATCATCGACGATCAGCGCCCCAACCTGGACCTGATGGAACAGCTGCTGGCCCGCGAAGGCCTGCACAACGTGCTCAGCAGCACCCAGCCGACCCGGGCGCTGGAGCTGTACAACAGCTTCGAGCCGGACCTGGTGATTCTCGACCTGCACATGCCGGACTTCGACGGTTTCGCGCTGATGGAGCAGCTCAACCGGCGCATCCCGCAGAACGACTACGTGCCGCTGCTGGTGCTGACCGCCGACGTTACGCGTGCCACGCGCCTGCGCGCCCTGGCGCTCGGCGCGCGGGACTTCATCAGCAAGCCGCTGGACGCCCTGGAAACCATGCTGCGAGTCTGGAACCTGCTGGAAACCCGCGCACTGTACAAGGCACTGCGGGCGCGCTTGAGCGAGCCGCAACTCGAAGCGCTGCTGCAACCGCTGGTGGCGCAGCGCCAGGGAAGACGCTGACGTTAAAGCCTGTTCAACGCATGAAGCGGCAACTACAAGGCAGAAGCGGACATCGTTGCTTCACCTGTGGGAACGGGCGGGGGCGCCCAGTCCATGCCCGATTTTTCGCGGGCATGGCCCGCTCCCACAGATAATCACCAGTCCATCCTACGAGACCGATCGGCCGCTCCCGCCCCACTTAGCCGCCAAAGTCGCCGAACCTGGGCTTAAAGATTATGAACAGGTTCTTAGAGAGGCTTGGCGCCCATCACCGCCATGATCACCACCAGCAACACCACGATCAGCGCGGTGTAGACCGTCACCAGGCGCAGTGACTTGGCGGGCACCGTGCCGTCGGCTTGAGCCTGCCAGGCGCCGAGGCGGCCGAGCAGCAGCAGGCCGACGATCATCAGCACGCCGAACAGAAGGCTGCCCAGCAGCAGCCACAGTTGGCTCAGCGGCCAGCCGGCCAGGTTGACCATCCACCAGCCGGTCACCGGCAGGCTCAGCGCCAGCACGGCGAATACCGGCAGGCTGATGGTGCGGGTGCGCCGCAGCTTGCGTTGCAGCACCTCGCGGTCACCGCCGCGCCAGGCTTTCCAGAGCATGAAAGCATGGGCCAGCACGCCGGCCAGCAGCAGAATGCCGGGCAGCGCATGGAGGACTCTGATCAGCAGATAATGCTCCATCACGGTATTTCCTTTGGTTTTTTATAGTACAGGCCCTGGGTATCGCTGCGCTCAACGCCAGGCTACACGCGCAAGGACGGTAGCCTGGGTGGAGCAGAGCGATACCCGGGAACCTATCAGAGCTATCAAAAGGCCTATGTTGATCGGCGCCTATGAAAGACGCTGATCAAATGGCTAGCCAAGAAACAGCTTGTAGGCCGGGTTGTCGCTTTCGTCCCAGTACGGATAGCCGATGGCGTCCAGCGCCGGCGCCAGCAGATGGCGCTCGTCTTCCGGGACCTGCAGGGCGGCCAGTACCCGGCCGTCGGCGGCGCCATGGTTGCGGTAGTGGAACAGGGTGATGTTCCAGCGCCCGCCCAGCTTGTTGAGGAAGTTGAACAGCGCGCCCGGCCGCTCGGGGAATTCGAAGCGCAACACGCATTCGTCCGGCACCGCCGCCGCATGCCCGCCCACGGTGTGGCGGATATGCAGCTTGGCCAGTTCGTTGTCGGTCAGGTCCAGCACCGGGAAGCCCTGGCCACGCAGGTTCTCCACCAGCGCTGCACGCGGGTCGTTCTCCGGGTGGGTCTGCACGCCAACGAAGATGTGCGCCTCACCGTCCTGGTGATAGCGGTAGTTGAATTCGGTGATCTGCCGCTTGCCGATGGCCTCGCAGAACGCCTTGAAGCTGCCCGGGCGCTCCGGGATGGTCACGGCGATGATCGCCTCGCGCTTTTCGCCCAGCTCGGCGCGCTCGGCCACATGGCGCAGGCGGTCGAAGTTGACGTTGGCACCCGAGTCGATGCCTACCAGCGTCTGGCCGGCGATGCCTTCACGCTCGACGTAACGCTTGATCCCGGCCACGGCCAACGCACCGGCGGGTTCGGTGATCGAACGGGTATCGTCGTAGATATCCTTGATCGCTGCGCAGATCTCGTCGGTGCTGACGGTGATCACCTCGTCCACGCATTGCTTGCAGATATCGAAGGTGTGCTGGCCGATCTGCGCCACCGCCACGCCGTCGGCGAACAGCCCGACCTGGGGCAACACCACGCGCTCGCCAGCGGCCAGGGCCTGCTGCAGGCAGTTGGAGTCGTCCGGTTCCACGCCGATGACCTTGGTGTTCGGGTACAGGTATTTGACGTAGGCGGCGATACCGGCGATCAGGCCGCCGCCGCCCACCGGTACGAACACCGCATGCAGCGGCCCCTGGTGCTGACGGAGGATCTCCATCGCCACGGTACCCTGGCCGGCGATCACCAGCGGGTCGTCGTAAGGGTGGATGTAGGTGTAGCCCTTTTCCTCGACCAGCTTCAGCGAATGGGCCAGGGCCTCGGGAAAGGCGTCGCCGTGCAGCACCACCTTGCCGCCGCGCGAACGCACGCCCTGCACCTTGAGTTCGGGGGTGGTACGCGGCATGACGATGGTCGCCTTCACGCCCATATGCTTGGCGGCCAGGGCCAGGCCCTGGGCATGGTTGCCGGCCGAAGCGGTCACCACGCCACGGGCCAGCTCCTCGGGCGAGAGCTGCGCCAGCTTGTTGTAGGCGCCACGAATCTTGAACGAGTACACCGGCTGCAGATCCTCGCGCTTGAGCAGAATCTGATTGCCCAGGCGTTCGGAAAGCTGACGAGCGGGTTGCAGCGGGGTTTCCACGGCAACGTCATAGACACGGGAGGTCAGGGTCTTCTTGACGTACTGTTCGAGCATGGCAGGCATCGCAGGCGGCTTCGAGGGGAACGGACGAGTCTAACACCAGGGGCTGCCGTCGTTTCAGCACAAGCCGCGTTGCGGCGGAAAATTTCACCAGGTTGCAGAGGGCCGCAACGGCGGCAATTTCCAAGCACTGCAGAAGCGCACGGTGAATTGCACGACCCAAGGGCCGGGCTCATTTGCCTACGATGCTGCATTGCCCGCCGGCTCATTTGGGAGGCCAAACTTTGCGGCTCGCGCCTTGCCTCGCAACAAAATGGGCTCCGGCGCGGTCGCGCTGAAACGACAGCAGCCCCTACATCCGCCGGGCGACCATACGAATTCCGGGGTTTTGCCGGCTATAATCGCGGCTTCGTTTCCTTCCTTCTCGTGGAACCCGCATGACCCAGGATCAGCTCAAACAAGCCGTGGCCCAGGCCGCCGTCGACTTCATCCTTCCCAAGCTCAATGCCAAGAGCGTCATCGGGGTCGGCACTGGCTCCACGGCCAACTGCTTCATCGACGCCCTGGCAGAGCACAAGCTGGAGTTCGACGGCGCGGTGGCCAGCTCCGAAGCCACTGCCGCGCGCCTCAAGGGCCATGGCATTGTGGTGTATGAACTGAACACCGTCAGCGACCTGGAGTTTTACGTCGACGGCGCCGACGAAAGCGACGAGCGCCTGAACCTGATCAAGGGCGGCGGCGCGGCCCTGACCCGCGAGAAGATCGTCGCCGCGGTGGCGCGCACCTTCATCTGCATCGCCGACGGCAGCAAGCTGGTGCCGGTACTCGGCGCATTCCCGCTGCCGGTGGAAGTGATCCCCATGGCCCGTAGCCATGTGGCCCGCGAGCTGGTCAAGCTGGGCGGCGACCCGGTGTACCGCGAAGGCGTGGTGACCGACAACGGCAACGTGATCCTCGATGTGCACAACATGAACATCACCGACCCGGTGAAGCTGGAAGCGGACATCAACGCCATCGTCGGCGTGGTCACCAACGGCCTGTTCGCCGCCCGCCCCGCCGACCTGCTGCTGCTCGGCACCGGCGAAGGTGTCAAACAGCTCAAGCGTTGAACCTTGCCGGCGGGCGCCCAGCGCCCGCCTCCCTGCCAAAACGCACCAAACAGGTGCGCATTCGCCACTCAGCGGCCCGTACCCGTCACTGCCCAGCGTAACGGATAGCTGCTTTTTACACGCGGGCGACACTTGTATCCTTTTCCTGCGCCTTTTTCCTGCCCGTTACGGTTTCCGGCCCGCATACTGCTCTGCAATGGACGCCAGACAACGACAGCATAAGGAGCATGATGTGATCAGATCTCTCATCTTGGGCATGGGCTTGGCGGGTACGCTATTGCCCAGCCTGGCCACGGCGTATCAATACGGCGAGTACGCGGGCGCAACCGTCGACCGGTTGATCAACGACTACCCGGGCCGCTATCGCGGCACCAGCAGTTTTGCGGGCGCGAGCGACTGGATGCAACAGCGCATGGCGGCGACCGGCTATGACAGTTATCGCCAGGACTTCACCTGGGCCGGCAACCGCAGCTCGCAGAACCTGATCGTCGAAGCTGGCGGCATCAGCGGCAACAACCTGGTGGTCGGCGCCCATTTCGACACCTTCTTCGGCCGCCCAGCCCTGCAAGGGCTGGACGACAATGCCTCCGGTGCGGGGGTGCTGACGGAGATCGCCCGCAACCTGGCCGGTCTGTCATTCGAGGATGGCGTGACCTTCATCGGCTTCGGTGCCGAGGAAGAGGGTCTGCGCGGCTCGCGCGCCTACGTCGCCGCTCTGGATACCGAGGCACGCGCCCGCCTGACCGGCATGATCAACATCGACAGCCTGATCACCGGTGACAGGATGTATGCCCACGCCGGCTCGGACAGCGTCGCCGCGCAGGAGCTGACGGCGCTGCGCGAGCATAGCCTGCGCATCGCCAAGGAACTGGGCATCGATTTATCCACCAATCCCGGTCTGAATCCCGGCTATCCTGCCGGCACCGGCTGCTGCAGCGACGCGGAAAGCTTCGAGGGCCTGAACATTCCGGTCCTCTTCGTCGAGGCCACCAATTGGGACATCGGCGACCTCGACGGCTATCAGCAGACCACCAACCCAGCCATTCCCGGCGGCGCCACCTGGCACGACCCGGCTCTCGACAACCAGACCGTGCTGGTCGACGCCCTTGGCGCAGAACGCATCGCCCAGCGCCTGCGTGACTATTCCCGCCTGCTGACGCGCCTGGTGCTGGAGGCGACCAACACCGACCTGCGCTATGCGGCGCAATCCGGCGGTGCAATGCTGGGCACACTGGAAGATTCGCTGCTGCGCCAGCAGCAAACCCACCAGCGCCTGCTGGAACGGCGCTGGCAAGCCCTGCGTGCCACGCCACGCGAGGTCGGCAGCGTCGACGGCGCAGTTGGCGTGGAAGGTGAATGGCAGCCCAGTGGCGGCTTCGACGGCCCGTTGCAGCAACGCTCCCGCCAGGCCACCGCCTACCTGTTTGGCGATGCCCAACTCGGCGAGATACTGAACATTGGTGCCGGCCTCAGCTTCATCCGTGGCAAGGACGACCTGCAGCACGGCGGCAAGGTGCAGAGCGATACCTGGCAGGCCGGCCTTCATGCGCTGCTGGGCAACGCCGGGCCGCTGTGGCTGAACGCCAACCTCAGTGCGGGCCGTACCCGCTTCGACATGACTCGTTCGGTGTTCATCCAGGGCAACGCCGGCGGCCCGGTGCTGCTCGACCAGAGGCTTTCAGGCGATACCGATGCAACCTTCTGGGGCGCACGCCTGCTTGGCGGCCATGACCTGCTGTTCGGCGACTGGCGTACCGGACCGCAGGTGGGGCTCGACTATCGTCGTTACAAGCTCGATGGCTTCAGCGAAAGGTCCACACAACGCACCGCCCTGCGCTTCGCCGACGAGCGCTTTGATTCGTTGGAGTTGAGCCTCGGCTGGCAAGTACGCGGCCACATCACCCTGGATCGGGCCATGCGTCTGCAGCCGTATGCCAGCCTGACCTGGATCGAAGAGCTGGGCGATGGCATGAACGAGGACTTCATGGTGACCAGCCTGGCCGATGGTTCCACGCGCCGGGTGACCAATGGGCGACAAAACGACAAGCACTTCGCCCGTGCGCGCCTCGGCACGCAACTGACCATCAGCGAGGCCTTTGCGGTCTACGCCGAAGCCAATGCGCGCCTGCAGCACGACAACGGTGACCAGGCCGGCTACAGCCTGGGCATGCAGTACCAGTTCTGATCTACAACTTCGCCCGCTGGCTGGATCATGCCGCACCCGCCACCAGCACTGCTGGTGGCGCGCGGCCTGCCCCGGCTGGCGTGTTCACCAGGCCAGCCTGCGACTGCCCATCGGCGCCGCCGCGGCGAGGTGATTGCGGCGCTCAATACCGCAGGCAGGACTGGGCAAGGTCGAACGGCCGATCAGCCGGACTTTTTCTCGAAGGTGTAGAACAGGTTGGGTTCGCTGGTCATGTACAACACGCCCTGGTCATCTATGGTGATGCCTTCGGCTTGCGGTACCGATTTCTTCAGGCCCTGCTGCCCCTGCAGCAGTGACAGGCTACTGATCGGCTTGCCCGCCTCATCCAACTCCACGACCAGACGCGACTCGTCCGAGAGCGCCAGCAGGTGGCCGGTCAGGCTGTCGTAGTGCAGGCTGGAAAGATCACGCACGAAGATGCCGGCGTCGCGTTTGCGGTCATCGCGAATCTGCACGGGACTGGGCGTTGCCGGGTCGAGGTTGGGGAAGCCCTGCACTTCGTAGATGCGCATCGGGTCGCGCTCCTTGGCCACGAACAGCCGCTGACCTTTCAGGTCATAGGCAAGGCCCTCGAAGCCCTTGTTCTTGGTGCCCATTTCCAGGCCCAGCGACATCTGCTGCCCTTCGGCAGCATCGATGGACGTGGTGTTCTCATCGATCCTCACCTTGACCAGCCGCTGCGCTCGCTCGTCAGCGATCACGAAGCGTCCGGGTGCCACATATTCGACGGCTTCCGGATCGCCAAAGCCGATCAGCTCGATCTGCCTCAGCACTCTGCCATCCAGCGACAGCTCGATCAGCTTGGGGTGCTGGTTGGTGACGGTATACAGGCTCTTGCGATCAGGGTCGTAGGTCAACGCTGATACGTCATCCTCCAGCCCTTCGATTCGCTGTGCCTCGATCACCACCCTGTAGTCGCTCAGCCACAGCGAGTGGGCGGGCGCCTCGACCGGCTGGCTGACATTGAACCACGCCCGTTCGAACAGGCGGAACTGCACGGCAACGGTGACCAGTGCGGCCAACAGCACAAGCACCAACAGCAGGAGTAATCCCTTGATCGAAAACAGACGGCCCATGGCGACTCACATATGCAACGACAGAAATGACGACGCCGCCCCTCGAATCATCGAGAGGCGGCCATTCAATGCGGTGATGGGAAGCTAACAGCGTGCGGCTTATTTCACCAGTTCGACGATATCGACGTCGATTTCACGGCTGGTCAGGTCCTTGTCGACTTCACCGGTCAGTTTGACGGTGGCCTTCTCGGAGATGGCCTGCGGCGGCCAGTCTTCGTCGTCGATCTCGACGTGGATGGTGCCGGTGGCGTCCTTGAACTCATAGAGTTCGTCCTGCAGGCGCTTGGTGATCTGGCCCTGCAGCACCACCGGCGTGTCGTCGCCGGCTTTCAGAGCCTGCTCGACCGTGGTGACCTGGGCGACCTGGCCCGGGCCGGTATAGCCGGCAGCCAGAGCGGCGGTGGAGAACAGCGGAGCGAGCAGCAGTGCGATGACGGGAGCTTTCATGGGGATGACCCTCTATCTGTAGATGACGGGGTCAGGTTAAGTCGCCTAGCTGAAGCGAGCCTTAAAGCGGGCTTAAGCGAAGCTTAATTGGCAGGAGGCCGGGTTCAGGGCCGATGACCGCCGTGTGGCGCAAGCGGACGTTCACCGATCCATCGTGGGAACGGGCCATGCCCGTGATTTTTTCGCGGGCATGGCCCGCTCCCACAGGTAAAGCAACGATGTCCGCTTCTGCCTTTCAGCAGCCCATGGATGGGGCGCTACGCCTGTCAGATCACCCGGCTGGCGAAGCTGGAGTGACCAACCAGATCCAGCACCAGCTCGTCGCCGGTATTCAGCGGGCCGACGCCAGCGGGCGTGCCGGTAAGAATCACGTCGCCAGGCTGCAGGTTGAAGTGCCCGGCCATTTCCTGGATCACCGGCACGATCGGGAAGATCATGTCGCCGCTGGTGCCGTCCTGGCGCACGTCGCCGTTGATGGTCAGGCGGATGCCGATGTCGGACAGCTCGCTGATCGCGTCGCCCGGCACGAAGGGCGCCAGCACGCAGGCGCCGTCGAAGGACTTGGCCGGCTCCCACGGGTGGCCCTTGTCCTTGAGCTTGTTCTGTACATCGCGCAGGGTCAGGTCCAGCGCCGGGGCGAAACCGGAGATGGCGTCGAGTACTTCTTCTTCGCTCGGTTTACGCGACAGCGGTTTGCCGATCAGCACGGCGATTTCCACTTCATAGTGCACGGAGCCGCGGTCTTGCGGGATGCTGAAGCCGCCTTCCAGGGGCACCACGCAGCTGCCGGGCTTGATGAACAGCATGGGCTCGGTCGGCAGCGGATTGTTGAGTTCCTTGGCATGCTCGGCGTAGTTACGGCCGACGCATACCACCTTGCCCAGCGGGAAATGGATGCGGGTGCCATCGATGTACTGGTGCTGGTAGCTCATGGTCGCTCCTGTTGTTGTGCACGTTCAGGCGAAGATCTTGCCCGGGTTCATGATGCCGTTGGGGTCGAACACCGCCTTGATCGCCTTCATATAGGCAATTTCCGCCGGTGAGCGGCTGTATTCCAGGTAATCGCGTTTGACCAGGCCCACGCCGTGCTCGGCGGAGATCGAGCCGTTGTAGCGCTGGACGGTCTCGAATACCCATTTGTTGACCCGCGCGCACGAGGCGAAAAAGGCCTCCCTGTCCATATGCTCGGGCTTGAGGATGTTCAGGTGCAGGTTGCCGTCGCCGATATGGCCGTACCAGACCACTTCGTAGTCGGGATAGTGCTCGGTGACGATGGCGTCGATATCGCGCAGAAAGGCCGGCACCTTCGAGACGGTGACGGAAATGTCGTTCTTGTAGGGCGTGTGATGCGAGATGGTCTCGGAGAGGTACTCGCGCAGCTTCCACAGGTTCTTCAGTTGCGTCTGGCTCTGGCTCATCACCCCGTCCAGCACCCAGCCCTGCTCGATGCAGTGCTCGAAGGTGCTCAGCGCCTCGCTGGCCACTTCCTCGCTGCTGGCCTCGAACTCCAGCAGAGCGTAGAACGGGCAGCGGGTCTCGAAGGGCGACGGTACGTCACCGCGGGCCATGATCCGCGCCAGCCCCTTGTCGGAGAAGAACTCGAAGGCCGTGAGGTCGAGCTTGCTCTGGAAAGCGTGCAGCACCGGCATGATCGAGTCGAAATCCGCGGCGCCGAGCACCATGGCGGTGAGGTTGCGCGGGGCGCGATCCAGGCGCATGGTCGCCTCGACCACGAAGCCCAGGGTGCCTTCGGCACCGATGAACAGCTGGCGCAGGTCGTAGCCGGTGGCGTTCTTGATCAGGTCCTTGTTCAACTCGAGCAATTCGCCAGTGCCGGTGACCACTTTCAGCCCCGCCACCCAGTTACGGGTCAGGCCGTAGCGAATCACCTTGATGCCGCCGGCGTTGGTGCCGATGTTGCCGCCGATCTGGCTGGAGCCGCTGGAGGCGAAATCCACCGGGTAGTACAGGCCCTTGTCTTCGGCGAACTGCTGCAGCACGCCAGTGACCACACCCGGCTGGCACACCACGGTGCGGTTGGATTCGTCGAATTCGAGGATCTGGTTCATGTAGTCGAACGCCACCACCACCTCGCCGTGGGCCGCCACCGCCGCCGCCGACAACCCGGTGCGACCGCCCGACGGCACCAGGGCGACCTTGTGGGCGTTGGCCCAGCGCACGATGGCCTGCACCTGTTCGATCGTCTTGGGAAACACGATGGCGCTGGGCGCAGGCGTGTACTGCCGGGTCCAGTCCTTGCCGTAGGTTTCCAGGGACGCGGCGTCGGTGAGCACCTTGCCGGGCTCGACCAGCGTTCTGAGTTCGTCAATCAGCATGAGATCGGTCATAACAACTCTCGAAACGCTCATGGTCGCCCTGAGAACCGTTCAGGTCGCAACCGAGCAAGGAAAAGGGAAGCCATGCTAGCATATGCCCCCCGCAAATCGCGCTGTACAGCGACTTGCCGGCCCGATTGGCGAGCATGCCGATCCTTCTCCTGACACTTAAATTAGTGGGGCAACAGGTACTCCGATGAGCACGACCTCTCTCGACAAGAGCAAGATCAAGTTCCTTCTTCTCGAAGGCGTCCACCAAAACGCCGTGGATACCCTGAAGGCGTCCGGCTACACCAACATCGAGTACCTCAAGACCGCGCTCTCCGGCGATGAGCTGAAGGCCAAGATCGCCGACGCACACTTCATCGGCATCCGTTCGCGCACCCAACTGACCGAAGAGGTCTTCGACTGCGCCAGGAAGCTGGTCGCCGTCGGCTGCTTCTGCATCGGCACCAACCAGGTCGACCTGGACGCCGCTCGCGAGCGCGGTATCGCCGTGTTCAACGCGCCGTATTCCAACACCCGTTCGGTCGCCGAACTGGTGCTGGCCCAGGCCATCCTGCTGCTGCGCGGCATTCCCGAGAAGAACGCCTCCTGCCACCGTGGCGGCTGGATCAAGTCGGCAGCCAACTCCTTCGAAATCCGCGGCAAGAAGCTGGGTATCGTCGGTTATGGCTCGATCGGCACCCAGCTCTCGGTACTCGCCGAAGCCCTCGGCATGCAGGTGTTCTTCTACGACACCGTGACCAAGCTGCCACTGGGCAACGCTCAGCAGATCGGCAAGCTGCATGACCTGCTCGGCCTGTGCGACATCGTCTCCCTGCACGTACCGGAGCTGCCGTCCACCCAATGGATGATCGGCGAAGCGGAAATCCGCGCCATGAAGAAGGGCGGCATCCTGATCAACGCCGCCCGCGGCACCGTGGTCGAACTCGACCATCTGGCTCAGGCAATCAAGGACGAGCACCTGATCGGCGCGGCCATCGACGTGTTCCCGGTCGAGCCGAAGTCCAACGACGACGTCTTCGAAAGCCCGCTACGCGGCCTGGATCGCGTGATCCTGACCCCGCACATCGGCGGTTCCACCGCCGAAGCCCAGGCCAACATCGGCCTCGAAGTGGCCGAGAAGCTGGTCAAGTACAGCGACAACGGCACCTCGGTGTCCTCGGTCAACTTCCCGGAAGTGGCCCTGCCGGCACACCCGGGCAAGCACCGTCTGCTGCACATCCACGCCAACGTGCCGGGTGTGATGAGCGAGATCAACAAGGTGTTCGCCGACAACGGCATCAACATCTCCGGCCAGTACCTGCAGACCAACGACAAGGTCGGCTACGTGGTCATCGACGTCGATGCCGATTACTCGGACCTGGCGCTGGAGAAGCTGCAGCAGGTCAATGGCACCATTCGCAGCCGCGTGCTGTTCTAAGAACCTGTTCATAATCTTTAAGCCCAGGTTCGGCGACTTTGGCGGCTAAGTGGGGCGGGAGCGGCCGATCGGTCTCGTAGGATGGACTGGTGATTATCTGTGGGAGCGGGCCATGCCCGCGAAAAATCACGGGCATGGACTGGGCGCCCCCGCCCGTTCCCACAGGTGAAGCAACGATGTCCGCTCCTGCCTTGTAGTTGCCGCTTCATGCGCAGACAAGACTTTGAACAGGCTCTAAGCCGTTCGCGGTAACGAAAAAGGGAGGCTTCGCAGACTGTGTGAAAACCTAGCAGTCCGAGGGTGAGTTGAAGACAATGCCTCTATCGGTTGATAGGGGCATTGTCGTTTATGGGTTATATCCAGGGCGAAGGTCGCGGGCAAAGCA
>NZ_MSXV01000023.1 GCF_001945395.1 Pseudomonas sp. PA15(2017) | reverse complement strand
TCGAGGGGTAAGACGGGCATGTTTATGCAAGTTCATCCGGGGCTCCTGGAAGGCTGTGTTGGTTGCGCTTCCAGAATTCCGGGAACGCCCCGGATGAACAACCTACTGAGAGATCACAACTAGCCGTCCGCGTTTTCCCTTGCCAAGTCCTGCAACGACAGTGGAGGCCATTTCCCGCGCAACCTAAGCGGCTCCACCCGAAGGGCCGGGCACCAGGCTCAGCTTCTCGCCTTGAAGGCGCATATGAAGCTGGGCTGCGCAGGCGCGAGCGACACCTTCGTCGTCGAACGTCAGCGTGCGTTTGCCCAGGCGCACGCACCAGCGTACGCCATCGGGTTTGTCGATTCGCTCGAGCTGCACAGCTTGTTCGGTCACGTCGTCTCGGCAGGTTTCTTGTCACGGGTTTTCAGCAACGACAGGATCACGCCGCCGGCCAGTACGCCCATGGTAACGCCGAGCGAGAGCAAGGCGGGAACCTTGATGAAACCGTGCAGGAAAATCTTGCAGCCGATGAACATCAGCACAATGGCGAGCGCGTACTTGAGGTACACGAAGCGATGCATCAGCGCGGCCAAGGCGAAGTACAGCGCGCGCAAGCCAAGGATCGCGAAGATGTTCGAGGTGTAGACGATGAACGGATCCTGAGTGATGGCGAACACCGCCGGCACGCTGTCCACCGCAAATACCAGATCCGCCAGCTCGATCAGCACCAGTGCCAGCAGCAGCGGTGTGGCGAACAGCAACATCTTGCCGCTGGCCGGATCCTTCTGGCGCACCAGGAATTTGCCGCCGTGCAGGTCATCAGTGACGCGGATGCGCTTGCGCAGGAAGATCAGCAGTTTGTTCTGGGACAGATCCGGATGTTCGTCATGGTCTTTGCTGAACAGCATCTTGACCCCGGTGAACAGCAGGAAGGCGCCGAACACGTAGAGAATCCAGTCGAATTCCTGCACCAGAGCGGTTCCCAGGCCGATCATGATCGCGCGCAGCACGACCACACCGATGATCCCCCAGAACAGCACGCGGTGCTGGTATTTGCGTGGAATGCCGAAGAAGCCGAGGATCATCGCCATGACGAACACGTTGTCCATCGATAGCGACTGTTCGACCAGAAAGCCCGTGTAGAACTCCAGTGCCTTGGTGGCGCCGAGTTCCCACCAGACCCAGCCGCCAAAGGCGACGCCCACGCTGAAATAGCCTGAGTAGAGCAGCAGGCTCTCGCGCATTTCGATTTCGCGTTGGTCGCGGTGCAGCACGCCGAGGTCGAAGACCAGCAGCGCGATGACGATGATGATGAATGCCAGCCAGAAGTAGTACGGGGTGCCGAGAAACGGCGTGAGCATAAAGGCATGTAGAGCTGTCATGGGCCCTCCCTGTCGATGCCTAAGTTGAGATTCAACTTAGTGACTCCGACATCACGATGAGGTGGGCTCATCGCCAGAGGGGCCCGGCGTCACGTGTCCATAAGGCTAGGATGAAACATGCGGTTCGGCAAGTGCCGGGCGTGCCTGGAGAAATCAGTAAACCCAGACTTCCACGCGGCGATTCTTGATCCTGCCGCTGTCACCTTCGTTGTCGGCGACCGGCAGGTCGTCACCCAGGCCGGTGACCTCGCGCATCATCACGCCTTCGCGAGCCAGTTCACGGCGTACCGCCATGGCGCGCAATTTGGAAAGCAGCTCGGCACGTGCGGACACCGCCTTGGGGTCGCCAAAGCCGACCAGCACCACCTTGTTCTGCAGCTTGTCGTGCTGACGCAGGTAATCGAGCACGCGGCGCAGGTCCTGCTGCGCCTTGTTGTCCAGGTTGGCGCTGCCTTCCTGGAAACGGAAGTTCACCGACAGACGCTGGGCATCGCGGGCCAGCGCCTGATAGGTTGGCGGCATGTCCGCGGTCGCCTCGACTTTCACCGCTTCGACGGTTTGCGCGATGAACCCGTTACTCGCCACGATGGCCTGGCCGCGGGGGCTCTGCGCGAATTGCAGCAGGGCGTGCGCCCAGGGATTGGCATTCTTCGGCGGCCCATACAGGAACAGGCGACGAGACAGCGGGTAATCCTCGGTGGCGATCAGCGTCACGCTCGGCGCCATGGGCTGCGAGTCACCGGCGGCGATGGCCACCGCCTTGGCCTTGCGCACGTAGGGCAGGCCGATGAAACCGATGCCGTTGGTATCATCAGCTACCGAGTCGGACAGCTGTTCGCTGGATTCGAAACGCTTGGCCTTGCTGGACAGTTGCTTGCCGTTGGCGCTCAGTACCAGTTCCTTGAAGGTATCGAAGGTGCCGGAATTGTCGTCACGGGCGTACAGGGCGATGGCGCCGGGGCGACCGCCCAGTTGTGCCCAGTCGCTGATTTCCCCGGAAAATATCTGCGCCAGTTGCAGCGTGCTCAGGGCACTGATGGGGTTGCTGGGATGCAGCACGATCGCCAGGCCATCGATGGCGATGACCTGTTCGGCGTCCCGGCTCTTCATGTTGCCGAACGAGGACAGGCTGGCGCTTTCGGCATCCTTGATGGGCCGTGAGGAGGCGGCCAGCTCGGCGCTGCCCTGGCCGATGGCGCTGAAGCCGGTTCCCGAACCATGGGCGGCGATGGTCACGGTGATCTTGCGGCCCGCGCCATTCAGTGCGCTGACGGCCTGTTCGTTTTCCTGGGTAACGCGGGTGCGTATGTCGTTGAGCCCTTGCTCCTGCATCAGGCCCTTGACCAGGGCTGGGCCGAGCTGGGCGCCGATGGTGTTCGAGCCCTGGATGCGCAGCACCGGTCGGTCGTCAGCCGGGAGGGGCAGCGCGGCGAACGCCGTCCAGGGGCTCAGGTAGAGGACGAAGCCGAGCAGCAGAAAGGTCGCCGTTCGGCTCCAGGTCTCGTGGTTACAGCGGATTGAGGCGCGCAGCATGCGGCAATCACCTTGCAAGGGATGGCGGAAGTGCTGCGACGATAAGACAGAAAAATGACTACACGATGACGGTCGATCAGGCGAGTTGCAGCCAGATTGGCGCGTGATCAGATGGTTTCTCCATACCGCGCAGGTCATAGTCGATACCCGCGTCCTTGAGGCGATCCTGCAGGGCGCGCGACGCCAGAATCACATCGATGCGCAGGCCGCGCTTGGGTTCGTCCTCGAAGCCGCGGCTACGGTAGTCGAACCAGCTGAAGCGATCATCGACCTCGGGGTGCAGCTGGCGGAAGCTGTCGACCAGGCCCCAGCCCTTCAGCGTGGCCAGCCACTCGCGTTCCTCGGGCAGGAAACTGCATTTGCCGGTCTTCAGCCAGCGCTTGCGGTTGACCTCGCCGATGCCGATGTCGCAGTCCTCGGGAGAGATATTGATGTCACCCATGACGATCAGCGGCTGGTCGTGGGCGAAACGGCTACTCAGCAGCGTCTGCAGATCCGCATAGAAGCGCTGCTTGGCAGGGAACTTGGTGGGATGGTCGCGGCTTTCGCCCTGGGGGAAGTAGCCGTTCATGACCGTCACGGGGTTGCCGTTGGCGTCGGCATAGGTGCCATAGATGAAACGCCGTTGAGATTCTTCGCTGTCCTCCGGGAAACCCTTGAACACCGCCAAGGGTGCTTGGCGCGACAGCAGCGCTACACCGTAGTGACCTTTCTGACCGTGGTAGTGCACGTGATAGCCCAGGTCGCGGATCTCCGCTTCGGGGAACTGGTCGTCACTGACCTTGGTTTCCTGCAGGCCGATCACGTCCGGCTGGTGCTTCTCGATCAGTGCTGCGAGTTGGTGCGGGCGGGCGCGCAAGCCGTTGATGTTGAAGGAAACGAGTTTCATGTCGGTGATCCTGAGCGTAGCGGGTGGTAAAACCGCGATGCTAGCCGATCCGGTCGGCGGGCGGCCAGCGCGGCGGGAAATCGTTTCGATACGTAAGTGCGCTGGATCAGGGCTTTCGCCGTGATAGCATCGCCGCCATGAGACTATTTTCGACACTCGGCGCGGGATGCGCGCTCATGCTGTTCAGTGCCACGCTGTTGGCCGAGGATGCTCGCCTGGTGGTCAGCGTGCAGCCGGCCAATAATGCCTTGAAGAGCAATGTCGAGGGCTATATCGGCAATCTTGGCGAGCGTGACGTCGAGGCCTTGCAGCGCTTGCGCCGCGTGGTCGAGGGCCAGGCCGAGAAAGCCGCCCAGGCGTTGGGCTATTACCACGCGCAGATCAGCAGCGAAGTGGTCGAGCAGACGCCGCCGCGGCTCGATGTGCGGATCATTCCCGGCGAGCCGGTGCGCCTCGGCAACGTCACCGTCAGGGTCGAAGGCCCGGCCTCGCAGATGCGGGCCTTCCAGCTACCCAGAGACGCCCAGCTGACTCAGGGCGCGCGGCTCAATCATGGCCGCTACGAGGCGGCCAAACGGCACATTCAGAATCAGGCGTCGCGTTATGGCTTCTTTCGCGGCCGCTTCACCAAGCAAAGCTTGCGTATCGATCCTCAGGCCGGCCTGGCCGATATCGAACTGGTCTACGACAGTGGCCCGCGCTACAGCCTCGGCCACGTCAGTTTCGAAGGCGACATGCCTTTCGATGACGAACTGCTGCAGCGCATGGTGCCGTTCCCGGCGGATACCCCCTACGACTCCGAGCGTATCGCCGAGCTTTACCAGGCCCTGCGTGCCAGCGGCTACTTTGAGTCGGTACGGGTCGATGCCAGCCCGGCGGTGGCCGAGCAGCAGGTGATTCCCGTCAGCGTGCATCTGCAGACCCGCCTGCCACGCACCATGGGCTTGGGCCTGGGATTTTCCACCGACGTTGGCCCTCGCGGTCGCATCCAGTGGGAGCGCCACTGGGCCAACCCCCAGGGTCACAGCTATGGCGCGGAAATGGAACTGTCGGCGCCGCGGCAGAACGTCGGCCTGTGGTACGACATTCCTGGCAACCCACCGATGACCGACAAGCTGCGTATTGCCGGTGGTTATCAGTACGAGGAACTAGCCAACACCGACAGCCTCAGCCGCCTGTTGACCGTCGGCCCGGAATGGCACAGCAAGCTCGACAGCGGCTGGCAGCGGGTGATTTCCCTGAAGTGGCAGCGCGAGGAGTATCGCCTCGGCGACGATTCGGGGCTCAGCACTCTGTTGATGCCGGGCATCAGCTACTCCTATCTGCACAGTGACAGCCGCATAGACCCCAACAACGGCTATCGACTGCAGTTCGATGCCTCGGTGGCCAAGGATGGGTTGCTGTCCGACTCCGATGTAGTACACGGCAACGTGCTGGCCAAGGGCCTGACCACGCTCTGGCAGAACCACCGCTTTCTGGGTCGCGCCCAGTTCGGCGGCACCGAGTCCAAGGGTTTCAACTCATCCGTGCCGCCGTCCTTGCGCTTCTTCGCCGGTGGCGATCAGAGCGTGCGCGGCTACGACTATCAGAGCCTGTCGCCACTGAACAACAAGGGCGACAAGATTGGTGGGCGCTATATGGTCGCGGCCAGCGCCGAGTATCAGTACAGCGTCGCCGACAAGTGGCGGGTGGCCACGTTCTACGATACCGGCAATGCGTTCAATTCCCTGCAGATGCCGTCACTGAAAAGTGCGGTAGGTGTGGGCGTTCGCTGGGTGTCACCGGTAGGGCCATTGCGCCTGGACCTGGCGCATCCGTTGGATGACGAGGGCGGGGTGCGGCTGCACTTCTCCATGGGGCCGGAACTATGAGGCGCGCACTCAAGTATGTCGGCCTGAGCCTGGCCGGCCTGTTGGCGCTGCTGATCGTGCTGTTGGCCTGGATGCTCGCTACGTCGTCTGGCAGTCGCTGGACGCTTGGCCTGGTGCCCGGGCTGCAGGTCGATGGGTTCGAAGGGCGCCTGGGCGGGCACTGGACGGCCGAGCAGCTGCGCTGGCGACAGGGCGACGACCAAGTGCTGGTGTTGCAACCACAATTCGACTGGTCGCCGGCGTGCCTGCTGCGTTTGACGCTGTGCATCGACACGTTGCGCAGCGAGCGCATCGAGCTGAAATTCGCGCCAAGCGACGAACCGCCAAGTGACGAGCCCTTCAGCCTGCCGCAGTTGGATCTGCCGGTGGCTCTGGAGGTCGGCGAGGTGTGGATCGGCAGCCTGCAGTTCAACGGCGACGATCAGTTGCAAGGGCTCGAACTCGCCGCGGATTGGGCCCGCGAGGGCCTGAACATCAGCCGCCTGCACGTGCAGCGAGATGACCTGGTCATCGATCTGCAGGGGCGCGTGCAGCCCAGTGAACAATGGCCGCTGTCGCTGCAGGGCAGCGTGACGCTACCGTCCCCCGGTGAGACGCGCTGGAACCTGGCGCTACAGGTGGAAGGTAACCTGCGCCAGAGCCTGGCGCTGGTGGTCGACAGCTCCGGTTACCTGGCGGGCCGTCTGAGCGGCGAGGTGCAGCCGCTGGTCGAGCATGTTCCGGCAACGCTCACGCTGAGCGCCGATGGTTTCAAGGCGGACGATTCGCTGCCCGACACCTTGCGCCTGAACGGCGTCACGCTAAAGGCTGCGGGCAATCTCCAGGACGGTTATGGCATTGACGGCGTCGCCACGTTGCCTGCGGAGGATGGCCCGGTTGCCCTGGCACTGCGCGGGCGCGTCGATGCAACCGGCGCCGATGTCGCAACGCTGCGTTTGGCAGCCGCCGAGAACCAGTATCTGGCCGTCAATGGACGCCTGGATTGGCAGCAAGGTTTCAGCGCCGACACCCACGTCGATTGGCGGGATTTCCCCTGGCAGCGCCTGTATCCAATGGACGAGGCGCCGCCGGTGACCCTGAACAAGCTCACCGGCGACCTCGCTTATGAGGATGGCAACTACCTGGGCAATCTGTCCGCAGAACTGGATGGCCCCGCTGGGGCGTTCAGTGTGCAGACGCCGCTGAGCGGCGATCTGCAGCAGATTCATTTGCCGCAGCTGCAGGTGCGCGCCGGCCAGGGCAAGATCGATGGCCAGCTCACCGTGGGTTTTGCCGAGGCGATCCGCTGGGACGCCCAGTTGCAGGTCAGCGATTTCGACCCCGCCTATTGGGTTGCCGAGCTGCCTGGGCGAATTGCCGGGCCGATTCGCAGCGAGGGCCAGCTGCGCGACGGCCGCCTGGAACTGACCGGTGATCTCGACCTGCAAGGCCGCCTTCGTGGCCAGCCGGCGCAATTGCAAACCCGCGTCGCCGGCGCTGGCGAACGCTGGGACGTAAGCGCGCTCAGCGTGCGCCTGGGCGACAACCGTATCGACGGCAGCGGCCAGCTGGAGCAGCGCTTGCAAGGGCAGCTGCGGATTGCCCTCAATCGGCTTGGCCAGCTGTGGCCGGGCTTGCAGGGCCAGGCCACCGGACGACTGGATCTGGCTGGTAGCTTGCAGGCGCCACAAGGCACCTTCACGCTGAACGGTCAGGGCCTGGCATTCGAGGAAACCCGCCTGCGCCAGCTGGGGCTGGACGCCACGTTGGAAGGCAACGGGCAGGCCAGGCTGCAGCTGCGTGGGCAGGGAATCGCCAGCGGTGACAGCCAGTTCGGCAACCTGACGGTCAATGGCACAGGTGATCAGCGTCAGCAACGGATGGACCTGAGTCTGGACGGGCCGCAGTTGCAAACCAGCCTGGCACTGGACGGCACCCTGGACCAAGGCAACTGGCGAGGACGCCTGAGCCGCGTCGAGATACAGGCCGGCGGGCAGGACTGGCGCTTGCAGGCACCGGCCTCCCTGGTGCGGCTGGCCAGTGGCGAGATCGACCTTGGTGCCCATTGCCTGCGTTCCGGTGGGGCCAGCCTGTGCGGCGAGAACCAGCGCCTGCTGCCGGAGCCGAAGATCCGTTATCGCCTGGCCAATTTTCCGCTCGACAGCCTCTCGCCTTGGTTTCCGAAGGATTTCGCCTGGCAGGGTAGCCTCGATGCCGACGTGCGTCTGGATCTGCCGGCAGCGGGGCCCAGTGGCCGCGTGGTGGTGGATGCCGGCAGCGGAACCTGGCGCGTGCGTGACAACGAACAGTGGATCGATTTCACCTACGACAGCCTGCGCCTGAGCAGCGAGCTGCGGCCTCAGCGCATCGACAGCGAGCTGAGCTTGCGGGGGCCGCGTATCGGCGAATTGTCGGTGCAGGCTCAGCTCGACCCGCGCCCGGCGAACAAACCGTTATCCGGCCAGTTCCGCCTCAACGGCCTGGATCTGGCCATCGCGCGCCCATTCGTGCCCATGGTCGAGCGCCTGGCCGGGCAGTTGAATGGCAGTGGCACGCTGTCCGGCGACCTGCTCAAACCGCTGGTCAATGGCCAGCTGGCGCTGAGCGGCGGCGAAGTTTCCGGCGGCGAACTGCCCACCAGTTTCGAAGATTTGCAGCTTCGCGTGCTGATCGCCGGTGAAAGCCTGCAGCTCAATGGGGGATGGCGCAGCGGTGAGCAAGGGCAGGGCACGCTGAGTGGCGCGTTGGCCTGGGGCGGAGCGCTCGAAGGCAGCCTCAACGTGCAGGGCAATCGCCTGCCGGTAACCGTCGAGCCCTACGCGAACCTGGAGGTCGAGCCGGACATGCAGGTGCGCCTGGCCGACGATCGGCTGTCGGTCAGTGGCAAGGTGTCGATTCCCCGCGGCAAGATCGTGGTGCGCGAGCTGCCCCCGTCGACGGTCAAGGTCTCCGACGATGCGGTGATCGTCGGCGCCGAGGCTCGCGAAAAGCAGCCGGTGGCGATCAACATGGATATCGACGTCGACGTTGGCAGCGACAAGCTGACCTTCAGCGGCTTCGGACTCAACGCCGAACTGGCCGGAAGGGTGCACATCGGTGACGACCTGGACACCCGCGGCGAGCTGAACCTCAACAAGGGCAACTTTCGTGGCTACGGCCAGCGCCTGACCATTCGCCGGGCGCGTCTGATGTTCGCCGGGCCGATCGACCAGCCGTTTCTGGATATCGAGGCGATCCGCAAGGTCGACAACGTGGTGGCCGGTCTGCGCGTGACCGGCAGCGCCGAGCAGCCACGTACCGAGGTGTTTTCCGAACCGGCCATGAGCCAGGAGCAGGCGCTGTCCTATCTGGTGCTGGGGCGCCCGCTGTCCACCGGCAACGAGGACAACAACATGCTTGCCCAGGCGGCGCTGGCCCTCGGCGTGGCCGGCAGCTCCGGGGTCACCGGCTCGGTCGCCGAAAGCCTGGGCATCCAGGATTTCCAGCTGGACACCGATGGCAGCGGCCGCAGCACCAGCGTGGTGGCCAGTGGCAACTTGTCCGAGCGCCTGAGCCTGCGTTATGGCGTCGGCGTGTTCGAGCCGGTCAACACCGTGGCCCTGCGTTACGCCCTGACGCGCCGCCTGTATCTGGAGGCGGCCAGCGGCCTGGCCAGCTCCCTGGACCTGTTCTACAAGCGGGATTTCTAGGCCGGTAGCCGGCGGCTCGCGGCGCCAAGATAAGCGTTTGCGGGCCGCCGTTACTGGCGTAGGATGACGTTCCCTGCGTGTTTCCACCCATCAAGAGAAGGATCGTTTCATGGCACAAGTAACCCTGCGCGGTAACCCGGTTGACGTCGCTGGCCAACTGCCGCAAGCCGGTCAGCAAGCGCCGGCGTTCACCCTGGTTGGCGCTGGCCTGGCGGATGTCAGCCTGAGCAGCCTGGCGGGCAAGCGCAAAGTGCTGAATATTTTCCCGAGCGTCGACACGCCGACCTGCGCTACCTCGGTGCGCAAGTTCAACGCCGAAGCCAGCAAGCTGACCAACACCGTGGTGCTGTGCATCTCCGCTGACCTGCCATTCGCTCAGGCGCGCTTCTGCGGCGCCGAAGGTCTGGAAAACGTGCAGAACCTGTCGACCATGCGCGGCGCCGAGTTCCTCAAGGACTACGGCGTGGCCCTGAGCACCGGCCCGCTGGCCGGTGTGGCCGCCCGCGCCGTGGTGGTGCTGGACGAGAACGACAAGGTGCTGCACAGCGAGCTGGTCGGCGAAATCGCTGACGAGCCGAACTACGACGCGGCCCTGGCTGCGCTCAAGTAAGCCACCCGCGCTACCCGAAACGGCCTGCCTTGTGCAGGCCGTTTTCGTTTCTGCAGCTCATGTGTTCAGTGCCGCGCTGACCAGCCGGCGCAGGCGGTTGGCCACTGGCGACAATTCGCGGCCCTTGACCAGCAGCAAGTAGTAGGGCGACATCTCGATGGTCACGTTCAGCGGCAGCACCTTGAGCTTGGCACCGACCTGATCGCCGAGCAGCAGGTCCGGCACTTCGCTGGCCAGCGGCGCGATGGCCGAGGACGACACCAGGATGGCGATCATCGCCAGGAGTGAAGTGGTGTTGGTGATGTTGGTCGGTAGCGGGGCGCCGGCGCTGAGAAAGGCGGTTTCCACCGCCTCGCGGATCGGTGCGCGGTGGCTCTGCATCACCCATTCGTAAGGTGACAGGTCGCGCAGCGTCACCTGGTCGACGTTGGCCAGCGGATGATCCTGGCGCACGATCAGCTTCAGGGTTTCGGTACGCGCGGGGTAGATCTCGAAGCCTGCCGGGTTGACGCCGCGGGGCAGACGGGCCAGCACGAAATCGTTCTTGCCGGCGGCAAGGTCGTGTACCAGTTCGTCGCTGGCGGCCACGTTGACGTGTACGTCGGCGCGCGGAGAGATGGCCTTGAGCTGGCGAATGGCGGGAATCACGAAACCCACCGCCGCCCCCGTAACGGCGCCGACCGTGGTCATGCCGCCCTCGCCGCGCTTGAGCTCCTCGACGTCCTGGGCCAGGTCACGCAGCTCTACCAGCATGTTGTGCGCGCGGCGGGCCAGGGCGCGGCCGATCAGCGTCGGCAGCATGCCCTTGGCGTGGCGCTCGAACAGGCGCGCGCCAAGGGTGTGTTCGATGTCGGCGAGCATGCGTGAGGCGGCCGGCTGGGTGACGGTCAGCTCGTCCGCCGCGAGGCCGAGCTGGCCATGCTCGGCGATGGCGGCGATCAGGCGGAGTTGGGGGATCTTGAGGTGGCGGGCGATGCCGATGTCCATGGTGTCGCTCGTTATTGTGGTTATGAGGGCGTGACCGAGTGTGCGCCCCGGAATCGGTGCTGTCGATCCGCTGCATATCATCATTGGTATGCACTTGCGCGAAATATGAATTTGCTTGATATGAGGTGCGCTTCTATCGTCAGGGCTGCTTTGAGCTCTTCGTTGACCGAACAACAATAATCGCGATGTCGCGCGTCCCTGAGCGCGCCAGACGTCGCCAGGAGAAGCTGAATGAACACAGTCCGTAAACTCGTGGCCGCCATGGCCATGGGCGCCACCCTGGTCGGTGCGGCATCCGCCGGCGCGGCCGAAAAGGGCTTCGTCGGTATCGCCATGCCGACCAAGTCGTCCGCGCGCTGGATCGACGACGGCAACAACATGGTCAAGCAGCTGGAGAAAGCCGGCTACAAGGCCGACCTGCAGTACGCCGAAGATGACATTCCCACCCAGGTTTCGCAGATCGAGAACATGATGGTCAAGGGCGTCAACGTCCTGGTCATCGCCGCCATCGATGGCACCACGCTGACCAACGCTCTGGAAAACGCCAATGCGGCGGACATCAAGGTGATCGCCTACGACCGCCTGATCCGCGACAGCGAATACGTCGACTACTACGCCACCTTCGACAACACCAAGGTCGGTGTGCTGCAGGCCGAATCCCTGGTCAAGGGCATGCAGGCGCGCGGCAAGGGCCCCTACAACGTCGAGCTGTTCGGCGGCTCGCCTGACGACAACAACGCCTACTTCTTCTACAACGGCGCGATGTCGGTACTGCAGCCGCTGATCGACAAGGGCGAGATCAAGATCCTTTCCGGGCAGACCGGTATGGGCAAGGTTGGCACCCTGCGCTGGGACGGCGCCACGGCCCAGGCGCGCATGGACAACCTGCTGTCCGCCAATTACACCAAGGAGCGCCTCGACGGCGTGCTGTCGCCCTATGACGGCATTTCCATCGGTGTGCTGTCGTCGCTGAAGGGCGTCGGTTACGGCTCCGGCGACATGCCGATGCCGATCGTCACCGGCCAGGATTCGGAAGTGCCCTCGGTGAAGTCGATCCTCGCTGGCGAGCAGTATTCGTCGATCTTCAAGGACACTCGCCAGCTCGCCGAAGTGACCGTCGGCATGGTCAAGGCGCTGCTCGAAGGCAGCGAGCCGCAGATCAACGACACCAAGACCTACGACAACGGCAAGAAGGTCGTGCCGGCCTATCTGCTGCAACCGGTCACGGTCGACAAGAGCGACTGGGAAAAGGTGCTGATCGACAGCGGTTACTACACCAAGAACCAGGTCCAGTAAGCACGACTGCGCCGGCAGCACGGCCCGCTGCCGGCCCTTTACCTTTTCGTTTACCTGAGCATGGCGCGCCCGCTGCGGTTGGCGCGTGCCTTGCCGACGGATAAAGCCATGCAGCAAGACATCATTCTGGAAATGCGCGGCATCACCAAGACGTTCCCGGGCGTGAAGGCGCTCAACGACGTCAACCTGAAGGTGCGCCGTGGCGAGATCCACGCCCTGTGCGGCGAGAATGGCGCCGGCAAATCGACCCTGATGAAGGTGCTCAGCGGTGTCTACCCGCACGGCAGCTACGACGGCGAGATCGTCTACGAAGGCAAACCGCTGGCCTTCGGCGGCATTCGCGACAGCGAGCGCGAAGGCATCATCATCATTCACCAGGAGCTGGCGCTGGTGCCGCTGCTGTCCATCGCCGAGAACCTGTTTCTCGGCAACGAGATCGCCAGCAGCGGGGTGATCGACTGGCCGGAAGTGTACCGGCGCACCGAAACGCTGCTGAAAAAGGTCGGCCTCGAGGAGGTGGCCACCACACCGGTCGAAAAGCTCGGCGTCGGCAAGCAGCAACTGGTGGAAATCGCCAAAGCGCTGGCCAAGGACGTCAAGCTGTTGATCCTCGACGAGCCCACCGCGGCGCTGCAGGAAAACGACAGCCAGAAGCTGCTCGACCTGTTGCTGGAGTTTCGCGCCCAGGGGATTTCTTCGATTTTGATTTCCCACAAGCTCAACGAAGTCAGCCGCGTCGCCGACAGCATCACGGTCCTGCGCGATGGCGCTTCGGTGAGCAGCATGGATTGCCACAGCGAAACGGTCAGCGAGGAAACCATCATTCGCGGCATGGTCGGCCGCGACATGGAGAATCGCTACCCGGATCGTACGCCGCAGATCGGCGAGACGCTGCTGGAGATCCGCGACTGGAACGTCTGGCACCCGGAGTCGACCTCGCGGCAGATGATTCGCAACGTCAACCTGCGCGTGTCCGCCGGCGAAGTGGTCGGCATCGCCGGGCTGATGGGGGCAGGGCGCACCGAATTGGCCATGAGCGTGTTCGGCAAGAGCTATGGGCGCAACATTTCCGGCTCCGTGTTCTTGCGTGGCCAGCCGATCGATGTGTCCACGGTACGCCGCGCCGTGGACAACGGCATCGCCTACGTCACCGAGGATCGCAAGGCCCTGGGCCTGGTGCTCGACGAAAGCATCCTGTGCAACACCACCCTGGCCAACCTGCCGGGCGTGTCAAAGCACGGTGTGATCGACGAGCACGAGGAGCGGCGCATCGCCGAACACTATCGCGAGGCACTGCACATTCGCACGCCGGGGGTGTTCCAGAAGGTGCTCAACCTGTCCGGCGGCAACCAGCAGAAAGTGGTGCTCAGCAAATGGCTGTTCGCCAAACCCGAGGTGCTGATTCTCGACGAGCCCACCCGCGGCATCGACGTCGGTGCCAAGTTCGAGATCTACAGCCTGATCAACGGGCTCGCTGCCGACGGCAAGGGCGTGATCATCATTTCGTCGGAGATGCCCGAGCTGCTGGGCATGTGCGACCGCATCTACGTAATGAACGAAGGCGCCTTCCTGGGCGAACTGGCGCGTGAAGAGGCGAGCCAGGAAAAGATCATGTCGATGATCGTCAAGGCGTGAACGAGGACAACGCGATGGATACCAACAACCAACCCGCCCAAACACAGCAGGTGGCGCGACCTTCGCTGCTGGGGCACATGAAGAGCCATATCCGCGACTACGGCATGCTGCTGACCCTGGTGGTCATCATGGCGCTGTTCGAGGTGCTCACCGACGGCACGCTGATGCGCCCGGTCAACCTCACCAACCTGCTGCTGCAGAACAGCTACATCATCATCATGGCCCTGGGCATGCTGTTGGTGATCGTCTCCGGGCACATCGACCTGTCGGTGGGCTCGGTGGTCGGCTTCGTCGGCGCCGCCGCGGCGGTGATGATGGTGCAGTGGGGCTGGTCGACCTCGCTGGTGGTGCCGGTATGCCTCTTGATGGGTTGCCTGATCGGTGCGGCCCAGGGCTACTGGATCGCCTACTGGCAGATCCCGTCATTCATCGTGACGCTGGCCGGCATGCTGGTGTTCCGCGGCCTGACCTTGGCGGTGCTCGATGGCCAGTCGATCGGCCCGTTCTCCAGCAGCTTCCAGCTGATGAGCAACGGTTTCATCCCGGACATCTTCGGGGTCAAACGACCTAACGTGACGGCCATCGTGCTTGGCGTGTTCGCCGCTGCGCTGATCATCTACCTGGCGCTGCGCGCCCGTCGCCGCGCCAAGCGCTACGGTATCGTCGACGAGCCAGGGCTGTTCTTCGCGGTCAAGAACCTGCTGATCGCCGGCGCCATCGTCTATATCGCCTATCTCCTGGCCACCTACCGCGGCCTGCCCAACGTGCTGATCATCATGGCCATGCTGATCAGCGCCTACACCTTCCTGACCAATCGCACCACGCTGGGCCGGCGCATCTACGCCATTGGCGGCAACGTCAAGGCGGCCAAACTGTCGGGCATCAACACCGAGCGGCTGACCTTCTTCGCCTTCGTCAACATGGGCATGCTCGCCGCCCTGGCCGGTTTGATTTTCGCCGCGCGGCTCAACACCGCCACGCCCAAGGCTGGCGTGTCGTTCGAACTGGACGTGATCGCCGCGGTGTTCATCGGCGGTGCGTCGATGTCCGGCGGCGTCGGCAAGATCATCGGCGCGGTGATCGGCGCCCTGATCATGGGCGTTATGAACAACGGCATGTCGATCCTCGGCATTGGCATCGAATGGCAGCAGGTGATCAAGGGCCTGGTGCTGCTGGCCGCGGTGATATTCGACGTGGTCAACAAAAGCAAATCGCGCTGAGGCGCCACCCACCTATTTCCGCAGTACCGCGGGCGCCGGGCACAGCTGGGCGCCGCGGGATGAACATGAGGTAACAGGTCATGAACAGCCGCAATCAACCTTCAGGCAAGGCGCTGTACGCCGACCTGGCCGGGCGCACCGTGCTGATTTCCGGTGGCGCCACCGGCATCGGTCGCGCGCTGGTCACGGCGTTCGCCAGGCAGGGCGCGCGCACCGCCTTCGTCGACATCGATGACAAGCACGGCAAGGCCCTGGCCAGCGAGCTGAGCGAGGCGGGGCACCAGGTGCTGTTCCTGCGTTGCGACATCACCGACGTCAAGGCCTACCAGGCGGCCATCCACAAGATCGCCGAGCAGTTCGGGCCGATCACCGCGTTGCTCAACAACGCCGCCAACGACGTGCGCCATGCCCTGGATTCGATCAGCACCGAACGCTTCGACGACCTGATCGCGGTCAACCTGCGCCACGCCACCTTCGCCACCCAGGCAGTGGTGCCGATGATGCGCCAGGCCGGCGGCGGCTCGATCATCAATTTCGGCTCGGTGGGTTGGATGATGGCCTCGGCCGGCTACCCGGTCTATGCCGCCAGCAAGGCCGCCACCCATGGTCTGACCCGCGGCCTGGCACGGGATCTGGGCAAGGAGCGGATTCGCGTCAACACCCTGGTGCCCGGTTGGGTGATGACCGACAAGCAACTGGCCATGTGGGTCGATGAAACGGCCAAGGAGCAGATTCGCCAGAACCAGTGCATGCCCGGCCAGTTGCTGCCCGAGCACATCGCCGACATGGCGCTGTTTCTGGCATCCGATGCCGCGGCGATGTGCACCGCGCAGAATTTCATCGTTGATGGAGGTTGGGTATGAGCACCTTCAAACCGGCAGTCTGGCCGCGCAAGCTGCGTTCCACCGAATGGTTCGGCGGCAACTCGCGTGACCACATTTACCACCGCAGCTGGATGAAGAACCAGGGCCTGCCGGCCGACCTGTTCGATGGTCGCCCGGTGATCGGCATCTGCAACACCTGGTCGCAGCTCACGCCGTGCAACGCGCACCTGCGCGACCTGGCCGAGCGGGTCAAGCACGGTATCTACGAGGCCGGCGGCCTGCCGCTGGAGTTTCCGGTGTTCTCCGCCGGGGAAAGCTCGCTGCGCCCGACGGCGATGATGTACCGCAACATGGCGGCAATGGACGTCGAAGAGGCGCTGCGTGCCAATCCGCTGGACGGCGTGGTACTGCTCGCCGGTTGCGACAAGACCACGCCTGCGCTGCTGATGGGCGCGGCCAGCGTCGACATTCCGGCCATCGTGGTGTCCGGCGGGCCGATGCTCAACGGCTGGTTCCGCGGTGAGCGGGTGGGCTCGGGCACCGCGCTGTGGCAGATGTCCGAAGACATCAAGGCCGGCAAGATGAGCCGCGAGGATTTTCTCGAGGCCGAGCAGTCGATGTCGCGCTCGCCGGGTTCCTGCAACACCATGGGCACCGCCAGCACCATGGCCAGCATGGCCGAGGCGCTGGGCATGGCACTGTCCGGCAATGCGGCGATTCCAGCCGTGGACAGCCGCCGCCGGGTGATGGCGCACCTGACCGGGCGGCGTATCGTGCAGATGGTCAAGGACGACCTGAAACCCTCCGACATCATGACCCGTCAGGCGTTCGAGAACGCCATCCGGGTCAACGGCAGCATCGGCGGTTCGACCAATGCGGTGATCCATCTCTTGGCCATCGCCGGGCGCGTCGGCGTCGACCTGACGCTGGACGACTGGGATCGCCTGGGCCAGGACATCCCGACCATCGTCAACCTGATGCCGTCGGGCAAATACCTGATGGAGGAGTTCTTCTACGCCGGCGGCCTGCCGGTGGTGATCCGCATGCTCGGCGAGGGCGGCAAGCTGCACAAGGGCGCGCTGACCGTTTCCGGGGAAACCCTCTGGGAGGAGGTCAAGGGCGTTCGCAACTGGAACGAAGACGTCATCCGCCCGGTGGACAAAGCCCTCACCGCCAAGGGTGGCATCGCCGTGCTGCGCGGCAACCTGGCACCTCGTGGTGCGGTGCTCAAACCCTCGGCTGCTTCAAAGCACCTGATGCAGCACCGTGGCCGCGCCGTGGTGTTCGAGGACATCGACGACTACAAGGCGAAGATCAACGACGAGAACCTGGATATCGACGAACACTGTGTCATGGTGCTGAAGAACTGTGGCCCGCGCGGTTATCCAGGCATGGCCGAGGTGGGCAATATGGGCCTGCCGCCCAAGGTGCTGCGCAAGGGTATCACCGACATGGTGCGCATTTCCGATGCGCGCATGTCCGGCACCGCCTATGGCACCGTGGTGCTGCACACCACGCCGGAAGCCGCGGCGGGCGGCCCGCTGGCGGTAGTGCGCGATGGCGACATGATCGAACTCGACGTGGAAGCGCGACGCATCCACCTGGATATTCCCGATGAAGAACTGCGCCAGCGCCTGGCCGAGTGGCAGCCCAGCGTCGAGGCACCGACCAGCGGCTACATCAAGCTGTTCCACGACCACGTGCAGGGCGCCGACAGCGGCGCGGACTTCGACTTCCTCAAGGGTTGCCGCGGTGCCGGCATTCCCAAAGACAGTCATTGAGCAGGAGAGGGCGGCGCACATGAGCGAGGTCAGCTGGATTGCCGTCGACTGGGGCACCACGCAGTTGCGCGCCTGGGCACTGGCCGCCAACGGCAATGTGCTGCATCGCGCCGCGTCGGCGAGCGGCATGGGCAGTCTGGCGGTGGATCAGTTCGAGGCGGCGTTGCTCGAGCTGATCGACGGCTGGCTGCGGGCCGATCGCGTCACCGAGGTGGTTGCCTGCGGCATGGTTGGCGCACGCCAGGGCTGGCGCGAAGCACCCTATGCCGAGGTGCCTTGCGCGCCTCAGGCGATGGCGCAGGTGATCAGGCCCGAAGTAAGCGATGCACGCCTGCGCGTGTCGATCATTGCCGGGCTGTGCCAGCGCGCGCCGGCCGACGTGCTGCGTGGCGAGGAAACCCAGATCGCCGGCCTGTTGGCCGAATGGCCGGACTATCACGGCCTGGTCTGCCTGCCCGGCACCCACAGCAAGTGGGCTGAAGTTCGGGCTGGCCAGGTGACCGGCTTCCAGACCTTCATGACCGGCGAGCTGTTTGCGCTGCTCAGCGGCCAATCGGTGCTGCGCCATGGCATGCAGGGCGATCACCCCCTGGATCTGCCGGCGTTCGACGCGGGCCTGTGCGCCGCCACCGAGCGCCCGCTGCTCGGCGCGCTGTTCGGCCTGCGTGCCGAAAGCCTCCTCGAAGGCCTGGCACCGGCTGCGGCGCGCTCGCGCCTGTCCGGTCTGCTGATCGGCCAGGAGCTGGCCGGGTTGTCTGAACACTGGCAGGGCTTGCCGGTCTGTATAATTGGTGATGGCGAGGTGGCCGAGCGCTATCGTCATGCCCTGACGACCCTGGGCATCGCCGCGCAAACCCTGGGTGCCGAACAGGTTACTCTGGCCGGTCTGGCAGCTGCCCATCAGCACATCAGCGGAGGTTTCTAGGCATGGCTGTACACCCCCCCGGCAGTACTGCCGCCCGCATCGTCGACTCGCGGACATGCATCTTGGGCGAGGGCGTATTCTGGCATCCGCGGCGCGAGCAGCTGTTCTGGTTCGACATCCTTGGCCGCCGCCTGCTCAGCCAGCGCGACGGCCAGCCGCTGGAGTGGGCCTTCGATGAGCGCGCCTCGGCGGCAGGCTGGATCGACGAGGATCGCCTGCTGATGGCCAGCGAAACCGCGCTGTCGATCTTCGACCTGCGCAGCGGCGCCCGCGAGCGGATCTGCGCTCTGGAGGCGGACAATCCGCTGACCCGCTCCAACGACGGCCGCGCCGACCCCTGGGGTGGTTTCTGGATCGGCACCATGGGCCTGCAAGCGCAGCCCCAGGCGGGTGCCATCTATCGCTATTACCGGGGCGAGCTGCGCCGCCTGTTCGCCGATATCACCATCAGCAACGCCATCTGCTTCTCGCCGGATCGACGCTTCGCCTACTTCGCCGATACCGAACGCCAGCGCATCTGGCGCCAGGCGCTGGACGAACAGCATGGCTGGCCGAGCGGCGAAGCGCAGCCGTTCATCGATGGCCGTGTGGCCGGCCTGAATCCCGATGGCGCCGTGGTCGACAGCCAGGGGCGACTGTGGAATGCGCAGTGGGGCGCTTCACGGGTCGCCTGCTACGACAGCAACGGCCAGTTCGTGCAGGCCGTGGCCTTTCCCGCCTCGCAGATAGCCTGCCCGGCATTCGCGGGGCCGGACCTGTCGACGCTGTTCGCCACCTCCGCCCGCGAGGGCCTGGAGGGTGATCAGCTCGCTGCCGAACCCCACGCCGGCAAGCTGTTCGCCGTGGATGTGCCAGCCCAGGGGCAGGCCGAGCACCAGGTGATTCTCTGAGAAGCTGTTCATGATCTTTGAACCCAGGTTCGTCGATTTTCGCAGCTAAGTGAGGCGGATAGCGGCCGTTCCCCGATCCACTGTGGGAGCGCGCCATGCGCGCGAAAAATCGCGGGCATGTACTAGGCGTCCCCGCCCGCTCCCACAGGTACTGTATCGAAGTCCGCTTGTGCCTTGTAGTTGCCGCTTCAATACGCAAAAAGATCGTGAAAGGTTCCAAGCCCCAATCATTACCAGGCACCCCATGCGCAGCTGCCTGGCATGCCCGCAATGGAGGTGCAGATGGTGTACGTCGTGATGTTTTTTCGCTTTGAACCGCCTCTGGAGGTAAATAGCCGGTAAAGAGGCTTTGCTTCATGCCGAGGAGTGCTTATCGTTCACGCTCCTCACAGGAAGCGATTGGCTCATGTCCGAAGTAAACACAACGTCCAGCACCCCATCTTCCAAACGTCAATGGTTCATCGGTCTGTTCTTGCTGGCGTTGATCATCGTACTGATCTGGTTGTTCTGGCCAACCAAGCCCGAGCCCGCGGGCGATTCTGGCTGGGGTTTCAACAATGTGCCGGTGCGCATCGCCCAGGTCGAATCCCGCGACTTCCCCATCGTGCTCAAGGCACTGGGTACGGTCACCGCCTATAACACCGCCAACGTGCGCGCCCGCGTCGATGGTCAGCTGACGGAGGTGCTGTTCAAGGACGGCCAGCCGGTCAAAGCCGGTGACGTGCTGGTGCAGATCGACCCGCGCCCTTACGAGATCGCTCTGCAGCAGGCCCAGGGCACCCTGGCCGAAAACCAGGCGCAGCTGCGCGCAGCCGAAAAGGATCTGGCGTTGTATCGCGGCCTGCTCAAGGAAGACTCCATCGCGCGCCAGACCCTGGACACCCAGGAAGCGCTGGTCAACCAGTACCGCGGCACGCTGCAGAACAACCAGGGCGCCGTTGCCGAAGCCAAGCTGAACCTGGACTTCACCAAGGTGCGCGCGCCCATCGATGGCCGCCTGGGTATCCGCCAGGTCGACCTGGGTAATCTGGTCGCCTCCGGCGATACCGACCCCATTGTGGTGATCACCCAGACGCTACCGATCTCGGTGGTGTTCACCCTGCCCGAGGGCGAGTTGCCCGGCGTGCTGAAACAGGTTCGTGGCGACCGCAAGCTGGTGGTGCAGGCCTGGGATCGCAACGAAAAGCAGCAACTGGCCGAAGGCGTGCTGGAAAGCCTCGACAACCAGATCGACACCGCCACCGGCACGGTCAAGCTCAAGGCACGCTTCGAGAACGCCGACGAGATGCTGTTCCCCAATCAGTTCGTCAATACCCGCCTGCAGGTCTCGGTGCGCGACGATGCCTTGCTGGTGCCCGTGGCTGCCCTGCAGTTCGGCGCCAGCGGCACCTTCGTTTACGTCATCGATGGCAAGGACAAGGTGCGGGTTCGTCCGGTCAAGGTCGGCCCCAGCGATGGCGAGTTCACGGTGATCGAGGATGGCGTCGCGGCTGACGAGCGCGTCGTGGTCGAGGGCACCGACCGCTTGCGCGAAGGCAACAAGGTCGAAGTGATCGGCGAGGGCACCAGCGAGCCGCCCGCCACCGGTGAAGCCGCCCCGCGGGTGCGTAGCGCTTCATGAACGTCTCACGCCTGTTCATCCTGCGACCGGTCGCCACCACGCTGATCATGCTGGCGATCTTCCTCAGTGGCGTGATCGCCTACCGGCTGTTACCGGTGTCGGCGCTGCCCGAAGTGGATTATCCAACGATCCGAGTGATGACCCTGTACCCGGGCGCCAGCCCCGATGTGATGACCAGCGCCGTTACCGCGCCGCTGGAGCGCCAGTTCGGGCAGATGGCCGGCCTGCAGCAGATGTCGTCGACCAGCTCGGGCGGTGCTTCGGTGATCACGCTGCGCTTCAACCTCGAAGTGCAGCTGGACGTCGCCGAGCAGGAAGTGCAGGCGGCGATCAATGGCGCCACCAACCTGCTGCCCAACGACCTGCCGGCGCCGCCGGTGTACAGCAAGGTCAACCCGGCGGACACGCCGGTGCTGACCCTGGCGGTGACCTCCAAGGAGTTGCCGCTGCCCCAGGTCAACGACCTAGTCGACACCCGCCTGGCCCAGAAGCTGGCGCAAACCACCGGGGTCGGCCTGGTGTCGCTGGCCGGCGGTCAGCGCCCGGCCGTGCGCATCCGCGTCAATCCCGAGGCGCTGGCGGCCTACGGCCTGAACCTCTCCGACGTGCGCACGCTGATCAACGCCAGCAACGTCAACCAGCCCAAGGGCAACTTCGACGGCCCGACGCGGGTGGCCCAACTCGATGCCAACGACCAGTTGCGTTCGGCCGACGAATACCGCGACCTGATCCTCACCTACGCCAATGGTGCGACCCTGCGTCTGCGCGACGTGGCGGACATCGTCGACGGCGCCGAGAACCAGCGCCTGGCCGCCTGGGCCAACCAGAACACCGCGGTGCTGGTCAACGTGCAGCGCCAGCCGGGCGCCAACGTCATCGACGTGGTCGACCGCATCCAGACCCTGTTGCCCAACCTGACCCAGGGCCTGCCGGCCAGCGTCGAGGTGACAGTGCTAACCGACCGCACCCAGACCATCCGCGCCGCCGTGCGTGACGTACAGCACGAGCTGATGCTGGCCATCGCCCTGGTGGTGATGGTCACCTTCCTGTTCCTGCGCAAGGTCTCGGCCACGCTGATTCCGTCGGTGGTGTTGCCGCTGTCGCTGATCGGCACCTTTGGCGTCATGTACCTGGCCGGCTTCACGGTCAACAACCTGACGCTGATGGCGCTGACCATCGCCACCGGTTTCGTGGTCGACGATGCCATCGTCATGCTGGAGAACATCGCCCGCCATCTGGAGGACGGCGAAACGCCGCTCAACGCCGCGCTCAAGGGCGCCAGGCAGATCGGCTTCACCCTGGTGTCGCTGACCCTGTCGCTGATCGCCGTCTTGATTCCGCTGCTGTTCATGGCCGATGTGGTCGGAAGGCTGTTCCGCGAGTTCGCCATCACCCTGGCGGTGGCCATCCTGATTTCCCTGGTGATTTCCCTGACCCTCACGCCGATGATGTGCGCGCGCCTGCTCAGGCACGAGCCGGAAGCCGAGCAGGGGCGGTTCTACCGCGGTGCCGGCGCAGTCATCGACGGCATGATCGAGCGTTATTCGGTGGGCCTGCGCTGGGTGCTGCGGCACCAGCCGCTGACCCTGCTGGTGGCCGTCGGCACCATGGCGCTGACCGTGGTGCTGTACCTGGCGGTGCCCAAGGGTTTTTTCCCGGTGCAGGACACCGGGGTGATCCAGGGCATTTCCGAGGCGCCGCAGTCGATTTCCTTCAGCGCCATGAGCGAGCGCCAGCAGCGCCTGGCCGACGTGATCCTCAAGGACCCGGCAGTGGACAGCCTGTCGTCCTACATCGGCGTGGACGGCGACAACCCGACGCTAAACAGCGGGCGCATGCTGATCAACCTCAAACCCCATGCCGAGCGCGACGTCAGCGCCAGCGAAGTGATCGAGCGGCTGCGGCCGGAGCTCGCCAAGCTGCCCGGTATCGAGCTGTTCCTGCAGCCGGTGCAGGATCTTTCCATCGAAGATCGGGTCAGCCGTACCCAGTTCCAGTTCAGCGTAGAGTCCCCCGATCCCGAGATGCTGGAAACCTGGTCGAACAAGCTGGTCGATGCACTGCGCCAGCAACCCGAGCTCAGCGACGTGACCAGCGATCTGCAAAGCCGCGGCCTGCAGGTGTACCTGAACATCGACCGCGACATGGCCGGGCGCCTGGGCGTGAGCGTGGCCAACATCGACGATGCGCTGTACGACGCCTTTGGCCAGCGGCAGATTTCCACCATCTACACCCAGGCCAGCCAATACCGCGTGGTGCTCGAGAGCGCCAACGGCGGCAGCATCGGCCCGGCCGCGCTGCGCCAGATCCATGTCGCCACCGCTGATGGTGATCAGGTGCCGCTGTCGTCCCTGGCCCAGGTCGAGGAGCGCGCGGCGAGCCTGTTGATCAACCATATCGGCCAGTTCCCGGCGGCCACGCTGTCGTTCAACCTCAGCCCCGGCGTAGCCCTGGGCGATGCGGTGGCGGTGATCGAGCGGGTGCAGCAGGAAATCGACATGCCGGTCAGCGTGCAGGTCAATTTCCAGGGCGCCGCCGAGGCGTTCCGCGCCTCGCTGTCGTCGACGCTGCTGCTGATCCTGGCCGCCATCGTGACCATGTACATCGTGCTCGGTGTGCTCTACGAGAGCTACATCCACCCGATCACCATCCTCTCGACCCTGCCGTCGGCCGGCGTCGGTGCCTTGCTGGCGCTGCTGCTGACCGGCAACGACCTGGGGCTGATCGCGATCATCGGCATCATCCTGTTGATCGGCATCGTCAAGAAGAACGCCATCATGATGATCGACTTCGCCCTCGACGCCGAGCGCCACCAGGGCATGACACCCCACGACGCCATCTACCAGGCGGCGCTGCTGCGCTTCCGGCCGATCCTGATGACCACCCTGGCGGCGTTGTTCGGCGCCATCCCGCTGATGCTCGCCTCGGGCTCCGGCGCCGAACTGCGTCAGCCCCTGGGCCTGGTGATGGTCGGTGGGCTGCTGCTCAGCCAGATCCTCACGCTGTTCACTACGCCGGTGATCTACCTGTACTTCGACCGCCTGGCGCGGCGTTTCAGTGGCCGCAGCGCGGCGGATGTAGCTGTATGAGCGGCAAACTGCAGGCTGTAGACCGCAGGCCGAAACGCGATGGTGCCTCAAACTTGCAGCTCGAGGCCTGGGGCCTGAAGCCACTGCGTGGAGCGCAGCCGTGAACCTTTCGGCACCCTTCATCCGGCGCCCGGTCGCCACGCTGCTGCTGAGCCTGGCGATCATGCTGCTCGGTGGCGTCAGCTTCGGCCTGCTGCCGGTGGCGCCATTGCCGAACATGGATTTCCCAGTGATCACCGTGCAGGCCAGCCTGCCCGGGGCCAGCCCCCAGGTGATGGCCGCCACCGTGGCCACGCCGCTGGAGCGCTCGCTGGGCGCCATCGCCGGCGTCAGCCAGATGAACAGCAACAGCAGCCAGGGCAGCACGCGGATCATGATCGAGTTCGATCTGGACCGTGACATCAATGCCGCGGCGCGCGAGGTGCAGGCGGCCATCAACGCGTCGCGCGAGCTGCTGCCCAGTGGCATGCGCAGCATGCCGACGTACCGCAAGATCAACCCGTCCCAGGCACCGATCATGGTGCTGTCGTTGACCTCCAGCGTGCTCGACAAGGGCCAGCTGTACGACGTGGCCTCGACCATCGTCGGCCAGAAACTGTCCCAGGTCACCGGCGTCGGTGAAGTGCAGATCGGTGGCAGTTCGCTGCCGGCCGTGCGCGTGGCCCTGGAGCCGCGCCTGCTCGATCAGTACGGCCTGGCGCTGGACGACGTGCGTGCGACCATCGCCGCCGCCAACGCCAAGCGCCCCAAGGGCGCGGTCGAGGACGCCGAGCGTCATTGGCAGGTACAGGCCAGCGATCAGCTGGAACGCGCCGCCGACTACGTGCCGATGATCATCCGCTACCAGAACGGCGCGGCGATTCGCCTGGGCGATGTCGCCCAGGTCACCGATGGCGTGCAGGACCGCTACAACAGCGGCTTCTACAACGACAGGCAGGCGGTGCTGGTGGTGGTTAACCGGCAGAGCGGGGCGAACATCATCGAGACCGTCGCCGGCATCCGCGCGTTGCTGCCCGAGCTGCGTGGGGTGATCCCGGCCAGTGCCAACCTGGAAGTGGCCATGGACCGCTCGCCGGTGATTCGCGCCACCCTCAAGGAGGCCGAGCACACCCTGCTGATCGCCGTGGGCCTGGTGATTCTGGTGGTGTTCGCCTTTCTGCGTCGCTGGCGCGCGGCGCTGATTCCCGCCCTGGCGGTGCCGGTATCGCTGGTCGGTTCGTTCGCCGCCATGTACCTGCTGGGCTTTTCGCTGAACAACCTGTCACTGATGGCGCTGATCATCGCCACCGGCCTGGTGGTGGACGACGCCATCGTGGTGCTGGAGAACATTTCCCGGCATATCGAGGCCGGTGAAACGCCGATGGCTGCCGCCTTCAAGGGCGCCCGCGAGGTGGGCTTCACGCTGCTGTCGATGAACGTCTCGCTGGTGGCGGTGTTTCTTTCCATCTTGTTCATGGGCGGGCTGGTGGAGCGCTTGTTCCGCGAGTTCTCCATCACCCTGGCGGTGGCCATCGTCATTTCCCTGCTGGTATCGCTGACCCTCACGCCGATGCTCTGCGCCCGCTGGCTCAAACCCGAGCCCAAGGAGCAGGACCGCGAGCCAGGACGCCTGGAGCGTATTGGCGCACACATCGTGCGCGGCTATGAACGTAGCCTGGACTGGGCACTGCGCCACTCGCTGCTGATGCTGATCAGCCTGTTCGCCACCATCGCCCTGAACGTGTTCCTGTTCGTCATCGTTCCCAAGACCTTCATGCCCCAGCAGGACACCGGCCAATTGATGGGCTTCATTCGCGGTGACAACGGTCTGTCGTTCCAGGTCATGCAGCCGAAGATGGAAGCCTACCGGCGGGCGATCCTCGCCGACCCGGCGGTGGAGAGCGTGGCGGGCTTCATTGGCGGCAGCAGTGGCATCAACAACGCCATCGTCATCGTGCGTCTCAAGCCCATCGCCGAGCGTGACATGTCGGCCCAGCAGGTGATCGACCGCCTGCGCAAGGACGTGCCGAAGATTCCCGGTGGGCGGATGTTCCTGATGCCTGACCAGGATCTGCAGGTCGGCGGCCGCCAGGGGCGCAGCTCGGAAAACGAGTACATGCTGATGTCCGGTGACCTGGACGCCCTGCGCGAATGGCTACCTAAGGTGCGTGAAGCGCTGCGCGCGCTCCCCGAACTGACTGATATCGACGCCACCGAAGACGGCGGCGCACCGCAGATTCGCCTGGTGGTCGACCGTGACGAGGCCAAGCGCCTCGGCGTGGACATGAGCCTGGTGACCGGCGTGCTCAACAACGCGTTCAGCCAGCGGCAGATCTCCACCATCTACGACAGCCTCAACCAGTACAGCGTGGTCATGGAAATCAACCCGCGCTATGCCCAGAGCCCCGAAGCGCTGCGGCAAATCCAGCTGATCACCGCCGATGGCGCGCGGGTGCCGCTATCGGCCATTGCCCATTGGGAGAACAGCCTGGAGGATGACCGCATCAGCCACCAGGGCCAATTCGCCGTGGAGAACATTGGCTTCTCCCTGGCCGAAGGCGTCAGCCTCGACCAGGCGACCCGGGCCATCAACCTGGCCGTGGCGCGCATCGCGCTGCCCACCGAGGTGCAGGGTACCCTGGGCGGTACTGGCGCAGCGTTCCAGAAGACCCAGGACAACCAGCCGTGGATGATCCTGATGTCGCTGGTGGTGGTGTATATCGTGCTCGGCGTGCTCTACGAGAGCTACGTGCACCCGCTGACCATCCTCTCCACGCTGCCGTCGGCGGGTGTTGGCGCGCTGCTGGCACTGCAACTGCTCAACACCGAGTTCAGCCTGATTTCGCTGTTGGGGCTGTTCCTGTTGATCGGGGTGGTGAAGAAAAACGCCATTCTGATGATCGACCTGGCCCTGCAGCTCGAGCGCAACGAGCACCTGAGCCCGGCCGAGTCGATTCGTCGCGCCTGCCTGCTGCGCTTCCGGCCGATCATGATGACCACTCTGGCGGCGCTGCTCGGCGCCTTGCCGCTGATGCTCGGTAGTGCCGAAGGCTCGGAGATGCGCCAGCCGCTGGGTATCACCATCGTCGGCGGGCTGATTCTCAGCCAGATCCTCACGCTTTACACCACTCCGGTGGTCTACCTCTATCTCGACCGCCTGCGCCACCGGGTCAACCGCTGGCGTGGCGTGCGTACCGATGCCGCTCTGGAAACGCCTCTATGACTGTCGCTCCCCGTCGAACCCTCTGTCTGCTGGCGCTCAGCATCGCCCTGGCCGGTTGTGCCATCGGCCCTGATTACCAGCGCCCGGAGACCAACACGCCAGTGGCCTTCAAGCAGGCCGAAGGTTGGAAGGCCGCCGTGCCGGCCGACGCCCTGGCACGCGGTGCCTGGTGGGAGCTGTACAGCGACGGCGAGCTCAATGCCCTGGTCGGTCGCCTCAACGTTTCCAACCAGAACCTGGCCGCCTCGGAGGCCCAGTACCGGCAGGCCCGCGCCTTGCTGCGCAGCGGCCGTGCGGCATTCTTTCCGACCCTGTCGAGCAGTGCCGGCATGACCCGCGCCGGGCAGGGCGGTGGCGACAGCACATTGCGCACGGCCGATGGCATCGCCATTGGCGGTGGCAACTCGTCGAGCATCAGCAAGAGTTATGACCTGAGCCTCAACGCCAGCTGGGAGCTGGATGTGTGGGGCAAGCTGCGCCGCAGCCTGGAGTCCAGTCGCGCGGCGTTCGAAGCCAGCGCCGCCGACCTGGCCGCCGTACGCCTGAGCCTGCAGTCCGAACTGGTGCAGAGCTATCTGCAATTGCGCGTGCTGGATGAGCAGCAGCGCCTGCTCGACGCCACCGTGACGGCCTATCAACGTTCGTTGCGCCTGACCGAGAACCAATACCGCGCCGGCATCGTGCCGCGTTCCGACGTCGCCCAGGCGCTGACTCAGCTGCGTAGTACCGAAGCCCAGGCCATCGACCTGCAGTGGCAGCGCGCGCAACTCGAACACGCCATCGCCGTACTGATCGGTGTGCCGCCCAGCGAGGTCAGCATCGCCCGCCGTGAAACCCTGCCAGGCCTGCCTGACGTGCCGGCCAGCGTGCCCTCGCAGTTGCTCGAGCGCCGCCCTGATGTCGCGGCTGCCGAGCGCCGGGTGATCGCCGCCAACGCCGAAATCGGCGTGGCCAAGGCCGCCTGGTTTCCTGACCTGACCCTGTCCGCTACCGGCGGCTATCGCGGTAGCAGCTTCGCAGACTGGATCAACCTGCCCAATCGCTTCTGGTCGGTGGGCCCGCAACTGGCCCTGACCCTGTTCGACGGTGGCCGGCGCAGCGCTGAAAGCGAGCGAGTCGAGGCGGCCTATGACCAGACCGTCGCCCAGTACCGCCAGGCGGTGTTGGACAGCTTCCGCGAGGTCGAGGATTACCTGGTCCAGCAACGTGAGCTGGGCCGCGAGGCCGAGGTGCAGGATCAGGCGCTGGAGGCGGCGCGCGAGTCGCTGCGTTTGATCGAGAACCAGTACCGTGCCGGCACCGTGGACTACAACAGCGTGGTCAACGTACAGGCCACCGCCCTGAGCAACGAGCGTAGCGCCCTGACGCTGCTGGGCAGTCGCCTGACCGCCAGCGTGCAGCTGATCGCCGCTCTGGGCGGTGGTTGGGATGTGCAGCAGCTTGAAGACGGCGACGAATAACCACGATTCGTAGCCCGGGTTAGCCGCACGCGTAACCCGGGATCATTGGTGCGTAACTCGTAGGGTGGAACGGGGCGCGTAGCCGACGTTTTTTGGGTCCACCGCTCCCGGGTGTTGCTTCGCTCGACCCGGGCTACGTCTTCGCTCAAGTGTGACGATACACGCCTTTGCCCGCTAGGCGCTGACGATCGTGGGCCGTGTCGAAGTCCAGCGCCGGGCCCTTGGGCACGATGCCGGTAGGGTTGATGGTCTGGTGACTGGCGTAGTAGTGGTGCTGGATGTGCCACATGTCAACGGTCGCCGCCACGCCCGGCCACTGATAGAGCTCGCGCAGCCAGTTGCTGAGGTTCGGGTAATCGGCGATGCGCCGCAGGTTGCACTTGAAGTGGCCGTGATAGACAGCGTCGAAGCGCACCAGGGTGGTGAACAGTCGCCAGTCGGCTTCGGTCAGGTACTCGCCAGTCAGATAGCGCGATTGCCCCAGGCGGGTTTCCAGCACCGACAGCTCCGCGAACAGTTCGTCGAAGGCTTCTTCGTAAGCCGCCTGGGTGGTGGCGAAACCGGCGCGATAAACGCCATTGTTCACTGCCGGGTAGATACGCCCATTGAGCGCATCGATTTCGCCGCGCAGAGGCTCGGGGTAGAAGTCCAGGCGGTTGCCGGTGATGCCGTCGAACGCCGAGTTGAACATACGGATGATTTCCGCCGACTCGTTGCTGACGATGCGCCGCTGTTGCTTGTCCCACAGCAGCGGCACGGTGACCCGACCGGTGTATTGCGCATCGTCCTCCGTGTAGCGCTGGTGCAGGAAGGCGAAACCGTCCAGGGCGTCGCCGCTGGAGCCGTGTTCCGGGTCGAAGGTCCAGCCGTTCTCGCGCATCAGCCAACTGACCACCGAAACCTCGATCAGCGGCTCGAGGCCCTTGAGGGTACGCAGAATCAGGGTGCGGTGCGCCCAGGGGCAGGCCAGCGATACATAGAGATGATAGCGGCCGGCGTCGGCGGCAAAGCCACCTTCGCCGGATGGTCCGGCCGCGCCGTCTGCGGTAATCCAGTTGCGGCGCTGGGCATTCTCGCGCTTGAAGCGCCCGCCCGCGCCGGTGTCGTACCACTGGTCGTGCCATTGGCCTTCGATCAACAAGCCCATGTTCTTTACTCCCTTGTCAGCTAACAGACTGTTGAAAAACTACCTGCGTTGCCGCTGCTTCGTTGAAAACAGGCTAAAAATGCTCATTTACAGCAGTAAGCTCCGCTTTTTCGCCTGTTTTCGCCTCGCATCGGCTGCCTCGGCTACGTCTTTCAACGGTCTGTCCGATGCCTGGAGTCTACCCAGTCAGCTATCGACCCAGGCCGTAAAAACCGGGTTCAACGAATCGGCTGTTTCGATAGATGACGCGCCTGCCAGCGTTTTTCCGCCTCGGCGAACGCGGCTTCTCGGCTCAGGCCCAGTCCGCGCAGGGCCAGCGCCATGGTGGCGATGATCGCCAACTGGCCGTAGGCATCTGCGGCTTCGCCGCGCCACACGGCTTGCAGGTGAGCCGGGTCGAGACGCTCGGGTTTGACGTGGCGGCGCTCGGAAAGCATCGGCCAGTCTTCATCCCAGTTCTCGCCGTGCTCGGTGCCATACAGATGGCAGACGGCATCCGGGTTCAACTCGATCTCGCCGCCGTCACCCTTGACCACGATGGCGTGGTCGCCGAGCAACTGGCTGGCCTCGCGGTGCACGGCCTGATAACCGGGGTGGAAGATGCTCTGCAGGCCGCAACGCGCCGCCAGCGGGTTGAGAATGCGCGCCAGCGAGTGGATCGGTGAGCGCAGGCCCAGCACGTTACGCAGGTCGATCATGCGTTGCAGGGCGGGCATCCAGTCGCCCAGCGGCATGAAGGCTAGATTACTGTTGTCCAGATTGCGCGAAACCTCGTCCCAATTGCGGCACAGCGCAACATCCAGGTCACCGAGCAATTGCTCGCTGTACAGGCGCCCGGCGGTGTGCGCACCGCCGCCGTGCATGAAGATGCGCAGACCGCTACTCGCCAGCGCCTTTGCCGCGAGCAGGAACCAGGGCAGGTGACGCTTCTTGCCGGCGTAGGTCGGCCAGTCGAAGTCGACCTGGATGGCGGGTGCAGCCAGGCGGGCACGCACCGCTTCGGTGAAACCGGCCATTTCCTCGGCGCTTTCTTCCTTGTGGCGCAGCAGCATCAGAAAGGCGCCGAGCTGGGCGTCCTCGACCTTGCCGTCGAGGATCATGCCCATGGCATCGCGGGCTTCTTCGCGGGTCAGGTTGCGCGCACCGCGCTTGCCCTTGCCGAGCATGCGCACGAAGGCGGCGAACGGGTGTTCTTCGGGGGTGATCAGGTTCATAGGCAATTGGTCGGCTTGGGCAGGCCCGCCAGCTTGGCGGCGAGTTTGGCGGGTGCGCCATTGAACAGGCGATTGAGGTGCAGGCTGTTGCCCTTGTCCGGCCCCAGCTTGAGGGCGACGTACTTGATCAGCGGGCGGTTGGCCGGCGACAGCTGGAATTCGTCATGGAAGGCGCGCAGCAGGTGGAGGATTTCCCAGTGCTCGGCGCTCAACGCCAGGCCCTCACGCATGGCCAGCGCGGCGGCGACCTCGGCGGACCAGTCCTGCAGATCGAGCAGGTAGCCGTCCTTGTCCAGTGCGATGGCGTGCTCGCTGATGATCAGATTGCTCATAACCAGGTGTTCACCTTGCTGAAACGGCAGGCGAGAGCGACGAAACCCGGATAGTCGATCTGTTCGATGCCGGCACCAGGCTGCAGGCCGCGGGCCTGGATGTCTTCGGCCAGGGCATACAGCGCGACGCCTTGCAGCGCTACCAGCGCTTCGCCGTGCGGGGTGCCGGGCTGTGCCGCGTAAGTGGCGTCGCCACACAGCAACAGGCCGTCACCGCTACCGAGCAGGCGCAGGCAGCTGCTCAGCCGGTCATTGCTGAACGGCGAGCTGGAGAGTACGTGCAGGGTCTTCGTCACAGCGTGATCACCTGGTCGTAGCGGTCGATAAGGGCACGCAGGCCGTCGGTGTCCAGGCGTTCGACGGCCAGCGAGGTGTCGCTCAGGCCGCGCTGTGCCAGGCTGTGGGCGCAGGCATACAGTGCTTCGACGCCGAACATCGGCAGGGCCTGCAGGTTGGCGGTGAGGTCTTTCTGCTGTACGGCCTGGGGCGCTTGCCTGGTGGCCAGCTGCAGCACGCCGTCATCGAGAAACAGCAGGCCGATGGGCAGGTCGAAGGCGCCACCGGCCAGGGCGATATCCAGGGCTTCGCGGGCGCCAGTGCCGTTCCAGGGCGCCTGGCGGCTGATGATCAGCAGGGATTGACTCATCTCAGTCACCTCCAAAGTAGATCAGCCGGTCAGCTTCTTGAGCCGCTTCGTGCAGCTGGCCCAAACCGGACAGTACCCAGGGTGCGGGCAGGTTGGCCGCCTCGCGCTCGTAGCGGCGCGCTTCCTGGGCGTCGAGCACGCCACGACGCAGGGCGGCGGCGATGCACACCACGCCGTCGAGCCCGTTGCTGACAACGAATTCGCGCCACTGACGGGCGACGTCGGTTTCATCCTGAGGGCTGACGACAGTGCCCGAGGCGCTGTGCACGCCATCGGCGTAGAAGAACAGGCGCACGATCTGGTGGCCACCGTTCAGCGCCGCTTCTGCAAAGCGCAGGGCACGGCGGGAAGAGGGCGCCGAAGGCGGTGAAAACAGGGCGATGGCGAATTTCATGAACGGCCCGGCTGTGGATACAGGGCGCCATGATAAAGCCTGAGCGGCAGGGACAGAAACGAAAAAGCCCATATCCGTGGATATGGGCTTTCTTGTCACAGCGGGCTCAGGGCAAGAAGCTTACTTCTTGATGTCGCGCTGGGTCGGGCCGGTGTACAGCTGACGCGGGCGGCCGATCTTGTACGGGCCGGAGAGCATTTCCTTCCAATGCGAGATCCAACCGACGGTACGCGCCAGGGCGAAGATCACGGTGAACATGCTGGTTGGAATGCCGATCGCCTTGAGGATGATCCCCGAGTAGAAGTCGACGTTCGGATACAGGTTGCGCTCTTTGAAGTACGGATCGTTACGGGCGATCTCGTCGAGCTTCATGGCCAGTTCCAGCTGCGGGTCGTTGATGCCCAGCTCGGCCAGCACTTCGTCGCAGGTCTGCTTCATGACCTGGGCGCGTGGATCGAAGTTCTTGTAGACGCGGTGACCGAAGCCCATGAGCTTGAACGGATCGTCCTTGTCCTTGGCCTTGGCGATGAAGGTGTCGATGTTCGACACGTCGCCGATTTCGTCCAGCATGGCCAGTACGGCTTCGTTCGCACCGCCGTGGGCCGGGCCCCAGAGTGCGGCGATACCGGCAGCGATACAGGCGAACGGGTTGGCGCCCGAGGAGCCCGCCAGGCGCACCGTGGAAGTGGAGGCGTTCTGCTCGTGGTCGGCGTGCAGGATGAAGATGCGGTCCATGGCCTTGGCCAGCACGGGGCTGATCGGCTTGGTCTCGCACGGGGTGTTGAACATCATGTGTAGGAAGTTTTCCGCGTAGTTCAGGTCGTTACGCGGGTACATCATCGGCTCGCCCTTGGAGTACTTGTACACCATGGCAGCGATGGTCGGCATCTTGGCGACCAGGCGCATCGCGGAAATGTCGCGGTGCTGTGGGTTCTTGATGTCCAGGGAATCGTGGTAGAAGGCGGAGAGGGCGCCGACCACGCCACACATGATGGCCATCGGGTGGGCGTCACGACGAAAACCGTTGAAGAAGGTCTTCAGTTGTTCGTGAACCATGGTGTGGTTCTTGATGGTGCTGACGAACTGGGCCTTCTGCTCTTCGTCCGGCAGTTCGCCGTTGAGCAGCAGGTAGCAGGTCTCCAGGTAGTCGGCTTTCTCGGCCAGTTGCTCGATGGGGTAGCCGCGGTGCAGCAGTACGCCCTTGTCACCATCAATGTAGGTGATCTTCGACTCGCATGAGGCGGTCGACATGAAGCCGGGGTCGAAGGTGAAGTTGCCCGTGGCAGTCAGGCTCCGCACGTCGATCACATCTGGGCCAACGGTGCCGGATAAAACGGGCAGCTCGACGGGGGCTGCGCCCTCGATGATCAACTGCGCTTTTTTGTCAGCCATGTGTGGCCTCCTAGTTATGCTTGGAATCATCAGTCGGCCCCCCACGCAGGGCCCGCATCACTATAGTGTTATGAATCTGAAAGTCAATTTGCGAAAACCCAGGCAATAGAAGGGCTTGAGTGCCCTGCCTGCGACAAAAGGGCGCGCCCTATTACGCCATTTCCGGGCTTGACGCAATCGCTATTAGGTCGAGGTATCCGCGTTGTCATTAGCGACCTAACTGTCTATACTCTGCGCCCGACTGCCAAGGGCCTTGAGCCCGGTTTCTGGTGGTTGTCACTTCTTGGGTGATGGGTACCTGACCAGTGCGCTTCCCGACAACTCAGCCCTGATAGCTGGGGCTCTCAGTGTGATAATAAAGCCGTGAATAGCCAACGACCTGTAAACTTAGACCTTCGGACGATAAAACTCCCAGTCACTGCTTACACGTCCATTCTTCACCGTATATCTGGCGTGATCCTTTTCCTCGGCATTGCCGTGCTGCTGTTCGGGCTCGACAAGTCGCTGTCTTCGGAAGAGGGCTTCGCGCAGGTGAAAGAATGCTTGACCAGTCCGCTGGCCAAGTTCGTGATCTGGGGACTGTTGTCCGCTCTGCTGTACCACCTGGTGGCCGGTGTGCGCCACCTGATCATGGATGCTGGAGTCGGTGAGACGCTGGAAGGCGGCAAACTGGGTTCCAAAATCGTTCTCGTCGTATCGGCGATCCTGATCGTGCTGCTGGGGGTATGGATATGGTAACTAACGTCACGAATTTCTCGCGTTCGGGCCTCTACGACTGGATGGCTCAACGCGTTTCTGCGGGCGTGCTCGCGGCTTATGTCCTGTTTCTGCTGGGCTACATCGTCCTGAATCCAGGCATGGGCTACGCCGAATGGCATGGTCTGTTCTCCAATAATGCAATGCGCATCTTCAGCCTGCTGACTCTCGTGGCGCTCGGCGTTCACGCCTGGGTCGGCATGTGGACCATCTCCACCGACTACCTGACGCCGACCGCGCTGGGCAAGTGGGCAACCGTTGTGCGTTTTCTGTTCCAGGCCGCGTGTGGCATCGCCATGTTCGTGTTCTTCGTCTGGGGCGTGCAGATTCTTTGGGGTTTCTGATTCATGACTAGCATTCGTACTCTTTCCTATGACGCCATCATCGTCGGTGGTGGCGGTGCCGGTATGCGCGCTGCTCTGCAGTTGGCGCAAGGCGGTCACAAGACAGCAGTGGTCACCAAGGTCTTCCCGACCCGTTCTCACACCGTTTCTGCCCAGGGCGGCATCACCTGCGCCATCGCCTCGAACGATCCGAACGATGACTGGCGCTGGCACATGTACGACACCGTCAAGGGTTCCGACTACATCGGTGACCAGGACGCGATCGAATACATGTGTTCCGTCGGTCCGGAAGCCGTGTTCGAGCTCGAGCACATGGGGCTGCCGTTCTCCCGTACCGAGCAGGGCCGCATCTATCAGCGTCCGTTCGGTGGTCAGTCCAAGGGGCCGGACAATCCGACTCAGGCCGCTCGTACCTGTGCCGCTGCCGACCGTACCGGTCACGCGCTGCTGCACACCCTGTACCAGGCCAACCTGAAGGCTGGCACCTCGTTCCTCAACGAATGGTATGCGGTCGATCTGGTGAAGAACCAGGACGGTGCCATCGTCGGCGTCATCGCCATCTGCATCGAGACCGGCGAAACCGTGTACATCCGTTCCAAGGCCGTGGTTCTGGCCACCGGCGGTGCTGGCCGTATCTACGCCTCCACCACCAACGCCCTGATCAACACCGGTGACGGTGTGGGCATGGCCCTGCGTGCCGGCGTGCCGGTGCAGGACATCGAAATGTGGCAGTTCCACCCAACCGGTATCGCCGGCGCCGGTGTACTGGTTACCGAAGGCTGCCGCGGTGAGGGTGGTTACCTGATCAACGCCCATGGTGAGCGCTTCATGGAGCGTTATGCGCCCAACGCCAAGGACCTCGCCGGTCGTGACGTGGTGGCCCGTTCCATGGTCAAGGAAGTCATCGCCGGCAACGGCTGTGGCCCCAACAAGGACCACGTACTGCTCAAGCTCGATCACCTCGGCGAGGAAGTGCTGCACAGCCGCCTGCCAGGCATTTGCGAACTGTCGAAGACTTTTGCCCATGTCGACCCGGTCGTCGCGCCCGTTCCGGTCATCCCGACCTGCCACTACATGATGGGCGGCGTTGCCACCAACATTCATGGCCAGGCCATCACCCAGGATGCCAACGGCAACGACAGGATCATCGAAGGTCTGTTCGCCGTGGGCGAAGTGGCTTGCGTATCGGTTCACGGTGCCAACCGTCTGGGCGGCAACTCGCTGCTCGACCTGGTGGTGTTCGGCCGTGCCGCTGGCCTGCACCTGGAAAAAGCGCTGAAAGAAGGCGTGGAAGTCCGTGGTGCCAGCGAAACCGACATCGAGCTGTCGCTGGGTCGTCTGGCTGGCGTCAACGAGCGTAGCAGCGGCGAAGATGTTGCCACGCTCAAGCGCGAACTGCAGTCGTGCATGCAGAACTACTTTGGCGTATTCCGTACCGGCGAATACATGAAGAAGGGCATCGCTCAGTTGTCCGACCTGCGCGAGCGCATCGCCAAGGTCAAGATCAACGACAAGAGCCAGGCCTTCAACACCGCGCGTATCGAAGCGCTGGAGCTGCAGAACCTGCTGGAAGTCGCCGAAGCCACTGCCATCGCAGCTGACACCCGTACCGAGTCCCGCGGCGCTCACGCCCGTGAAGATTTCGAAGACCGTGACGACACCAACTGGTTGTGCCACAGCCTGTACTTCCCGGGTGAGAAACGTGTCGCCAAACGCGATGTCAACTTCTCGCCGAAGACCGTACCGGCGTTTGAACCCAAAGTTCGTACTTATTAAGGGTGGCTACCATGTCTCTTGGCAAAAGCTTGAAAGTCAGCGTTTATCGCTACAACCCGGAAGCCGACAAAGCGCCGTTCATGCAGGATTTCGACATCACCATCGACGGCAAAGACCTGATGGTGCTGGACATCCTGGCGCTCATCAAAGAGCAGGACGAGGGTTTCTCCTACCGCCGCTCCTGCCGTGAAGGCGTTTGCGGCTCCGACGGCATGAACATCAGCGGCAAGAACGGCCTGGCCTGTATCACGCCGATCTCCAGCGTGGTCAAGGGCAACAAGCTGGTGATCCGCCCGCTGCCTGGCCTGCCGGTCATTCGTGACCTGGTCGTCGATATGAGCATCTTCTACAAGCAGTACGAGAAGGTGCAGCCGTTCCTGCAGAACGAGACACCGGCTCCGGCCATCGAGCGCCTGCAGTCGCCGGAAGAGCGCGAGAAGCTCGACGGTCTGTACGAGTGCATCCTGTGTGCGTGCTGCTCGACCAGCTGCCCGTCGTTCTGGTGGAACCCGGACAAGTTCCTGGGCCCGGCTGCACTGCTGCAGGCCTATCGCTTCCTGGCCGACAGCCGTGATACCAAGACCGCGGAACGATTGGCATCGCTCGATGATCCATTCAGTGTGTTCCGCTGCCGCGGGATCATGAACTGCGTGAATGTGTGCCCCAAGGGTCTTAACCCGACCAAGGCCATCGGTCACGTACGCAACATGCTGCTGCAAAGCGGTACCTGATTCACCGTTCTTTAGCTTTACCGTAACACCTGCCGCACCGACGTAATGTCGGTGTTGCAGTATCGCCAGGGCGTCGGCCTAGCCGCCGACGCCCTCATACGAAAAATATGACGACCAGCAGGGGCATTCGGGCTGGTGCCCGGACTATCTGCGGGATTCTTGGTGGCTTGTTGAAGTCGCTGCAACATGACTTCGAGAGCCAGTCGGTGTCCTCGCCGGTGGTGTCCCCTTACCGAGGGTGACCAAGCATGCAAGAAAGCGTGATGCAGCGCATGTGGGACAGTGCCCACCTATCCGGTGGTAACGCTGCCTACGTGGAGGAGCTCTATGAGCTCTACCTGCACGATCCCAACGCCGTGCCGGAAGAATGGCGCACTTATTTCGATAAGTTGCCGTCCGAAGGCAGTACCGCCAATGACGTATCGCACTCGACGATTCGTGATCATTTCGTGTTGCTGGCCAAGAACCAGCGTCGCGCTCAGCCGGCTTCTGCCGGGACCGTGAGCAGCGAACACGAGAAGAAGCAGGTCGAAGTGTTGCGGTTGATTCAGGCATTCCGCATGCGTGGCCACCAGGCGGCTCAGCTCGATCCGCTTGGGCTGTGGCAGCGTCCTGTTCCTGCTGATCTGTCGATCAGCCATTACAGCCTTACCGACGCGGATCTGGATACCACCTTCCGCACGGGTGGTCTGGCAATCGGCAAAGAAGAAGCAACTTTGCGGGAAATCCGCGACGCTTTGCATCAGACATATTGTCGCACCATCGGCTCCGAGTTCACCCACATCGTCGATTCCGACCAGCGCAGCTGGTTCCAGCAGCGTCTGGAAAGCGTTCGTGGTCGCCCGCAGATCTCCGCCGAGGCGCAGAGCCACCTGCTCGAGCGCCTGACCGCTGCGGAAGGCCTGGAAAAGTACCTGGGCACCAAGTACCCGGGCACCAAGCGCTTCGGTCTGGAAGGTGGCGAGAGCCTGATTCCGATGCTGGACGAGATCATCCAGCGCTCCGGCTCCTACGGCACCAAGGAAATCGTCATCGGCATGGCCCACCGTGGCCGTCTGAACGTGCTGGTCAACACCTTCGGCAAGAACCCGCGCGACCTGTTCGACGAGTTCGAAGGCAAGAAGGTCGAAGGCCTGAGCTCCGGTGACGTGAAGTACCACCAGGGCTTCTCCTCGAACGTGATGACCTCGGGTGGCGAAGTGCACCTGGCGCTGGCGTTCAACCCGTCGCACCTGGAGATCGTGTCTCCGGTGGTCGAGGGTTCGGTACGTGCTCGCCAGGATCGTCGTACCGATGCGACCGGGGACAAGGTTGTGCCGATCTCCATCCACGGTGACGCGGCATTCGCCGGTCAGGGCGTGGTCATGGAAACCTTCCAGATGTCGCAGACCCGTGCCTACAAGACGGGTGGTACCATCCACATCGTGATCAACAACCAGGTTGGCTTCACCACCAACCGAGCCGACGATGCGCGCTCCACCGAGTACGCCACCGACGTCGCCAAGATGATTCAGGCGCCGATCTTCCATGTGAATGGCGATGATCCGGAAGCCGTGCTGTTCGTCACCCAACTGGCCGTCGATTACCGCATGCAGTACAAGCGTGACGTGGTCATCGACCTGGTCTGCTACCGTCGTCGCGGCCACAACGAGGCCGACGAGCCGAGCGGCACCCAGCCGCTGATGTACCAGCAGATCGCCAAGCAGCGCACCACCCGCGAGCTATACGCCGACGCCCTGACCGGCGGTGGCCGCCTGACCGCCGAAGCGGTGCAGGCTCCGGTCGACGAGTACCGCACGGCGCTCGACAACGGTCAGCACGTGGTCAAGAGCCTGGTCAAGGAGCCGAACAAGGAGCTGTTCGTCGACTGGCGTCCGTACCTGGGCCACGCCTGGACCGCGCGTCACGACACCCGCTTCGACCTCAAGACCCTGCAGGAGCTGTCCAGCAAGCTGCTGGAAACGCCTGACGGTTTCGTGGTTCAGCGCCAGGTCGGCAAGATCTACGAGGACCGCGGCAAGATGGGCGCCGGCGGCCTGCCGCTGAACTGGGGCTACGCCGAGACCATGGCCTACGCGACCCTGCTGGTCGAAGGTCATCCGATCCGTATCACCGGTCAGGACGTGGGGCGCGGTACCTTCTCGCACCGCCATGCACAACTGCACAACCAGAAGGACGGCTCGGCCTACCTGCCACTGCAAAACCTGTATGAAGGTCAGCCGCGCTTCGACCTCTACGATTCCTTCCTGTCGGAAGAAGCGGTGCTGGCATTCGAATACGGTTACGCCACCACCACGCCGAATGCGCTGGTGATCTGGGAAGCCCAGTTCGGCGACTTCGCCAACGGTGCCCAGGTGGTGTTCGACCAGTTCATCTCCAGCGGCGAAACCAAGTGGGGTCGTCTGTGCGGCCTGACCATGCTGCTGCCGCACGGTTATGAAGGGCAGGGCCCGGAGCACTCCTCGGCACGCCTGGAGCGATACCTGCAACTGTGCGCCGAGCAGAACATCCAGGTCGCGGTACCGACCACGCCAGCGCAGATCTACCATCTGCTGCGTCGTCAGGTCATTCGCCCGCTGCGCAAGCCGCTGGTGGTGCTGACGCCCAAGTCGCTGCTGCGCCACAAGCTGGCCGTATCGACTCTGGAAGATCTGGCCGAAGGTTCGTTCCAGACCGTCATCCCGGAAATCGACGCCATCGAGCCGAAAAAGGTCGAGCGTCTGGTGCTGTGCAGCGGCAAGGTCTACTACGACCTGCTGGAAAAACGCCGCGCCGAAGGCCGCGAGGATATCGCCATCGTGCGTATCGAGCAGCTGTATCCGTTCCCGGAAGACGACTTGGCCGAAGTTCTCGCTCCGTACAAGAACCTCAAGCACATCGTCTGGTGTCAGGAAGAGCCGATGAACCAGGGCGCCTGGTACTGCAGCCAGCACCACATGCGTCGTGCCGCTCTGGCGCACAAGAAGTCGCTGGTGCTCGAGTACGCGGGGCGTGATGCCTCGGCCGCTCCGGCCTGTGGTTATGCGTCCATGCACGCCGAACAGCAGGAAAAACTGCTGCAGGATGCCTTCACCGTTTAATGCCATCGCGAAGGAGGCGGCCCGTTGAGGCCGCTTCCTCGAAACCACCGAATTTAAGGAAAAGAACACAATGGCTATCGAGATCAAAGCCCCTACATTCCCCGAATCGGTCGCTGACGGCACCGTGGCTACCTGGCACAAGAAGCCGGGCGAAGCGGTAAAGCGCGATGAGCTGATCGTCGACATCGAAACCGACAAGGTCGTGATCGAAGTGCTGGCCGAGGCCGATGGCGTGGTTGCCGAGATCGTCAAGAACGAAGGCGACACCGTCCTCTCCAACGAGGTACTGGGCAAGCTGACCGAAGGTGGCGCTGCCGCTCCGGCCGCTGCGCCTGCTCAAGCCGCTGCTGCGCCTGCCCAGGCTGCCGCTGCACCGGCCGCTGCTGGCGGTGATGACCAGATCCTCTCGCCAGCCGCTCGCAAGCTGGCCGAAGAGAATGGCATCGACCCGAACAGCATCAGCGGTTCGGGCAAGGGCGGCCGTGTGACCAAGGAAGACGTGGTTGCCGCCGCTGAAGCCAAGAAGAACGCTCCGGCTGCCAAGCCTGCTGCAGCCGCCGCTGCTTCTGCTCCGGTGGTAAGCGGTGCTGGCGACCGTACCGAGAAGCGCGTGCCGATGACTCGCGTTCGCGCCACCGTTGCCCGTCGCCTGGTCGAAGCCCAGTCGAACATGGCGATGCTGACCACCTTCAACGAAGTCGACATGTCCGAGATCATGGCGCTGCGTTCGAAGTACAAGGATCAGTTCGAGAAAGCCCATAACGGCACTCGCCTGGGCTTCATGTCCTTCTTCGTCAAGGCTGCCACCGAGGCGCTGAAGCGCCTGCCGGCGGTCAATGCCTCGATCGATGGCAACGACATCGTCTACCACGGTTATCAGGACATCGGCGTGGCCGTTTCCAGCGACCGTGGCCTGGTGGTTCCGGTTCTGCGTAACGCCGAACTGATGGGCCTAGCCGACATCGAAGCCGGCATCGCTGCCTACGGCAAGAAAGCCCGCGACGGTAAGCTGTCCATCGAGGAAATGACCGGTGGTACCTTCACCATCACCAACGGTGGTACCTTCGGTTCGATGATGTCGACGCCGATCGTCAACCCGCCGCAGGCCGCGATCCTGGGCATGCACAACATCATCCAGCGTCCGGTTGCCGTGAACGGCCAAGTGGTCATTCGCCCGATGATGTACCTGGCGCTGTCCTATGATCATCGCTTGATCGATGGCAAAGAAGCCGTGACCTTCCTGGTGACCATCAAGAACCTGCTGGAAGACCCAGCGCGTCTGCTGCTGGACATCTAAACGCAGCTGCGGGTCGTGGATGCTGCGCCCTACAGGGCCTTCGTCCGCGGCTCGAGCTCGAAGCTTTACGCTAAAAGGAATCTTTTATGAGCCAGAAATTCGACGTGGTAGTCATTGGTGCCGGCCCTGGCGGCTATGTTGCCGCCATCAAGGCCGCTCAACTCGGTCTCAAGACCGCGTGCATCGAGAAGTACCAGGACAAGGACGGTAAGATCGCATTGGGCGGCACTTGCCTGAACGTCGGTTGCATTCCATCCAAGGCGCTGCTGGACAGCTCCTGGAAATTCCATGAAGCCCAGGACGGTTTCGCCGTTCACGGCATCAGCGCCAAGGGCGTGAGCATCGACGTACCGGCCATGGTCGGTCGCAAGAACACCATCATCAAGAACCTGACTGGCGGCGTTGCCGGCCTGTTCAAGGCCAACGGCGTGACCCTGCTCGAAGGCCACGGCAAACTGCTGGCCGGCAAGAAAGTCGAAGTCACCGACAAGGATGGCAAGACCTCTGTCGTCGAAGCCGAGAACGTGATTCTGGCCTCCGGCTCGCGTCCGATCGACATCGCGCCAGCTCCTGTCGATCAGGACGTCATCGTCGATTCCACCGGCGCCCTGGAGTTCCAGACCGTGCCGAAGAAGCTGGGCGTTATCGGCGCTGGCGTCATCGGTCTGGAACTGGGCTCCGTGTGGGCTCGCCTGGGCGCTGAAGTGACCGTTCTCGAAGCGCTGGACAAGTTCCTGCTGGCAGCCGACGAAGCCGTCGCCAAGGAAGCCTTCAAGACCCTGACCAAGCAGGGGCTGGACATCAAGCTGGGCGCGCGCGTCACCGGCTCCGAAGTCAAGAAGAAGCAAGTCACCGTCAGCTACACCGACTCGGCCGGCGAACAGAAAATCGTCTTCGACAAGCTGATCGTCGCGGTTGGCCGTCGCCCGGTGACCACTGACCTGCTGGCTTCGGACAGCGGCGTGGATCTGGACGAGCGTGGCTACATCTTCGTCGATGACCAGTGCGCCACCAGCGTGCCGGGCGTCTACGCCATCGGTGACGTGGTGCGCGGCATGATGCTCGCCCACAAGGCCTCGGAAGAGGGCGTGATGGTCGCCGAGCGTATCGCCGGTCACAAGGCCCAGATGAACTACGACTTGATCCCGTCGGTCATTTACACCCACCCGGAAATCGCGTGGGTCGGCAAAACCGAGCAGCAGCTCAAGAGCGAAGGTGTTGCCGTCAACGTCGGTACCTTCCCGTTCGCCGCCAGTGGCCGCGCCATGGCCGCCAACGATACCGGCGGGTTCGTCAAGGTCATCGCTGACGCCAACACCGACCGCGTGCTGGGCGTTCACGTCATCGGCCCAAGCGCGGCCGAGTTGGTACAGCAGGGTGCCATCGGCATGGAATTCGGCACCAGTGCCGAAGACCTGGGCATGATGGTGTTCTCGCACCCGACCCTGTCCGAGGCGCTGCACGAAGCCGCGCTGGCAGTCAACGGTGGCGCGATTCACATCGCCAACCGCAAGAAGCGCTAAGACGTCGCATGCCGGCCTTCGGGCCGGCGTTTTTCAGGCGTTCTCTGGCATAGAACCACGGCGCGTTGCCCGGGTCGGGCTCAGCTCGACACGGAATGCGCGCCGGACTGCCCAATGGCGGTCACAGGTGGTGCGGCACGTGAGTGCGGCGCCGATGCGCAATACCTAAACGAAGACGGTAGACAAGCATGAATCTTCACGAGTATCAGGGTAAGCAGCTGTTCGCTGAGTACGGCCTGCCCGTATCCAAGGGCTTCGCCGTAGACACCCCGGAAGAGGCCGCTGAGGCCTGCGAAAAAATCGGTGGTACCGAGTGGGTCGTCAAGGCTCAGGTACACGCTGGTGGCCGCGGTAAAGCGGGCGGTGTGAAACTGGTCAAGAGCAAGGAAGACGCCAAGGCTTTCGCTGCCAACTGGCTGGGCAAGCGCCTGGTGACCTATCAGACTGACGCCAATGGCCAGCCTGTCACCAAGATCCTGGTCGAGTCCTGCACCGACATCGCCAAGGAACTGTACCTGGGCGCAGTCGTTGACCGCTCCAGTCGCCGTATCGTGTTCATGGCTTCCACCGAAGGTGGCGTGGACATCGAGAAGATCGCTCACGAAGCCCCCGAGAAGATCCTCAAGGCAACCATCGATCCGCTGGTCGGCGCTCAGCCGTTCCAGGGCCGCGAGTTGGCTTTCCAGCTGGGCCTGGAAGGCAAGCAAGTCGCTCAGTTCGCCAAGATCTTCGTAGGTCTGGCCAAGTTGTTCAAAGATCACGACCTGGCGCTGCTGGAAGTCAACCCGCTGGTCATCAAGGCCGACGGCGATCTGCACTGCCTCGACGCGAAGATCAACATCGACGCCAACGCTATGTACCGTCAGCCCAAGCTGAAGACTTTCCACGACCCGTCGCAGGACGATGCCCGTGAAGCCCACGCTGCCAAGTTCGAACTGAACTACGTCGCGCTGGAAGGCAACATCGGCTGCATGGTCAACGGTGCTGGCCTGGCCATGGGCACCATGGACATCGTCAACCTGCACGGCGGCAAGCCGGCCAACTTCCTGGACGTCGGCGGCGGCGCGACCAAAGAGCGCGTGACCGAAGCATTCAAGATCATCCTGTCCGACAGCAACGTCGCTGCCGTTCTGGTGAACATCTTCGGCGGTATCGTTCGTTGCGACATGATTGCCGAAGGCATCATCGGTGCAGTGAAAGAAGTTGGCGTGAAAGTTCCGGTTGTCGTCCGTCTGGAAGGCAACAACGCTGAACTGGGTGCCAAGGTACTGGCCGACAGCGGCCTGAACATCATCGCGGCAACCAGCCTGACCGACGCTGCTCAGCAAGTCGTCAAAGCTGCGGAGGGCAAGTAATGAGCGTCCTGATCAATAAAGACACCAAGGTCATCTGCCAGGGTTTCACTGGCTCGCAAGGTACCTTCCACTCTGAACAAGCCATCGCCTACGGCACCCAGATGGTTGGCGGCGTGACGCCGGGCAAGGGCGGCACCACTCACCTGGGCCTGCCGGTGTTCAACACCGTGAAAGAAGCCGTTGAAGCCACTGGCGCCGACGCTTCGGTCATCTACGTTCCGGCTCCTTTCTGCAAGGACTCGATCCTGGAGGCGGCTTTCGGCGGTATCAAGCTGATCGTCTGCATCACCGAAGGCATCCCGACCCTCGACATGCTCGACGCCAAGGTCAAGTGTGACGAGCTGGGCGTTCGCCTGATCGGCCCGAACTGCCCGGGCGTGATCACGCCCGGTGAGTGCAAGATCGGCATCATGCCGGGTCACATCCATCTGCCAGGCAAGGTAGGCATCGTGTCGCGTTCCGGCACCCTGACCTATGAAGCCGTCAAGCAGACCACCGACGCCGGTTTCGGCCAGTCCACCTGCGTGGGCATCGGTGGCGACCCCATCCCGGGCTCCAACTTCATCGACATCCTGAAGCTGTTCCAGGAAGACCCGAAGACCGAAGCGATCGTCATGATCGGCGAGATCGGCGGTTCGGCTGAAGAAGAAGCGGCTGCCTACATCAAGGCCAACGTCACCAAGCCTGTCGTTTCCTACATCGCAGGTGTGACCGCTCCGCCCGGCAAGCGCATGGGCCACGCTGGCGCCATCATCTCCGGCGGCAAAGGCACTGCAGACGAGAAATTCGCTGCGCTGCAGGACGCCGGTGTGAAAACCGTGCGTTCCCTGGCTGACATCGGCAAGGCCCTCGCCGAGCTGACCGGTTGGGAAGTGAAGAAGGCGTAAGCTATTCTGACCTGACGAAGAAGGCCACCCCCGGGTGGCCTTTTTTATGCCCGGAAATTGTTGTCCAGGCGACAGCACATTACAGCCAGCCGTCAGCCGGGCTGGAATGGGTGGGGCGTTTGCGGCAAAATCGTTAGCCTTGCAACTAATGGGTTTTGTTTCTATCCGAAATGAGCCTGCAACAAGGTTCGCGCCACAAGGGCGAACGACGTTTCCCTCTATCCATCGGGACTCCCTCTCTCAACTCCGTTTCAGTGATGTGGTATTTCCTTAGATGACTTCCTTGAAAAGCCAGGATGTGCTCGCCCTGGGGTTCATGACGTTCGCCCTGTTTGTCGGGGCCGGCAACATCATTTTTCCGCCTATCGTCGGCCTGCAGGCCGGGTCGCATGTCTGGCTGGCTGCGCTGGGCTTCCTGATCACCGCCGTGGGACTGCCGGTCATTACCCTGGTCGCGTTGGCCAAGGTCGGCGGCGCCATGGATGCCCTCAGCACGCCCATCGGGCGTACTGCTGGCGTACTGCTCGGCGTGGTCTGCTACCTGGCGGTTGGCCCGCTGTTCGCCACACCGCGCACCGCCACGGTGTCGTTCGAAGTAGGCCTGGCGCCGCTGACCGGTGAGAGCCCGCTGGCCCTGTTGATCTACAGCCTGGTGTACTTCGCCATCGTGTTGGGTGTGTCGCTCTATCCCGGTCGGCTGCTGGATACGGTCGGCCGCGTGCTTGGGCCGATGAAGATTCTCGCGCTGTTGATCCTTGGCGGCACGGCGTTCGTGCTGACGCCTGATGGCGTGGGTTCGGCGACGGCGGCCTACCAGGCCGCGCCGTTCTCCCAGGGTTTCATCAATGGTTACCTGACCATGGATACGCTGGGCGCGTTGGTGTTCGGCATCGTGATCGTCAACGCCATCCGCTCGCGCGGTGTCGAGTCGCCGCAACTGATCACCCGTTACGCGATCATCGCCGGGCTGATTGCCGGTGTCGGTCTGGCGCTGGTGTACATCAGCCTGTTCCGTCTCGGTGCCGGCAGCCATGCCATTGCCGAAGGCGCTACCAACGGTGCGGCGGTGCTGCATGCCTATGTGCAGCACACGTTCGGCAGCCTGGGCAGCGGCTTCCTGGCAGTGCTGATATCGCTGGCATGCCTGGTCACCGCGGTCGGCCTGACCTGCGCCTGTGCAGAGTATTTCAGCCGTCTGGTGCCGCTGTCCTATCGCAGCCTGGTGATCATCCTGGCAGCGTTCTCGCTGCTGGTATCGAACCTGGGGCTGACCAAGCTGATCCAGATTTCCGTGCCGGTGCTCACGGCGATCTACCCGCCGTGCATCGTGCTGATCGCGCTGAGCTTCTGCTGGGCGCTGTGGAACGCGGCCGCGCGGGTGGTCGGCCCGGTGATGCTGGTAGCGACGTTGTTCGGCATCGTCGATGGCTTGAAAGCGGCGGGCCTGGACGGCTGGCTGCCAGCTTGGCTGACCAGCCTGCCATTGGCCGAACAGGGCCTGGCGTGGCTGTTGCCGTCTGCGCTGATGCTCGCGCTCGCCAGCGCCTACGACTGGTTACGCGGCAAGCCCCAGCAAGTCGTGGCTTAGGCCGTAAGGTGTGAACGAAAGCCGCTCTCTGGAGCGGCTTTTTGCTGTCTTGCGTGGCTATAATTCGCGGGTCTGCCGCCGTCTCCTTGTCGCTCGAAGAGGAGGGCGCGATCACCGGCAGGCCCTCGCCCTACAAGGAATTTGCATGTCCATCAGCGAAGACTATCTCCACCACTTGATTGCCGCCTGCTGGTTCGTTCTGTGCTGGGCGGGCTACACCCGTTACGCCCATGCCAAGGGTCGTACCACGCCGTGCCTGGCCAGCGTGCTGCACCTGTATCGTGAAGACTGGATGCGCCGCATGCTGCTGCGCGAGAACCGCATCGCTGATGCCAACGTGATTGGCAACCTGGAACGCAACGCCTCGTTCTTCGCATCCAGTACGCTCATTATTCTGGCCGGTATCCTCACCGTACTCGGCGCCTCGGATCGCGCGGTATCGCTGCTCGCCGACCTGCCATTCGTACAGTCGGCCAGCCGCGGCATCTCCGAGGTCAAGCTGCTGTGCCTGGGTGTGGTGTTCGTGTACGCCTTCTTCACGTTCAGCTGGTGCATGCGCCAGTACAACTTTGCCGCGGTGCTGGTCGGCTCGGCACCGATGATCGGTGAGCGCCACGTCACCGAGCAGGAGCGCAAGGCGTTCGCCGAACGCACCGCGCGCGTCATCTCGATGGCGGCCAACCAGTTCAACTATGGCCTGCGCGCCTATTATTTCGGCATGGCCACGCTGGCGTGGTTCATCAACCCCTGGTTCTTCATGATGGTGAGCGCAGGGGTCGTGGTGGTGCTGTACCGCCGCGAATTTCATTCGGATGTACTGGAAGTCATGGTGTACACACAAACGCCGACCTTCGAGCCGGCCAAGGAGAAGAGCGAGTGAGCATTCCATTCTGGTGCATCTTCATCAGCGCCTTGCTGATTTTCATCGCCAAGGCGCCGTTAGCCAGGGCGATGAAGCAGGAAGGCGGCACCTACGACAATCATCATCCGCGGGCTCAGCAGGCGCGTTTGACCGGCTTCGGTGCGCGGGCATTGGCGGCGCATCAGAACAGCTTCGAAGCCTTTCCGCTGTTCGCAGTGGGCGTGCTGATGGCGCACGTCACCCAGAGCAGTGGCTGGCTGGTCGACTGGCTGGCGGTGATCTTCGTGGTCGCACGGATGCTGTATCTGATTTTCTACTGGGCCGACCTGCACTGGCAGCGCAGCCTGGTATGGGCGATAGGCATGGGATGTACGCTGTTGCTGATGCTGACACCAGCGATGCGTTGAACCGGGAGGGAATGGAGGGAGAGGAGAGGGGCGTTACCCGCAGCGCACTGCGGGTAACGTAGAACTGTCAGCTTACTGCTGCTTTGGTGCGTCAGTCGCGGCTGGCTCTGCAGGTGCTGCGGGCTCGGCCGGGGTAGTGGCTGGTGGAGTCTGAGCTTCTTCCTGTTGCTCTTTGGCGGCTTCTTGAGCGGCCTCTGCTTCTTTCTGTGCAGCTTCGTTGCTTTCTTTAGCAGCGTCGTTCATCGACTCTTGAGCTTCGGTACGGGCTTCCTGAGCATCTTGAGCTTTGTTTTCGGACGGCTTGTCACAGGCCGCAAGGCCCAGCGTGGCAGCCAGCATGAAGGCGTAAGCGACTGATTTTTGCATGGTGGTGTTTCTCCTTTGGGTAAAGACCATTACCGTTTTTCGAGGCGTCGAGGGCGCGATAAGTTCACTGACTTTGCGTCGATGCGCCTTTTTGCTTCACCCATTCCAGTGAAGGAACCAATTCATGGCTCGTCACAAAAAGTGAAAAGGCTCGACGCGTCGGTGGAACCCAAGTGCGGCGATCATTATCGTTGCGCTCTTCGCGCGGTCGATCGACGTCGGTTACTGATCTAAGGAATTCGAATGGATGCGTTGTTGATCCTGGGCGGCCTGCTGCTGATCCTCATCGGCCTGGTGCTGTTGGTGATGCGCGGTTTCGCCACTAGCCTGTTGTGGGGGTGGGCCTGCCTGTTGCCGCCGTTGACACTGCTGTTCATCGTGCGGCACTGGCGTCGCGCCAAGCACGCACTGGGTTGCTGCGCTTTGGGCATGATTCCGCTGGTCGTCGGGCTGGCGGTGATGGCTGGGCAGGATCCGCAACGTCTGGAAGCGATCATTGGCCTGCAGTGGCTCAAGCCCGAGCAGCCGGCAGCCGGTGAATTGAACATACAACTGCACGGTCAGCTCAATGGCGAGCCTTTTGCGCCCCAGGAAGGCGAACTCGTCGACGGCGTGCTCAGCCTGCGTGAAGGCCAGGATTTCTTCGCGCGTCGCGAGTTGAGCATTCGCGGCCTGCCGGTCGGCGTCGATGGTTTGCGCCTGGATGTGCTGCCCGATGATCCCGGGCAACTGCCGGAAATCGAGTTGAGCTGGTTGTTGCCCGATCAGGACCTGCCCGAGGCTCGTCAACTCAAGGGCGGCTACACGCTGCATCTGAACCTGCACCCCGAGGAACCGAACCGCCTGGCAGGTGAATTTCATCTGGTACTGCCGGCGCACTTCCAGACCACCCTGACCGGCAAGGTCGAGCTGTTTCGCAACGGCTTGCGCTACCAGCAGGGCAAGGTCGATCGCACGGTGGACTCACGCGACACTCTGGTTTACCTGATAACCGATTACCTGCAGCGGCGCTTCGCCACCCGCGACGTACAGCTCGCGCCGTTGCCGCTGCAGGATGTGACTACCGGCAATCTGGCGCTCGACGTACCGGCGCGCGTGGGTGGCCAGGAACAGCGCGTTCCGGTGCGCTTGAGCAAGCATCCGCAGCTTGGCTGGCGAATCGACGATGACCGCTTCCCGGAATTGCCAGAGGTTTCCGAGCCCGCGCCGCCCGCCGTCGCGTCCAAGCCTGCGGTTAGCGCACCATCGGCGCCGCCGGACTCTCGCCAGGAGCTGACGCTGGCGCGGCTGCTCGCCGAGCCGCAGCACTACGTCAACCAGCCGATGCGCCTGTTCAGCGAGAAGGGTACGGCGGTGCAGGGTCAGTTCGCTGGCATCGACGAACAGGGCCAGCTGGTGCTGCGCCAACGCCTGAATGGATCGGGCGAAGCACGTTTCACCCTGTTGCCGACCGATGTGGTACACGTGGAGCGCGTCGACGAGTGACTTGAAATTTTCCACGCCGCCCCCACCTGATGGTCATCCGCCGTATCGCGGCTTAGCCATCAATGTGGAGTTAGATGACCATGAGTGTGGAAACTCAAAAAGAAACCCTGGGCTTCCAGACAGAGGTGAAGCAGCTGCTGCACCTCATGATTCACTCGCTGTATTCCAACAAGGAAATTTTCCTGCGCGAGTTGATCTCCAACGCATCGGACGCCGTCGACAAGCTGCGTTTCGAAGCGCTGGCCAAGCCCGAGCTGCTCGAGGGCGGTTCGGAGCTGAAAATCCGTGTGAGCTTCGACAAGGACGCCAAGACCGTCACCCTCGAAGACAACGGCATCGGCATGAGCCGCGAAGAGGCCATCGCGCACCTGGGCACCATTGCCAAGTCCGGCACCGCCGATTTTCTGAAGAACCTCTCCGGTGATCAGAAGAAGGATTCGAGCCTGATCGGCCAGTTTGGCGTGGGCTTCTATTCGGCCTTCATCGTTGCTGACAAGGTCGAAGTGTTCACCCGTCGCGCAGGCCTGGCCGCCGGCGAAGGCGTGCACTGGGCTTCGAAAGGCGAAGGCGACTTCGAGATCGCCACCGTCGAGAAAGCCGAGCGCGGCACCCGTATCGTTCTGCACCTGAAGAGCGGTGAAGAAGAGTTCGCCGATGGCTGGCGTCTGCGCAACGTCATCAAGAAATACTCCGACCACATCGGCTTGCCGATCGAGCTGCCGAAGGAGTTCCACGGCGAAGAAAAGGACAAGCCCGCCGAGCCGGAGTGGGAAGTGGTCAACCGCGCCAGTGCGCTGTGGACGCGCCCGCGTACCGAGGTCACCGACGAGCAGTACCAGGAGTTCTACAAGCACGTCTCCCATGACTATGACAACCCGCTGAGCTGGAGCCACAACAAGGTCGAAGGCAAGTTGGAGTACACCTCGCTGCTGTACGTGCCGGGCCGTGCACCGTTCGACCTGTACCAGCGTGAAGCGCCGCGCGGCCTGAAGCTGTACGTGCAGCGCGTGTTCATCATGGACCAGGCCGACGAGTTCCTGCCGCTCTACCTGCGCTTCATCAAGGGCGTGGTCGATTCCAACGATCTGTCGCTGAACGTTTCGCGCGAAATCCTGCAAAAGGATCCGGTGATCGACTCCATGAAGTCGGCGCTGACCAAGCGTGTGCTCGACATGCTGGAGAAACTCGCCAAGAGCGAGCCCGAGCAGTACAAGACCTTCTGGAAGAACTTCGGTCAGGTGCTCAAGGAAGGCCCGGCGGAAGATTTCGCCAACAAGGAAAAGATCGCTGGCCTGCTGCGTTTCGCCTCGACCGGCGAAGGCGAGGGCGAGCAGGTGGTTTCCCTGGGCGACTACGTCAGCCGCCTGAAAGAAGGCCAGGACAAGATCTACTTCCTCACTGGCGAATCCTATGCGCAGGTCAAGAATAGCCCGCACCTGGAGGTCTTCCGCAAGAAAGGCATCGAAGTGCTGCTACTCACCGATCGCATCGACGAGTGGCTGATGAGCTACCTCACCGAGTTCGACGGCAAGTCGTTCATCGACGTCGCGCGCGGTGACCTGGACCTGGGCTCGCTGGACTCGGAAGAGGACAAGAAGGCCCAGGAAGAAGTCGCCAAGAGCAAGGAAGGCCTGGTCGAGCGCCTGAAAGCCGCCCTGGGCGAGCAGGTCGCCGAGGTTCGCGTCTCCCATCGCCTGACCGATTCGCCGGCCATCCTGGCCATCGGCGAACAGGACCTGGGCCTGCAGATGCGCCAGATCCTCGAAGCCAGCGGGCAGAAGGTGCCGGATTCGAAGCCGATCTTCGAATTCAACCCGGGCCATCCGCTGATCGAGAAGCTGGACGCCGAGCCGGATGAGGATCGTTTTGGCGACTTGTCGCACATCCTCTTCGACCAGGCCGCCCTGGCGGCAGGCGACAGCCTGAAAGATCCGGCCGCCTATGTGCAGCGCCTGAACAAGCTGCTGGTCGAGCTCTCTGCTTGATCCGCTAGCTGCTACGCAGAACGCCGCTCTATTGAGCGGCGTTCTTGTATCTGCAGTCCGGTTCTTTCGATTCGGTAGCCTGGGTCGAACGCAGCGACATCCGGGAAGATCCCTGGGTATCACGATGCTCAACCCAGGCTATGCCGTCAGGCGCGATGCCATATGAGTGCGCAGGACATGCCGTGAGGCACGATGCAAACATGTGCGAGCGGCTTCCGATCAGTTTGCGACCGCCGATAGCATCGCGGCTGAAGCCGCTCTCACGTACCCTAGCTTCCCGTAGGGCGGACCGGAACGAGCGCCCGCGAGCAGTCAGCCGGTCCACTACAATTCGCGGTCAGCCCTCTAAAAGCGCACGGCTTCGCGAAGCCAATGAAAGATTACGAATGTGGGAGCGCGCCATGCGCGCGAAAAATCACGGGCGGACACCTGATATCGGCTATCACTAGCGGATCCGCAGGCTGCAACCTACGAAGCTGATACCAGCCCATACAAAAAGCCCCGCCATCCAGTGGATGGCGGGGCTTTGGGTGATGCCGGCTCAGCCGATCAGACGATGATGCCCTGGCTGCGCAGGTAGTCGTCGTAGGTGCCGCTGAAGTCAGTCACACCGTTGTCCGACAGTTCGATGATGCGCGTGGCCAGGGAACCGACGAACTCGCGGTCGTGGCTGACGAAGATCAACGTGCCCGGGTAGTTTTCCAGCGCCAGGTTGAGCGCTTCGATGGATTCCATGTCCAGGTGGTTGGTTGGTTCGTCCATCACCAGTACATTGGGTTTCTGCAGGATCAGCTTGCCGAACAGCATGCGCCCCTGTTCACCCCCGGAGATGACCTTCACCGACTTGAGAATCTCGTCGTTGGAGAACAGCATGCGGCCCAGGGTGCCACGGATGACCTGCTCACCGGTGGTCCATTGGCCCATCCAGTCGAACAGGCTCACGTCGTCCTCGAAGTCGTGGGCGTGATCCTGGGCGTAGTAGCCGACCTCGGCGCTCTCGGTCCATTTCACCGCACCGGCATCCGGTTTCATCTCGCCAACCAGGGTGCGCAGCAGGGTGGTCTTGCCGATCCCGTTGGGGCCGATGATCGCCACGCGCTCGCCAGCTTCGACGGTGAAACTGAAGTTCTTGAACAGCACCTTGTCATCGAATGCCTTGCTGAGCTTCTCGATGGTCACGGCCTGGCGGTGCAGCTTCTTGGTCTGCTCGAAGCGAATGAACGGGCTGACGCGGCTCGACGGCTTGACCTCGGCCAGCTGGATCTTGTCGATCTGCTTGGCGCGGCTGGTCGCCTGCTTGGCTTTCGAGGCGTTCGCCGAGAAGCGGCTGACGAAGCTCTGCAGCTCGGAGATCTGCGCCTTCTTCTTGGCGTTGTCGGCCAGCAGTTGCTCGCGCGACTGGGTCGCGGCGGTCATGTACTCGTCGTAGTTGCCCGGGAACAGACGCAGCTCACCGTAATCCAGGTCGGCCATGTGGGTGCAGACCGAGTTCAGGAAGTGACGGTCGTGGGAAATGATGATCATGGTGCTGTTACGCGCCGTGAGGATCGTTTCCAGCCAGCGGATGGTATTGATGTCGAGGTGGTTGGTCGGCTCGTCGAGCAGTAATACGTCCGGATCGGAGAACAGCGCCTGGGCCAGCAATACGCGCAGCTTCCAGCCGGGTGAGACTTCGCTCATCGGGCCGAAATGTTGTTCCAGCGGAATACCCAGGCCGAGCAACAGCTCGCCAGCACGGGATTCGGCGGTGTAGCCGTCCATCTCGGCGAACTCGCCCTCGAGCTCGCCGACTTTCATGCCGTCTTCTTCGCTCATTTCCGGCAGCGAGTAGATGCGGTCGCGCTCGGCCTTGACCTTCCACAGCTCCTCGTGGCCCATGATGACCGTGTCGATCACGTTGAATTCTTCGTAGGCGAACTGATCCTGGCGCAGCTTGCCCAGGCGCACGTTCGGCTCGAGCATCACCTGGCCGCCGGATGGCTCGAGGTCGCCACCGAGAATCTTCATGAAGGTCGACTTGCCGCAGCCGTTGGCGCCGATCAGGCCATAGCGGTTGCCGTTGTTGAACTTGACGGAAACGTTCTCGAACAGCGGTTTGGCGCCGAACTGCATGGTGATGTTAGCGGTGGAAATCAAAGTGCTCTATCTCGCGTATTTCAAAGGTGTGGATTTAGGATTGGGGCAGATTTGGGGCAAGCTTTAGTTTGCTCATCTCTGCCCAATCACCTTCGCCATCGATCCATCTAGCATAGCGAGAAAGCAGAATCTGCACCGAGTTGCCCAATTGCTTGGATATGAAGGCCGGGGCCATTCCCGCCATCAGGCACATGGTTGCGTACGTGTGGCGCGCATTGTACGGAGGACGGTAGCGAATACCCAGCGCTTTCAAGGTGGGCCGCCACTGATGATGCAGGTCACTCGTCTGATGGATGTACACCTGGCCCTTGCTGGGCGGGAAGCAGAACGGGAATTCCTCGATCCGCCCATCGCCCTGAAGCCGGCGCTCGATGTAGCCCTGGGCGTACTCGAGCGCATGGATGGCTCGGTCGTTGAGAAGCACATAGCGATCGTTCTTGGTCTTGGTTCGCTCGACGATCTTCTTCTTGGCCACCACCCGGCAGACCAGCGCGACACGCTTCTGCATGTCGACCTCACTCCAGCGTAGCGCGGCGATCTCACCAAGCCGCATGCCGGTGTAATACGCGAACTCGAAGAAAGCGCCGAATATCCTCGACGGCCAGTGCTCGACCGCGTAGAGGGCGGCGATGATCTGGTCTGCTTCTGCCTGGGAGAAAGGATCGATCTTCTTGCTTTCACGCTCAGGCTTTTCCAGCTCGAGCATCGGATTGATGCTGATCAGCCTGTCGGCGACCGCCGCGTCGAGTATCGTGCTGATCTTGGTCATGGCGTTGGCTTTGACACCGTTGCTGGTCCATGGCATCTGTACCAGCAGTTCGCGCATGAGCGCTGGCGTCAGGCTGGCCAGCGGCGTGGTGGCGAGGTAGGGCATCCACCACACGTTGAGTATCGACTTGTAGTTGTCTCGGGTTCCTTCAGCGAGGGTGCGGCTGTCGAGCCAGATCTGCGCGTACTGGCCGAATCCGCGGCTTACGCTGGCGATTGCGTTTGCGGAGTTGGGGAAGAGCTCGGCGTATTTCAGTTCGTCGAACATGCCGAGCTTGATCAGCTGGATTACTTGATCGCGAAGACGGGATGCAGCGCTGACGCCCGTTTGCGTGGCGGGGTACGTGAGGGTTTCTGAGCAGCGCTTACCGTTCCAGCTGAAGCGGATGCGGATGGCGCCGCTCCTAATTTCAACTCCGGCGGGCAGTGCCACAGGCTTTCTTGCCATTCGTTGTACCTCCTGATGCTGTAGAAAATACGGCTGCCGATCTTCTTCCAGACCCCCTCCGGGATCTGCTTGCGGGCGCGCTTCGCCTCGAGCGCGCGCGGGGTGGTGCCGAGGTACTCGGCCATTTGCTTTTCGGAGAGCTTGTCGAGCGGCTCCGATATCTGGACGGCGGACATGTTCACCTCGATCCCGGCCGTTGCCGGGGAGTGGGGTTATTGTTCGATGCGTTTGAACTCGACGACCCAGACCCATGGGTTTGCGTGCCACGAGTCATCGCCGTTGAGGGACGCCCATAGCCCGGCGAAGCCGTGGATTACGGCCTCCTTGCATTCATGCCTGCTGGGCGAGGTTTCGAGGAACTGCCTGCACATGGCCGAATCAACGCCCTCGGCTTCGGCTTGGTCGCCGCTGATGTCCTGCAGGCGCTCGACGCGGACGCTGGTAATCTCCAGCAGGATGCGGCAGGCCCAGCGAGGCATGTGGATGCTGGGGCGCCAGCGAACCAAATGTAGGTCGGCATACCAGTCGCAGAAGGGGTACTTGTTCCAGCGCTTATCCTGGTAGTTGAAAGCACCATCATCATCGAGAAAGAGCTCTTCCCCCATGAGGTCACGGACATCTTCATCAGCGCGATAGGCCAGAGCAGGCGCACCACACATGTTCACGTCTGACCAAGCCTCCCGCACCCACAGCCGGTCGCCGCGATGCCCATATGGGCAAGCACCGAACTCGCCGAGCTCCATTGCGCAAGCCTCTTCGGTCTCGCCAAATACGCAGAATCCATAGCGCGGGTCACGTTGACCTACAGCGCTCCAGCGGTGCCGGGTCTCGCCCATTGAAGGATCTTCCTTCGGTATCTGCAGGCCCTTCACCGCTCGCCGCGTGACCGTCTTCCGGCCATCGAGGATGGCGCGAACCATGGGGCCGCTGAACAGGATGGGTCTTTCCTTGATTGCTGACATAGCGACTCCTCAGGCCTGGGCTGCCATGGCTGGTTGGTTGGTGGCTGCTGGCGCGCGGAACTCGTCCGCGTCGGGCAGGAATTTGTGGTTGGTGAAGACGGGGATGCCGAGTTGCTTGGCGCGGGCGACTTCGGCGAGGGTGCCTGTGCTGTTCTGCCAGCCGGGCACCAGGACGACGGCGGCGCATTTCTCCATGAGGAGCATGGTGCCGGCCAGCCAGAAGTCGTCGGCGTGGTCGAGCTGTTCTTCCATGTGGGCGGTGTTGAGGTGCGGGCACACCGGGAACCAGCCTTGGGCTGCGGCCTGAACGGCGACGGCCCGGGCGTTGGCGATGTTGCTGGTAATGGCTACCCGGTCCGGCCCGCGGTACGGTCCGGCGATGTAGATCAGGTGCATAGGCATGACGAATCCTCACCGCCGGCGTTGCCGGCAGTCGGTTGGTTGGCATTGGGTCAGGGCTTGGCGGGAGGGGTGCAGCGTAGGCAGGGGAACTCGGCAACTTTGAGGCCGGTGCCGCGGCAGTAGGTGGGGCGGGTCATCTCGCTCTCTTCATGATGTGCAACAGGATGTGGTCTCCCTGCGTAGTCGCGCTTGCGGTTGCCCCACACATATTCCGCCAGAAGAACAGCCAAATACGTTCTTGGGCCTGCCAGCAGCAGGGATCGATACCATCCGTCTTTATGTGGATTATCCGGTACTTACTCACCGCTCTGATCCTCGGAAGGCTGGGCGGATAGTGCGGCGCGTGCAACCTCACCGTCTTCGACGAAGTCAGGGTCTTCGCTGTGCCAAAGGATGTTCGATGGCTCTCCGCTCACCGAATCCCAGTTGTCACTTTCGAAGTGGTAGTGCTCGCTGTCGGCATAGAACTTCAAAGCGTCGCGAAGCCTGGAATTTTCAGCCCGCAGCTGCTCAATCTCGGCGCTGGGGTGCGTATACAAATCCGTGATGTGAAGCTCAGGCGAACCATCGCCCCGATACCCATCCACATGCGCCTGCGCTGCGCGCCTGTTTGCATAGGTGGCGCTCAGTTCATCTACCTTGCCAGGGCGGTGGCAGATAGCCCACGCCACTGCATCCTGCTCAGGCGCGGCGCTGGCCTGGGAGATCTCCTTCAGCAGCGCCGATCGATACTGCCCCAGGCTCTGGAAGCTGGCGGCGTGGCCGTCGTTGGCGATCAGCTGCGCCAGGTGGCTCGGGTTTTTTGCAGGCATAGGTTCACCTCGCCGCCGGTGCGGCAGTGATTGGGTGGAATGGTTTGGGAGGGGCGTTAGCGGTTACAGCAACTCGTCCAGCGGGCCGCGGGGGCAGAGATGCCAGGGCACCTGGATCTTGTGTTCCGGCAGGCGGCAGTGCCAGGCCTGCTGGTACATCTGGCCGTCTATGAACTCGACGCCTTCGATGGTGAAGGCGAGCACGGCGATGCCGTCGACGTGCGCTTCGTAGAGTTCTGGCAGTTCGGAGACGCCCGGGCCTGTGTAGGCGTGGGCAACTCTGGATTCCCGGCCCAGAGGCGTTTGCAGCGATTTGTTCATCTGCACGCAGGCGCTGATGCGCGGCTCGCTGCTGAAAGCCTTCTTGGGTTTGCGCTTACCGCGCTCGAAGAGGGGGAGCACTTCGTATTGCATGGCCGAACCATAAATAACTGTATGGATGAACAGTATTCTAGGTTCGGTTTCGGCAGGGCGTCGAGGGCTGTTCGTCTGGCGCTCAGCGGGTGCCGGTTTTCAGGCCGTCGAGGTAGTCGACCTCGGACTGCTGCTGGGGCTGCTGTCGGGCTGGCACCTGGCCGGCAGGCAGCTGGGCCTGCAGGGCGTCGAGCAGGATCTTCTGGCGGGCCTGGCCTTCGAGGTGGGACTCGATGGCGCGGATGATTTCGGTGTTCATGCTGCTGAAGTTACGGCCGGCCAGGTCTTCGATGGCCTTGCGCATGCCGTCGGGCAGGCGGACGACGAATTTGTCGGCGGTGCGTGAGTTGAATCCGGGGTTCGACATGGTGGCTTTCCTTAGGGTGACAGCTATCTGACACATTCTGTAGCTTTCGTTCGGCGCAGGCGCTGAGCGGTATCACAGTTCGCGGTTACGCCGCCGCCTGCTGGCGCCACGCGCCGCCGGACTCATATATTCGGTCGGCCTGCTCCTCGGTCAACGCCACGCTGTCAGGTATGGCTATCCATGCGTGGCCGATGACGTGCTTTGGGTTGCAGGAAGCGATGAGGTCGGCGATGGGCTGCTCGAACAGGTCGGTCAGCCGGGTGATGATGTGGATGCCGTCGAGCTCGTACTCGACCGACTTGGCCCACTGCCGGCCGCCGTCCTGGCAGATGGCGGACATGTACACCGTCCAGTGGTGAGCGATGTCGCAGAGGGCATCGGCCACCGGCTTGCTGATGATCTGGCGGCAGGTCTTGTAATGCAGCATGACCTGCACCTCGGGCACGCTGGCGTCGACGATGCAGGCCCGGTGCATGCGCAGCAGGCCGCGCATGGCGCGCTCAACCCGGGCGCGCGGGTTGTTGGGTTTGCGTTTCATGGGGTGTCCTCCATTTGTCAGGCGCTGGCGCTGAACAGGCCAAGCTGGCTGCTACGGAGTTGGCATGCGGGGCTCAGCCAGATGCATTCGGTGCGAGTCGCGGTTCCTCGGCCGGCAGAGATGCGGGCCGATGTTTCGCGCCGGTCCCAGCCCGCCAGCATGCTGTCGTACAGCTCGCACGGGTAGCCGGATATGACCACCATTCCTTCCAGCTCGAGCAGCGCGGCAAGCAGCTCGGCGTGCTGCGCGTCTGTCATCTCGTGCCGGTAATAGCGGCCGTGCTTAGCACCCAGGTATCGCGTGTCGTGCATGTAGGGTGGGTCGACGTAGTGAAGCGTGTTCCGGGCATCGTGGGCGCGAATCACTTCGATCGCGGGCCTGTTCTCGATCAGCACGCCACTGAGCCTCTGGCCAATCTCGGCGATCGAATCGGGGTAATCCGCCCATAGCGCTTGGGCTGTTCCGTATTCACGCTTGGTGTCGATGCGGAAACCGGTCTTGCCCTTGGTGGCGCCGGCGGAGCCGAAGCCCATCTGCGCTCGGATGATCGTGCGGCGTGCACGTTCGACTGGCTCTTCAACTGCTTCCCATGCGAGCTCGAATTCCGCGCGGGCGTAGGGTGTCAGCGTTAGCGCTTGGAACAATGCCGCTCGCGTTGCTTCGCCCTGCAGCACGCGGAAGAGGTTGACGATGTCCCCGTCGAGGTCATTGTACACCTCGGCGTATGCGCGGGACTTCTGCATGAGCACGCCACCAGCGCCGCCGAATGGCTCGACGTAGCAGGTGTGTTGCGGCAGGTGTTCGATTACCCAGGGCGCCAAGCGAAATTTGGAGCCGTGGTAACGGATCACGGGTGCGGTGATGGGCATGGGGTGCTCCCTGCATTGGTCGGTATACTTCTTCGGATAGCTCTTTGTCAGCGCGCCGTTGACGGCATGGCCGCGCTTGAGAATTAGGTTGGCGAGCGCTGCCCGATCTTTGTGGCTATGGCTGGCCTGGGTGAGCAGGCCGAAGTAGCTGTTGGCGGTTTCGCGCAGTTGTTCGCCGGGCGCCTGTGCGGTGCGCTTAAGGGCCTGGGCGACGGAGCGCTTGCGGGTGGTGCGACGCCAGGGCTTGATGACGTGGCCGACGAAGTCGATACCCCGGTCTACTGGCTGCAGGATCGTCTTATTGGGGTTCAACCTTGCGCCCAGTGCGGGCAGGAAGGCGTTGATCTGCTCCAGCCATTCGTTGAGCTGTTGCGGTGACTCGTGAAGCAGCACGAAGTCGTCGACGTAACGGATGTAGTGCTTGACGCCCAACGTGTGCTTGCAGAACTGGTCGAGCGCATCCAGGTAGACATTGGCGAAGAACTGCGACGACAGATTGCCGATCGGCAGGCCTTTGCGGGCTGGCTGCACCGCCAGCCGCTTGTACTGGGGCACCTTGTTGAAGAGGTGCGCCGGGCTGCGTGTTTCGTAGTTCTCGCGCGGGTCGTGCATCAGCACCTGGTGGGCGAGTGCTCGCCACCAGGGTTCGGTGATGCGCGGTGCCAGTTGCTGCCACAGCACGTGCTTGTCGATGGCGACGAAGAAGTTGGCCAGGTCGCATTTGAGGTACCAGCAGGGCTTCGCCCAGTTCTGGCTGGCGCTGCGCACCTTCGCCTCGAGCCGCCGGCCTGCGTACAGCGTTCCGCGACCGGGGATGCAGGCGCAGCTGTCGGCGATGAAGCTGCGCTCTATGCTTGGGCCGATGTGGTTGTAGAGCAGGTGGTGCACGATGCGGTCGCGAAACTCGGCGGCCCACACCTCGCGGTGCTTGGGCCGGGTGACGACGAAGCAGATGGAGCGGCCTGGCTGGTATCGGCCAGTGAGCAGGTCGCGGTGGAGTTGCATCAGGTTCCGTTCCAGGTTCTGCTCGAATGCCAGCGCGCTGGCGCTGTTGCGCTTGGAGCGCCGGCAATCGTAGTAGGCCTGTACCAGGGCGCTGAAGGGGTAGGGAGCACCATTCGAATCTGCGGACGGGGCGGACGCGGAGCTGGTTGTTCTTGTCGTTGTTGTTCTGATTGCCATCATCGAAGTTCATGTTGAATGCGTTGTTGGCGGAGCGCTGCGACCAATCGTGCTATATACGTCGCCAGGCCGATTGCTCAGCCTGGTAACTGCGCGAGACCTACGCGGACGCTTTAGACCGGCGGTATCTCTGCTGCGCATGGCGGTGGCCAGCTGGCCAGCGGCACGACCAGATTCAAGTCGCACAGTCCTGAGGGCCATAGCCTTCAGGAAGCGGGCGCGGATGCTGTGCTGCGTTTCCAGGCGTTGGCCTGTTTGCCAATGGAGGCTGTCAGCTCGATGGCGGCCGCGTGCTGTGGCACGCTGATGAAGCGCTTCTCCTTGAAGAGCCGGAGCAGGAACTCGATCACCTGCACACGCTCGACCATCTCGCCCAGGTGCTGACGTTTTTCCCGGGCTGCGTTGGCCCGGGCGATCAGCACCATGACTTCGATGCATTCGTCTCGAACCTTGGCGCCGAGCCCTGCCTTCAGGTCACGCGGGATGTTGCGCGTGATGTCCGTCGACAGGCTCAGCAGATCAAAGGCCACTTTGTGGATGGGTAGGGCGGTGTGCATTGCCATCGGCTTCTTCCTTGAGGCGCCGGCCGCAAGCGGCCGGAATTAAATAAACGAATTAATCAATTAATTCGCTGCGGACGGGGCGGACGCGGAGCTGGATGTACTTGACGAGGTCGAGCTGAATGCCATCATCGAAGCCCATGAAGAATGCGAGGTAGGCGGAGCGCTGCGTGCTGGACCAGTACGCCCGGTCTTGAAAGGCCTCGGCCTCACCTTCGCGGAAATCCTGGTGCACGGTCTGCGCTGGATCTTCTTCGCTGTACAGCTGGCCGACTGGCTCGCTGTTGGGGTTGTCGCCTGATCGGTTGTACTGCCAGTTCTCTTCGGTGGTCGGCTTGAAGTGGCGGTACTGCAGCTCCTGCACATCGCGCGCCGGGATCGCCCAGCCATTGAAGCCGCCGATGCTCAGTGCCAGCACACGTTGCGCCAGGTCGCTGCCTGCGGCTGCCATCGCTTCGGTGTTGGCGCGGCTGTTGGTGAAGCTGCTGGCGCCTTCGACCTTCTGGCCGTATTCGCCCCAGGCTCCGACCAACTCATGCTCGGCGCCGGCGGTGATGTTGAGGTAGCGCTTGCCGGTCTCCGGGTCACGAGTGATGCCGGTAACGAAGCCGCCGCCGTATGGCTGGCCGATTGCCGGGAGGGTTGCCACGTTCTGAACTGCGTTCATGTGCTGCTCCTTTCTGAAGGCAACAAAAAAGGCGCTGACGCGCCCTTGGGTCGAATGAATGAAGGATTAAATGAAGAATCTGCGGACGGGGCGGACGCGGAGCTGGTTGTCCTTGCCGGTGAAGCTCTGATCGCCAGCACCGAAGCCCATGTAGAACGCGTTGATGGCGGAGCGCTGCGTGCTTGACCAGTAGGCGCAGTCCTTGTTGAACAGCTCGGCCACGTGCAGCCAGCAGTGGTAAAGCTCGCCGGCGGCTGGCAGGTAGAAGTCGCTGAAGCCGTCGGCCTCATGACTCGCTGCGGCGCTGGCCGCATCATGCTCGCCAGCCTTCACCAGCGCCTCGGTGTTCGCCAGGCCGTCCAGCTTGCTGGTGGCGGCTGACTCTTTGCCGCGGCCGCCCCAGGCGTGGTCGCCGATATCCTTGGTGGCGACGATTAGGTAGTGCGCTGGCACTTCGTTGGTGGCTGCGATCAGCCCGGCGTTGTAGCCGCCCTGGTCAGGCCAGTATTCGCCGATTGCCGGCACTTTCGCGGTTACCTGCGGCGGGCTGACGGTTGGGGCTTCGACATTGCCCATGGCTGCGGCCATCAGGGCGGCGATGACAAGCTGTGAGGGCGCGCTGAGGGTGATCTCGCCGACCTTCACGGTGACCATTTCAGGTTTCATGCTGTTTCCTCGGTGGTGATTAGGGTGCAGGCGGCTGGCGCTTCCCAGCACGCATCTGGCCTGGCCATTCCTGGCCCCGGATTCGCCTGCAGGTGATCAGTGGGTTGGCGCGATGATCTGGTCGCCTTCCTCGATGGGCTGGCGCTGGATCTGGGCGATGGACTTCTGGTGGAAGTTGCGCGCCACGTTTTCCGTAATGTGGACTTCGTGGCGCGGCAGGGCGATGGCGGTGGCGGATGCTTCCGGGCCCAGGGCGTGGGCGTTGAGGATGAGCAGTTGCACGGCTTCGGCCTGTTCGGTGATGCCGTGCCAGGCCATGAGCTCGGCGAGCTTGGCGTTGAGGCCGGCGCGCACGCGGTGGCGCAGCTCTTTCTCGTCCCACTTTTTGCGCTTGGCTTCGGCCTTGGCGTCTCGTTCCTGTTGTGATTGGGGCATTACGCTGCCTCCCGGTTCTCTCGGCCTCTGGCGCGATACTCGGCCAGCGCCTGCTTGTAGCTGGCCTTGGCTTCCTTCATGGTCGGCGCCCATTCGCCGGCGACTTCAAGCGTTTCATATGGCGACCACTGCGCGAAGTTGTAGTCGCGGCTGTACCCGCGGTACGAGCTGCCGCGCGGGTATCGAACCATGCGGTATTCCCGTGCACCCCAATCTCCGCGCTGCTGGTACCGCGGCATGTTGATGCCCAGGAAGTGGGCGAAGCCTTCATAGCACTCGCACTCATCAAGATAGGCATCGAAGTTGGTGCGCTTTGCCGGTGGCGGCGGAGCCGGAAGCTTGGCCAGGGCGAGCTGTTTGCCTTCGGCCGTGGCGCGGTAAACCACGTCGTTCGCGTCACAGAAGGCCGGCGCCTTGGAGCGAGTGGCGAAGCCGGCATCAACCAGAAGGTCGAAGTTATCGGCGTCGTCGTAGCCTGGGCTGGTGACGAAGTAGTTGCGGTTGCTGGTTCGGCAGTTCGGGCTCAGGCCCAGGGTGTGCCAAAGCAGCCACAGCTGTTTCTCGGTTGGTTCAATCATGGCGATTTCCTTGCCGGCGGGGCGTGGGAGTGGGCTACGCGCTCAGGTCCATCTTCGGCCCGCGCTTGATGCGGTGGTCGCGCAGGCGGTCCATCACGGTCTTGGCGCTCAGGCCGGTGGCGTCGCACATCTCGTTGATGCTGGCGCCGGCGGGTGCCATGCGGTGCAGGATTTCCAGCCGTTCGGCGGCCTTGCGCTTCTTGGCGGTGTTGAGCTCGGCGTGCTTGTGATCCCGCTGGCGCAGGGCGCGGCTGGGTTTGGCCTTGGGCTTGCCGGGGCTGGTGATGACGAAGGGCAGTTGCTTGTTGCCGGCGGTGACGATGGGCAGCGTTTGCACGGGGCCGTGCTGGCGCTCGTAGGTGGCCATGAGGGCGGCGAGCTCGGCGCTTTGTTGGGAGCGGGGCTGCAGGTTGGGTGCGTCGATCATGGTCAGGCCTCCAGGGGTTGGGAGCCTTCGAGCTGCTGCTGCAGCCAGCGGGCTTCCTTGATGGTTTCGCGGAAGCCGAGCACGCGGCCGGTGTCGGCGTCGACGACGCGCACCATGCCGCTGCCGGTGGCGATCAGCTGGGTGGCGCGGGGCTTGATAGCGATGCGCTGCTGCGTCTGCTTGCGGGCCTCGGCGCTGCGGCGCAGGAGAGCGGGGATGGCGTCGAGGGTGGCGCGGGCGCGTTCGAATGCGTTCATTCTGGGCTCCTTGCGATGTGCAGCTTGAGGGCGGCGACGAGGATGCGGGCTTCGTGCAGGGCGTCGTCGAGGGCGTGGTGCTTGAGGCCCACGAACGGCACGCTTTTCTTGGCCTCGGGGTAGAGGTCGGTGATGGTGCGCAGGTCGCGGTCGTTCCGGTTCTGCCAAGGGCGCCGCACGTGGGCGCGCCGGAATGCGGTGCTGATGATGACGTTGTCGAAGGTGGCGCCGTTGCCCCACACGTAGGATTCGCCGTAGATGGCGGCGGGCCTGTCGATGAAGTCGGCCAGCTGGATGAGCGCGTTGTTGATCTTTACGCGGTTGAAGCCGTGGTTGATCTCGCGCTGCGCTTCTTCGCTCTGCCTGAGCCAGAAGTCGATGGTGCTGGCGTCGGTTTCGCCGCCGAAGCCGATGGCGCTGTCTACGTCGACGCGGATGTAGAGGTCGTCGCCGATCACGCCGTTCTCGATGCGCACGCAGCCGATGGTGGCGATGGCGGCGTTGGGGCCTTTGCCGAGGGTTTCGAGGTCGAGGACGTAGTGGGTGGCGCGTAGGAGGGGGTGGAGGGATTCGAGGGCTTGGGCGATGGGGTGCAGGGTTGGGGTCATGGTTGCTCTCCACCGTCTTGATCGTTCAGCTCGGAGTGAAGTTGTTCAGCGAAGCCGACCGGCCACCAGTACAGAGGCCGCTTGTACCAAGGATCACGCGTCTCTCGAATGACTAGCCCCTTTTTCTCCAGGGACTTGAACACGGCGAGCACGCTGCCAGCGGTCGTTTTCAGACGAACTGCTATCTGGAACGTGAGGCCGCCCATGCGGAACACACATGCCGGATCGCCTTTCGCCAGATACGCCAGGTTCTCCTGATAGAGGTGCGGGCAACTATCTCGGTACATGAGCGCGTTGTGTCGCCCGATCTTGCGGAGCTCATCGATAACCGCTTGCTGTTTCGGGGTCAGGTTCATGACCATCTCCTTGCCTCAGGAAACGAACGCCAGCTCGTCCACTTTGCGGGCCACGCGCACCTGGTAGGTGCTGCGCGGCGCGGTGGGGCGGCGGATGGGGTTGGTGGGTTGATGGTGGCCGCTGCCCAGCAGCAGGGCGATGGCGAGCGGGGCGATGATTCCGCGCTTCCAGGCTTCGAGCACCGTGCCGCGGGTGGTGCGCTGCATGCCGAGCTTGAAGCGGGCGGCGTCGAGCAGCTGGCGCGCGCCGTCGGGGCTGATGGTCATGGCGCGGGCGATTTCCTTGGCGGTTTTGTCCGTGGCGGCCAGCAGCACGGCTTCGAGCTGGCGCGGTGGCAGGCCTGCATTCAGGCGGCCACGCCAGCCCGGTACGGTGATGGTGTTTTCCATGGTTCTTCCTTGGGTAACCACATTGGCCCAGGCGCCAAGCGCGGGTGACCAAACCCTGCTTGAATAGCGCAGGCCTGGGGGCTGGCCTATGCGGTTGCGGTTGGTTCAGGCTTCCGGTTTGTCGGCCTTGGCGAGGTGAGCGCGATAGAGATCACTGGCGCCGCGGATCATTTTGAGGGCGTTGCCTGAGTTCCAGTGAGCCTCGCTCTTTACGTGGCTGCGCAGTTTTGCCTTGGTGACTCCCAGGCGTTTGGCGTGCCACGCAAACCAGTCGTCTGGCAGCTCAGAAACGGCAGCTTTTGCAGCGGCGCGAAGCTCGTCACGCTCAACCTTGAATGCCTTGTGCGCCTTCTTCTTGTTGGCCGCCTCAGTGGCCTTGTAACGGTCAATCTCTGCGTCGATGTTGCCGCGCTTGCTCAGCGGAATATTCAAAACTCCGTGATCGAGTGCCATTTCGGTTCTCCTTGTTGACTTCCCGTCTGGCCCTGTCGCCAAGGCCAGAAAGTGAAATCGGGTGTTGCTGCGCAGCGCTGTCAGGTCGTTCGGGCAGGTCGGCCTGCGACCTACTCACCGTTGAGTAGGCCTGACGTATTCAGGCGCAAGGTCAAGCATGCGCTCGCCATTTGGCGCAATAACATGGACGCGATACTGACGATCATTGGCTGCAACCGGGCCGTCTACGACAAACCCTGAGTGCCATCCATCAGGGAACTGCACGTCAACTTTCGATCCTTCCTGGTGATGCTCGTCAACACACCAGCAGCGCTCATTGTTCAGCTTCTCGCCATTGCATATCGGGCATTTCATTTCTCTTACTCCTGGTTGATTTCCCGTCTGGCCCTGTCGCCAAGGCCAGCCAGTGAAATCGGGTGTTGCTGCGCAGCGCTGCCAGGTCATTCGCGCGGTTCGGTCTGCACCTCGTTTGCGGCTCGGCCCCTCTGTTGGCTCTGCTGCAATACGCCGGTCGCTGGCGCGCGCTGCGGTGTGTTGCTCACCTGACTTTCTGTCGCCCCACAGGTGATGGCCGGGGCTGCCTCGCCGGTTGCCCGGCTAGCTGTTCATGGCGCTGGTTGTTAAAGAGCGGTTCGGAGCGGTGTGCTGCTTCGATGGCTCAAATATCAACTACAGGTTGAGTTATGTCAACCGATAGTTGATGTTTTTGATTGTGGCCGTACAGGCATATAGCCTTGGCGGTTCACAGGGAGGGTTTGCGATGCGATGGATTCTGGTGCTGCTGGCGCTCAGTGGGAGCGCGATGGCGGACGTTTACAAATGCACCGATTCGACGGGCCGGGTCTCGTTCTCAAAGGTTCCGTGCGGCGGCGCGCTCGCCAACGAGGCGGATAAGGTCGAAATCAAGCCCAACAAGATCGGCGGGACGCTCGGTGTCTCGAAGGAGCAGCAGCGTATCTGGCAACAGCAAGAGCAGAGCCGAGCCGCACAGGTGCCTGCTATGCCTGCGTATCGCGAGCCGAGCTACTGCAAGAGCTACAGCAGCACGACAATGCGGAGCATTACGATTGCTCGTGGTGTTGAGCCAGGCATGACGATGGGTGATGTCCAGCGGTCATGGGGCGCCCCAACGCGAGTAAACGGCTCCGGTGACCCGATCCAATGGGTATACCGATGGCGCTCGAATGTGGCCTACGTGTACTTCATCGGCGGCTGCGTGTGGCAGATGGAAGGCAGCTACGGTGGATGAGCGTTATTCGCTCATCTGAAACATCGAGCCCTTGACGATCGCGCCTACGTACTGGATTGATTCCACCTGCTGTTCATCCAGGATCACAGGTGCGTACTCGGCATTGATGCTTTCGAAGCGATACTGGCCATCCTTGAGATAGGCATACGCCTTGATCATGGATTGGCCAGCCACTGTCTTAACCAGCACCTCATCACCAGGGCCGAAGGAGTGATTGGGCTCGATCAATACGAACTCGTTATGCTTGATGCGCGGCGCCATGCTGTGGCCCACAACCCGCAAGCCGTATGCGTTTTCGTCGCGGCTGGTGACGTTCAGCACGCCCTCACCGTGGCCGGTCGGGTAGTCGAGCGCTTCGAAGTAGCCCTCAACTCCAAGCATTGCCTTGCCTACCACTGGGACACTCCTTGTCCTGACCTCGATGCGCTCGCCCTGAATATTGCTATCCATTGCCGTTGCTGAGCCATAGGTGTGCGCCTGCTCGCGCAATACCCAAGCGTCTTGCTGGCGTTTGGGCAGCACGCCGTATTCGAGCCACTCAGCCCGCACGCCAAGCCACTCGGCGAGCGTGAGCATGTTGTCTTTCTTGGGCATGGATTCGCCACGCAGCCACTTACTGGTGGCTTGTGTGGTGGTTACCAGGCCAACGCCTTCGAGACCTTTCTTCAAATCAATATTTCGCCCGTGCGACTCCCGCGTCAGGTCGGGGTGGTCATTCAGGGCCTCATTGAGGCGCGCGGCGAATTGTTCGCGGATGTTTTCGATATCAACCATAGGTTGATGGTGACACGTGAGTTGATAAACAGTCATTTGATGTTAAGATCAACCGCAAGTTGATATTGAGGGCGTTGTTATGAGTGCCATTGCTGATGCGGTTGCGGCTGCCGGCGGCCCAGTGAGTGCTGCGAAAGCCTGCGGCATCAGCCGGCAGGCTGTTGATAAGTGGCTGGCCAATGAGTTCCTGCCGCGCACTGATTACACCGGTGAAACGAACTACGCCCAGGTGCTGGCGAATGCCGCTGCGCAGCGCGGCGAGGGCTTCGCCGTTGAATGGCTGCGTGATAACGCTCGGCCTAAGCCGCGGGCCGCCTGACCACGATTCGCATCCTACCGCCGCACCGCCCAGGGCGGCAGACGGCTGGAAGGGATGGGGATTTATACAGTGCCCGGATCGCGGGCAATAAAAAGCCCGGTGGCTAGACCGGGCTCCATGCAACACAACAACAGAGGCCTGATTATGGGCATTTCCCTTTTCTACCGCAACACAGGGCGTGGCGCGCCACGTTTTGGCGTTGCGTGTTTCGTGGCGCGTGGTGATAGCCATGGCCGGTGACTGGATCAAGATGCGCACCGACCTGCTGACGAGCCCTAAGGTTGTCCGCATGGCGTCCGCTTTGAATGCGGACAGGTTTCGGATCGTAGGCGGATTACTGTCCGTTTGGAGTCTGTTCGATGCGCACTCGGCGGACGGATCGCTCGAAGGCTACTCGCTCGATTCTCTCGATGACTTGGCCGCCTGGCCTGGCTTTTCGGCAGCGATGCTGGCCGTTGGATGGCTGGTGCAAGCCGACTCCAGCCTAGATCTGCCGCGCTTTGAGGCCCATAACGGGGCGTCTGCCAAGCGCCGGGCACAGGACGCTGACCGTAAGCGCGAAGTCCGCACTGCGTCCGCTTCCGATGCGGACAAAAAGCCGACTAGAGAAGAGAAGAGAAGAGTTAAAAGCAATACCCCCTTACCCCCTGAAGCGCCGAAGCCGGAAACAAAGCCAGCGAAGTTCGACCCGCTCAGCGCATGCCCGGCGAACGTGACGCCAGCGGTATGGGCGCAGTGGGTGGCCTGCCGCAAGGAGCAGGGCAAGCCGCTGAAGGTGACCACCTGCACGGCCCAGGCTGAGCAGCTCGCTGGTCACCCGAACCCTGACGAGGTGATTCGCCGCTCGATCGCCGGCGGCTGGCAGGGCCTGTTCCCGGACAAGGTGACCAGTGCCAGCGTGCACCAGCACCCGGCCAGCAAGCACACCAATTTCGATGATCTCGATTACACCGCGGGCGCTAGCCGGCGGGAGGATGGTAGCTATGCGTTCTGACCAGCCTGTGAACCTCGAAATCGCGCCGCTCGAGCGCACCCTGGGTGTGGTGGCGAAGGAGCTGGCGCGCTGTGACAAGCCGGGCCATGGGGCGTACGCCTCGATCACCAGCAGCAAGTCGTCGGCGCCGAGCGGTTGCCCGGTTTGTGCCGAGGAGGCGCGGCGCGTGGCCGACGAAGCGGAGCAGGGCGAGCAGCGCGCCCGTGCTGTGCGTGAGCGGATGGAGCGCCGGCTGGGTGAGGCGATGATTCCCAAGCGCTTCCAGGGCAAGCGGTTTGATGCTTACCGCGCGGAGACGCCTGAGCAGAAGGACGCGTTGCGAATTTGCAGGGGCTATGCGCACCACTTCCCGAAGCACTACGAAGATGGCCGCTGCCTGATGCTTCTCGGCACGGTGGGCACGGGCAAGACGCACCTGGCGAACGCCATCTTGCACGAGGTGGTGACCCGCCACGGGATGCTAGGCGTGTACCGCACGGTGACCGGGATTCTGCAGTATGTGAAGGGCAGCTACGACCACGCGGCCTCTTACAGCGAGGCCGATGCCTTCCAGGCACTGGTGGCGCCGCACCTGCTGGTGATCGACGAGGCCGGGGCGACGAAGGCGACCGAGTTTGAGCTGGCCACGTTGTTCACGGTGATCAACGGCCGGTACGAGCAGCAGAAACCCACCCTGGTGATTTCCAACCTAGACCTGGACGGCCTGCACCGTGCCCTGGGCGACCGTTGCGTCGACCGGCTGCGTGAGGGCGACGGCCGCCTGGCGCTGTTCAAGTGGCCGAGCGCCCGCGGGGGTGGGGCATGACCGCCGCGGAGGCCCAGGCCCTGCAGCAGTTGCTGCTGGTGGGCTTTCGGGTGGAGCAGATGGGTAAGCGGGTGATCAGGGTGCAGCGCGGGAATGATTACCGGCTGGTGCGGCAGGACGGTGGGTTGAAGCGGGCTTTGGGGGCTAGGCGATGAGTGATCAGCGAATGCAATACGCAGTAGAGGTGAGCATCTCGATGCTGAAGCAATGGTACGTAACCTGGGAACAGTTCCGAGGTAGCAGATACGGCAATTCGCGGCGGCTGGCGTTGAAAAGCAAATGCATGGGGCTGGTTTTCCATGACAGGGCGCTACGCAAGTGTGACGAGGTGATCAATGGCTGAACTCCTGCGCATCCGCATCGTCCCTCACCGCCAGCACTGCTACCGCACGCCCGATGGCTACGTGCTGTTCAGCTGCCGCTACCAGCATGCCCGGGTGGCGGTGATTCGCCCGGGCCAGAGTGTGCCTTTCGTGTACTGCCTGACCGCATTCGGCGCAACCGAGGCCATCGAGACGGATCGTGCCGCGCGGGTGAAGCCATGAGGAAGTATCTGTTGCTGGTGATGATCTCCTTCGTGCCGATGGCGTGTGGTGCCGCCATAGTTGAATGGTGGATGCTGATCAATCGCCTGGGACTGCCAGTAATTGTTGAGTTCGTGCTGGCGATGTTGCCAGTCGCATTTTCGGCCGCTGCAGCGATGTCTTGGGCTGATCGGCGTTTTAAGGGGCGCGGCTAATGGCCAAGAAAGCTGGCTTCCGCACCCTCGGCGATGTGGTCGAGTGGTGGCTGTCGCGCATCGAGGGTGACCGCACGCGCAGCGAGAAATACCGGGCAAGCATGGCCTGCCTGATGCGAAAACACGTGCTGCCGCGCGTGGGCAAGGTGGCGCTGCGTAAGGTGGACCGGGTGACGCTGGACGACCAGCTGGTTTTCCCGATGCACCAGGAGCTGGCGCCGCGCACGGTGCAGAAGGCGCTGCAGGGGCTGCGCCAGGCGTTCGCTATGGCCGAGACGCAGAAGCGCATAGACAACAACCCGCTGGCCGGCACGACCTTCCGTGATTTCTACAAGGGCAAGCTGCGGCCGAAGCCGGCAGCGTTGTCGCGGGTCGACCTGGCCGAGCTGGTGCAGCACCTGGTGGGCGTGTTCAACGCGGACCCGGCCAAGGGCATGCTGCCGCTGATGATGTTGGCCCACGGCACGCGCATCGCCGAGACGCTGGCCGCGCGCTGGGGCCATGTGTCGCTGGATGAACGGGTGTGGGTGATCCCGGAGGCGAACACGAAGAGCCGCCGCGAGCATGTACTGCCGCTGACCAGCCAGGTGGTCGGCCTGCTTCGCCGGTATCGCGAGGCGGTGCCTGCTGCACGCTTGAAGATGGGATGGATGTTCCCGGTGCGCGGTGGCGCCGGCATGGCGCTGACCAGCGGCCATGCCCTGATGCGTGAGGTGAGCGGCCGGCAGTGGACGAGCCATGACCTGCGCAAGCTGATGCGCTCCAGCCTGGCGGACATCGGCGTCGATCACATGGTGGGTGAGTTGCTGATCAACCATGCCCTGGGCGTGACCACCGAGACCTACCTGACCCGCGACGCAATGGACCGCCGTCGCGAGGCCTTGGAACGCTGGCATGCCCGCCTCGATGAGTGCGGATTTGCCGATGCGCACGGCCAAAAAGTGGCCGTTCCTGCACTTCTTAAAAATGACTGCAAGCCAGAAGCGGCGGGCGATAGCGTCGTTTCCGGTATTTCTACGTGGGGAGGGTGAAAAATGCTTACCAGACGTTCATTTCTCAAGCTGATCGGTATTGCTGCTGCCGCCAGCGCGGTTGTGCCGGCGCTCCAGTTGGGTCGCGATCCGTACGTGGTGAAGGGTGAGATAGTGGGCTACATAGGCCATCACCCTGGTGGCTTCATTGGCGGCTGCGCTGTTGTCGAGGTGCATCCGTGGGATGGTGTTGGCTACCCGGTCGACGTGCGCCCGAACTGCTATGGGGTGAACGCGAAGCTCAAGCGTTACTACGACGCAGATCTGGCGAACATGGATCGAGAGGCGCCGTACAAGTTCTGGCACGACCCGGCCAACAAGAAATATCCGAATGTGCACACCTATATCCGCATTCAGCGATTCGGTGAATCCATGGCTGAGGCCATCAAGCATCTGAATTTCGTGTCATCGAGGGCGGCTTGATGAGATCCGTTGTGCAGCACCACCAGCGCTGCGAGATATGCCAGGGCTCCGGCGAGTACCGCGGCGTGTTCCATCGGAACTGCTGCGTGGCATGCAACGGCGCCGGCGTGGTGCTGACCGGCGGCGAGGCGATGAGCCCAGAGCAGGCGATCGCCTACCTGCGCCAGGCCCTGACCGCCGCCGAGCACGGTGCGCCACGACCAGCGCGAAAGACCATTGCCGGCGATGCCGAGCACTACCAGCAAGCCAACACGCGCGGCCTGGGTGGCTCGCACTACTCGGGAGATTGAACATGGCCGCACCGATCAAGAATTGGCAGCTCACCAAGCCAGCCGCCCGGCGGCCATCGGTGGACTACGAGGGCATGGAGCAGGCCGCCCTGTTCCGCTGGCTGCAGCTTCGCCACCCTGTCGCCGCCGCGCTGGCGTACCACGTGCCGAACGGCGGGCATCGGGTTAAGGCCGTGGCCGCCAAGCTGAAGGCCCAAGGCGTGAAGGCGGGCGTGAGCGACATCGTGCTGCCAATGGCTCGGGGCGGGTTCTTCGGTCTGTACATCGAGTTCAAGGCCGCGGCGCCGCACAGCGCCGTGGTTAGCCAGTCGCAGCGGGACTTCCTGCAAGACGTCCAGCAGCAGGGCTACAAGGGCGTGGTGTGCCGGGGTATGGGCGAGGCAATGAAGGTGATCAAGGCGTATCTGGCGAGCGCGCCGACAGTGGTGATGGTTGAGGGGGAAGGGCGATGATCTATCCAAGCGTACAGAGCGCGGTGGTGTCGGCGTTGGCGGCCGAGTGCATCGACAACACGAGTAAGCAGGCCTGGCAGAAGCTGATTGACCTGGACACAGTGCGCGTGGGTTCGGGCGTGTCCGGGTCGAATCGCATGCAGGCCGACTGCTGGGTGTTCGCCCGGCTGCACAGCCAGCTGATCCCGCGCCACTGGAACGCGCTGGTGGCGAAGTTCAGCACGCACAAGGGGCGGAAGGTGCAGGCGATCAGTGCGTTGGTACCGGTGGTGGCGTCTCCATCCAAGCAGCTGTTCAAGGCGAAGGCCGTGACGGTATGGGCTATCCCCAAGCTTCGCGGCGTGGAGGGCAAGCGCTCTGCCGACATCATCGTCCTGCCCGCCGAGTTCTACGACATGAACACATGGGACCTGGACGGCCGCCCGGAGTCGACCCGGCGCGAGTGGCGGCGCAACATCCACAAGGTGCTGGAGGAGATGGTTGGCGAGGCTCTGAAGGCTGCCGAAGAGATCCTGCTGGCCGAGGGAGTGCTGCACCAGCAGGCCGCATAAATACCTGTTGACACAACGCCAGCGCTCCATCACTATTTTTCACATCCTGCCGATCTTACGTATGAAGGATCGTCACACAGAAGCCCCGCCAATGAGCGGGGCTTTTCGTTTCTGCACCCAGCCCGGGACAAGCCCATGTTCGAAGCCTTGCCCACCACTATTTCGGGCTGGCTTGGGTGGGTCGCCATGGCCTTGGTAACTGCCGTCGTCTACTTCCCGAAAGCCTGGGCCGAGCGCCGCGGCGAGAGCCGGGAGAACGACCGGCTGATGAATGCGCTTGCCGAAGAGCGAGCCCTTCGAAAGGAAGCCGAGTCTCAGCTCGAGCAAGCCAATCAGCAAATCTACGCCCTGATCCGGGAGTTCAGTGACATCAAAGCAGCCAATGCCCAGATGGAGCTGAAGATCAGTTACCTCACCAGAGAGATCGAGGCCCTGCGGCAGCAGCTGCAGCGGAGTGACCAATCATGAGTGACGAAGAACTGAAGCGCCGGATGGGTAAAGGCCGGCGCTTGTGGGATCACCACGGCAGCTGGTTGCTGCTGGTAGTGATCGGTATCAGCTGCTTTATGGCTGGCGGCCAGTTCCAGGCCTACAGCGATGAGAAGACGCTCAAAGCGATCATCGAATCGCACGAGCGGCAAGATGCTGATCGGGTGAAGCGTATACGAGAGCTCCTGGCGGAAAACAAGCTGCTGACCGATCAGCTTGGCCCTAAGGTTGAGCGTGCTGCCAAGACTGCTGAGCGCGCCGCTGTGAAGGCCGAGCAGGCCGTAGAGAAGGCAGCTGAAGCTTCACAGCCTCCAACGGAGCGCTGAGGCATGCCAGTCCGCCCCCTAAAGCCCTGCGCCTGGCCAGGCTGCAGCACGCTGGTGCGCGGTGACTACTACTGCGCGCGGCACGCTCCTCTGGCTGCCGAGAAGCGGCAGACAGCCAAGCGCACGGTGCACAAGCGCTACAACGAGCGGCGTGATGAATCGGACGCGTTCTACAAGACTGAGCGCTGGAAGAAGCTGAGCGCCTACTACCGAAAGAAACATCCGGTGTGCGAGCACTGCGACAACGCCGCAAGCGACATCACCGACCACATCAAACCATACAAGACACACCCCGAGCTCGGCCTGGACTGGGACAACCTGCGTGCGCTGTGTCGGGAATGCCACAACAGCATTGGCGAGCGTATCGGCCTGGTGGGTGAAAGCGCGGCCCGAGCAGCGGGCTGAGCGGTCAGCAGGGTGGGGGTGGGTCAAAAGTCTGGAGCTGCAGACCGCCCGAACGACGGGGGGAACCAAATTTTCATACCCGCGAAAAATGAAATTCAGGAGTTCGGCCCATGCCTGGTGTTGCAGGGCGATCCGGCCGGCGCCCGAAACCCACGGCCAAGAAGGCTCTGGCGGGCAATCCTGGTAAGCGGGCGCTCAATAGAGCTGAACCCAAGTTCACCGAGATAACGCACGTAGACCCGCCCGATTGGATGCAGCCGCTGGCCATCCAGATGTGGCAGACCGTCGTGCCCGAGCTGCTCGCGCAGCACATCGTGTGCATTACCGATCTACACAACGTCGAGGCGTTCTGTACCGCATACGCCAACTGGCGTTCCGCTCAAGAACTGGTCGTTCAGCACGGCCCGATTGTTGAGTCGGCGATGGGCAGCCCGATGAAGAATCCGGCTCTCACTGCTGCCAAGGAGGCCATGTCCCAGATGGTCACCTTCGGCGCGATGCTGGGCCTCGACCCGTCGAGCCGGTCACGCCTGATCGGCGGCAAGAAGGCGAAAGCCGCAAACCCATTCGCAGATCTCGTCTGACCGCAGGCTCACATGGCAACGAAGTACCCCAACGTCGAATCCGCGATTCGGTGGGGGAAGCGTGTCATTGCCGGCAAGGTGCCGTGCTGCAAGTACGTGCACGAAGCGGTTGAGCGGCACTTCTGCGACCTGGCCAAGAGCCGGGGCGCCCGGTTCCCGTACCGCTTCGACCCGGCCAAGGCCGAGAAGAAGCTGCGGCTGATGCAGATGCTCCCGCACACCAAGGGTGAGTGGGCATTCAAGCGGCAGCTGGTGACGCTCGAGCCCTGGCAGCTTTTCGGCTTCGCCATGACGTTTGGCTGGGTGCGCAAGCACACCGGCTTTCGCCGGTTCCGCGTCAGCTACTGGGAAGTGCCCAGGAAGAACGGCAAGAGCGTGGTCGCCGCCGGCGTGGGCATTGGCATGTTCACCTCTGACGACGAGTTCGGTGCCGAGGTCTACGCCGGCGCCACGACAGAGAAACAGGCCTGGGAGGTGTTTCGCCCGGCGCGGCTGATGGTCAAGCGCTCGCCCATGCTGATGGAGGCGGCCGGCATCGAGGTCAACGCCTCGAACATGAACCGCCCGCTGGACGGCAGCCGGTTCGAGCCGCTGATCGGCAACCCGGGCGACGGCGCCTCGCCGAGCTGCGCGATCGTCGACGAATACCACGAGCACCAGAGCGCCGCGCTGTACGAGACCATGCTCACCGGCATGGGCGCCCGTCGCCAGCCGCTGATGTTCGTGATCACCACCGCCGGTTCTGACATCGAAGGCCCGTGCTACGACCTGCGCCGCCAGGTGATCGAGATGCTCGCCGGCGACGTGCCGGACGACGAGCTGTTCGGCTGGATCTGGACTATCGACGAAGGCGACGACTGGACCGACCCCAAGGTGCTGGCCAAGGCCAACCCCAATTTCGGCATTTCGGTGTTCCGCGAGTACCTGGAGAGCCAGCAGCAGCGGGCCATCCGCACCGCGCGGTTCACCAACACCTTCAAGACCAAGCACCTCAACATCTGGGTGTCGGCAAAGGCCGGCTTCTACAACATGGAAGCCTGGCGCAACAGCGCCGATGCCAGCCTGACCCTGGAGCAGTTCGAGGGTCAGGACTGCGTGCTGGGCTTCGACCTTGCCCGCAAGCTCGACATGAACAGCATGGCGCGCCTGTTCTGGCGCGTGATCGATGACCGAATCCACTACTACTGCGTGGCGCCGCGCTTCTGGGTACCGGAAGACACCGTGCGCAGCGTGGAAAACCAGCGCATGTCCGAGCGCTACCAGGCCTGGGTCAACACCGGTGACCTGATCGAGACGGCCGGCGCCGAGGTGGACTACCGCGAGATTCTTGAAGAGGCCAAGGACGCAGGCCGCCTGAGCGCAGTGAAGGAATGCCCCATCGACCCCCACGGCGCCACGGGCCTGTCGCATGAGCTCGAGGACGAAGGGCTGACACCCGTCGTCATCACCCAGAACTACACCAACATGTCCACGCCCATGAAGGAGCTGGAGGCCGCCATTCTGAGTGGCCGCTTCCACCATGACGGAAACCCCATCATGACCTGGTGCATGGGCAACGTGATCGGCAAGAACCTGCCCGGCAACGACGACGTCGTGCGGCCGATCAAGCAGGGCAACGACAACAAGATCGACGGCGCCGTGGCGCTGATCATGGCAGTAGGGCGCGTCATGGCCCAGGCCACCACCGATAACAGCGACGACGACTGGTTCGACGCCATACGGAAACCCATCATCGCATGAACGCCTTCATTGTCTTCCTGCTGGTCAGCGCCGCCGGTTTCGGCTTGTTGTGTGCGGGCGTTTGGCTATTGGCGGGCACCGGCTGGGCGCTGATTGCTGGTGCTGCGTCGATGTTCAGCATCGCGTGGTTCATCCGCAGAGGGCTGAGCGATGAGTAAAAGCCTGCTGCAGGCGCTAGCTAGCTCCGCAACCAAGCCATCGGCCGGGCTCAGCGACTGGCTCGGCAAAACCATCCGGCTCACCGATGGTGGCTTCTGGGGCGCGTTCAACGGCGCGCAGGCCAGCTCCGGTCGTACTGTAAGTGTAGACCGTGCCATGCGCGTTTCAGCTGTATGGGCCTGTATTCGGTTGATCGCTGAGACGATCGCCACGCTGCCGCTCGGTCTTTACCGGCGCCTTCCGGATGGAAGCCGACAGATAGACACCAGCCACCCGCTGTACTCGGTGCTGGCGATTTCGCCCAACGAACACATGAGCCCGGTCCAGTTCTGGGAGGCAATGCTGGCGGCCATGTTGCTGCGCGGTAACGCCTTCGCCCAGATTCATCGCGCCGGAAACCGCATCATTGCGTTGACCTTCCTGCTGCCGCACCGAATGCGCCTGGTCTGCAAAGACGGTCGAATCCGCTACTACTACCGTTTCGACGATGGTGAGCGTGAGCTCGACGCCAGCGAAGTGCTGCATATCCCGGCGTTCTCGCTCGATGGTCGTATTGGCCTGTCGCCGATCAGCTACGGCGCCGACATCATCGGTGGCGCGATGAGCGCTGACGACGCAGCAAATGCCACCTTCAAGAACGGCATGATGCCGACCGTGGCATTCAAGGTGAATCGTGTTCTCAAGCCAGAGCAGCGCGAGGATTTCCGCAAGTACGTGAAAACCGTCAGCGGCGCGATGCACGCCGGCGAGTCGCCGGTTCTGGAAGATGGCATCACGCCGGAGGCGATCGGCATCAACCCTGCCGACGCCCAGCTGCTTGAAACACGCGGCTGGAGCGTCGAGGAAGTGTGCCGATTCTTCCGGGTGCCGCCCTGGATGGTGGGCCACACCGAGAAAAACACCAGTTGGGGCTCCGGCCTTGAGCAGCAAGTGATCGGCTTCCTGACGTTCTCGCTCAGCACCTGGCTGCGCCGTATCGAGAAGGCAGTGCTCAAGCAACTGCTGCGACCTGAAGAGCGATTGACGCATTACGCCGAGTTTGCCCTGGAAGGCCTTCTGCGGGCCGATAGCGCGGCCCGCGCTTCGTTTTACTCGACCATGGTACAGAACGGCATCTACACCCGTGACGATTGCCGTGTCCGCGAGAACCTGCCGCGCCGCGGCGGTAACGCAGATGTACTAACCTCCCAAACCAACCTCGCACCACTCGACGCCCTGGGGCAGACCAGCGACGGCCAGGCCGCCCGCGCCGCCCTGCAGAACTGGCTCAACGCCGAACCGCCAAAGGAATAACCCATGAAGCTGAAGATCCAGTCTCGCGGCCTGCGCAGCGAGCTGAGCCCGCGCGCGCTCGAGAAATGGAACCCCGCGATCCAGGCGGCGGTGGAAAGCACCTCCGACACCATCACCATCTACGGCGTGATCGGTGAAGACTGGTACGGCGAAGGCGTGACGCTCAAGCGCATCGACGCCGCGCTGCGAGCCATCGGCGAGCGGGATGTGACCGTCTACATCAACTCGCCGGGCGGCGACATGTTCGAAGGCATCGCCATCTACAACCGCCTGCGCGAGCACAGCCACAAGGTCAGCACCAAGGTGCTCGGCATGGCCGCCAGTGCCGCCTCGGTGATCTACCTGGCCGGCGAAGAGCGCCAGGTGGCCAGCAGCGCGTTCCTGATGATCCACAATTGCTGGACCATCCTCGCGGGCAACCGCCACTACCTGCGCGACGTTGCCGACGACATGCAGGAGTTCGACGCCGCCATGGCCGACCTCTACGCCGAAACCAGCGGCCAGACCGTCGAGAGCATGGCCGAGATGATGGACGACGAAACGTTCATCCGCGGCAAGCGAGCCGTCGAGCTGGGCCTGGCCACGGGCTTGCTGGCCGCCGACGAGGTGACCGAGCGCACCACCACCGAAACCCAGCAGAACAATGCCCTCAAGGCCATGGACATCGCCCTGGCCAAAACGGGGATGCCGCGCTCCGAGCGCCGCGAACTGTTCGCCAATATCAAGTCCGGCACGCCTCGCGCTGCCGGCGGGGACACGCTGCGCGCTGTCTCGACCGATAAGCGAAGCGCTGTCGCCCCTGACCTTTCCGCCTCCCTGTCAGAGGCGTCCGCAATCCTCAATTCCCTCAAAGGAGAATCGCGATGAGCGACTTCGAAAAGCAATACAACGAGCTGAGCGCCAGCCTGAAGCAGATCGGCGATCAGATCAAAGCCCAGGCCGAAAACAGCCAGAAGGAAATCGCCAAGAGCGGCGAGATGCTGGCCGAAACCCGCGCCAAGGTCGACGAGATGCTGTGCAAACAGGGCGAGCTGCAGGCCCGCCTGCTGGAGGCCGAGCAGAAGCTGGTGAATGCCAACAGCGATCGCGGCCAGGGCGAGCGTCAGCAGTCCGCCGGCGAGCTGGTCACCAGCGCCGAAGCGATGCAAGGCGTTAACTCGTCGTTCCGTGGCTCGCGCCGCGTCTCGGTGCCGCGTGCGGCGATCACCTCGGTTGGCAGCTCTGGCGGCTCCCTGGTGCCGGCTGATCGCCGCCAGGAAATCATCATGCCGCCGGAGCGGCGCCTGACCATCCGTGACTTGATCGCCCCGGGCACCACCACCAGCAACTCCATTGAGTATGTGCGTGAAACCGGCTTCATCAACAATGCGGCAGCGGTAGCCGAGGGCGGCGCCAAGCCGTACTCGGACATCACCTTCGCGCTGGAGAATGCGCCGGTCCGCACGCTGGCTCACCTGTTCAAAGCAAGCCGCCAGATCCTCGACGATGCCGCCGCGCTGCAGAGCTACATCGATGCCCGCGCTCGTTACGGCCTGCTGATGGTGGAAGAATCCCAGCTCCTCTACGGTAACGGCACCGGTGCCAACCTGCAGGGCCTGATGACCCTGGCCCAGGCTTACGCCGCGCCGGGTGGCATTGACGTCACCGGCGAGCAGCGCATCGATCGCCTGCGCCTGGCGTTGCTGCAGGCTGAGCTGTCCGAGTTCCCGGCGGACGGCATCGTGCTCAACCCGATCGACTGGGCCGCCATCGAGCTGACCAAGGATGGCGAAGGCCGTTACATCGTCGGCCAGCCGCAGGAAGGCACCGCGGCACGCCTGTGGAACCGCCCTGTGGTTTCCACACAAGCCATGCAGCAAGACGAGTTCCTCACCGGTGCGTTCCGCCTCGGTGCGCAGATCTTCGACCGCATGGATATTGAGATCCTGGTCTCCACCGAGAACGACAAGGACTTCGAGAACAACATGGTGACCATCCGCGCCGAAGAGCGCCTGGCCTTCGCCGTGTACCGCGACGAAGCCTTCGTCACCGGCCCGCTGACCGGCGCCGCCGGCGGCTGATCCTCACCCCGTCGATAACCCAAGGCGCCCGAGTCGGGCGCCGAACACGAGGGCATTCCCGTGGAAGGTACCGAGAACAGCAACACCCAGGCCGCCGCCGGCGCTGGTGATGGCGCCAATGGCGCAGCGCCTGCAGCCACTGGCCAAGCCACCCCCCCAGCCACCGCCCCAGCCGCAGCTGCAGCTCCGGCCAAGCCGGCTGTCGGCAAGGCTGCCGGCAAGCAGGGCAAAAAGAACGCTGGCACCGCTGAGCAAGCCGATACAGGCGCAGCAGGCAAGGCCAACGCCAACCCGCAAACCATCGAAGTCTGGCCGCTGCGCTCCTACCAGGACGCCGGCGAGATCAAGCGCCGGGGCGGCAAAAGCTACAGCGTGCCCAAGCGCCACGCCGATGCACTGATCGCCCGTGGCCTGGCCACTGACGAGCAGCCTGCCAAGGCCAAAACCGACAGCACCGAGTAAGGAACCATCCCATGCCCATGCCGACCCTCGCGGACCTCAAAACCCACCTGCGGATCCGGCACGGGCATGAGGATGCCGATTTGCAGATGAAACTGGACGCGGCCATCGATAACGCCAGCCAGTTCATCAACCGCCCGATCCCCTGGGCGGACGAAGCCGGCGAGCCCGTGGACGTTCCCAACAGTGTCCGCCTGGGCATCCTCATCATCGCCGCCGAGCTGTACACCAACCGCGAACAGTCCGTGGTGGGCACCAGCTACACGTCCATCCCCAAGGCCGAGAACATGCTGCACTTTTACCGAGTGGGGCTGGGCATATGAGAGCAGGGCGCCTCAACACACCGGCCACGCTGCTGGAGCTTAACGCCGACATCCAGGCCTGTGAGCTCGACTGGATGTGGTGCGGCATCGATACCAAGGAAAGCGCCGAGCCGCCGTACCCCACCGGCCTGCGCAACCCCGCCAAGGTCGCCATTCGCGCCTGGTGGGATGAGCGCCTGCGCCAGGGCCGATACCTGCGAACCGAGCACCGCCTGTTCCACATCGACAGCGCCCGCGACTACCGCGGCGACCGCGCCGAGCTGGCCATCACCGCCACCGAGTTCATCGGTGAGCCAGCCCAGCTGGTGCGGGACGGTCGACCACCACGCTGCGTTCGGGTTTTCCTCGACATGCAAAGCCCCTGGCGTGACGAGAACGGGCAGGTGATCGACTACCGCACCCGCGCCGAAGTGGCGCTGATCGAGGCGGGCAGGGTGCACACCGACGACAGGCTTACCGCCCGCGGCGTCACCTACCTGGTTACCGCGCTGCCCAACGACATGGACGACGGCATCGTCCGCAACATCTGGCTGGAGCCGCTCTGATGGATATGGGCGTTCGGCTCGTCGGCAAGGAGCTTGCCCGGGCCAGGCTGGCCCAGATCAACCGCAGCATCGACCCGGTGCTGCGCGGTGCACTGAACACCACGGCCACGAAGACGCGCACCGAGCGCTACGTGAAGCGCATGGGCGGCGTGTTCAAGTCATCCATTCTCGGCGCCCGCCTGGGCGGTTCGGATGTGCGCGGCAAACTGACCATCAAGCGCGCCCGCAAGGGGCGGATGAACAGCCGCATCATCCCGTCCAGCTCCGGCGTGCGGGTCGATGATTACCGGCGCTGGCTCTTCGAGTGGGTAAGCCCGACTCGTGCCCGGGTGTACGTGATGGGCCTGCGCGGGAAGAAGCTCGCCGCCGGCTTCGTCAACCCGGCCAGCGTCGGGCAGAAGCCCCTGGCCACGCGCGGTGACAAGCGCACCGCCAATAAGAACTACCGGCGCAACCTCAAGCTGCAGACCGCCATGGGCCCTTCAATGGCCTACTGGTTCCAGCAGCTGACGGGCGCTGAAACCATCCGCTGGACGAACACCTTCCTGCGGCAAGAATTCGAACGCCGCGTGCGGCGAGAGATCGCCCGATACGGCGGAGGCACTGGCTCATGAACAAGGCCGCCCAGGTTACCAAGGCGCTGCGCGATCAGCTCGAGCTGATACGCCCGGCCAACGGCTATCACACCGACCTCAAGGCCGTGTACGGCCCCCAAGACAAGCCCAGCGAAAAACCGCCGCTGCCCTACGCCCTGGTGCGCTGGGCCAGCGACGTACGCACCGACCTGGCAGTGACCCAGGCGCTGCGCGCGCGCAGCTTCGAGATCGAGGTGTTCTTCAGCAAGGCCTGCGACGAGGAAGAGCTCGACGCCGTGCACGTCGACATCCTGCGTTGCCTGGGCATCGGCCAAGACCAGCCCGACCGCAAGTTCCCGGGCCTCTTGGAAGGCGAAGACGAAGCCATTCCGCGCTGGGCCAGCAACGGCGAAACCACCCACAGCATCACCATCACCGTCGGCGTGCAGTACGCGCAGACCTACAACTGACGGCCCCAGGCCAGGAGAAGCACATGAAACTGAAGGCGATCACGCCCCAGTACGTCGAGGGCCGCCTGGTGCCGCCCGGTAAACAGTTCGAGACCACTGACGCCGACGGCGCCCGGCGAATCGAGGAGGGCGGCACCAAGCCAGAAACCCCCACTACTACCAAGACCACCAAAGCCAAGGCCTCGGCAGAAGCCGCCCAGTAAGGAGCCGCCAGCATGCTTTACACCCAACTTTTCCGCGGCCCATGCGGCGTCGCGCCGTACCCGTCGTTCGTGTTCGAAGAGCTGTTCAAGCTGCAGAACGTGACCGCCGAGCCTGAGCAGACCGAAATCGTCATCCAGGACCCGACCCGTATCGGCCTGCCCGAGCTGGACGGCGTCAACTCCGTGACCGCGATCAACATCACCGGCGAGGCCGTGAGCTTCAGCCCGGCCGCAGCCGCCGTGGCCCTGTACGGCTCCGTCGAGCGCGTGCCGGCTGGCACCGCTGAAGAAGAGCAGCACGACGCCTACGTCGACCGCACCATCCGCCTGGCCAACATCCCGCTGGTGGTCACCAGTGTGACGCCCGTCGGCGGCGGGACGCCGTATGTGCGCGGCGTGGACTACTCCGTCACCCCGGGCGGTATCCGCGTGTTGATCGGCGGCGCCCTGGCCGACGCCATCAACGCCACCGTCGCCCCGGCGGACGGCGGCCTCAAGCGCCTGCCGATCGAGGTGAACTACAGCTACCCGACCGTGGACGTGATCAAGCCGTTCACCCAGGGCCGCAAGTTCTTCCGCGTGATGTTCGAGCAGATCAACGAAGCCGGCGACGGCGAGAAACGCCGCATCACCTGCTTCTACGCGCGCATCAGCCTCAACGGCGGCATGCCCCTGAACCAGGCCGCCGAGTTCGGCGTGATTCCCGTGTCCATCCGCCTGCTGGCCGATCCGAACATCTTCGACGCCGGCGAGGCCGCGATCTGGGAAATGGAAGTGCAGAACACCGACGAGGCGGCGTGAGCAAAGCAGCTCGCGTTTAAAGTCACATATCGTGGAGAGAGCAATTGACCTATCTACAGGAGGAAAACAAAACCCCTCACTGGTAGGCCCTCGACCGCGCGTTGAGTAAAGCGCACGAGTTGAAGTGAATCGCCCCGCGATCTCTGGCTGAATGATTTCAGCCAGCCCAAAAAGCAAAACCCCCGACAGGCTGGCACCTTCGGGGGTTTTTTATTCAACCCCATGAGCAAGCATGAGGAGAACGTGTTTGGATTATAGGACAATCCCTATGTGCCTCAAAGTCATTGAGCAATCGAAGCCGCTCAAGAAAATGCTCTGGGCGGTGATCTTCGTGGCTTTCTGTTTCAGCCTCAGTTTTGTGGCTGACTTCATCAACGCGTTCAGGGGTTGGTGAAAGAAGTCAGTGCCACCACCGCCAGATCCGCACCTTGTTTCGATAGGTGATCAGCCGTCCGGCTCGTCCGGAGAATCGCAGCCACGCGAGCTCGAACAGATACATGGGCATTGCAGCCATGAATGCAGTGCTCGGTGCTGAAGCTAGAGGCCCTTCTTTGAGAAGAAACACCTCCTTCAGGCCGATGGCCGTAACCCAGAAGCCGAACCACATCAGCATGATCAGGAAGCACGTGTGACCACGGTTGGCCTCGCGGTTTATCCAGGTTTCATCAAAGCGATACCGTCGTATCCATCCGCAATCGCGAAGCTTGTATCGACGGAGTGCACGTCGGATCGGGCCACGTTCATCCCGCCGCTTGAGGCGCTGAGCGGCTGTCAGGGTTTTCTTGGTCGGCGCGGCAGCCTTTGCATTTGCTGATGACCGCTGGCGCCACTTCTGAAGGTAGGTAGCAACTTTTTGGCGGATGACTCGCCAATTGCGCAGCGCTCCATATGCGAGCACATACAGAAATACCTTTGCGACCTCCGCCGCCCCGATGCCTACTAGCCAGGCCCAGAAGGCGCTTGGCGATGACAGGAACTCCATAATCCCTCCATGATTTTGAGGGCCGGAGCTTCAACGAATTTCGCGAAAATTGCTAGGGTGTGGTCGCCGGGCGATTTTGCAATCAATTGCAAAACGGACATTTGGCCGAGGTTTCTGTCCGTTTCGATGATGGTTGAATGCCATGTTTCATTGACGAAACGAACGAATTTGATCAAAAATGGGTCAACGGTAGCGAATGCTATAGCGCCGTTCGGATTCACGGCTGTCGGTTTTGCAGCGCGGGGTCACCATGAATACACCTGATCGGAGCAGCTCAATGAGCTTAATGAAAGATCTCAACCACGCCATCATGGCGGCTGCGGTTGGGGTTATGGCCAGCTACAGCACGGTTTCGCCTGTTGAGGGTCTGCTTTCAAATGTCCCGCACCAGCAGTCTCAAGAGGACGTTGCTGTTTCTGAAGCTATTCACGCTCTGATCAAAAAATGCAAGGCAGAGGAGCAAGAGTTTCTTTCGGCAGTCAAAGTGGCTGCAGGTCTGTCAGCCTCTGAAATTCAAGAAAGGGTGCAGCCAGATCAGGTTGTGGACTTTACTGAATATCTGCACAAAATTCGTAGCCTAGAAGTGATAATGAAGGGCTATGAGGTTCCAGAGCAGTTCGCGGCTCAGCACATGGATGCTCGCCGAGCTATGGCGAAGTTTCGCTCAAGTGCTGCGATGCTGCACATGATCATCCTGCAGGCAGTGAATGTTCCTAGCATCATTCCGGGCCATGCCAGCGCTGACGGACTGAAAATGCTTGCCGAGCATACGACGGCTGCAGTTGTTGGGTTGGCGAAAGCTTAAGTGGGTAACGTCACCGTTGGCTTCCACATTGCCACGTATGACGAATTCTTCGCGAAGCCGTTGACGCTTTTTCCGACCCTCGCGCAAGACCTGTTAGGCGACTTCCTTCGTTACAAAGGCGACGGTGTGTTGCCAAGCTATTTTGGCTGCGACGTGCCGTACACCCAGCCACAGTTGGCCTACAACGCAAGGTTGATGCACATACACCTCTGCCTACCTCCTGACTTCTTTCCGCCGAACCTGCCGCAGTTTGATCGCAAATGTAGGAAGGGTGCGCCTAATAAGGATGCGGCCCTGGTCTATGTGGGCGGCGAGTTGGATGAAGACAAATATTGCCTTTTGGGTGTCCTGTATCCCGACGCACACAGTAGAGCCAGAGAGGAAAAGGTCATGCGCTACCTTGCTCGCTTGGCGAAGGAGTTCAGAGACCTAAATTAAAAGCCCCGCAGTTCAGACTGTGTGAAAACCTAGCAGTCCGAGGGTGAGTTGAAGACAATGCCTCTATCGGTTGATAGGGGCATTGTCGTTTATGGGTTATATCCAGGGCGAAGGTCGCGGGCAAAGCAGT